>CAVWQJ010000007.1:0-416786 GCA_963756945.1 uncultured Chitinophagaceae bacterium | reverse complement strand
ACCCGTTGTTTTGCATAGGGCGTCCATGCGGCATAATTTTTTTGATAGTCGCTCAGTACGTTTTGATATTCAGGCTTATCTTTTGCCCATGCCTCAAATTTATTTTCCGCAGCTTGTTTGTTTTCATATACATGATATTTTTCAAGCTGCTTTGTTTCACCATCAAAAAATTTCCAGTAGTTGGCAATAGACGCATAACTTTCGGCGAGTTTTAATTTTACTGCAGGGTCTTTTATCATTTCCTGGTGCATATAACTTCAATCGAACATCACGAAGATGAACCAATGAGGGATTATCAATTTCATTTTTCAATTTAATACCATAAGAAATTTCATAACGGTTAGTGCCACCCGGATACCCGAAAATCATGGCGTAATCGCCATCCTTATATCCCTTTAATGACACAGGCAAAAAATATTTTGGTTTCATCGGAACATTATCCGCGCTATAAGTAGCAGGCTTTCCATCTTTGGCTGTATAGACCCGAAAGATGGAATAATCGCATGTATGCCTTGGCCATTCCCAGTTATCTGTATCGCCACCAAACTTTCCTATACTTTCAGGCGGAGCGCCAACGAGCCGGATGTCCCTGTAAATTTTATAAACGTACATGATATACTGGTTGCCTTTAAACATGCTATAAACTTTTCCACTTATGGAATTGGCCGAGTCAGCAACCTTGTCTGTTATTTGTTTATAAACTTCCGCTGTTTTTTTCGCCCTGTCAGCATAGTTTAAATCCTTTAATGCACTATCAACCTGGTTGGTGACATCCACTATTCTTTCTAAAAAAGTTACCGTGAGATCAGATTTTATTTCCTGGTCTTTTGTATAAGCATAAAAGCCATCTTGCAAATAATTATGTTCAACAGTACTTGAGCCGGCAATAACACCATATCCACAATGGTGATTGGTAAAAATTAAGCCCTGGTTGCTTACAATTTCACCGGTGCAGCCGCCGCCAAAAATAACCACCGCATCTTTAATGGAAGGTTGGTTAATGCTGTACAATTGTTCTTTGGTAAGTTTCAGTCCGTGTTTCACCATATCGCTATATACCTGCTGGCCAAGCAACATGGGAAGCCACATGCCTTCATCGGCGCTGGCTCTAAAAAGGGTGAAACATAAAATAATGGCAATCGAAAATTTCTTCATTATTAAAATGTTTAGATAGAAAAATAAAACAGGCTTGTAAAATACCAATTATGCAAACAATAAATGAAAGGATTACAAGAGCGGCAATAGCATTAAAAGTAATATTTGATTATTAGTAATCGATTACCTGTTCTTCCATTAATTCAGGCATTTCCCTGAATTCATATTGCTGATTTCTCAGTTGTGGTTCGAAGCCAGCTTCTCTTATGGCATCCTGTATTCCTTTACTGGTAAACCTGTGCGGAGCTCCGGCAGCGCTTACTACATTTTCTTCAATCATAATACTTCCAAAATCGTTGGCCCCGGCATGCAGGCAAAGTTGCGCAACTTCTTTACCAACCGTAAGCCAGCTTGCCTGGATATTTTTTACGTTTGGCAACATAATCCGGCTCATCGCAATCATCCTTATATATTCTTCAGGAGTAGTGAGATTATGCACACCTCTTATTTTGGCAAGAAGTGTATCGACATCCTGGAACGTCCATGGAATAAATGCTAAAAAGCCTTTAGCTCCTTCGGGTTTCTTTGCCTGAACTTCTCTAAGTTTAACCAAATGTTCAAATCTCTCTCTGTACCGTTTCAACGTGGCCAAACATCATTGTGGCTGAGGTAGTAAGATTAAGTTTATGTGCCTCTGTCATTACATCGAGCCATTCCTGCGTTCCGCATTTACCCTTGCTAATTAATCGCCTAACCCTATCCGTTAGTATTTCAGCTCCGGGGCCTGGCAGCGAATCAAGGCCTGCCTCTTTTAAAGCGATTAAAACTTCGCGATGAGTTGATTTTGAAATTTTGGTTATATGTGCAACTTCCGGGGGGCCGAGTGCGTGTAACTTTAATTTAGGGTATAACTTTTTTAATTGTTTAAACAGGTCAACATAATAATCAAGCCCAAGGCCGGGGTGGTGGCCACCCTGTAAAAGCAATTGTTCTCCGCCATAGCTAAAGGTTTCGTCAATCTTTCTTTTGTAAGTTTCTATATCGGTTATGTAGGCTTCCTCATGGCCGGGTACACGATAAAAATTACAAAACTTACAATTGGCGATGCACACATTAGTTGTATTTACATTCCTGTCAATAATCCAGGTTACTTTATTATAAGGAACCTGGATTTTACGAAGTTCATTTGCAACAAGCATTAATTCCGATAAAGCAGCATTGTTAAATAAAAATGTGCCTTCATCAACAGTCAGGTTTTCAAACCTCATGGCCTTTTGAAGAAGCTTTGAAATAATCATAATTTTTTATTTGTGTAAAACTTGTTTGCCGTTTGTAAAAACGACTACAAAAATACAAGCATATAACTTAATTTCAGTTTTGCTATGATAAGAGGATTTCTTTTAATAATACTTGTGCTTCTTGTTAACCTTTCTAATGGCCAGGAAATTTATGAAAAGCCCGCGGAGTTTATTACAAAATTTCCTTTCAGGCAACTTACAGGCGGTGTTATAATTGTGCAGGCAAAATTTAATAAAATTACCGAGCCATTCAATTTTATACTCGATACCGGCAGCGGAGCTATTTCGCTTGATTCTTCAACAGCTGCTGAATTTAAAATACCGCACATGCCATCGGGAAAATCCATAAATGGCATTGCCGGATCATCCGAAGTTGATTATACAAAAAACAATAAGCTCGTATTGCCCGGACTTACTGTTGATAGCCTTGATTTTTATATAAATAACTATGATATTCTGAGCAGCGTCTATGGTGAAAAGATTGATGGGATTATGGGCTACAGTTTCCTGAGCCGTTATATTGTAGAAATTAATTACGATAGCTTGTATATCGAAGTGTATACGCCTGGCAGAATTGAATATCCGAAGAGAGGTTATTTATTACATCCTCTATTTACTGCATTACCCATTCAACCCTTAATAATAAAAGATGCCAGAACCATAAACGCAAATTTTTATATTGATACCGGTGCAGGACTTTGTTTTTTGATGAGTAAACAATTCCAGGATGATAGCATGGTTTTAAAAAAGCGCAGGAAACCGGTTGAAATACAGGTGCAGGGTTTAGGAGGCAGAAAGCGAATGATGCTCACTATAATTAAACAAATCCAAATAGGCCCTTATAAATTCAGGAAGGTTCCAACCGACATTCTTGATGATGAATATAATGCTACGTCTTATCCATTTTTAGGTGGTGTTATTGGAAACGACATTTTGCGTCGTTTTAATGTTATATTAAATTATAACAAAAGGGAAATACATCTTTTACCAAACAGCCATTTTAATGATGATTTCGATTATTCGTATACGGGGCTTAACATGTATTATATTGAAGGTAAAATTGTTTTAGATGAAGTAATTCATAAATCCCCTGCAGTATAGGGCAGGACTTAAAAAAGATGATATTATAATGGCAGTAAATTCAAATTTTAGTAACGACATAAATGTTTATAAAAATCTGATGCAGGTTGTTGGGCAAAAAATAACGCTGCTTGTTTTACGAAATAATCTGCCAATGATATTCGAATTTCGGGTTGGCCGCATTTATTAGCAATACTTTCAAAATTCTTTTTGGGAAAATGAATTGGTTTGGCTCAAATTTGCTGCCATGATCAAATTTGAAAAATTTACTTTAGATAACGGGCTTAGGGTAATAGTGCACGAAGATAAGAGTACTCCCATGGCAGTTCTTGATGTTATATACGATGTTGGCGCAAGAGACGAAGATCCTAAGCAAACGGGGTTTGCGCATTTGTTTGAGCACCTCATGTTTGGTGGAAGTATTCATGTTCCTTCTTATGATGAGCCGCTGCAAATGGCCGGCGGAGAAAATAATGCGTATACAACAAACGATCTCACTAATTATTATTTGCAAATTCCTGCAGAAAATATTGAAACCGCTTTTTGGCTGGAAAGCGACAGGATGCTTTCCCTGGCCTTTGATGAAAACTCGCTCGAAGTGCAGAGAAAAGTGGTTGTGGAAGAATTTAAAGAACATTATATAAACAAGCCTTATGGCGATGTATGGCATAAGATGCGTGAATTGGCTTATAAAGTGCATCCTTATAAATGGATGACTATTGGAAAAGAATTGAGCCATGTTGAAAATGCCCAATTGCAGGACGTAAAAGATTTTTTCTTCAAACATTATACTCCTGCAAATGCCATACTAACGGTGGCGGGTAATGTAAGTTTAGAGCAGGTAAAAAAACTTGCTCAAAAATGGTTTGGCGATATTCCTTCGGGTGAAAAGTATGTAAGAAAACTTCCGCAGGAACCAAAGCAAAGCGCTCCTGCTTTTCTTGAAGTGAAGGCGCATGTTCCATTAGACGCTTTATACAAATGCTGGCACATTTCGTCGAGGCTTGATAAAACGTATTATACAACAGACCTTATAACCGAAATATTGGGTGGCGGCGCTTCTTCCCGTCTGTTTCAAAGCCTGGTTAAGGAACAACAACTTTTCAGCAACATTCAGTGTTCTCATTTTGGCAGTATTGATGCAGGCCTGCTTTATATTGATGGAAAATTAATAAAAGGGGTAACTATGCAAGAGGCCGAAAAAGCTATAAGCATTGAACTGGAGAAAATGAAAGAAGAATTGGTTGCCAGTTCCGAATTAGAAAAAGTAAAAAATAAAACAGAAAGCCTTATGGCTTTTGAAGATATTAGTTTAGTAAACAGGGCCAACAGCCTTGCTACTTATGAATTATTGGGCGATGCAGATTTGATGAATAAAGAATTGGAAAGATACCGGGCAGTTACCGTTGAAGAAATTAAAAACGAATGCCGGAGTATTTTTGTTGAAAGTAATTGCAGCACGATGTATTACCTGAGTGACAATTAAACCTGATGATCACTTACCTAAATTTAAAAAAATGATTTCCACTACAGATACTGATTCGGTTTTAGACAGAACAATAGCTCCACCAATAAAAGATGCAGTGGAGTTTAACCTAACACTAAAGCCATACACGAAATTTTCTCTTTCCAACGGAGCCCCGGTTTATTATATTAACGACGGAACGGAAGAAGTCGCGGTGATAGAAATGGTCTTTAATGCCGGTAACTCTTTTGAAAATAAAAATTTGGTGGCAGCAACCACCAACTATCTTTTAAAAAATGGAACCTCAACAAAAACAGCCCTTGAAATAAATGAACACTTCGAATATTATGGCGCTCATTTAAATCGCAGTTGTCACAACGAAAACTCGGTAATAACCCTGCATTGTTTGTCAAAACATTTACGGTTACTGCTTCCCGTTATAAGAGAGATAATAACAGATTCAATTTTTCCTGAACAAGAGCTCGCGATATTTAAACAGAATAGCATTCAAAAACTTTCTGTAAATCTTAAGAAATGCGATTTTATAGCAAACCGCCTTATCGATCAATATTTATATGGCGCTCAGCATCCCTACGGGAGAGTGAGCAGTGTTGAGGATTTCCAGGCCATTACCCGGGAAGACCTGGTAAACTTTTTTACGAATTTCTATGTGAAAGGCAGTTGTAAAATTTTTGCAGCAGGTAAACTTCCGGCAGATTTTGAAAATCTTTTGAATGAATCCTTTGGCGATCTTCATCTTAATGAAAACATTCCTTCGGTAATTCATAAAACCGAAATGGCTGGGGAAAAAAAATTCAGGGTAACTAACGATACAAAGGGCGTGCAGGGCGCCATTCGCATCGCCCGCCCGTTTCCGAATCGTCATCATCCCGATTTTAAAAAGGTAATGGTATTGAATAGTTTATTTGGAGGGTTTTTTGGCTCAAGACTTATGAGCAACATCAGGGAGGAGAAAGGATATACTTATGGTATACACAGTTTTCTTGAAAATCATATTCGTGAAAGTGCATGGGTAATAAGTACGGAAGCCGGTAAAGATGTTTGCGAAGCAACGATTGAGGAAGTATATAAAGAAATGAAAATTCTTAGAGAAGAATTAATTGACGATGAAGAACTATTGCTCGTAAAAAATTATATGATGGGAGTCAATCTTGGAGATATTGATGGTCCTTTCCATGTAATTTCAAGATGGAAAAGTTTAATTCTAAACGACCTGGACGAAAATTATTTTTACGATACAATGAATACCATCAAAAATATTTCGTCGCAAGAGCTGAAAGAGCTTGCCAATAAGTATTTGCAGCCAGAAGAATTTTTTG
This sequence comes from uncultured Chitinophagaceae bacterium, assembly GCA_963756945.1. Classification (GTDB taxonomy): domain Bacteria; phylum Bacteroidota; class Bacteroidia; order Chitinophagales; family Chitinophagaceae; genus Ginsengibacter. The sequence goes on along the minus strand of CAVWQJ010000007.1, from coordinate 410,508 downwards.
AGTTGGTGGTAATTTGATTTAGCTTTCATAAAAAAAATTATGAAATTTCTAATACGTCTTCTCATTACCGCGGCAATTGCCTACGGCTTATCCATGATTTTAAATCCGCATGTAATTATAGATTCTTACGGTACGGCATTAATTTTCGCATTGGTGCTTGCTTTTCTAAATGCTATATTGAAACCGATTTTAATAATTCTCACGTTACCAATTACCCTTCTTACACTTGGTATTTTTCTGCTGGTGATTAATGTACTAATGATTATGCTTGCAGATAAAATGGTAGACGGTATTCATATCCAGGGATTTTGGTGGGCATTTATTTTCGGCCTGTTTTTATCCATTTTATCTTCCATGTTAAGTAATCTTGAAAAGAAGATCCGGTAGTCTTTCTTCTCCGCTTTTTTATTTACAATTGAATAGTTGAAATTTGCAACATGCAGTTCCAAAGAAATAATCTTAAAGAAGAAACATTACTTGAGCTTTATAAAAAGCTATTATATCCCCGGTTGATTGAGGAGAAGATGCTGCTTTTATTGCGCCAGGGAAAAATTTCAAAATGGTTTAGCGGTATTGGACAGGAGGCTATTTCCGTTGGCGTAACATATGTGCTGCAGCCTGATGAATGGATAATGCCGTTGCATAGAAACCTTGGCGTATTTACAGGGCGCAACATGCCCTTGCATAAATTGATTCAACAATGGCAGGGCGCAACAGACGGATACAGTAAAGGCCGTGAGCGAAGCTTTCATTTTGGCAGTAAAGAACATTTTATTTGTGGAATGATTTCGCATCTCGGGCCGCAGCTTGCGGTAGCCGATGGTGTGGCACTTGCTGCTAAATTAAAAAACGCTTCGACAGGCTCAGCACAAAAAGTTGCCGTGGCATTTTCCGGAGAAGGCGGAACGAGTGAAGGTGATTTTCATGAAGCGTTGAATGTTGCTGCTGTTTGGAATTTGCCGGTAATTTTTATAATTGAAAATAACGGTTATGCTTTAAGTACGCCCGTTAATGAACAATATCGTTGTAAAAATCTTGTAGATAAAGCAATTGGTTATGGCATGGAAGGGATACAAATTGATGGCAATAATATACTGCAGGTTTATGAAACCATAATCAAGGTTCGTGATTACTGTTTGCAAAATCAGAAGCCATATTTAGTTGAATGCATGACCTTCAGAATGCGGGGTCATGAAGAGGCGAGTGGCGTAAAATATGTGCCCAAAGAAATGTTTGCCCAATGGATCGAAAAAGATCCGATTAAAAATTATGAGCGTTTTCTTCTTGAAGAAAAAATTGTAACAAATCTTTCGCTGGCACATATTCGGGATGAACTAAGGGAAAAGATTGAGAGTGAGTTAAAGCAGACCTCGCTTTACCAGGAAAAAGAAAATATAAAAATCAACATTAATTCTTCAAATGAATTAAACGATGTGTATGCGCCTTCAATGTATCGGTACGAAAAAACGGAAGATCCGAATTATACAGGCGCCAAAGAGCTTCGTTTTGTTGATGCTATAAAAGAAGGATTGCGTCAATCGATGACTCAACATCCCAATCTTATTTTAATGGGCCAGGATATTGCAGAGTACGGAGGTGCATTTAAAGTGACTGAAGATTTCGTAAATGAATTCGGAAAAGAAAGGGTGCGCAATACACCATTGTGCGAAAGCGCAATTGTTGGTACTGCATTGGGTTTAAGCCTGGAAGGATTTAAAAGTGTGATGGAAATGCAGTTTGCAGATTTTGTTACTGTAGGGTTTAATCAAATTATAAATAACCTTGCAAAAATCCATTATCGCTGGGGGCAAAATGCAGATGTGGTAATTCGAATGCCAACCGGCGCTGGCGTGGGCGCAGGGCCGTTTCACAGCCAAAGTAATGAAGCCTGGTTTGTGCACACGCCCGGGTTGAAAGTGGTATATCCGTCCAACCCTGAAGATGCCAAAGGTTTAATGATTGCTGCAATTAATGATCCTAATCCCGTAATGTTTTTCGAGCACAAAGGATTGTATAGAAGTGCCAGCTGGCCAGGTGCCCGAAGAGTATTATGAAATAGAAATTGGTAAAGCAAAGCAGGTTCGTGCAGGCGATGACGTTAGTATTATAACTTATGGCATGGGGGTGGTGTGGGCTATGGAATACGCAGAGGCCCACCCGGAGATTTCAATTGATATTCTCGATCTGAGAACTTTGTCGCCGTTGGACTATAAAGCGATAAGAAATTCAGTAAATAATACCGGTAAAGCTTTGGTGCTTCATGAAGACACTTATACTGGTGGAATAGGCGGCGAAATTGCATCCTGGATAGCTCAAAATTGTTTTGAGTTTTTAGATTCGCCTGTTATGCGTTGTGCATCACTTGATACGCCCGTTCCTTTTAATACTGAACTGGAAAAGAATTTTCTTGCTAAATCAAGATTGGATGAGATGATTCAGAAATTGATAAATTATTGATGCCCACAATTTATATTATAGCAGGTCCAAATGGAGCTGGCAAAACAACGGCCGCCTATAATTTATTGCCGGAAGTTTTTGATACCGTAGAATTTGTAAATGCCGATGAAATAGCACGAGGTCTGTCTCCGTTTAATTTTGAGGGAGTTACCTTTCAGGCTGCAAGAATAATGATCGAAAGATTAAACCAATTAGTAAAAGAAGGAAAAAGTTTTGCATTCGAAACTACGTTGTCTGGCGTCACTTATTTAGATTTTATTAGATTAGCCAGGCTCAAAGGATATGAGATCATACTTTTTTTTGTTTGGCTCGAAAGTGTTGAATTGGCTAAAAGCCGGGTGGCCTTGAGAGTAAGTAAAGGCGGACATAATATTTCACCTGGTGTCATAAGTCGAAGGTATAAGAAAGGAATTCGAAATTTTTTAAAATATGCATCCGAAGTTAATGATTGGTATATTTTTGATAATTCTGGTACGGAATATTTTCTAATTGCCAGGTCGGTCAGAAAGGTAAAAGAAATCTTTAACTTTGAAATCTTCAATAAAATAATCGCCAATGAATTCAAATAAAAAGGGGGAAGACCTGAGCGATAAAATTAAATTGGTGATGGATAAAGCAATACAAAAGATTATTGCTGAAGAAAAAGCCAGGAACGGATACCTTGTTATTTCCGATAAAAAAGGTGGTGTAATTAAAGTTCCCGCCAAAGATTTATAATTTTTCAATCGCTCACTTTCCCCATACAATGGTTGCGGATTAAAACCGCCTGCATAAAAACTACCTTTTTCTCTATATCAGTCTTATATCTTTATCCTATATACTTCTGCCGTGCAACATATTGAGTTTTTCGATATTGATCATTTTGAAAATTTTTATCACAGGGTTAAGCCAGCCGAAGAGATCATTCATTTCATAGATTTCTTTTGGGAAACAAAATTTGATGATCTGCTGCAGCAAAACCCGGAAGGATTTTCTGATGCTTTATTTCCAAACATTGGTTACACTTACCTTATTAACCTCGGCACACCTTTTATAATGCAGGTAGATGAAAAACGTTTTGAAATGAAGTCAGATGGATTTTTGCCAAGAAATAAATCCATTGAATGTTTCCACAGACCGGGCAACCGGTTATTCGGAATCAAATTTAAAGTTTCGCCTGTTATATTTGAAAAGAAGGTAAATTTTTCTGAATACCGTGAGTATATTTTTCCATTAAGTTATTTACTCGATCAGCAAATTATCGCTGAAATAAAAAAGGCAAATGATTTCAATGAACGGGTAGCTATTTTAACCGCTCATTTTCAAACTATCGTGCAGAGGCATCCTGTCTCCTTGCGGCCGGTACAGATTGTTACAGAAATATTGGAACATTGCAATGCGACAAATAATTTTACAACTTCAATTCAAACCTTTGCTTCAAAATATAAAATTTCTACACGTACGCTTCAACGTTATTTTGAAATAACTACGAGTATAAGTAGTAAACAGGCATTACAAATATTAAGAATAAGAAAAGCAACACATCAACTGGCTACCTCTCCGGCTGACTTTCATTTTTCTTTATATGGTTATTATGATAAAAGTCATTTCTATAAGCATTTAAAAAATTTTTTGCAAAAAGAAACACTTCAAAATATAAAACCACATTTAAAATTGTTAGAAGCTTTGCGATAGTCTTTTTAAATTAAGCTGGTTCCTTAACTGCCGGCCCTTTGTCTTTCTTCTTCTGAACCGGTAGTCCTCCTTCTTGCTCCTTGCACGGTACTCTTTCCAAACCGGTAGGTGAAAGTTAAAGTTGCTATACGGCTTTCACGGAAGGCATGCCAGCGTTCAATATATTTTCCGGGATATGTAATTACAGCTTTGGGTAAGTTAGTCCAGAATATATCGGTATAACTAAACTTTAATGTCCCTTTTGATTTCAAAATTAATTTTTGAATGCCGGGTGAAATTGCCCACTGTGGTTGGGCTACCATGTAACCGTCTCGGCCACCCGAATTAAAGCTGGCGTTCAATTCTGCAGTCCATCCTTTTTTAAGAGTGAAATTGCTATTGGTCTTAATGTCGGCTGCAGGTGCTCCATTATTCAATGCGGATCCACCAAGGTTGCCGCGAAAATGATTGTAATAAAAATCTGCATTGTTGACCATATTCCACCACGAAGCAATATGAACAGGTGCAGAAATGGATAAGCCGAAATAATCAGAAGCATCCAGGTTTACAGGAATCTCTACGGTTATATTTGAGTCTGCGAAATTACTGTTGGGAAATACGTCTTTGAATTTAGCGATAGCAATATTCAGCACATCTTTGGTGTGACTATAACTTAAAGCAAAATTGAAATTCTTTACAGTGCAGTTCATTTCATATGACCACGTGAATTGTGGCAACAAAGCGGTGTTGCCGGTATTATAAGTGCTTACATCTATTAAAAATAAAAATGGATTTAATAAACTGTAATTGGGCCGGTCAATGCGACGACTAACGGAAACGCCTAGTGTTTGATCTTTATTAATTTTATAATTAAAAAAAGCGCTGGGAAATAGTTGAAAATAAGACGAATCAAAACGAATATCCCCTTTTTCCTGGTGCGTTTTGAGAATAGTTTGTTCTCCTCTTATCCCTAACTGAATATTAAATTTTTTATACTCTTTACTGAAATTTACATATCCCGCATTATTATATTCTTCATACAAAAAATGATTCGTTTTGGTGGTATCATTTTGCGGTGTGCCGCTGCTTGCATCAAAAAACTTTGCGTCGTTATCAGATGATACGTCACTGGTTTTAAACCCTGCTTCAAGCTTTGCGCCATTTTTAAACGGATTTACATAATCTGCTTTCGCTGTTTTAAGTATAAGTTTCCCTTTTTGATTTCCTAATAGTATGTACGAAGGTTGCATCTCGCTGCCATCCAGGTTATAGTAGTCTGTTGAATTGTTGGTTAATGCATTTGAATAATATACCCCGTAATCGATATCTGCCGTAACTTCTTTCCCGCTGCTATCGAAGGTGTGTTTAAAGTTGATGTTGCCAACTGTATTGTTGTTCCCCGATGTACTGTTTTCATGAGTTTGAAAAGTGTAGGAAGGGTTTTTTTGACTATCGATTACCGTGGAGTTATTTGTATTAAAATTATGATAGTTTATAAAATTGCTGTTTACAACAAAGCCAATAATTGTTTTCTTATTTAAAAAGAAATCAGCGCCAAGCCTTGCCACATTAAAGTTTAAGGGAAATGTAGTATAATTATCTTTCTTGTCTTCGCCATCAAAAACGCCGTTGGTATAAAAATTCCTGTCGAGGATGAGATGATTTAATCCTTTACGGTAGGCGTAATTATAGTTTCCAAAAACGTTTACTTTTTTATTGCGATAATTAAAATTCATACCGGCATTTGATTTTGGATAAACACCCTGACCGTACCCGGCCGTAACACTACCGTTGGCGCCTAAACGCTGATCTTTCTTCATGTGAATATCTATAATACCGGAATTACCCGCTGCATCATATTTTGCAGAAGGGTTAGTAATAATGTCGATACGGTCAATTGCATCCGAAGGAAGGCCGCGAAGATAATTGGCAAGATCAGTCCCTGTCATAGGTGTCGTCTTTCCATCTATCATAATTATTACACCTTGTTTTCCGCGCAAACTGATTACATCGTTCTGATCAATGTTTACGCCCGGGGATCGTTCCAACACATCCATAGCCGAACTGCCGGCGCTAATAATGCTATTATCAACATTTACAACAATGCGATCGGATAGTTTCTGAATGAAAGGCTTTTTCGCTTCAACTTTTACTTCTTTTAAAACGGAAGATTTTTGATTTAATAAAAGGGTAACCTCCTTATTTTTTGCAGAAGTGATATTTATCAGCGGAGAAAATGTATTGTCATAATCTACCATTGTGGCTTTAATAAGAAAAGAGTCAGAGGGAAGATGATCGAAAACTGCGACGCCCTTTTCATCAGTAATACCAAGTTTAACCAACGACGAGTCTTTACCCTTCAGAAGGGACACCGTAACATTTTGTAATGCAATTTGTTTATCTCCTTTTAAATAGACCGTTATACTTCCCGTATTGCTGATTTGAGCATGTGCCAATGTGCTCAAAAGTATAAGTACGGGGAATGCAACAAATATTTTCATGCGAGATGATTTGTTGCAAAATGATAATAAACCAACTCATAACAAACCAATGAATTATCAAAGCCAAAAGTTAACTCATGAGCGGATTTCTTTTAAAAAGTACTTGTCGCATTTTTACATGCCTGCCATAGGATTTCTGTTGAAGAGATATTTTTTTCAAAAATTGCCTTTTGAATCTTTTACTTTGCACTTCAAAAATTTACTATAATAAATTGTACCCTGATGAAGTGTAAAAAAAATTCTTTGGCGATTATTCTTACTCTGTCAATCTTATCTTCTTTTGCTCAATCCCCAACCGGAGTCGAATCTTTGTACAATCCGAAGGAAATTTTTGCACAGAACTTTTATACAAAAAATGGCAATGAATTTCGTTCTGCCAGCGGAGCTCCCGGCGCTAAGTACTGGCAGAACCGTGCAGATTATGATTTGCAGGCCGCAATAGATACTGTGAAGAATATGCTGACCTGCAATGAAACAATTCACTACACAAACAATAGCCCCGACTCATTGCAATCTTTGTGGCTGGAACTGGACCAAAATACTTATCGTGAAGGAGCCCGTTCTAATTTTTATTCTGAATTTGGATCAACCAGGCACACTAACGGTTTTCAATTTGACAGTATAACGGTTACGTATAAAGGAAAAACATTTAAGGCAGATTATATCATCAACGATACGAGAATGCAGATTCGTTTGCCGCAGGCTTTATCTTCCAAAAGTACCATTGATATAACGATAAAATATTATTACATCATACCCATTTTCGGCGGAAGAAACGATTATGTTCTTACCAAAAATGGAAAAATTTATGAAATAGCACAATGGTATCCGCACATGTGTGTGTACGATGATGTGGAAGGATGGTGTACGTTACCGTTCCTCGGTAGCGGAGAATTTTATTGCGAATATGGTGATTTCGATTACACCGTAACGGTACCTAATGATATGATTGTCGCCGGTAGTGGTGAATTACAAAATGAGAAAGAAATTCTTTCCGATCAACAAATGCAAAGACTAAATGAAGCAAGGAACAGCGATAAAACAGTGATGATACGAACAGTAAAGGAAGTCAACCAAAGAGTAGCGCACCCGGTAAGTACCGGAACCAAAACCTGGCACTTTAAAATGCAGAATACAAGAGATGTTGCTTTCGGTGCTTCAAAAGCTTATGTGTGGGACGCAGCGAAAGTTAATTTACCAGGCGGTAAGAAATGCCTGGCAATGTCAGTATATCCCGTTGAAAGTGCCGGTGATAGTGCCTGGGGAAGAGCTACAGAATATCTCAAAAAGTCAATTGAGTATTTTTCAGAAAAATGGTTCGTGTATCCCTGGCCGGTAGCTGTTAATGAAGCTGGCACGGCTGGCGGCATGGAATACCCCGGAATTGTTTTTGACGGCTGGCAGGATAAAGCCGGGGAACTTTATTGGGTGACTGCGCATGAAATCGGTCACAACTGGTTTCCAATGATAGTAGGCAGCAATGAAAGACGCCATGCTTTTATGGATGAAGGCTTCAATACTTTTATTGATGTGTATGCATCTGATAATTTCAATCACGGTGAATATGCCCCGAAACGTGATGGTGAATATGCACCTGGCAAAGGAAATCCTGCGGATGAAATTATTCCTTATTTAAAAGATGCTGATGCGCCAACGATGATGGATCGTGCCGATGAATTCACAGAAAAATATCGCCATCCAATTGAATATTTTAAACCAGCATTTGGTTTGGTTTTACTTCGTGAAGTGATACTCGGCCACGACAGGTTTGATTACGCTTTCAAAAAATATATTGAAAGATGGGCGTTTAAACATCCTGCTCCGGATGATTTTTTTAGAACGATGGATAATGAGGCCGGTGAAGATCTTACCTGGTTCTGGCGGGAATGGTTTCAGCACAACTGGCAACTTGATTTGACTGTTCAATCAGTTTCCTACAAGGGCAACAATTATAAAAATGGTGCTGATATAACAATTGCCAATCTTCAAAAAATGGCAATGCCCTGCACAGTTGAAATAGTTTTAAAAGACGGCAGCAAACAAAGTTTGCAATTGCCGGTGGAGACGTGGATGCAAAGCGTAGTGCATACAATTCATCTGCAAACAACGCAACCATTGCAATCTGTAATCATCGACCCGGAGAATAAGCTGCCCGATAGTAACCGTGGGAATAATACCTGGAAGCAATGATTGAACCTTTCAATAAACACCACAGGTTTTTAAGACCTGTGATGTTTTGCACAAGCGTTTTTTAATCACGATCCTGGTAGGCGGGAGTAACCGGTACTTTGTATCCTTTTTCTTTTATCAGCGATTTAATTTCGGTAATTGCCCTTTCCAATTGGGGATCGATCCCTTTTGCCATTAATCCAAGATCTTCATCAACTAAAATATCAGGATCTACTCCATGGCCTTCTTTAAACCAGGTTCCATCCGGGTTAAACATTCTGAAACGAAGGGGCAGTAACAACGCCACCGTCAATAAGATCAGGAGTGCCACTTATTCCAATCAGTCCGCCCCAGGTTCTGTTTCCTATCAATGGCCCTAATCCTGCTTTTCTAAAGTAATCAGGAAAAGCATCGCCGCCAGAACCGCTCCATCCATTTATCAACATTACCTTTGGACCGAAGTTGGCGAAAGGTGGCCACGGATTACTTTTTCCATCGCGTATGGCCCAATAGGCAAGCGGTTTACGGTTCAGCATTTCAATGAACCTGTCTGGAATCTGACCACCGCTATTAAAACGTTCATCAATAATCAGCGCCTTTTTATCCCACTGCGCATTAAACTGTCGCATCAATTCATTCTGTCCGTCGATACCAGTGCTTGGAACATAAATATATCCTGCCTCACCTGCTGTTTCTTCGTCTACCCGCTTGCCGGTTGTTTTCTACCCATGCGAGGTAACGCAATCTTCCTTCATCCGTTCATAGCTTTAACAATGGCGGTTTTTGCACCATTCCAGGAAGCAGAAGAATTGTATGTTAGCTTTATCGTCTTTATCTGCGAGACCTTCGAAAATGGCAAATGGTTCCTGGGCTAGTTGTTAATGGCACGCCATTTACAGCAAGTAAATAACTTCCTTCGGGTATATTAACGCCGGGCATATCTAACGGGAGATCTTTCCTCTGCATCCCAGGCGGCACCTTTAATAATCTTTTTAATTTTATAAAAATCCCCATCAGGTTCATAATCTACTCCAAGATATCCTACATCTTCGTTATGTTCTTTCTCAAGATCGCCTCCACCCTGGTAAGTATGTGACGAATTCAATTCGCCAATCATTTCACCTATTATATAATTTAATTCCTCTCTTGACGCGGCGCCTTCCAGCATTTTTGTATATCGCTCTTTTACCTGGTTCCAGTTTACACCGTGCATATTGGGATCGTAGAAATAATCACGCTCTATCCTCCAAGCATCCGTAAGAATTTGTTTCCATTCTTCCATTGGATTCACCTGCATCTGCATTTCAGCAACACGAATAGGTTTTTCAAACTTTTGCGATTCTTCGGGCTTAATTATTGCAAAAGATTCGCCCTGTTGAACCAACAATTTTAGCCGATCTGCCGACATTTTGTAGTTATTGATATTATCCAGAATCGTTTTTTCTTCTCTCTTTTCAATATCAAAAAATTTTAAAGAAGGTTTTGCTTTTTCTTCATCGCGGGGAGGATATTTAATATAAATAATTTTACCTTTTACCGAGCCAAGTTTCCGATAGTTACCCGCTGGCAATGGCAAAATTTCAAGCCGGGATTCCATACTGTCAAAGTCGATGTCCACCGGTTTCACTTTTACTCTTTTCGTTTCAACGGTATCTTTTGAACTTTTGAATTTGTGTTTTACTTCAACAACTTTTGTTATTGGCCCGGATGCAATAGTTTTCACTGTATCATTCTTTGGAAATAAAATAGAAGGTGTTGTTTTCTGTAAAGTAATAACAGCGGGTTGGGTTGAATTTGCGTATATAAAAGAATTATCCAGGTCACTGTAATTAGGCGAAAAAGACTGGTTCGTTAAGAGGTAAAGATATTTTCCTTCACTGTCAAAGACTGGGTTCATGCAACTATAAAATCCACTGGTTACCTGGTGTAAGATTTTATTTTTATAATCGAAAATATAAACAGCACTATGGGTATTATCAAGGTCATGACTGAAGGTGAGATAGCGCCCGTCCGGTGACCAGTTGCACGAAAAATTTTCTAAGGCGCCGTGGAAATAATGGAGAGCATGGTCAATCAAAGTGGTCTTATCCGTCTCAAGATCATATACCTGGATTTTCATGGCTTTATCGATGAAGGCAAGCCTTTTACTATCGGGCGACCAAAAAAGATTATAACGGAAGCCAGGCCCGTAACTGGTCAGTTTGCGGGGCTTATTTGTATTTGAAGGTGTTATCCATAATTCGTATTCTCCGGAAAAGTCACTCCAGTAAGCAATCGTTTTTCCATCAGGAGACCATGCAGGATAACGCTCAGCCGTACCCGAAGTTCTTGTAAGATCTTCAACAAAACCATTTTCTGCAGGTAAGGAAAAAATATCTCCTCGTGCTTCCATTAAAACACGATTACCATCGGGGCTTATATCTGCGTGTTCAATATATTTATCAACTTTTTCCATTTTGGCTTTCAGCAACGTTTTATCGCTTACGAGCGATACCTTTACGTCGTTTATTTTGCCGGAGGAAAAATTATAGAGGTATAAATTTCCGCCTTCTTCAAAAACAATATCATCCGGGCCAGCGGATGGAAAATGAATATCGTAATCTTTGAAATTGGTAATCTGTTGTGCAACTTTTGTTTTAGTATCATACTTCCATAAATTCATTCTTAACTCTGGTCCGCGATCGGTAAGAAAATAAATGTCGTCGTTATGCCACATCGGAAATTCGTTGCCCGCTTCCGTATCAAGCGCGGTAATATTTTCTGAAGTGTTATTCGTAAGGTTGAAAATATGAATATCAGCTTTCCATCCACCACGGTATCTTTTCCAGTTGCGAAATGCTTGTGTGCGAAAAGTAACTGCTATTTCTTTTCCATCGGGAGAATAAGAAGCGAATTCCCCGTAGGCCAATGGAACTTTATCGGCCGCGCCGCCGGTAGATGCAATTGTGTACAATTGATTAAACCTATCTCTGCCGCTTTCTCTGCCCGACGCAAATAAAACGCGTTTTCCATCCGGCTGCCAGCCAACAACACGATCGGGATATCCATGAGAAGTAAGTCTTACGGGGATTCCTCCCAATGCCGGAATAACGTAGACATCTTTGTTGCCGTCATAATTTCCTGTGAAAGCGATGCTCTTTCCATCAGGCGAAAATTTTGGAAAGCTTTCAACGCCTGCCGGAGAACTCAGTTTTATCGCTTCTCCGCCTTCTTTAGGAATTAGCCAAAGATCGTTAGCATACGTAAAAACAATTTGTGTTTTTGAAACATCGGGATATCGATATAAACCAGCATCGGTTTGTGCAAAAAGAGAGATTATAAAAAATTGAAAAGATAAAAACAATACAAGCTTCTTCATGAAATTAATTTAGACATTAAGAAATTAAAAGGGCCTTTAGAGGCCTGCAAAGTCAATTGAAAATTAAGAGTAAAGTAGTAAAAAATTTATTACACGAAATAAGATTAGGGATGTGTGGCATTTCTGATAAATAAACATAACAAAGAAATTATTGCGCATGAAGTTGATTAAGCTCGCCCGGTTTTCTCCACCCACACCGAGACTCCACCGGCTGGTGCAAAAAATTCTGCCCATCCGTCTTCGTTAATTATTATTTTGGTTTTATTTTTTTTAAGCAGGTCAACAAATATTTTGCCGGCATACCTTTTACCAAGCTCCATTGTTTTATTGCCGTTATCACCGTTAGTAAGAACAACGGCGCAACCGCTATGTTGGTCATCGCCCTCCCTTGTCCAACCAATGCAATTGGCATGATCAAAATAATCCCGTTGTGTTCCGTAAGCATGGTCCCTGCGGGCTTTCAACAAAAGTTCTATGTTTTCAACAGCAGGCGTCCATATATCGTATTCATTGCCATCTTTTCCGTGGTCTTTGTAATTAGCTCCATAAAGATCGGGGTAAAACACACAAGGATATCCTTCAACACGCAGCAGAATCAGCGCATAAGCCAACGGCTTGAACCATGCCTCCACCGGAGCTTCCAGCGCTTGCAATGGCTGTGTATCGTGATTGTCTACAACAGTAACAGCTTTATCAGGCATAATTTTTACCAGGGTGTCGTCGAATATCGTTCTCATATCAAATTCATTTCCTCTTTTGGAGGCCTGGTGAAAATTATGATGCAGTGAAGAATCAAAAAGGCTCATTTTCCCTTTGGTAGCTTCAATATATCTCACGAGAAGATGTAATTGCCCGGGAGCCCAGTATTCTCCAACAGCAAAAATTTCTCTTCCGGTACTTAGGCGTAAATTATCCAGCCAATCATTATAAAACCAGGCAGGAATATGTTTAACCGCGTCAAGGCGAACGCCGTCAAATTTTACCTTGTCGAAATACCACTTGCCCCATCGGTCCAGTTCTTCGCGAACGGCGCTATTTCTAAAATCGATATCATTATACATCAGGTAATCATAATTGCCCTTTTCGTCATCTATCATTTCCTGCCAGCCGTCTCCAAAACTGTTTATTATTTTAAAGATGCCGCCTTCACTTAGATTATAAGCATAATCAACACCCGTAAAACACATATAATCCCATATAAAAGAAGAATACTTTTTTTCCCTGCCGGGGAAAGTAAATTTTGTAAAAGCTTCTATTTCGAATGGTTCCGAAATCACTTCGTTTCTGTTGTCGGGATTTACCTTTACCACCTTTATTTTTTCGATTTCATCACCACCTGCTTTATGGTTCAAAACAATATCAACGATGGAGTGCATACCCTTTGCACGGACAGCTTTGAGCGCTTGTATGTATTCTCTTTTGGTGCCATATTTCGTTCTCACGGTCCCTTTTTGATCAAACTCACCAAGGTCATATAAATCATAAACGTCGTAGCCGGCACTGTATCCGCCTCCGCTTGCCTTAAAGGCGGGGGGTAACCATATTGCTGTAAATCCAAGTTTTTTAAGACGGAGAGCATCTTTTCTTATTTGTTTCCATAACGTTCCATCCCCCGGTAAATACCAGTGGAAATATTGCAGCATGGTTCCTTTTAGCATTTAACAATGTTTTTTATTGGAGATAAATTCATGCGAAAACATTTTTTATTACTGTTTGTTCAACATAAAAACCAATAAAATTTAAAGAATTTTATTCAGGGTATACAGGAATATGGATAGCCTTTCAAGAACGAATTTAATATTTTCAGCTAACTATAGCCGTTAGTTTGGGCGACTTATTTATATTTCCCTTGTAAACAACTACTGAATACCTTCTTCTTTTTTAAATGCATAGGAAGTGTTGAGAACGTATTGATAGAATTCTGCCAAAGTGCTTGACACGATGAACTGGTAAGAAGGCATATAGAGTTTTATGTAGCGGGTAAGTGTATCGCCGCTTAAGCCGGTAACCCGATGAATAACCTTAGGGCTAAATCGATATTTGACGTAACTGTCCTGCTCATTTTGTATCAACCGATTTTGGAACGCAAGATTTTCTCTTCTTTTTCTCCGGTTGAACATTTCAATAAGGGCATCAAGATCCACCCCTGCTGCTCCTCCCGGCTCGAAAGATGATCGGAAGCCCGGCTTTTCATAATTAAAAATTTTCGAATATTCCATTCGGTTTTCTATAGAATCGGCGTGGTAAGTATTTGAATAAACAGTTACGCCCTGCAATAATTTATATTTGGCGTTTATCTTTATCCGCAAGGAAATATCGAAAGCGTTATAGTCTGTCATCGACTTAACTGGAAAGTTTATAGTTGATTTACCTTTGAAGAAAAAACTGATAGAGTCACTTTCTGAAACATTTAAATGATAAGCGCCTAATGAATCTGTTTCAGTTTCAAGGCCGGAAGTGCTGGAAACCTTTACGCCCGGTACCACGTAAAGTTTTGTGGAATCGTAAACAGTTCCGGAAAGTGTAATTTGCCCAAAAGCTTTTGTAAACTGCAGAAACTGCAATAACATAACAACTAAAAAAAGCCTGAATAATAGAAGTCTTTTCAAAATATTTATGACGGGTAATATTACATTAATCATTTTACCAAATTACAAAACAATCTTTTTTTAACGCTGATTTTAGAAATAGCCTGGCCGCTGAAAATCAATCTGAAATTTTTAATATACCTCCATTACCGTTTATTAATTTTTCTATTTCTTTAGCATATGATGCATGTTCGAGTTCATGAATTTTTTGCCCAAGGCTATCCACAGTTTCATTTTCCGCAACAGGACATGTGGCTTGAAAGATTATTTTTCCATGATCATATTTTTCGTCCACGAGATGTATGGTAATGCCACTAAGTTTTTCCCCGGCTGCCAGCACGGCTGCATGTACAGCGTTTCCATACATTCCCTTTCCTCCATAGGCCGGTAGAAGCGCCGGGTGTATATTTACTATTTTGTTCTTAAAAACTTCAATTAATAACGGAGGTATTTTCCATAAGAACCCTGCGAGTACAATGAATTGTATTTTATAATTTTTCAATTCCGCAACATAGCCCGTATCGCGAAACTTTTGTTTCTCTATCATTAAAACAGGAATGCTTTCATTTGCAGCAATTTTTAAGATGCCGGCGTTGGGGTTATTACAAACTATTAAACTAATTTCTACGTCATCTGAATTTTTAAAATAGTCGATAATTTTTTGTGCATTACTGCCTGCTCCTGAGGCAAAAATGGCAATATGGATTGTTTTCTGTTTCATTATATACTATGAGTTACGATCAAATAACAACGATTATGTAAATTGATTTTTCGCTACAATGACGATTAAAGTAGAAACAAACAAATATGTTATTCAGGCACTTCAGGATAAATTCAGTTAAACTTAAGATGCATCAAAGATGCATTTTTTTTGATTTTAAAACAGCGTATATATTTTCAAAATTTTGATTACGGTTTCATTTTCTTAATATGAAACTCATATCGCTGGCTTTCGTAAGCAATAACCTTCTAAAACGCAGGCTGGACAAGGTTAAAAAAAAATAAAAAATGTTAACAGTTTGTCAACATCCTGCCTTATTTTTGCGCCAATAGATTTTTTTCCATTATCAAGACAGGTACTAAGTGTATGAACCAACTCACCAGGCTTTTTCTTAGAATAACCACGATATTTTTCTTTCTTACATTAATTTCTTCCCCTCAATTTTTGTTTGCAGGCGATGGAGAAACTCTCTTTAAAGCTAACTGTGCCAGTTGCCATAAACCATTGGAAGCATATGTTGGCCCGGCGCTTAAGGGTGCCAGGGAAAGGGAACCATCGAAAGATTGGGTTTATAAATGGGTGCCTAATACGACCACCATGGTAAATACAGATCCGTATGCCATGAAGTTGAAAGCACAGTTTGGAAATGTGATAATGACTTCTTTTCCTGATTTAAAAAAAGAAGATATTGACGCGATACTTGACTATGCAGATAATTATACAAAACCAGGCGGAACGCCGGAAGGCCCGGTTACGCGAACCACAATCTGATAACTCCATTTTATATGGAATTCTCACTTTAATATTGGCAGTTATAGGATTTGTTCTGTTGCAGGTAAATAGTAACTTAAAAAAGCTTACCGATGAAAAAGATGGTTTAAAATCTCCCACGCCTGTACCATTTTACCGCAATAAAGCTTATTTATTATTGGTGATTATTGTTCTCTTTATATTTGGCGGATATTTTTTGGTTGAAGGAGCTATGGGATTGGGTAGAATGCAGGGATATCAACCGGTACAGCCAATTTATTATTCCCATCGTGTTCATGCGGGCAACAACCAGATAAGTTGTTTATATTGCCATAGCGGCGCCCAGGATAGTAAGCATGCAAATATTCCTTCTGTAAACGTATGTATGAATTGCCATATGGCCGTTAAAGATTTCGGCGGTAAGCCATTAACCAGGGAAGACGGAAGTGCAGTAGATGCAAATGGAGAAATTCAAAAACTTTATGCTGCTGCCGGATGGAACCCATCCACAAAGACTTACGATAAGCCAGGCAAACCCATTGAGTGGACAAGAATACATAACCTTCCCGATTTTGTTTACTTCAACCATTCTCAACACGTTAAAGTTGGCCGGGTACAGTGCCAAACCTGCCATGGTGAAATTCAAAAAATGGATGAAGTAAAACAGTTCGCTGATTTAAGTATGGGATGGTGTGTTAACTGCCATCGTACGACTAATGTTCAATTCAATGATGATGCCGGCCATGGCAACAAGTTTTATAGTATTTACGAAAAATTTCATGAGGACATAAAAAACCACAAATATGACAGCATAACGGTTGAAAAAATCGGCGGTACTGAATGTCAAAAATGTCATTATTAAAAGCTGGCAAACCTTGTAAAAATCAAACTTAATAATAAGATCTTTTAGATTTTGGATTTTTAGAATTTTTCAAATAGTAATAAATGAGCGATAAAAAATATTGGCAAAATTTTGAGGAACTGCATCAGGAAGAAGATGGGCTGAAAAAATTAAAAAATGAATTCAAAGAAGAACTTCCTTTTGAAGAGTTAAGTAATGAGTCGATTTTCAATGCTAAAACACCACGCCGGGATTTTCTAAAATACATGGGATTTAGCACCGCTGCGGCCACTCTTGTTGCAAGCTGTGAAATGCCGGTTCGTAAAACTATTCCTTTTTTAAATAAGCCCGATGATATGCTTCCGGGTGTTCCAAATTATTATGCATCTACTTATATAAATGATGGCGATGCGGTGCCGGTAGTTGTAAAACAAAGAGAAGGGAGGCCAATTAAAATAGAAGGAAATGATCTTTCTTCGCTCACTAACGGCGGAACTTCTGCGCAATGCCAATCTTCAGTTTTAGATTTATATGACACAACCCGACTTCGTTATCCTCTGGCTAATGGTAAGGAAGCGACATTCGAGGCAATTGATAAAATGGTTGCGGATGGAATGGCCTCTACTGCAGGCAAGCCTGATTGTTTTATTAACTTCATCAGTTACTTCAATAACTACAAAACAAATTATTTCAGAATTTCTGGCTAAATTTCCGGGTAGTCGCCATGTTCAATACGATGCCGTTTCTTACAGCGGAATGATAATGGCCAACCAGGCTTCTTATGGCAAAAAAGCAATTCCCACTTATCATTTCGAAAATGCCAAAGTGATAGTAAGCCTTGGCGCAGATTTTTTAACTACATGGTTAAGTCCAGTCGCTTTTGCAAATCAATACTCTCAAAACCGCAGAATTGATGAAGAAAAACCTGTGATGAGCAAACATTACCAGTTTGAAAGTCATTACAGTATTACAGGAGCAAATGCAGATGAACGCTATGTTCACAAGCCTTCCGAAACAGGGGCTGTAGCTCTTGCGCTTTTAGCAGCCGTGGGCGGTCCAACCTCATCTAACATTTCGGGAAAAGTTGCGGCGGGAATTAAGAAAGCTGGAAGTGACCTTTTAGCTAATAAAGGCGCTGCTCTTGTTGTTTGTGGAAGCAATGATACCAACATCCAGATAATAGTTAATGCAATAAATGAAGCTATTGGTGCAGGTGGTAAAACGATTGACTGGAATTCCACTGTTAACTACCGCCAGGGAATAGACGCAGATATGGTTGCGCTTACAGCTGATCTTAATGCAGGCAATATTGGAGGACTTTTAGTTTACGGAGCCAATCCGGCCTATAGTTATTTTGCTGCCGATAAATTCATTGCCGGGTTAAAAAAGTGTCCGTTCACTGTTTCGTATAGTGAAAAAATGGATGAAACTACGGAGCTGTGCAAATATGTAATTCCATCACATCATTGGCTGGAATGCTGGGGAGATGCCGAGCTACAGACCGGTTATGTGAGTGTTATTACAACCGCTCATCCATCCATTATTTAAGACACGCCAATTTGAAACTTCGCTTTTAAAGCTTACTGGTTACTACAAATGACTACGAGGCATATTTTAGAAATTACTGGATCAATGATCAAAAGCTTGGCCTCGAAAAATTTGAAAGATTTTTGCAGGATGGAGTTATGGAAAATTCCGAACTTAAGACACAATCAACTTTCGTTAATGTTTTTGATTTAACATCGGCTACGGCTGATGCAACTTCGTCAGCGGTTGAGGCATCTGACTCTACCTCAAATAAATCTGCTCCCGAAGTACCTGTAATAGCAATGGGAAGTCTTCCATTTTCCGGAAATGTTGCTGATGCGGCATCCAAAATTGGTGCTATAAAGGGGGGAGAAATTGAGTTAGTGCTTTATCAAAACGTTTCAATTGGAACGGGCAGCCGGGCAAATAATGCATGGCTGCAGGAAGTAAGTGACCCAATAGCAAAAGCTACGTGGGACAACTATGCCATGGTATCTCCTGAAATAGGCAAATCGTTACTTGGCATTGATATTTTTAACAGGCCCCAGTCTGATAAATATGAAGTTAGCGTTCACAAGCCAATAATTAAAGTTACAGCGAACGGAAAAGCCGTTGAGATTCCCGCACTGATTATTCCGGGTATGCATCCAAACGTAATTGCAATGGCTGTTGGTTACGGAAGACAAAGTAATGATAAAAAGAGAACGGCGGAATTTATAGGGCCTGCGGCGAATGGATCAGGGGTAAATGTTTATCAGTTTGCGATTTATAGTGGAACATGGTATTAGCTATTCTTCGCCTGTAGCTATTGAAAAAACAGGAGATACTTATCCGATTGCACAAACACAGGTTCACAATATTACCGAAGGAAGGCCGGTTGTAAGAGAAACTACCCTTGCAAAATTCATTGAAAGACCCGGTGAAATGAATGAAGAAGTTGAAGAAGAACTAAGCAGGTTTGGTGAAAACTTTCAACGCGATGCTACCTTATATCCCACATTTGAAAAGCCAGGTATCAAATGGGGAATGAGCATTGATCTTAGCACTTGCATTGGATGTTCGGCGTGCACTGTTGCATGCGTTGCTGAAAATAACATTTCTACTGTTGGCAAATATGAAGTATCGAGGTATCATGACATGCAATGGATTCGTATTGACAGGTATTTTACCGGCGATCCGCAAAATCCTGATATTGTTTTTCAGCCGATGACATGTCAGCAATGCGATAATGCCCCTTGCGAAAATGTTTGCCCGGTATCTGCGACTAACCATAGCAGTGAGGGACTTAACCAAATGATATATAACAGGTGTATCGGAACAAAATATTGCGCAAATAACTGTCCATATAAAGTACGGCGTTTCAACTGGGCAGATTATAACGGTGCGGATAGTTTCCCGGATAACCAACGCGGAATTATTTCTGATGCAACTACGGAACTTAATGCAGAATTGGAAAGAATGGTATTAAATCCTGACGTAACAGTTCGATCAAGAGGGGTAATGGAAAAATGCAGTTTTTGTGTACAGCGTTGCCAGGAAGGAAAACTAAATGCTAAAAAAGAGGACCGCCCTTTAAAGGACCAGGAGGTAAAAACTGCGTGTATGCAGGCATGTCCTACTCATGCTATTATGTTTGGAAATGTAAATGATGAGAATAGTAAAATTTCCAAATTACGCATGCGTGAACAGAAAGAAAGAAAGTTTTATGTGCTTGAGGAATTGCATACACTCCCAAATGTAAATTACCTGGAAAAAATCAGAAATACCGATAGGCCCGTGGGAATGAAAATAGAGGAGACGACTTAAACTAAAAGGATCGAAAAATTAATAAGATTACAGAATTCAACCTGTAGCAAAAGCTAAAATAGAATATGTCATTATTAAAATACGAATCGCAGCTAAGGGAGCCGTTAATAGATGGAGATAAAGATTATCACCAGCTTACCGAAGATATTATCAGCCCTATTGAAGCAAGGCCAAGCATGCTTTGGTGGATTGGTTTTTCTTTGTCGGTTTGCCTTTTGCTTTTCGGCGTTTATTCCGTATACCGGGAAGTTGACTATGGAATCGGCCAGTGGAATATTAATCACACTATTGGCTGGGGATGGGACATTACCAATTTCGTTTGGTGGATCGGTATTGGCCATGCAGGAACGCTTATTTCAGCAATTCTTTTGCTGTTCAGGCAGGGTTGGAGAACAGGGTGTAAACCGGGCCGCGGAAGCTATGACAATTTTTGCGGTAATGTGCGCAGGCCAATTCCCGATTTGGCATATGGGTCGCGTTTGGGTAGGTTTTTATGTAATGCCTTATCCTAATAGCCGCGGACCTTTGTGGCCTAATTTTAATTCAGCTTTGTTGTGGGACGTGTTTGCAGTATCCACTTATTTTACTGTTTCTTTATTATTCTGGTATTCTGGTTTGTTACCTGACCTTGCAACAGTGCGTGACAGGGCGAAAACAAAATTCAGAAAAATGTTTTACGGTCTTGCCTCTTTTGGATGGACCGGCAGTACTAAACATTGGCAACGCCAGGAAAGTCTTGCCTTGGTTTTGGCGGGATTGGCAACACCTCTTGTGTTATCAGTTCATACGATTGTATCGTTTGACTTCGCAACCGGTATTGTTCCCGGATGGCATACCACTATATTTCCTCCTTATTTTGTTGCAGGTGCAATTTTCTCTGGATTCGCCATGGTGCAGACGTTGTTGATTATAACCCGTAAAGTACTGCATCTGGAAGACTACATAACTGTTGGGCATATTGAAGCGATGAACAAGGTTATTGTCCTTACCGGTTCAATTGTTGGTTGTGCATATATAACAGAATTGTTTACTGCCTGGTACAGTGGTAACCCATACGAGTGGTGGGCATTCAGGCAAAACCGCGTAAATATTTTCAGCCCTTATGGCTGGGCATATTATGGAATGATGTTTTGTAACGTAGTGTCTCCCCAACTTTTCTGGTCCAGGAAATTAAGAAGAAATATAACCTTTACTTTCTTCATGTCGGTGCTGATAAACGTTGGAATGTGGTTTGAGCGGTTTGTAATTATTGTTACATCACTGTATCGTGATTTTCTCCCATCATCCTGGAGTACTTATTACAGCCCTACCATATGGGAAGTTGGATTCTTCCTGGGGACATTTGGCCTTTTCTTTACATGCTATTTTCTTTTTGCAAAATATTTCCCTGTAATTGCTCTGGCAGAAGTTAAAGCGATATTAAAGACCAGCGGAGAAAATTATAAAGGTAAAATGACGGAAATGGAGAAAATGGATTCAGAGAAATTTTATATTGAGGAAGTTGAACATGCGCATTAAGACCACGTTAGTGAGATCAAATAATATGAAAATGATTCAAATAAAAAATATTTTAAATGAGCCCGTCTTCCGGGGACTTTGAGGAGGTAGTCTATATGAGAAAAAAATTTGTTGTAGGGTCATTTGCTGATGAAAATGTTTTATTTCCTGCTATTAAAAATGTAAGGAGAGCCGGTTATAAAATTCATGACGTTTATACGCCATTTCCGATTCATGGTCTTGACCATGCCATGGGAATACGTGAGACAAGCCTTCATACAGCGGGATTTATTTATGGAATTACCGGAACAAGTATTGCTGTTGGTGGTATGGGCTGGATTTTTACAACCGATTGGCCTTTGAATATCGGAGGTAAGCCGCATTTTCCATTGCCAGCAATGATTCCTATTACTTTTGAGCTTACGGTTTTATTATCGGCAGTAGGTATGGTAATGACTTTTTGCTGGCTGTGCAAAATGATGCCAGGCGTAAAAAAGCATCATTTTCACCTAAGGGCAACAGACGACCTTATGGTGATGGTAATTGAATGCACAGAAAAAACAAATGAACTTGAAGTGCAAAGTTTTTTGCAAAGTAATGGCGCACAGGAAATAAATGTTCAGGAGGCTGAAGATGGATGGTGGTTTGGCCGCTACGACAAAGAACAAAAATTATATAAAACGGAAGAAGTTGGTTATTAGTAAGTATTAAAAGTTTTTTTGGGGTTTAAATTAAAATTGGTTGGATATTATTTTTGAAGTATGAAAAAAATAAAAATTCTTTTGGCTTTTTTATTAATGGCAACATTGGCAACAGTTGTCGAAAGCTGTGACAGCAAGCGTGAACCTGGCAAAATATATATGCCGGACATGACTTATAGCCGTGCTTTTGAAGCTTATGCTCCTAATAATTTGAAGGACTCAGACATAAACTATATTCCTTATCCCGTTGAACATACCGTCAGAAGAGGCGATTTATTACCTTTTACCCTGCCAAAAGATTCAGCAGGTTACGCAAACAGCAAGGATCTTAAAGATCCCTTGCCCCCACTCGATTCAGTACAAATGACAGAAGCGCAAAGATTGTTTAATATTAACTGTGCTATTTGCCACGGCCCTAAATTAGATGCACAAGGCCCTTTATCTACCGGAGGAAAAATACCGGCAGTTGCAAATTTAACTTTAAAACAATATGTTGAAATGCCTATTGGTACTATGTTTTATTCTATAACCTATGGTAAGAATAACATGGGAAGCTATGCCTCCCAACTTACCCGGGAGCAAAGATGGATGGTGTTACAATATGTAAAATCACAGCAATCACAAAACAGTGCTGCTTCGGACTCTACTAAATCAACGGGAGGAAGTATGAGCGATTCCACAGCGATAAAAAAATAAGAAGTTAATTATAAAAAAATATTTTTATTAATGGATAATCAATATGTAACACCGCCAACGTTTAAGAGATGGTCAACTGGTTTTATGGCAGTTGGGCTGGTTACTCTGATATGCGGATTCATTTTCTTAAATCCTATGGCAGGCTCACATGGAGAAAACCTGAACAGCACAAGGTTTTGGGCGGTGTTAATGCAAAACAGTCTTTTTTGGTTGCTGCTTGTAAATACCAGTACATTTTTTATAGTTATTACTACCCTGGCCTTTGGCGGATGGCAGGCGGCCTTTAGAAGAGTTGCCGATGCTGTGTCATCACTGGTTCCTGTTATAGGTTTGCTAACTTTAATTATCATTTTTTCTATTGTGTTAGGGCACCGGACAGATATTTATTCATGGCTTGATAAAGACCTGGTTGCTCACGATGAAAAGCTCCGTGGCAAATCTGGCTTTTTAAATCCAACTTTTTATTCAATTGCTTCTGTTGTATGTATTGGTTTATGGGCCTTTATTGGGAAAAAACTTAAAGACCTGAGCATCGAGAGCGACAAAAAGGGAACAATGGATTATGAAACCAGCAGAGCCTGGACGAAAAAAAATCTTTTCTGGTCGTCCATATATATCGTTTTATTTTTTCTTACAGTTGGTTCAGTTATGCCATGGCTTTGGTTTATGAGTATTGATCCGCACTGGTTTAGCACCATGTATAGTTGGTACACCTTTGCAAGCTCTTTTGTATCGGGAATTTCTTTGCTTACTATATTTGTCATCTATTTTAAAAACCAAGGTCAACTTGAATTTGTAACGCAGGAGCATTTGCAGGATTTAGGAAAATTTATGTTTGCATTTTCAATTTTCTGGACCTATTTATGGTTTGACCAGTTTATGTTGATTTGGTATGGTAACCTTCCGGAAGAAACTATTTATTTTAAAATAAGGTTCCAGGGAACTTATGAAGGGTTGTTTTATTTGAACCTGGTATTAAACTTTGTTTGCCCCATTTTAATTTTAATGAAGAAGGCAACAAAGCGCAACTATACCATTATGACTTTTATGTGCATACTTATCATATTCGGTCATTGGATTGATTTTTACCAGATGGTGATGCCGGGTACGGTTAAATTTCATCCTCATCTGAGTTGGTTTGAGTTAGGTATACCTTTGGGCTTCGTCGGAATTATCATGTGGGGAGTTGGCCGGTTTGCGTCTAAAGTGCCAATGACCGCGATGAATAATCCGCTCCTTAAAGAGAGCATTATACATCATACTTAAGAATAGTAATAGAAAATTGAATGAACTTATTTATTGAAAAATAAAATAGAATAATTTGCACGGGGATAAAATACGGCAAATAATAAAATATAAAATAATTCAAAAGTACCTTTGCATTTGCCTTTAAAGGCAACATTGGGGAAAATTTAGAAACATGACTGACTTTTTTTTGATAGCGATCATTGTGCTGATTTTTCTGGTTATTTTCCAGATTTCAAAAGCCAGTGAATATGTAAGCATTTTGAAGGGTGAGGAAAAATCCAGGAAACAAAACAACAAAATAAATGGATTTTTCATGATCGCATTTCTAATCGCGGGTCTTATAGGAGTGTGGTACTGCAATAAATTATATTATCCAAAAACTTTATTTCCACAAGGAGCTGCATCTTCTGAAGGGAAAAATATTGACACAATGCTCTGGATTACTATTGGAGTAACGGCAGCAGTATTTTTTGTAACCCAGATCCTATTGTTTTGGTTTGCGTTCAGGTACCAGGAGAGTGATAAAAGGAAAGCTTTATATTTCACACACAGTAATAAGCTTGAATTAATCTGGACGGGGATTCCGGCTATCGTGTTAACGGTGCTGATTGTTTTTGGTTTGAAATACTGGTTCAAATTTACTTCTGATGCACCAAGAGGTTCGCAGGTGGTAGAAATAACCGGCCACCAATTCGGATGGGAAATTCGTTATCCCGGGAAAAGATGGAGTTTTGGGCAGAAAAAATTACAAACTAACGGATCCTGCAAAAGGAAATCCGCTTAGGTGTTGACTGGGCTGATGCAGCAAGTCACGATGATATACACGTGGCAACAACGATGCATGTTGTGGTAAATAAACCAGTTAAATTGGTCATTAATTCACAGGATGTAATACACGATGTTGGACTTCCTCACTTTCGTATGAAGATGGATGCGGTTCCCGGAACGCCGACAACTTTATGGTTTACGCCAATTTATACTACTGCACAAATGAAAGAGAGAACGGGCAATCCTGATTTCACTTATGAAATAGCTTGTGACCAACTATGCGGAAGAGGACATTATACCATGCGTGGAGTGGTTGTTGTTGAAACACAGGAGGATTTTGATGCTTATATGGCAACGCTAAAGCCGGAATATTATAAAGCTTTCCCGGATTTGGATCCTGATAAAATTGCAGCCCATGATTCAACGACCAAAAGTGTAGCTCAGACTCAGACTATTAAAAAATAAGACTTTCAGCCCCGGCTTTTAAAAAAATATTATATGGACAAAGAAGAAATCATTCATGACACCTCGATGGTTGTACATGACCTCGGCCATGAAGCCCATGTACATCACCACAAAGAAACCTTTATCACCAAGTATGTTTTTAGCCAGGATCATAAAATGATCTCTAAGCAATTTCTTATTACGGGAATAATCTGGGCAGTAATTGGTGGTTTGTTTTCTGTAATATTCCGCTTTCAATTGGGTTATCCTGATCAGACTTTTCCATTTCTTGAAGATATTTTAGGCCACTGGGGAAAAGGAGGTAAAATTGATCATGAATTTTATTATGCGCTTGTTACCATGCACGGTACTATACTTGTATTTTTTGTACTAACGGCTGGGCTAAGCGGAACGTTTTCAAACCTGCTTATACCTTTGCAGGTAGGTGCCAGGGATATGGCTTCGCCTTTCTTAAATATGCTATCGTATTGGTTTTTCTTTATTTCATCTGTGATAATGTTTTCATCATTATTTGTGCAAACAGGACCCGCGAGCGGTGGTTGGACAATTTATCCTCCATTAAGCGCCTTGGGAGATGCTTCGGATGGTGCAAAAATTGGTATGGACCTTTGGTTGACGAGTATTGCTATGTTTATAATATCGGTGTTGCTTGGAGGATTGAATTATATAGCCACAATACTTAATATGCGTACCAAAGGAATGAGCATGACAAGATTGCCACTTACCATTTGGGCGTTTTTCTTTACAGCGGTATTAGGAGTGCTGTCGTTCCCTGTATTGTTATCGGGAGCTGTATTATTACTTTTCGATCGCCATTTGGGTACCAGCTTCTTCTTAAGTGATATTTATGTAAATGGAAAAATTCTCCCTAATGAAGGAGGAAGTCCTATTTTATTTCAACACTTATTTTGGTTTTTGGGCCATCCTGAAGTTTATATTATTGCGTTACCAGCAATGGGTATAACATCTGAAGTAATTTCAGTTAATTCAAGGAAACCAATATTTGGTTACATGGCCATGGTTGGATCTTTTTTTGCTATCGCGGCGCTGTCGTTTATGGTTTGGGCGCATCACATGTTTGTAACAGGGCTCAATCCATTCTTAGGATCCTTTTTTGTACTACTCACTTTATTAATAGCGGTTCCTTCGGCAATTAAAGTATTTAACTGGCTCACCACTTTATGGAAAGGAAATATAAGATTTACGCCAGCCATGCTTTTTGCCATTGGCTTTGTAAGTTTATTTATTTCAGGAGGATTAACAGGAATATTTTTGGGTAACTCTTCTTTAGATATTCAGCTTCACGATACTTACTTTGTAATTGCCCACTTCCATCTTGTAATGGGTGTGGCCTCAATGTTTGGCATGTTTGCCGGAATTTATCACTGGTATCCCAAAATGTTTGGAAGGTACATGAATAATACGCTCGCTTACATTCATTTTTGGGTAACAATAATCGGGGCATATTCCATATTCTGGCCGATGCACTACGAGGGATTAGCGGGTATGCCAAGACGTTATTATGACTTTAGTAATTGGGAATCATTTAAAATGTTTGGAGGCCTCAACGAATTTATAAGTATTGTAGCACTTATAGTTTTTTCAGTTCAGTTGCTTTTTATATTTAATTTCTTTTACTCCATTTTTAAGGGAAGAAAAGTTACTACGAAAAATCCATGGGGCGCTAACACTCTGGAATGGACGACTCCCATTAAACATTTGCATGGAAACTGGCCTGGTGAAATTCCTGAAGTTCATCGTTGGGCTTATGATTATGGTAAAGATGGAAGAGACCATATTCCGCAAACAGAACCGGTAGGGGCAGATGAGCAGCGGCATTGATTGCAGGGAACTAATTAATGTGGATGTATTTTGAAACTGATAATTATGCCCTGGGATATTCGGGGCTTTTTAAAATGAATTTATAGATGAATAATGTGGCAACCAGCGTATCAAATTCAGCTTCGTTTGCACTTGCGAGTAAAGTGAAAGATTACTTTCAGCTTGTAAAATTTACACTGAGTTTTACAGTTGTATTTAGTTGCGTGGTTTGTTACCTGCTTTCGCCAAATATTCAATTTAATTTACAATCAGTTCTTTTATTATTTGTTGCCGGAATGTTGATAACGGGTTCGGCTAATGCCATCAATCAAATAGAAGAAAAAGATACAGACGCATTGATGAGACGCACTGCAAACCGGCCAGTGAGTGCGGGAAGAATGAGTGTAAACGAAGCATGGACTTTTGCTATTATTACAGGAATTGCAGGTTCACTATTGATGTGGTATTATTTCAATTTCGCTAGTGCAATTCTCAGCTTATTTAGTTTGCTTTTATATGCGTTTGTATATACGCCGTTAAAAAAGATAAATTCAATTTCTGTTTTAGTTGGCGCTTTCCCGGGCGCTTTGCCTTGCTTAATTGGATGGGTTGCAGGTACCGGCAGATTTGGCCCCGGAGGATGGATATTATTCGGAATACAATTTTTGTGGCAGTTCCCGCATTTTTGGGCGATAGCGTGGGTAGCTCACAAAGATTATGAAAAAGCCGGGTTTAAATTATTGCCTGGAAGAGAGGGGCCTACGAAATTTACAGCGTTGCAATCAATTGTGTATTCGATGCTGATGATACCTGTGGGAATGTTGCCGTTCTATTTCCAGATAAGTGGAAATATCTCTTTGTGGATTTTATTGGCCTGCAATCTTACTATGGTGTACCTAAGTGTGAGGTTGTTTATGCAGATGAATGTGCAAGCCGCCCGAAGGGTAATGTTTGGATCTTATTTTTACCTGGTAGTTGTTTTCTTGTCGCTTTTATTTGATAAGGTATAAGATGCCGGTAGCTAAAAAATATTGATTAATAACACAATTAAAATTAGTTAGAAAGAACAGATAATTTATGATAGCCGTGATGAAGCAGGAAAAAACAAGGATACATCCGCACAAATTTACGTTGTGGATTGCACTGGCGAGTATTGTAATGATGTTTGCCGGCTTCACAAGTGCATACATTGTAAAACGTAACCTTGCCAATTGGATCACGTTCGAATTGCCTCAAATTTTTTGGTACTCGACAGCGGTAATTATTATAAGCAGTATAACGATTATCATTAGCCGCAATCATTTCAGGCAAAGAGAAATGAAACAATACAGGTTATGGCTTGGCGTTACATTAGTATTGGGAATAGCGTTTGTTTTTATGCAATACATCGGCTTTACGCAATTATGGCGAAGCGGTGTAACGCTTACAAAGAATGTTTCTTTTTCTTTTTTATATATAATTGTTGGCCTGCATGCATTGCATGTATTGGGTGGAATAATTGCACTTATAATTGTACTGATAAAGGCGTTTAGTGTAAAAGTTAAAAATTACAATATAGTTCCGGTTGATCTCATGAATACCTATTGGCATTTTGTTGATCTTTTATGGATCTATTTATTAATATTTTTATCAATGATTCGATAAAAAACTGACTTGTTAATGCTCCGTGGAGAAGCAATTAAACAATATGATAATTGAACAATTAATTTATTTTTGTAACAATCTTTAACGATTAAATAAATGGAAACAGCCCTGACAAGAACCAAATCACAAATATGGAGCGGCGGTAAAAGCCCTTTTAATGTGAGTTATGGCAAACTCATGATGTGGTATTTTTTAATGAGTGATTCTTTCACTTTTGGTGCATTTTTAATATCCTACGGCTCTATACGTTTTAGCCTTAATACTTGGGTTGATCACAATTATGTTTTCAACAAATTTCCTTTTACCGGCGAGGCAAATCTTCCTCTTGCATTTGTTAGCTTAATGACATTTATTCTTATTTTCAGTTCAGTAACTATGGTATTGGCTGTTCATGAAGGACATAAGATGAATAAGGTGGGTGTTGAAAAATGGATGATATTGACCATTCTTGGAGGAATCGCATTCTTAAGTTGCCAGGCCTGGGAATGGACACATCTTATTACAAGTCGTCACGAAGTTTTGGTGGATGGCGCTATCCAATATTGGGGAACTACCACCAGTCACAATCCCTGGGGCCCGGAGGTTATGTATAATGGGCACCTGGTAGCTACTCCGGGTCCGGTCGCATTTGGTGGTTATTTCTTCGGCATTACCGGTTTTCACGGTTTTCATGTGTTTAGCGGAGTCGTTATAAATCTTGTAATGCTTATAAAAACAAATCGTGGCGATTTCCAAAAGCGTGGTCATTATGAAATGATTGAAAAGGCCGGGCTCTACTGGCACTTTGTAGATTTGGTGTGGGTGTTTGTTTTCCTATGTTTTTATTTGATTTAATTTTCTGAGAAAATATTAATATTAGTTTAAAAGATTAAAGAAATTATATGAGTGCAGTTACAACAGTACATGTAATGGATGATAGCCACAGCGCAGCACAGGTTAAAAGAATATGGAAAGCTTTTTGGATATTGCTTATACTTACAATTGTCGAACTGGCCCTTGGCCTATCTGTATATTATATTGACATGGAAGCAAACCCCAGCGAAATACTGATTTTATTTATTAAAGGAGTTATATGTATCCTCACTTTGGCAAAGGCTTTTTATATCATTTCTATATTTATGCATTTGGGAGATGAGGTTAGAAATCTGATTATGTCCATTGGAATTCCGGCAACACTTTTTATATGGTTTATTTTTACTTTTTTATACGAGGGGAATAGCTACAAAAATTTGCGAAATACTGATGCAGGAAGTCGTCCATACATTGAAAAAGTACAGCACCATCCGGTTCCTGCAATGAAAGAAGGAGAAAAAAATTGATAACCGGAATTATTATTCAGTTAAAAAAAATATTAATTAGCTATCGCCGTCGTGTGATGGCTAATTTTGTTTTAGAAAGATATTATCAATGAAAAAGAAAGCGCTTCTCGCTTTAATGTTAGCGATATTATTACCAGCCGTTGGTTATTTATTAACCAACTATTATAGCAAAAGAGACACACCAATGCCGGGACGTTATTTTTATGATAGCGTAAGTGTATCGCAGAAAGATGGAAAAACGATTTATGATACGGCATGGCACCACGTAAGTAACCTTCAATTCACTAACCAGTTTGGAAAGAAGGTTTCCTTCGCAGACTTAAAGGGAAAAATTATTGTACTGGATTTCTTCTTTACCCGTTGCCCTTCCATTTGCCCGCGACTTGCAAAAGCAATGAAGAGATTGCAGAACTCCTTTGTAAAAAACGATTCAATAGTGCAATTTGTTTCTGTATCGGTAGATCCGGTTCATGATTCAGTTCCTGAATTAAGAAAATGGGCGGAAAGATTTAATGTTGATCCCGATAGCTGGTGGGTAGTTACAGGTAACCGGGACAGTATTTATCACTTTGCAATAAATGAAATAAAAGCAGATATTGCTGATTCAAATGTAGATACTGCTTTTATACATACCGAGAATTTTTTCCTGCTCGATAAACAAAGAGTCATAAGAGGCTGGTATAATGGTTTTGATTCAACCGATCAAAAAAAATTAGTTCATGACATTCCCCTGTTGATGCTTGAAAAAGACCAGAAGAGAACGTTTGGACAATTTCTTAAGAGTCTTTTTCAAAATAGTTAGGAACTGATTTTTTAAATAAGATTGAATAGATGAGTGCAATTATTAAGAACATTTTACCAGAGCCAATTTTAGAGCGCAATGATAAAACAGCAAAAATATTTATCTGGATTGTTTCAATAATTGTATTTGCGGCGGTTGCTTTTTTAGCAGAAGTAAAATTGAATATTCACTTAAGTTTTAACCCACACATTTTTGCCACCATAAACGCAATTATCAATTCAATTGTTGGGGTATTATTGTTGGCTGCGTTAATTGCTGTAAAAAGAAAAAAGTTTTATTTGCATAAAAAGTTAATGCTTACAGCGATTGTTCTTTCATTGTTTTTTTTGCTTTCCTACATATGCCATCATTTGTTAGCAGGAGATACTAAATATGGCGACATCAATCACGATGGTATTTTAAGCGCAGATGAAAAATCACTTGCCGGAACTATGCGTTATATTTATTATTTCATTTTGGCAACACACATTCCGCTGGCTGGTATTATACTTCCATTTATTTTATTTACTGCTTACCGGGCTTTAACGGCAGATTATACAAAGCACATGAAGCTGGCGAGAATTACATGGCCGATTTGGTTTTATGTAGCGGTAACCGGCGTTGCCGTTTACTTAATGATAAGCCGTTATTATAGTTGAAAAACATCAACAAAAGCCTTTTCAAATTATAAAAACACATAACAGAATAATAACTAAAATTAATACTCTCTAATAAGTGTTTCTAACGGTATGTTTAATTTATTATGCAGTTTACGAACCATTCTAAGATTCAGCTTACGATGTTTGTTGAATAGATCGGTTACTCTGCTTTTGAATCCTAAAATTTGGGCCAGGTCAGTATTCGTTAATCCCTGTTGTTCCATCCTGTATTTAATGGCTTCCAATGGATCAGGCGCCTGTACAAGGTAATTTTTATCTTCATATTCTTTTATCAAAAGAGCTAACACATCTGCTTCCTCACTTTCTTTCGTACCTGTTTTTGCCTGAAAAATTTCTTCAAATCTTTCAAGGCTCTTCAAATAGTCTTTTTTTGTTTTAATAATTTTAAGTTGCATATAAGTTTTTTTACTCCTTTCCCTTTTTGTGTTCGAAACGTCAAAGACATCTTATGAAAATAATTTTTGAACAATAAATTTTCACAATCCTAACTCTTTATACGGATCCCAAAATAATTTTTCAAAGTCAACAACCGTATCTTTTTCTACTTTAATTTTTTCCTTTAATAATAATTCTTCCATTTGCGTGGGTGTGCTAAAATGTGCTTTACCACTCAACATTCCATTCCTGTTTACTACGCGATGAGCAGGAACTTTTGGCTTTGCAGTTCCGGCTGCATTCATTGCCCAACCCACCATTCGGGCTGAAAGTTTAGTGCCCAAATAATTGGCAATAGCGCCATAAGATGTAACTCTGCCTTTTGGTATTTGCCTTACTACTGCATACACGTCTTCAAAAAAACTGTATTGTTTTGTTGCAGATCGCGGTGATTCCTTCTTAATATTTTTAATTATTTTTTTTGACATTTTTTTGTTCCGCAATCAATTTACTTTTTAATGGTTGCGATACATTTTCATAATTGTATGGACAATGCCTGCATCCATTGCCACAACAATAACCTCGTTGCAGGTGATATTTTTCGGTGAACACGAGAAAATTATTTTCGTTATAATAAAAATGGATTCCCTCTATAAAATTATCATCACTGCTCTTCATTTTTTTTCTTTAAAATATTATCAAGCTCATCATCTTTATCAATTATTATTTCAGGTAAAGAAAAATTTAAATAAAAAACCTTTTTGCTTTTCGAAATGTCAAGGTTTTCGTAATAAGTTTTAATATTTAATTCCGGAGAATTCTCTTCCTGATTATATACATCGTCAATATCCAAATTTACTGGAAGCCTATACAATTCAATTACAGTTTTTGTAAAATTATACAAGTCAGGCGAATCTGTTTTTAAATGAATTTTACCCCCGGTTTTTAAAATATTTTTGTATAGTTTAAGATACCTGGGATGAGTTAATCTTTTGTTTGCTTTCGATGTCCTTAATTGAGGATCTGGAAAAGTAATCCAGATTTCTTCAACTTCATTCTTATTAAAATAAGTATCTATTTTATGAATTTGCGTACGGAGAAAAGCCGCATTGTTTAGTTTTTTATCCAGCGCATATTTGGCGCCTACCCAAATGCGGTTTCCTTTAACATCAACACCAATAAAATTCCTTTGCAGATACAATTGTGCAAGACCAACCGCATATTCGCCTTTGCCACAGGCGAGTTCCAGGGTAATCGGGAATTCATTATCAAAATGCTTATTCCAATTCCCCGCCATGTTTTCAGGATATTCCAGAACATTTGCAAAGGTTTTTATTTCGCTAAATCGTTGTAATTTTTTTTGTGCCATTTGGCAAAAATAAGGTATCCGTTGTGTGATATATTTTGTAAAAACGTGACTTCTAATTTTGATTTTGCGGGACTTTTTTTGGAAAATACCCAATCGTCTTTTTAATTTTTTACATAAACATTCGCCGCTATTATTATATCGTTTACCGATTTTTTTCCAATGCAGACCTATACGCTATTTTAGCACCATGCGACTTGTGTATACATTTGTTCTATAAAAAATATTGACAAATTATGGAACAAGATAAAAATGATATAAATCAATTTGGTGGAGTCGGGGTTCCCGCGTGTGGAGTGGCATCATACTTTTAATAGCAGGAATTTTGTTGTTGGGTTACAAAATGGGCGCTCCTATACCTGGTTGGGTTTTCACCTGGCCCGTCTTATTAATTGCCATTGGAATTTTAACCGGCGTCAAAAGCAGATTTCATAATCCCGGAGCTTTTATTATGATAGTAATAGGAGGTGTTTTTCTACTCGATCAAACCAGTCCTGAACTCAATTTTCATAATTATATTCTTCCGGCAATACTAATAGGCGTAGGGCTTATATATATTCTCAGGCCAAGGCATTCCTGGGGCCACAGATATAAAAGAAAATGGCGTGATGATATAGATTATTATCAGTCACCTGTTATTATTCCACCTACAAAATCCTTTACAGATATCAAGAGCGACAATGCTGAAACCGATAACGGAGAATACGTGGAAATTAATGCCGTTTTAGGAGGTGTAAAAAAAATTATTTTGTCAAAAAATTTCAAAGGCGGAGAAATAAACAGTTTTATGGGCGGCACAGAATTAAATCTTTCAAAAGCCGATATCTTAAAACCGGTGGTGCTGGAAGTTAATAATGTTTTCGGCGGAACTAAATTAATTGTGCCATCTAACTGGGACGTAAAAAATGAGGTTACAACTGTCTTTGGAGGTATTGAGGATAAGCGAAGTCTTAACAGCACAACACCGGATGCTGGCAAAACTTTATTCCTAAAAGGCACATGTGTATTTGGGGGTATTGAGGTAACCAATTACTGATTTTTCTGAATAATGACAATAACTACAATTCGATCATTTATAAAATCAACATCATGAAATGGTATCTTGCAAAATTGGTATATAGAATTATTTGCGGAGAAGGAAAACATACTCCCCAATTTGACGAACAATTGCGATTAGTATATGCTGAAGATGATTTGCATGCTTTTCAGAAAGCCCGCACGACCGGGCACCTGGAAGAAGATAATTTTTTAAATAGCATTCATAAGCCCGTGCACTGGAAATTTATTGACGTTTCCGAATTGCATCCACTAACAGAACTTAATTGATGGAGCAGAATTATATTCACGCATTTGCGAGGAGGAAGAAGCAGACAGGTATATTCGGGTTACAAAGCAACGTGCAACCCACATACTTGAAAGCAGCATGCAGAAAAGCTTTCCTTTAAATTAAGTAGCCTTGGTCAATTCAAAATCGAATAGAAGATTAATTTTAGCAAGCATAACAGGCTGGTCTATCATAAGCATAATCTATTCAATTATGTTGACCAGCATATTGAGAAATTTTAAACTCACAGATACTGAAATAATTGTTGATGCCGTAATTAATAATTTATTGCTTACGGGGAGTTGCCTGTTGGTTCTTAATAATATGCGTTACTATTTGCCACGGCAGGAAAAATATTGGTATGTTTTAACTATAAGTGTTGGTTTAAGTGGCATTTGCGTATTAATAGCGAAAGGGTGTTCTTTGGTTCATATTTAAAGATGATGTGAACTATACCCAATCGCTATCACAATCGACAGGCATACGTTTTGGAATTTTATTTTTGTTGATAGGATGTATGTCGATGATGAGTTTGCTTTGGTACACGCAGGAAGAACAGCAAATTATCAACGAAAGAAAAGTAGATTCCGAGCGACTTTCAAGAGAGGCAGAATTATTTAAATTGAGGCAACAATTGCAACCGCACTTTCTGTTCAACAGTTTAAATTCAATAAGTGCACTCACCGGAAGTCAACCTGAAAAGGCAAGACACATGATACAACAGCTAAGCGATTTTTTGCGTGGAACCTTAAAGAAAGATGATCAGCAATGGAGTACTTTGGATGAAGAAATACAGTATCTCAGGCTTTACCTTGATATTGAAAAGGTTCGGTTCGGCTATCGCCTGCAAACAGAAATAATTTATACTGATGAAGTATTGTTATTAAAATTGCCATCATTATTGCTACAACCTGTTGTTGAAAATGCAATTAAGTTTGGCCTTTACGATACAACCGGTGAAGTATTAATAAAGTTAGAAGCAACAAAAGAAAATAACTATTTGAAAATTACGGTGAGGAATCCATTTGATCCGGAAACCTCTCAACCGCTAAAAGGAACCGGCTTTGGATTAACCTCTATACAAAGAAGATTATTTCTTTTGTTTGCGAGACAGGATTTGCTAAGAACCGAAAAAAATGAATCTTTTTTTATTACAACTATACTTATACCACAAATAATATGAAGGTTATAATCATTGATGACGAACCCCTTGCGAGAAGTATTGTAAAAGAATATTTACAATCTTATACCAATGTTGATGTAGTTGCAGAATGCAGTGATGGCTTCGAAGGGATGAAGGCGATAAACCAACATGAGCCCGACCTTATTTTCCTGGACATTCAAATGCCTAAGATAAATGGTTTTGAAATGCTGGAACTTATAGAAAATCCGCCTGCAGTAATCTTTACAACTGCATTCGACGAATTTGCAATAAAAGCTTTCGAATTAAACGTAACTGATTATCTGCTTAAGCCATTCAGTAAAGACCGTTTTGATAAGGCTGTACAAAAATATTTGAATAAGCCTGCGATGCCGTCGGCGCAACCTGTAATTGAAACAGCAGCACAATCACCCGGACAGCAAAACCGCATTGTAGTAAAAGATGGAAACAAAATAAAAATTATACCCGTAAATCAAATTCACTACCTGGAAGCTGCAGATGATTATGTAAAAATAATTACGGCTGACAGGTTCTTTTTTAAAAAAGAGAACTATGACTTTTTTTGAACAATCGCTCATGCCTTATCAATTTGTAAGAATACATCGCTCGTACATTGTGAATACCCAACTTATAACCCGTATTGATGCGTATGAAAAGGACAGCCATATTGTTTTGCTCAATACCGGTGCCAAGTTGCAGGCGAGTAAATCCGGGTATATGAAATTGAAAGAAGTGCTGGGCATATGATGCTTTTATTTTTTGCATGGCCTTTTAGTTGTTTAAGTAAAGCAGTTCTTTTCAGGTTTTCAATAATTAAACATACTATTCTTTTGTATCACTTTCAAGCTCACCGTTAGGAGTATTCGCCAAAAGTCCGCGAATAAAGAACTCACCCTATTCTTAATAGACGTTAAGGTTAAATTGGTATCCTCCAATGTTATTATTAAGCTCAAATTATTGTTAATCGGCTTTTTGCTTTCGGTAAGTTATCGTGTGCGGAATATCTTCCCCTTTCCTTTGAGGAAATGTTTGCAATGGGGCGCAGAGAATTTTAATCTCCCTTTTACCAGTGCACCTTTAATTTATATTTTGGTTCGAATTTTCAAAGATAATTTTTTGGTAAATAGCGGCGGGGTATAACAGATATTTTTAATAATTATTTAAATTTAGGTAATAGACAACGACAAAGGGCTAATGAAGAACTAGTATTTAATCCCTGAAAAGGAATTATAGGAAAAAGCTTATACCGGTCGTTTTTGACGGAAAATGTAGAAAATGTATCATAATTTTTAAAGTGTATGAACTGGTTTAATTATTGTAGTGTTCAGAATCTATGGATAAGATATTAATTGTAGATGACAATTCGGATATACTCTGGGTTGTTGAAACCGTTCTTAAAAGATATGGGTTCGATGTAATGGCTTTACCTAGAGGCGAAGACGTAATTCCAAAAGCCAAATTATTTTGCCCTCAACTAATTTTGCTTGATGTTTTCCTTTCAGGAATTGATGGTATTGAGGTTTGCAATAAATTAAAAGAAAATCCGAAGACAAAAGATATTCCTGTCATCATGTTCTCTGCCCATACCAATTTTACTGATATTCAAAAATTTTGCAAGGCCGATGATTTTATAGCAAAACCATTTGATGTTAATGAACTGGTAAGTAAAATCCAATTTCAGATTAAAGCCGGTGCGGCCTGACGATAATGATAAGCGTATTCTTATTTCTCAATAAAAAAGCCTGTAAAAATTAATTTACAGGCTTTTTGCTGTAGGGGGAGGGATCGAACCTCCACGAGGCAGTTAGCCATAGCACAAAGTTCAGTGGTCGACCCTGGTCGCGTCACCAATTTGCGTAGCAACAGCGGCTCTATGCTATGTTTATCCTGTTATCCTCACCCCCGAGACAAGAGGGCATGTCTGCCAAAAATTTCATCACCCCACAATTTTTAAGAACTTTAATAATGCAAATCTAATAGAAGAACTCAATTAAAAAAAATATTTTAAAGAAAAAGTATAAAATATAGAAATATTTCAATTAAATATTTATTTTTATAAAATAGTATTTAAAATAAAAACTAATTATGGCTTCTAAATTAAATCTTGATAAACTCGATCTGCAAATCATTCAGGAAATGCTGCAAAATGCTGAAACACCCTATGCAGAACTTGGAAAAAACTCTTTGTTAGCGGAGGAACTATACATGTGCGCATAAAAAAACTTGAAGAGTTTGGCATTGTTAAAGGTAAAAAACTAAATGTAAATTTAAAACAACTGGGATATGATATTACTGCGTTTGTTGGCATCTTCCTTGAGAAAAGTTCACTTTATGATTCCGTCGCTACCGAACTTGAAAAAATTCCTGAAATTGTCCGGCTTAATTATACAACAGGCAACTATAGCATGTATATAGAAATTGTTTGTAAAGACATTAATCAGCTCCGCTATGTATTGCATGACGAGTTGCAAAAAATTAAAGGAATTGAACGAACTGAAACGCTCATTTCTCTTGAAGAAAGTTTTAACCGGAGTGTTTTAGTGGCGAAAGATGTCAGTTAGTTTTTTTAATCGTAATGCGCCTATTGTCTTTGAGTCTTACCAAATTTATTGTCGTGCGTTAAAGTTTATCCTCTTACATCAACGCATCTCTAATCCATTTCCAAGAAGATTAAAAGCAAGCACCAAAATCATTATGGCTATACCCGGAGCAAGTGCCAGTGTAGGATTATGTGTAATGATGAAATTATAATTCTCTTTTATCATCAATCCCCAACTTGGCGTGGGAGGTTGTACTCCCACTCCAAGGAAACTAAGCCCGGCCTCAATTATTATTGCACTTGCAAAATTGGAAGCCGCAATTACAATTACCGGCCCCAGTACATTTGGCAAAATATGACGCACAATAATTCTCATATTTTTAAGTCCCAGGGCCTTTGCAGCTTGTATATATTCCATTTCGCGCAACGACAATACCTGTCCCCTTATCGTTCTGGCAACGTTTACCCACATGGTAATCCCACTGCTATAAATATCTGCCAGAATCCTTTCCCAACTGAAAGCGTAATTCCGAAAACCAAAAGCAAAGTGGGCATGCTCCATATTACATTAATTAGCCACATGATAATATTGTCAGTTTTCCGCCAAAGTAACCGGCAATGGCACCGAAAATAATTCCGATGCTTAAAGAAATTAAGAACAGTTATAAGACCAACGGCAAGGCTTACCCGAACTCCTACGATAAGGCGGCTTAAAATGTCACGGCCAAATTTATCAGTACCCAACCAGAATGTTTTTGGATAAGATAAGTTCTTTTCAGGGAGAAATTTTTTTCGACTATGATTCTCTTTCCTGGACACCTTCATCAATGTATTTTTCTATGATAACGGAGTCTGTGGTTTCCTTAAAATTATTTATGGGGATAAATAGCCACTGGTCTTCTTTGCCAAAAACTAACTGGTTTAAAAAGCCCGGCGATGAAATGCTTTTTTTCCTTATTTACTTCTAAAAATAATTGTCGGAAACCTGGCTTGCGCGCCTGTATCTCCACAATCTGCCTGTCTGCATTGGGGGTTGAATCTGTTGAAATGAAATAGGCAAAAATTCCCATCAACACACAAATGCAAATGACCACTAATCCAATCATAGCGCCTTTATTTTTCTTTCAGTCGCTTCCAGGCATTTTGTGAAAAAGAAAAGGATTCAGTCATTATTAATAATATTTCAGGCCGTATGCTTATTTCACCTTTCTTTCCTTCCAGGTATAAGATCCAAATTTACCCAACCATCCGGCAACCAAGGTATAAATAATATGAAATGGCTGAGAAGGGAATGAACCACCAAAGTAATTTTTGCTTTTCCGAAAAATTTGGCGACAGGAAAAAGGAATGAAAGTTCTGTAATTGTTTTCACCGCAAATAAAACCAGTAATAAATAAAAAGCTTCCAGGTAAAAAAATGAATAAACTGCCAGAAAAAATATCCACGCATTTAGAAAATATACGAGGAAAAGAACAGTTGTAATTTTTATGTCGGGGTATCTGTCAGCCTTACTCGCCCAGCGAATTCTCTGGTTTATAAACTCTTTTAAATTTTCAGCACGGTTGCGTTTGTACTATGACGTTAGCCGACTTTATATATCCTATTTTACCAGGATATTTATTTTCAATTTTATGCATGAGTAACATATCATCGCCGCTGGCAATATTATCAATACCTTCAAAGCCGTTTACTTCATAAAAACGCTTTTTTTCATAAGCCAGGTTGGCACCGTTACACATATTGTGCACTTTTTTATAAACGGATGCACCTGTAATTCCCTGCAACGTCATAAAATCAAGTGACTGAAATATCTTAAAAAACTTTTTAAAGCACTGAATCATTTGATAACGGAGCCGCATACACAACGGGAGCCGCCATAAAAATGGAACCTGTGTCTTCATAGTAACAAGCTATTGTTGTAAGCCATCCTTGTGGAACAACGCAATCCGCATCAGTGGTTACTATTAAGTTTCCTTTTGCGAATCCAATGCCGGTTTCAATCGCTTTCTTTTTATAAGAATTCAGACCTTGGTTGCCTTGTTCAAAGTGCGGCCAAATTTATAAGAGTAATATTGTTTCGTTAAATGAATCTGACAACAGCTACAGTTGAGTCAATTGAATGATCATTCACAATTATAATTTCGAATAAATGAGCCGGATAAGTTTGCTTAAGAATTGAGTCAATACAGAGCCCAATATTCTTTTCTTCATTTCTTGCAGCAATAATTACTGAAATTGATGTGTGTGTTTTTCTGATTTTTTTCTTCAGTATTGACAAATGTTTTCTGTTGCAACCAGCTTTGCCTGTAATAAATAATAAGAATAGCATATGGGATTAACAGCAAAAGAGATATCGGCAGCAAAATCATGAAATAGTTTATTACTGCATGTTACAATTATTTAATGCAGTGTTAGCAAAAATAAATTTTTTGAATTCAAATGAATTTGTAGATTTGTGTAGTTGCATAAACAACTATATGCCAAACAACCAATTTAAAAGAGGCGAGTTATACAGCTTTATTACAGGCAAAGCATCCACCGCAATTGCAAGGACGATTGCAGAAAAATTTTAAGCAATCGGGGATGGAAATAACCATCGAGCAATGGAGTGTGCTGTATCATTTGTGGAAACAGGAAGGCCAAAGCCAGCAACAATTATGTGATGCCACTTTTCGGGATAAACCGAGTATCACGAGATTAGTGGATAATCTTGAAAAACAAAAGCTGGTAAAAAGAGTTCCCTCAAAGAAGACAGGAGAATTAATTTGATCTATTTAACAAAAGAAGCGTTGAATTTGCAGGAAAAAACTATGGAACTCGCAAATAAAACACTTAATGAAGCGTTGGATGGTGTAACGAATGGACAAATTGAAATTGCAAAAGAGGTTTTACAGAAAGTGTATGATAACCTTGCTAATCTGCCTTTAACAGATTGATAAAAATTGTAAAAAAAGTCACTTAATAAAATTTAAAATCATGAGCACAACAACAACAGCCTCACTATTAAAAGGTGGCGAATGGCTGGTTAAAAAAAGTAATGCTTTTGAAACATTTACCCCGGAAG
Organism: uncultured Chitinophagaceae bacterium; assembly: GCA_963756945.1. Lineage (GTDB taxonomy): Bacteria > Bacteroidota > Bacteroidia > Chitinophagales > Chitinophagaceae > Ginsengibacter. The sequence goes on along the minus strand of CAVWQJ010000007.1, from coordinate 368,687 downwards.
ACTATACTGAGGAACAACTGATGGTCAGGGATATGTGTAACCAATTTTTGCAGGCGGAAGTTCTTGCCTGTAATTGAACGAATTGATAAAATGGAGCCGGGCCTTATGCCATCATTGATGGATAAAGCTGGTGAACAGGGTTTATTAGGCGCTTCGGTTCCGGAAGAGTTAAATGGCCTCGGGAAAGATTTCGTTACTTCTACGTTAGTAAGTGAAGGATTGGGTGGTGGCTACTCATTTAGTGTGGCCATGAGTGCACATGCAGGTATTGGTACATTACCCATTTTATATTTTGGAACAGAAGAACAGAAAAAGAAGTATGTATCAAAATTAGCCACGGGTGAATGGAAAGGTTCTTATGGACTAACGGAACCGGGTAGCGGCAGTGATGCATTAGGTGCTAAAACAACAGCAACACTTTCTGCTGATGGAAAATATTATTTATTAAACGGGCAAAAATGCTGGATCACTAACGGGGGTTTTGCAGATGTTTACACAGTGTTTGCTAAAATTGACGGAGACAAATTTACTGCGTTTATAGTTGAACGTGAGTTTGAGGGATTTACCCGCGGCCCCGAAGAACATAAAATGGGAATTAAAGGTTCTTCAACCGTACAATTATATTTCCAGGATTGCAAAGTGCCTGTAGAAAATGTATTGGGCGAAATTGGAAAAGGACATATAATCGCTTTTAATATCTTAAATATTGGCCGGCTGAAATTAGCCGCAGCAGCAATAGGTGGCGCCAAATTAGCACTAACCGAAACTATTCAATATGCTAAAACAAGAGAACAATTTAAAACGCCTATCGCCAACTTTGGTGCCATTAAACACAAGCTGGCAGAAATGGCTATAAGAATTTATGCGGATGAAAGTGCATTGTATAGAACCGCAAAATGGATCGATGAAAAAGAGGCCGAATTACTGGCGGCCGGTAAGCCTTTTAATGAGGCGCTGCTTGGAGCAGCCGAAGAATTTGCAATTGAATGTGCTATTTTAAAAGTGCATGGAAGTGAGGTGCTGGATTTTGTTGTAGATGAAGGCGTACAGGTGCATGGCGGCAATGGCTATAGTGATGAATATAATATCAGCAGGGGTTACCGCGACAGTCGCATTAATCGTATTTATGAAGGCACCAATGAAATAAACAGGTTGCTTACAGTTGATATGATGTTAAAGAGAGCTATGAAGGGAAAGCTTGACCTGATGGGGCCAGCCATGAGCGTTCAAAAAGAGTTGATGAGTATTCCTGACTTTAATGACAGTGAAGAAGGCACATTTTCAAAAGAAGAAATGATTATTGCCAATATGAAAAAATGCATATTGATGGTGGCTGGCGCCGCTGTTCAAAAATTAATGAATAACCTTACTAACGAGCAGGAAATAATAATGAATATTGCAGATATGGCGATAGAGACTTTTGTAGCAGAAAGTTTTTTACTTCGTGTAATGAAGGCGTCAGACAAGAAAGGCGAAGAGAATGCCAAAGTTCAGATAGCTATGATGCAATGCTATTTGAATGATGCGATTGATAAAGTTGCTAAGTGTGGCAAAGAAGCGATTAATGCCTTTGCCGGCGGCGATGAACAAAAAATGATGTTGCTCGGTTTAAAACGATTTACTAAATCCGAACCATTTAATAGCAAAGAAGCGCGAAGATTGATCGCCGATAAATTGATCGATGAAAATAAGTACGGGTTTTAAAACCCGAATTCTTTTATAATATAATATGAGCCCTGGTTGAAAAGCCAGGGCTTTTATTTTAAAGTTATATCTTCATTTTATGAAATTGATTTTTACGTTAATCCTTATTTTCTCCTGTTATAATGCTATTTCCCAGGAAAAATCTCCCACTTTTTTTTATGTAAAAACAACTGATTCTCTTCCTTTTTTAAAATATGGTATTGGCGAAGACAGGCTTGGTGGCGCTAAGATGACCTTCCTCGATAGCAACATTATTTTAAAAGTAGTTGATAGCTTTAATACCGATTACAAAGTGCAGCTATCAAAATTACACTCCGCCTATATCAATAAAAAAAATGTAGTTGAAACTATAGGTGTAAATACACTCGAGCATTTAACCGACAGTTGGAAAGTATGGGGCGATTCGTTGTTTGATTATGTAACTGTAAAGCTTGATGAGAAATTACCCTACACCAGCAGAATGGAAATAAACCCTTCAAGGATTGTAGTTGATATTTTTGGAGCAACCAGTAATACCAACTGGATTACCCAACTATCCAGCGTGAAAGAAATTAAGAATACATGGTACGAACAAACCGAAGATGATGTGATGCGTGTTTTTATTGAATTAAAACATCCGCAGTTTTGGGGCTACAGCATTTACTATGATTCTTTAAATAAACTAACGATTAGGGTTAAACGCCAACCAAAAGTATTGGCTTTAAAAAATCTTACTATTGCCATAGATGCCGGACATGGTGGAGATAATACAGGCGCTACGGGTATTACAACCGATATCAAAGAAAAAGAGTATACGCTCCTTATTGCAAAACAACTTGAAACAGCTTTAAAGCTAAGGAAAGCAAAAGTTGTGATGACGCGGAATAAAGACACAACCCTTAGTATGCCCGAAAGAATTAATTTTTTGAAGCAGCAAAACCCTGATCTCTTAATAAGTATACATTTAAATTCTGCAGGTATAGATACTGCAAGGGGCGTGAGTACTTATTACCGCTATATTGGTTTCCGGCCTTTAAGCCAGGCTATTTTGAAAAGTATGTTGCAATCAACGGGCCTTAATGAATATGGGAACGTGGGCAGTTTTAATTTTTCATTAAGCGGCCCGACAGACTATCCGAATTGCCTTTTGGAAGTGGCTTTTCTTAGTAATAAAAGCGACGAGAAAAAAATTCTTAATCCGAAATTTCGCAAGTTGGTTGCACAAAGAATTATTGCCGGAATTGAAAATTTTTTAAGAAACTTATAGGTATATTTATTTAAAGCGAATAGAGAGTTGAAAGAGAAATTAAATACAACAACAAAAAATAGCTTCAGGCAAATTGAGTAATCTTTCAGAAACACTGATTGGTTCAGAAATTGTTAAGCTTGGCGCAGACATAAAAGAAAAAATTAAAGAAGGCGACACCATTTACAATTTCACAATTGGAGATTTTGATTCTTCTATTTTTCCAATTCCCAAATGGCTGGAGGAAGAAATAATAAATGCATATCAAAGCAAATTCACGACCTATCCGCCCGCAGAAGGAATTTTGTCATTAAGAGAATCCGTTTCTTCATTTATAAAAGAACGGGAAGGCCTCGATTATAATACCAAAGAAATATTAATTGCTGCAGGTGGCCGGCCACTTATTTATGCATTGTATCGGGCAGTGGTTGATAAAGACGATAAGGTAATTTATTCTGTTCCAAGCTGGAATAATAATCATTACGTTCATTTTGTTGAAGGGCAACACCAGGTAATTGAAACTTCGCCCGAAAATAATTTTATGCCATTGGCAGCAGATATCCAACCGTATATTGAGGAAGCAGTTCTTATTGCATTATGCTCGCCCTTAAACCCAACAGGTACTGTCTTTAAAAAAGAGGAGTTAGAAAAAATCTGTGATATGGTGCTTGAAGAAAATCGATCGCCGCGGTGAAGATGAAAAGAAATTATATGTAATGTATGATCAAATGTACTGGACGCTTACATTTGGCGATACGCAACATTATAATCCCGTTAGCCTCCGGCCCGAAATGAAGGAGTACACGGTTTTTATAGATGGCATCAGTAAAGCTTTTGCAGCAACGGGAGTTCGTGTAGGCTGGGCGTTAGGACCTGAAAATATTTTAGCAAAAATGAAAGCGATCAATAGCCATATAGGTGCATGGAGCCCGATGGCTGAACAACACGCAACTGCAAAATTTTTACTTCAAAAAAGTGTGATTGATAAATACCTGCTCCATTTTAAAAGTGAACTGGAAGAACGATTACAACTAATTTATAAAGGCTTTCAAAAATTGAAGGCTGAAGGATTTACCATCGATGCCTGCGCACCGCAGGCTGCCATTTATCTTACCATACAAATAGATCTTGTTGGGAAAAGATTATTAGATGGGACAATACTTGCTACGTCAGGCAGACGTTACTTCTTATATTTTGAATGAAGCGAAATTAGCAGTAGTGCCATTCAATGCTTTCGGAGCGCCAAAAAATTCTGATTGGTATAGACTGAGTGTAGGCACATGTAAGAAAGAAGAAATTCCGCAAATGCTTGAAAAACTCAAAGAGGCTTTGAAAAAATTATCTTAAAAAGTCTTGCTTCCAGAATTTAAACGATCAAAAGTTTTTACCCACGGCAATAGTCTCATTTGATAATTCCCTTCTCCAACAAATATTCGGCTATCTGAACAGCATTGGTGGCAGCGCCTTTGCGCAGGTTGTCACTTACAATCCAGCAATTAAGCGTATTTGGTTGAGATTCATCTCTGCGTATTCTTCCGACAAACGTTTCATCTTTTTCGTGGGCCGTTAACGGCATCGGGTAAACGAAATTTGCAATATCATCCTGTAATACAACGCCCGGAGATTCTGATAAAATTTTCTTAACCTCATCAATATCAAAATCTTTTTCAAATTCAATATTCACACTTTCGCTGTGTCCACCCACGACAGGAATGCGTACACAGGTTGCCGTTATATTAATGGCGTTATCACCAATAATTTTCCTGGTTTCATTTACCATTTTCATTTCTTCCTTTGGTATACCCGTTTTCTATGAATACATCAATTTGCGGAATAGCATTTTTATCAATCGGATATTTATAAGCCATTTCCCCTTCAATATTTTCTCTTTCGTTCATCATCTGTTGCACAGCTTTAACGCCGGTGCCGGTAACACTTTGATAAGTAGATACTACCACTCTTTTAATGGTATATTTTTTATGCAGCGGATTTAAAACCAATACCATCTGAATGGTAGAACAATTCGGATTAGCAATTATCTTGTCATCTTTTGTCAACACATCGGCATTAACTTCCGGTACTACTAACTTTTTTGTAGGATCCATCCGCCAGGCGGAAGAATTATCAATAACGGTAACTCCGGCTTCTGCAAATTTTGGAGCCAGCGGCAAGAGACGTTCCGCCACCTGCTGAAAATATGGCTATGGCAGGTTTTGAAGCAATGGCATCCTCTGCCGAAACTATTTTGTATTTTTTATTCTTAAAAGTAATTTCTTTTCCAACTGATCTTTCAGAAGCTACCGGTATCAGTTCTGTAACCGGAAAATTTCTTTCTTCTAATACCTGTAACATTTTACTTCCTACCAGCCCGGTAGCCCCTACAACTGCAATTTTCATTTTGTTCTATTTATATTTTTTATTTAATGATTTCTAAATGCAGCTAAAGTATAAAGTTATTATCTTTAAAAAAAGCTGCTGTTTATGGTGAAAAGTTTTTTCACAATTTTTTTTGTTATGATGTTTATGAGCTTGACTACGAAGGCTCAACTCTCAGAAAACTTTAATGACGGGGATTTTACTGGCAATCCTGCCTGGTCAGGTGGTACTTCTGATTTTATTGTGAATTCATCTTTACAACTGCAAAGTAACAACACGGTTGCAAATAGCAATTATTTTCTCACTACACCAAATTCCCTGGCTACATCTGCTCAATGGGAAATGTACATTCAATTGGCATTTAATCCTTCTTCAGCCAATTATGTTGATGTTTATTTAACAGCTTCTGATGGTGATCTTACACTCACATACAACTACGGGATATTTTGTTCGCATAGGCAATACAAATGATGAAATATGCCTTTACCGGAAAGATAATGGTGGAGTCATTACCAAAATAATTGACGGAGCTGATGGCGTTTTGAATAGCAGTAATAATGTTATGAAAATAAAAGTTATAAGAGATGCTTCAAATCAATGGATTCTTTCAAGAGATTTAAGCGGCACAGGAAATAGCTATACAACCGAAGGTTCTGTTACAGACGCAACTTATACATCCTCGGCATTTTTCGGATTTTATATAAAGCAAAGTACCTCTTCATTTCTTTCAAAAGCATTTTTTTGATGATATTGAAATTACGAATTACGTGCCCGATATTACGCCCCCCGTTCTGCAATCTGCAACTGCAATTTCTGCCAATGCTGTTGACGTATTATTTAATGAACCGGTTGAAATAAACAGCAGCCAACTGGTAACAAATTATGTTGCCAATAATGGTTTAGGCAGCCCGTCGACGGCAACGCTTGACGGAACAAACCCTGCTCTTGTTCACCTTACATTTACTAACGCATTAACTAACGCTGTCACCTACACGCTAATCGTAAACGGAGTTTCTGATCTTTCCGGTAATGCGATAAACAATGGCACGGCAAATTTTAGTTTTTATGCACCTCAGCAATATGATATCGTTATAGATGAAATAATGGCCGATCCAACGCCCCAGGTAAGTTTGCCAAACAGTGAATGGATTGAACTGAGAAACACTTCTGCATTTGCAATTAATTTACAAGGATGGAGAATTGCGGATGCTGCAGGGCCATCAGGAGCTCTTCCTGATTTTGTTTTGCAACCGGATAGCATTGTAATTGTTTGCACTGGTTCTGCAGTAGCAGGCCTCGCGCCTTTTGGAAAAACTATCAGTGTTACCAGCTTTCCTTCTCTTGATAATGATGGCGATGTGATTTCTCTATATTCCGCAGAAGGCAAAACAATTCACGCGGTTCAATATTCATCAATCATGGTATCAAAATGAACTAAAGAAAGACGGGGGATGGACATTGGAAATGATAGATATCAAAAATCCGTGCAGTGGCATGAGTAACTGGAAAGCAAGTGCTGATCCTTCGGGTGGTACGCCGGGTAAAAAGAATTCTGTAGATGGAGTAAATACAGACCAAACCAACCCCAGCCTTTTGCGTGCGTTCGCAGTAAACAGCACGACTATAACTCTCGTGTACGACGAACCGTTAGATAGTACAAAGGCGGCGACAGTCTCTAATTATTCTATTGATAATGGAGTAAGTACTATAAGTGCTACCGGTGTGCCTCCGGTATTTGATAAAGTAAATCTTGTTTTGAATTCTCCGATTGTTGCAGGAACTGTCTATACGGTTACTGCAGCAAATGTTGCCGATTGCAACGGTAATACTGTCGGCTCAAAAAATAGTGCAAGATTTGGAATTGCGGAAGATGCCGATAGCATGGACCTTGTGATTAATGAAATATTGTATAATCCCAAACCTAACGGCGTGGACTATGTGGAATTATATAATCGCTCTAAAAAAATAATTGATTTGAGTCATGCATATATTGCCAATCGCAGCAGTGGAACGATCAGCAATATTCAGCAGGTTTCTGCTGATAACTATTTATTATTTCCAGGAGGATTATATCGTTCTTACATCAGAACCTGATGCGGTAAAAAGTCAATATATAACAACCAATCCTGATGCATTTATAGCAGTAAGTAGCATGCCGTCTTTTTCCGACGATGCAGGCTATGTAATTATATTAAACGGGCAAGGTAATATTGTTGATGAAGTAGATTATTCTGATAAATGGCAATTTCCGCTTAATTTCAAATACTGAAGGTGTTTCATTGGAACGTATCAACTATGACGGCCCATCTTTACAAAGTAATTTTCATTCTGCGGCCACGTCTGCGGGTTATGGAACGCCTGGTTATAAGAACTCACAGTATAGCGTAAACGAAGATGTGCCAGGTACGATAACCGTTACACCAAATATATTTCTCGCCCGATAATGATGGCAATGATGATTTTGCAACGATAAATTATAGTTTTCCTTCTCCGGGGTATGTGTCTAATATTACCATATTTGATGCATCGGGCCGGCCTGTTCGTTATCTTCAGAAAAATTCTTTAAATGGATTGCAAGGTTATTACCGTTGGGATGGATTAGATGATAAGAACAGGCAATTGCCACAAGGCATTTACATTATTTACACAGAAATTTTTAATACAGCGGGAAAGAAAAAACAATTTAAAAATACTGTTGTACTGGCGAGGAGATATTAGTTTTTTACAAGCCCAATCATTTATTTTCAATGCCTGCCTGCTTTAGTATTGCGTGATAAGTTCCTTTCGCTAAGTCTTTATTTCCATGAAATGGTACGGTAACTGTAATATTTTTTGCAGCGTTATAATACAAATGATGTGAGCCTTTTGACCGCCTGAAGACAAACCCGTTCTGTTCAAGCAATTTTATTAGATGCTTTGGCGACAAATTCATGCATTCACGAGATTTAAAGAATATTCAAGCGTATTATTATTATCGGGAATTGGATCGCCACGATCTGTTAATTCTTCAATGTAAAGCTCAATAGCCTCCTTTGCCATTGCGATGGCTTCATCAATATTTTCTCCATAAGTTATGCAACCTGGTAAGGCGGGTACGGTAACAGTAAATCCTCCTTCAGGTTCTTTTTGCAATAGAATTTTATAAGTATGCATAATATTTAGATCGTCAAATTTAATCAAATAATACAAGCCAGGAAGGTTTTAGCATCCCATTTTTATTTTTTAAAAAGACTTCCTGGTTTGATGGATCTCCGGCCTGGATTGAACGATAAGAGCAGCATCAGGAAATCTATATTTACACGGAAATTTTTAATACATCGGGTAAGAAAAAGCAATTTAAAAATACTGTTGTGCTGGCGAGAAAATATCAATAACTACACTTATTTTAACATAGTTTAATTATTTCCAATGTTGTTAATATCATCATCAACATAATCGGGAAATTTGGTAAGTTGCGCTTTAATTATGAAATAACTTGTAATTGCCAAAAGCGAGACCTATCATTCCTATTGAAAAAAGATTGTCCTTTTCAAATATTATAACACCTGCGATAACAGCCAATAATTTCTGAATTATCCAACCAACTATGTATAGATTTTCCAGGTGCCGGGTTTTAGCCCTTTACTGGGCTAGTCTTCCTATTTCGCCTGGTTAGAAAAATAAGTATAATTATTTCCAAGCATAAATAAAGTTTAAAGAATTGTAACGCTAACATGGTACATCACACGTCGTATATCGTACATTGTTATACCAGATCAATATCAAAATTTACTAATTGTACAAACTCCTTTAAGCGGATATCAATATCCTTTTTAGTAATTTCTTTTAATCGTTGCGGGCCAAATTTTTCAACGCAAAAACTCGCCATTGCAGAACCTACGATGATGGCAGTTTTCATATTTTCAAAACTAATATCTTTCGTGTGAGCAAGATGACCAATAAAGCCTCCGGCAAATGTATCTCCCGCACCTGTTGGGTCAAATACATCTTCTAACGGTAACGCAGGAGCGAAGAAAACATGATCATCATAAAATAATAAAGCGCCATGTTCTCCTTTTTTAATAATAAGAAATTTTGGTCCCATTTCCATAACCTTCCTTGCTGCTTTCACCAATGAAAATTCGCCGCTAAGTTGCCTTGCTTCACTGTCATTTATCATCAACACATCAATCATTGTTAATACTGTTTTCAAATCGGGCAAAGCACTTTCCATCCAAAAATTCATCGTATCCAAAACAATTAATTTTGGCCTCTTCCTTAATTGATTTATTACACTTATTTGCAATGACGGCATCAAATTTCCAAGCATAAGAAAATCCGAACCCTGGTATGCATCCGGAACTTTTGGATCAAAATTGGCTAACACATTAAGATCCGTAATTAAGGTGTCACGGGTATTCATATCAAGATGATATTTTCCACTCCAGAAAAAAGACTTTTTGTCTTTTACAATTTCTACACCAGCTAACTCTACACCCCGTCTTCTAAGTTCTTCCATCTCATCTTCCGGAAAATCATTTCCCACAATAGAAATTTGCTGAATGGGCTTCGCAAAATGGCTGGCTGCATAAGCTACGTAAGTTGCTGAGCCTCCAACAATTTTATCAATTTTTCCAAAAGGAGTTTCAATTGCATCAAACGCCATTGTTCCGAGTGTAATTATTGCCATGTTTGTTTATCGCTTTATTTTTTGTTTTAGCGCTGCAAATGTAAAAGATTAATATTGGAAGTTGGTATAGTAATTGACGTCGATAATTTTGAAGTTTTAAAAATTATCCGGGTTTCTTAACTTTGTCTTAAAGTAATAATATGTTGCTACGTATACATCACCAAAATCCTCAACAGCGCTTGCTTAACCAGGTTGTTGATTGCCTTAAGAATGGAGGCGTAATTATTTATCCCACTGATACAATTTATGGACTTGGTTGCGATATATATCATCCGAAAGCAATTGAGCGTATTTGTCAAATAAAAAATATAGATCCCCATAAGGCGCAACTTTCTTTTATATGCAAGAGATCTGAGCCACCTGAGCGACTATACCAAAAGTATTGATACGCCTTTATACCGGTTCTTAAAAACTATTTACCTGGGCCGTATACTTTTATTCTTCCCGCAAGTAAGGCGGTCCTAAACTTTTGAAGAGTAAAAAAGATACTGTCGGAATTCGTGTACCCGATAACGTTATCTGTAGCTCAATTCTTGAAACTTTGGGAAATCCTATTTTAAGTGCATCTCTTCCGGGAGATATAGCAGAGGAATATACAGATCCTGAAATCATTTATGAAAAATTTGGGAAGCTTGTAGATTTTGTTATTGATGGAGGTGTCAGGCGGCATTATTCCTTCTACCGTTGTCGATTGCACTACAGATGAATGGACAGTGATGCGGCAGGGATTGGGCGAATGGCGGGCATAAAATTTTTTAAACTTAAAGAAGGACCTCGAAAAATGATTTTGAGTTCGACTTTAGAAAGAAATCATAAAATCATTCAAATTGATTATTTCAGCCAGATTACAGGTAAACAGTTATCGTCTGTAATAGCAGCATAGATATTAAAACTTTTGCGGTGATACCTGCATAAGCCATGTTCTTTAATGGCATCGCGATGTTCCGACTGTTCCATAGCCTTTATTGTTGTGCCAGCAATACACTTTTATGTTTTTTATGAAGTTTATCATGTATTCATCGCTGTAAGTTTTTGCCAAGACACTGGCAGCGGCAATTGATGCGTACATACCATCGCCTTTTATTATGCATTGGTGAGGAATTTTTTTATACGGCTTAAAGCTGTTGCCATCAACTAATAATAGTTCAGGCTATGTTTCGATAATTTATTTAAAGCAAGATGCATAGCCTTATAAGATGCCTGCAAAATATTAATTCGGTCAATCTCATTCGTTGTTTACACTTGCAACCGCAAAAGCAGATACTTTCTTTTTCAATTACCGGCCGTCAGTTGTTCTCTTTCTTCTTCAGTTAATTGTTTCGAATCATTTAATAATGGATGATAAAAATCTTTTGGTAATATAACGGCAGCAGCATACACAGGGCCTGCAAAGCATCCGCGGCCAACTTCATCAATGACCGGCTTCAATAAATTTATTATGATAGAAAGGTAACAGCAAAATATTTTTTTCAAAAATAAAAGAGGTTTTTCAAAATATGTGATTATTTTTTCAACATTCTCTATTTAGAAAAATTATTGTTTTAATATCTATCCCTGCGCAGGGTTAACTTTGCCGCGAAATAAAATTGAATATGCAGATTGAATTAAAAAAGAGTGATTCTAATAATGTTGCCAAATGGCTTTTCGCAGGTGTCATAATGTTAATGGTTCAAATTTTATTGGGAGGAATTACACGATTAACCGAATCGGGATTAAGTATTACGGAATGGAAACCGATTACCGGAATTTTGCCTCCTTTGAATACAACACAATGGATGACAGAATTTGACCGGTATAAACATACCGACCAGTTCCGTTACATGAACAGCAATTTTTCTTTAGGTGATTTTAAATTTATTTTTTTCTGGGAATGGTTTCATCGCACCTGGGCAAGATTGATGGGTCTTGTTTTTTTAGTTGGATTTTTTTATTTTTTATAAAAAAGCAATTCAGGAAAGAGATGATAGGCCCTTTTATTATTTTATTTCTTCTAGGAATCATGCAGGGAATTATTGGATGGATAATGGTAAAAAGCGGGCTGGTACCCGAAAGAATGTTTGTTGGACATATAGAATTGGCAACTCATTTTATGGCGGCGCTTGTTGTTGCTTTGCTATACGTTATGGTTTGCGCTTAGCTTGTCAGTTAATCGAAATCAAATTAATCGTAAATGGAAGTTTAAGAAAAATTACGTTTGTTATTCTTTGTATTTTATTTGTTCAATTAATTTATGGCGCATTTATGGCGGGGTTGCATGCTGCAACCGCAGCCCCTACCTGGCCCCAAATAAACGGGCAATGGATTCCCGCTTCGATTGATAGTTTGTCCCCCGGCTGGAAAAATCTTGATTGATAATAAAATTACCATTCAATTTATACACAGGGGCATTGCGTATATTATATTAATTGGTGTATTGATATGGTTTATTAAAGCAATAAAAATTAAGGGAACTTTATTATTCAACAAAGCAAGATCTATTCCATTAGTTTTTATTATTGTGCAGGTTTTATTGGGGATAACTACTGTAATAACCTCGCCGTACGGCAATAACCTTGTGTGGTTTGGCGTTGCCCATCAGTTAATGGCTATTTTGTTTTTAATGTCAATAGTTTTTATGTTATATATCATAAGATCATCACCGGGTGGTATTGCTTAAATTGAAAGGATTAATCTTTTTCTATGAGGGAATTTATAAAACATTTTTATTATTCATTTCCTATACAGTTACTACTTCTTCATTTCAGGAAATCCCAGGTACTTCTGATTTTCTGGCTTATTCTCTTTTTAACGATCACGGGAAATTTTATGAAGCTGTTTGGCGCAAATGCTTTATTTCTTGCACCCGAATATTTGGGTAATGTAAATGCCGGAGGCGCTGCCATTACAGGCGTTGCAACAGGTGTTTTTATAATGAGCTGGAACATCACGACTTTTATATTACACAGTCAGCGCTTTCGTTTTCTGGCAACCAATTCCAAACCCTTTTTAAAATATTGCGTCAATAATTCAATCATCCCTCTTTGCTTTTTAGTGCTTTATTTTTTTGAAGCATTGTCCTTCGACAGAAATTTGGAATTAATTCCCCTGGCAGAATTTATTGCGATTGCCGCAGGCTTTACAGGCGGATTATTTTTGGTATTAATACTTTCATTTGCCTATTTCTTTACTGCCGACAGGAGAATTGTAAGAACCTTTAAGCCGGGCTTCATAGATTTTGATGAAAACAAAAAATTTGAAAAGCATGAAGATGCTTTTGCCGACAACAATTTTGGATTACCGGTAGGCTATTATTTAACTAACCGATTCCGGTTGAGAAAGGCGCAGAAAAGTAGGTCACTATAGCCAGGAGTTCCTGGATACAATTTTTAAAAGACATCATTTTTCGGCGATCATTACTATAATACTTGCTTTTATAGTTATGATGCTTATCGGTTTTTTTCTCGATCATAAAATTTTCCAGGTACCTGCTGCTGCAAGCATTCTTATACTTTTTGCTTTGTTGATCGCATTCATAGGTGCGCTTTCCTATTTCATGAGAAGCTGGAGTATTTTATTTGTCATTTTCCTTTTTATCATTCTTAATATTTTATACGAATATGATATAATTGATCCCAGGAATAAGGCTTTCGGTCTCGACTATACGCATACCGTAAGACCTGACTATTCGCTAAAGGCACTGGAAGCATTAAATACGCCCGACAAAGTTGAAGCGGATAAAAATAATATGGTAGGAATTCTTAATCGCTGGAAGGCGAAGCAGGAAGATAAGAAGCCATTGATGATTGTTTTTAATTTTAGCGGCGGCGGAGTAAGAAGCGCAACGTTTGCCATGAACATTTTACAGCAACTTGATAGTATCAGTGGCGGAACTATTATGAAAAAAACAGTTCTTATGAGCGGTGCCTCCGGTGGAATGCTGGCTGCGGCATACTTTAGAGAATTGGTAAGAGAGCGGGCCAATGGGCAAAATATTGATCTTCAAAATAAAAGATATATCAATAACATCTCGAAAGACTTATTGAATCCTGTATTTTCTTCAATGATAGCAAGAGACCTTCTTTCTCCGGCGCAAAAATTTTCGGTTGGCCCTTACCGTTATGTTAAAGACAGGGGGTATGCTTTTGAAGAAAAACTGAATTCGAATACACGGGGAATTCTTGATAAGAATATTGGTTTTTATAAGGACGATGAAAAGAAGGCCAACATACCGCTGATGATTTTAAATTCTGTAATAACAAGAGATTTAAAAAAGATGATGGTTTCGACCCAGCCTATAAGTTTTATGATGCAACCCTGCCTTTGTTGATAGTTCAACAGCAATGAGCGGTCCTGATGCAGTAGATTTTGCGGCCATGTTTAAGAATGAGAACCCGATGAATCTTCGTTTACTCACGGCATTAAGAATGAACGCAAGCTACCCGTATATTTTACCAAGTGTGTGGCTTCCATCCCACCCGGTAATAGATGTTATGGATGCAGGTCTTCGCGATAATTATGGTGAAGAAACTTCTTTACGTTTTTTATATGTCTTTAAAGACTGGATTAAAGTCAATACTTCCGGAGTATTGGTTATACAGGTTCGGGCTATGCAAAAAGGAAGCTGGGCAACGCCTTACGAAAATGGTGGTATAATAAGTATTCTTACCAAACCATTCTCCATGTTACAGGTTAACTGGTTTCGGTTACAGGATTATTTCCAGGATGATGAAATTACTTATGCTCAAAACCTTGATAGTAATTTTCACCGGGTTGCTTTTATGTATATTCCTGAAAAAGAAGAAAAAGGAGCAACGCTAAATTTTCATCTCACGGCGAGAGAAAAAAAAGAAGTAATTGCTGCGTTGGGCAGAAAAAATAATGTGGAGGCGTTTGAAGAAGTTAAAAAATATTTACAACGTTAAGGCATTATAAGAGTAAAAGCTGAAGGAAGAATTTCAATCGTAAATTTTTCAGCAGTAGCAGCATGATCACCATCAATATGCAGAGGCGCCATATCGGGATTTAGAATTTCAAGCGCATTCGTTTGGAAATACAGCACGTTTTTTTTATTAAAATTCTTCTCTTCGAAAGTTATTATTTTACCAGTTTTCATTTGTTTAAAAACTGACCATATAATTCGTGGTTTGCTCATTTTCTTAACCACAATTACATCGAGAAGTCCATCATTTAAACTTGCTTCCGGAGCAATGGTAAAATTATTTCCAAATTGATTGCTGTTGGCAACGCAAATAAAATAAGCATTTGTTTTTATTTGTACATTTTGAACGTTTAATTCGAAATGATAGGGCGAAGCAGATAGAAAATTTTTAAACGTTTGCCTGATGTAAGTTGATAAGCCTCGTTTTTTTTGTAAGGAAAAATCATACGCCACCTGTGCATCAAGGCCAATACCGCAAAGCATACAACTTAGCTTTCCATTGATTAAAAAAGCATCAACACAACCTGGTTTTGCCTGCGAAAATAATTTCAAGTGCTCTATCAACGGAACGCGGAATTTTAGCGGTAAATGCCAGCCCGTTGCCTGAACCCATTGGTATTATACCAACGTTTATTTTAATATTTAATAATGAAGATATAACGGGGCTTATGGTTCCATCTCCCCCGCAAATTACAATGTCCGTTATTTTATCGTTTTGTATTCTGTCCCTTAAAAAAGAATAATTACCGTCGACTGCAGTTGATAATAATTCGAAGCCAATATTACACTCCAGGCATTTTTTTATGATTTTTTTTTCCAGACTTAGTTTGTTCCTCGTTCCGGAAATTGGGTTTATGAAAAATAAAATTTTACGCATGTTCGTGTAAATAGACTTCAATGAAGCCCGTTATATTGCTGTTTAAATTTTAAAATATATCTAATATACAAGCAATGGGCATGTAAAAGATTATTTCTGAATAATTTCATGTTCATTTAAGGCAGCCCATAAAATATCTTTAAGCTTGTACAAGCCCCTGGTTGGCTATTGACGATATAAAAATATGCTGAATGTCTGCGGGCAATTCTTTTTCAATAGCTTTTTTTAATTCGTCATCGAGCATATCACTTTTACTAATAGCAATAATAAATTTCTTATCAAGCAACTCGGGATTATATTCTCTTAATTCATTTTTTAAAATTTCAAATTCTTCGCGGTGGCCGTTGCTATCTGCAGGTATCACAAAAAGCAAAACGGGATTACGTTCTATATGTCTTAAAAAGCGAAATCCTAATCCTTTGCCTTCGGCTGCTCCTTCGATAATTCCGGGAAGATCGGCAACACAAAAACTTTTATGATCACGATATTCAACCATACCAAGCTGCGGCGTTAAAGTGGTAAACGCATAGTTGGCAATCTTAGGTTTAGCGGCTGTTATAACTGAAAGCAGTGTTGATTTTCCAGCATTAGGGAAACCTACTAACCCAACGTCAGCCAGTACTTTTAATTCCAAAATTTTCCATCCCTCTTCGCCTTCTTCACCTGGTTGCGAATGCTGAGGTGCCTGGTTAGTTGGTGTTGCAAAATGAGAATTTCCCAGGCCACCTCTTCCTCCTTTCATTAAAATTATTTCCTGGCCATCTTCTAAAATTTCGGCTTCTTCCTTTCCTGTTTCTTCATCTTTTGCAATAGTTCCTAATGGCACTTCAATAATAATATCTTTACCATCACGGCCGGTACAATTATTTTTACTTCCATTCTCGCCATTTTCCGCCAGCACATTTTTAAAATAGCGGAGATGTAATAACGTCCAAAGATCTTTGCTTCCACGAAGAATAATATGAGCGCCTCTTCCACCATCGCCGCCATCGGGTCCGCCAAAAGCCGTAAGTTTATTTCGCATAAAGTGCGTGCTTCCTGCGCCGCCATGGCCACTTTTACAAAATATTCTTATGTAATCTATAAAATTTGACTTTTCCATTGCGGTAAAGGTCGCAAAGTTTTATTTATGAAATAATTTTTAACAAGTGCGGGCAAAGAGTTAACATTGTTTGCCAAACTTGCATGCAACGGAATGTAGTTTGTAGCTGTCATTGTCAGTAAATTAATAATCATTAAAAATTATTGTAAGGAATAATGAAATAGCATTTTTTTGATTTTGTGTATAGGTTTTTTTTCATGCACAAAAAATATTATTCAAACAACGGGAGTGCCATCATGCGTACAACAAAAGATAGAAACATTTAAAAGCGAACCGAAAGGCAATCCCCCTCAATCAATTATCCAGTATACTTACCACAAGAAAAGAGTCTTTTATATTCCTGCACAATGCTGTGATCAATACAGCCTGGTTCTTGATGAAAATTGTAATGTAATTGGTCATCCCGATGGTGGTTTTGCAGGAGGTGGTGATGGAAAACCGGTAAATTTTTTTAAAGATGCAACAGATTCTGTAACTATTTGGAGAGATGACAGGTAAGCAGTTAAACCAGGGTTTTATTAGTTCTGAAACAAGTTCCCTTAAATAAGGCAACAATATGATTGCGTTGGTTGGTTATTGTAATTTGATAAAGCCCTGTTGATTTCCCGTTATGTATTTCTTTCGCTTCGGCAGTAAGTTCATCTCCGGGATGTACCGGCTTTAGAAAATTAATTGACGTGTCAAGCGCTACAGATAAATTATTTCGGCTGTTGCAGGCAAAAGCAAAAGCAGTATCAGCTAAAGAGAAAATGCAATTCCGCCATGAACAATGCCCAGGCCGTTGATCATTTCGTTTCTTATCAACCATTTTTAATTTACTATAACCTTCCTTTATTTCTATGATTTCTATGCCAAGCCATTGGCTGAAAAGATCATCTTTCATTACTTGTGCAATAACCTTATTTGCCAATTCATCTTTCGATATCATGTATTTAATATTTTAATCTAATCGTCATTAATGATTATTCGCCTGTAAACTTCGGTTTTCTTTTTTCTAAAAAAGCTGCCACTCCTTCTTTAAAATCTTTAGTTAGTGCCGCTTGTTGCTGCAAGTTCATCTTCTAGTATGTAACTGTTGTTCCAATGTATTTTCAATTGATTTGTTAAGTGCCTGTTTCGTATAGGCGAGACCTTTAGTTGGAAGTTCCGCAAGTGTGAAAGCAATTTTTTCAGCTTCTTTAGCAAAAATTTTATCTGCAAAAAATTTATAAATCATTCCTGTTCTCTCGGCTTCCTGTGCAGAAATTTTATCTCCCAACATCATGAAGGCGCTTGCTTTTTGCATCCCTATTAAGCGGGGTAAAAAAAATGTTCCGGCGTTATCCGGAATCAAACCAATTTTACTAAATGCCTGGATAAAGAATGCAGATTGTGTTGCAATTACCACATCGCAACATAAAGCAATGTTGGCGCCTGCTCCGGCCGCTACCCCATTCACGGCCGCTATTACCGGCTTATTTAAGTTTCTGATTTTAGTAACGATTGGATTGTAATGTTCTTTTAAAATTCTTTCCATGCCAGGCCCGTCGGGATTGGTTATTTCTGAAAGATCCTGGCCGGCGCAAAAAGCCTTGCCTGCCCCCGATAGATAAACACATCTTATGCTACTATCGTTTTCACAGTTGTCTAAAACCTTTTGAAAAGCACAGCGCCATTTCTCTGTTGAATGCATTGAATTTTTCGGGGCGATTGAAAGTAACAAAGGCAATGTTATTTTTTATTTCTAAAAGAATAGAAGACATACAAAAAAGGAAATTTAATGATGATTGCGTTGTTTAAAGATACATTGGATTCAATGACATTTAAAATAATCAAACGGCTCCAGGCAATCGCTGCATTGGTACAGAGCCTTGCAAGCTGTGGATCCAAACTGGCTGATTAGTTTTGTATTTTGCGAATGACAAAGCGGACATTCAACTTTTAAATCTTCTAAATATTTTTTATCAAAACTTTTGCCAACCGGCGGAGCAATTCCATAAGCTTTTAATTTTTCTTTTCCATGTTGTGTCATCCAATCGGTAGTCCATGCAGGAGAAAGTTGTTGCGTGATTTTAATATTTGTAAATCCATTTTGTAAAAGTGCCATTCTTATACTCATCGAAATTACGTCCATTGCAGGGCATCCGCTATATGTTGGCGTTATGAAAACTTCAATGTATCATTGTTTATTTGTACATCTCTTACAATTCCTAAATCAACAATCGATAAAACCGGAATCTCGGGATCGTAAATATCCTCCATCAATTTCCAGATGTTGCCAATTGTAATATTTTCTTTGAGTTTTTTCCATAGTTCATTACCATTCGCAGCCGGGATAGGCTCTTTGTAAGAACTGCATCTCTGCAAGTATATAACCAAGATGCTCTGTATGAATTCCAGTTTTTGCCGCCCGTTTGCATCCAGGTATTTTTATTTTCGGGAAAGTCTAATGTTGCTTCTTCCAAAACAAGTTTTACTTTGCTATTCCAATCATTTCTTATATCACTAACGTTAACGCTTACATGAGTATTTAAAAGAGATTTTTCATATTCGGCCGGTAAAAACATTTCGCCGGTAAAAGGCCAAACTTCTTCCAATGCTGCTTTTATTCTTCTATTACTTTCTTCAGTTCCATCTCCAAGGCGAATAACCCATTCGCTGCTCCATCTAACGTGATAGGTTACTTCTTTTAAAGATTTCTCTGCAATTGCCGCCAATTGCTTATCCGATGCATTTATTAATTGTTGAAACAAATAAAATTGCCAGGTGCTGAATAAAAATAATTTCATGATTGTTTTTGCCCAATCACCATTTGGTATTTCGGCGATTAAAAGATTTCTGAATTCTCTTGCATCACGCAAATAGGCAAGTGAATCTTCAGTTGCTACCATCTTCTCTTAAGGTTGCAGCATATTGATAAAAATTTCTTGACTGGCCTATTAAATCCAAGGCTATATTACTTATAGCGATATCCTGTTCCAGCATAGGTCCATGGCCAGTCCATTCACTTAGCCGATGTCCCATTATAAGACTGTTATCGGCAAGATGAAGCGCATAGGTAAATAGGTCGTTCTGCATTGGATGTTACATGTGTTTTAACTCATCAGGTAAATTATAAAAAGTAGGATGACGATAAATTTTATCATTGGCAGGATCGTATAGGCTTGCCGCTTCATCGGGATTGGACGAATGAATGTATTTTGATTCAACAACCCAAATGCTCACACCTTCCATCCGGCGGGTATACACATCTCTTGCATTTTCAATTGCCATTTGTGCATCGGCCGCATGAAGGCTTCCCACATGTTTATGATCAAGGCCTTGTTTGCTTCTTATAAAAACTTCCCAAAGCGGTTCTGTTGATTTCATGTCGATTTACTTTCTTTTTTAAAACCAATCCTTTCCCTTTTGGCAAAATCTTCCTGGTGTTGTTTATCAGTTAACAATAAATTTAATGCCTGAAAAATCTCTTTGAAATTTGCATTATATTTCTTTTCAAGTTTCATTATTTTTTGATGAAGATCTTTATAATTTAAGGCAAACTGCCGGATCAATACAAAAGTTCTTATGATGACAATGTTTACTTCGATAGCTTTTTCGCTATTTAAAACACTTGAAAGCATTGCTACGCCCTGTTCTGTAAATGCGGAAGGCAGATATTTAGAATATTTGCCACGTCCTTCACTTTTCTCTAAGGTCACAATTTGTGACCTTAGAGAATTATATTCGTTCCGTGTTATTTTAAACATAAAATCAGTGGGGAAACGATTTGCATTTCTTTTAACTGCCTGGTTCAACACTTTCGTGTCAACTTCATACATTTCTGCCAGGTCAAAATCAAGCATAACTTTCTGGCCTCTTATCTCGTAAATTTTATTTTGAATGGCCGATAATTGCATAAAGCTGTTTTTTTTTGAGGTCACAAATTGTGACCTCAAAATTTAAAATATCGCATTTCAGATCGCTTCTGACGTTGTTGCCTTTTTTTCTGCATAAGCCAGTGCCGCTTCTCTCACCCATTCACCGTTTTCATGCGCACTAACTCTTGCGGCTAAACGCTCTTTATTGCAGGGGCCATTACCTTTAATTACATTATAAAATTCATCCCAGTTTATGTCTCCAAAATCGTAATGCTGCCTTTCCTCATTCCATATAAGTTTATCATCGGGAATTGTAATGCCTAATATGTCTGCCTGTTCTTTACAAACATCAACAAACTTTTGTCTTAGTTCATCGTTACTAAACCTTTTTATTTTCCATTGCATGCTTTGTGCGGAATGTGGCGACGCATCATCGTTTGGGCCGAACATCATGAGGCTTGGCCACCACCACCTATTTAATGCATCCTGTGCCATTTCCTTTTGTTCTTTTGAACCTTTGCAAAGCGTCAATAAAATTTCAAAGCCTTGCCGCTGGTGAAAACTTTCTTCTTTACAGATTCGTATCATTGCTCTTGCATACGGACCGTAAGAGGCACGGCATAATGGAACCTGGTTCATTATTGCGGCGCCATCAACCAGCCAGCCAATAGCCCCAATATCGGCCCATGTTAAGGTGGGATAATTAAATATGGATGAATATTTTGCTTTGCCAGTTAATAATTGGTCAACCATTTCTTCCCTGCTTATTCCCATTGTTTCCGCGGCTGAATATAAATATAAGCCGTGACCAGCCTCATCCTGAACCTTTGCGAGTAAAATGGCTTTTCGCTTTAAAGTTGGTGCCCGAGTAATCCAGTTTGCTTCAGGAAGCATACCTACAATTTCGCTATGTGCATGTTGGCTTATCTGCCTTATTAATGTTTTGCGATAATCCTCCGGCATCCAGTCTTTGGGTTCAATTCTTATTTCCTCCGAAATTTTGTCGTCAAATGTTTTTTGTAATTTTTCTGTTGGCATTGTAATAGTTTGTGAGTTAAAGTTACAAATTCAGGATTGTAAAAACTAACAAGTGTTAGTTAAATTATTAGGAAGCTATGGACCACTTAGATCTGAAATGATAAAATCAAAACCAATTTATGCTTTTGGAATATGTTTTTTATTTTGAGCCCAACCCATTACAAGTCTCATAAAATATTTTTTACCGTAGATGGTTGCACCATTATTATATCTGGCTGCACCGCGATACCATTTTAAACTAACGAATATTTCTTTATCAGCGTCAATGCAAATACTTTGTCCATGAATTTTCATGTTCTATTTTGTCTTTTAATTCAAATTTTAAGACTTACATCAAAATCAACCACCACTTTTTTACTTCTCGGATGTGACTGACAAGTCAAAATAAATCCTGCTTTTACTTCATCGGGTTCCAAACCGTAATTCACTTCCATTTCAACTTCGCCTTCTATAAGTTTTGCTTTGCATGTTGTGCATACGCCTCCTTTGCATGAAAAAGGCAAGTCGGCACCTTCTGCTATCGCTGCATCCAAAATAGTTATTGCTGTCGTAATCAAGTTTGAAGTTAAAACTCCGGCCATCTGATTTTATAGTGATCTCGCTTCCTTCCTTATTCTTTTCTTTTGCTTCAGTATCTAATGAGTATATTTTTTCTTGCAGGCGTTGTAAATAATTCGAAGTGAATTTTCTTACTTTCAATTTTGTTACTTTCTAAAAATCTTTTCACGGTGAAAATCATTTCTTCCGGGCCGCAAATAAAAAATTCATCTGCCGCAGTTATAATCGATCAAAGCCGAAAGTCGCTTACATTTTTCCGCATCTATTCTTCCATAATTTATTTCAGCTTCTGTTCTTTCCCTGCTTAAAACATAATAAATTCTAAAACGCTGCAGGTGTTTATCTTTAAGCGCTTCAAGCTCTTCTTTAAAAATTATTGATGAAACATTTCTGTTGCCATATACAAGTGTCACGTTGCTTTCGGGCTCCATTAAAAGGATTGTTTTAATAATAGAAATCACGGGAGTAATGCCACTGCCGGCTGCAAAAAAAACATAGTTCTTTTTGTTAGTAATATTCACATCAGTAAAAAATGTTCCGGTGGGTGGCAGCACATCAAGCACATCTCTCTTCTTTAAGTTTTCGTTGGCAAACGAAGAGAATGCACCATCATAAACCTTTTTTACTGCAACTCTCAATTCATTATCAAGCGGGCTGCTGCAAATTGAATAAGAGCGTCTTATTTCTTCGTCCGTTTATTATTGATTTAATGGTAATGTTCTGCCCTTGCTTAAAAGCAAAGTCATTTTGTAATTCAGGAGGAATATCAAACGCAATAGAAACACAATCGTTTGTTTCTTTGCGAATGTTTTTAACCGTCAACTTATGGAAATGAATCGCCACTTGTGTTTTATTTATTTCTTAATCCTTCAATTAATATTTGAATCATATTTTCTTCGAGCAATTTTGCGTCTATCTTTTTGCCGGATCTTTGCCAGCCTTCAATACCACTTATGGCTGATAATATGGTAAGTACTGCTACAGTAGGATTAACGAGCGATTTATTTCTTTTCTATCAATTCCTTTTTGTAAAATTGCGGCTAAGCGTAAACGGTAGTTTCTGCGTTGATTCTTGAACTCACTTAGGTAAGGTTCCGGTAAGTGCTTCCATTCGTGGTTGGAGATATAAACATTTTCAAACTCATCTATCATCATTGAAATATGGAACCTGATTATACTTTCTATTTTTGACAGGTTTGAACCGGAAGTATACTCCACTTCTTTTAAAAAATCTGTAAAGAGCCTCGCAATATTAAAACAGATGTCTATTAAAATATCATTTTTTGATTCGATGTGATTATACAGGCTGGGCGCTTCTACCCCAATGGACTCTGCAATATCACGCATAGAGGTAGCCGAAAATCCCTTCTTCCTGAAAAGTGCTGAAGCCTTCCGGGTGATTACATCTTTTTTAGACCTGTTTTTTCCGGTTATTATCTTGCCCATCTACGAAAATGAATTTTTCAAAACTAACACTTATTAGTTTTTTTTAATGTAGTTTAAAGTAATTTGGTAAACATTAATTCCGGGCTTTTTCGAATTTTAAAATTCTATTATCATTTTCGTTTAAAATAGATACTAACAATAATTATTTTTGCCAATTAAATATTTTTAATGCAATTACAAGCTGTAGATAAAGTTGAATTTATTTCACCTGAAGATTTTAAAAATAATTATTACCTGCCCCAAAAGCCGCTGGTAATTACAGGGCTCGCAAAACAATGGCCGGCTTATAATAAATGGACGTGGGACTATTTTAAAGAAATTGTCGGTAATAAAAAAGTTGGGCTCTATAACAACATAAAGAGTGATGCATACACGCCGATAAATACAGCAGATGATTACAAAACTTTTGGTGAATATGTTGATATGATTAAACAGGGGCCCGCGGGATGGAGAATTTTTTTATTCAATATTTTTGATCATGCTCCGCAGCTGATCCAGGATTTTACATGGCCTGAAGATCTTATGAAAGGGTATGTAAAAAAATATCCTATGTTATTTACGGGCGGCCAAACGTCAATAACACACATGCATTTTGATATAGATCTTTCCCATATTCTGCACACGCAGTTTGCCGGAAGAAAAAAAGTTTTATTGTTTCGTCATGAAGAGCAACATAAGTTATATCGAAAACCTTTTGAGGTATTAAGCCTTGCTGATTTTTCGAATTATAATCAAGGCTCGGGCAACCCCGATTATGAAAAATTCCCGGCATTAAAATATGCTAACGGTTATGAATTAATTCTGGAACATGGCGATACATTATTTATGCCAGCCGGCTACTGGCATCACATGGAATACCTTGATAGTGGATTTGCTATGAGCCTTCGTGCCTTGCAAAGCTCGATTTGCAGGAAAAGCAAAAGGCGCCTGGAATTTTTTTGGTATGAGAAGCATTGACACCCTCATGAAAAAAGCCTCTCCGAAATGGTGGTACAGTTATAAAATAAAAAGAATTGCAAGACTTGCGGGAGAAGAATTAAAAAAAAATTCTAATTAGATGGGGGAAAATTCTTTTTCTTACGAATAATTGCTAATTTAGCTACCCATTCCTGATTCCTTTTCCTGAATTCAAAAACCGATCACACAAACCCAATAGCTTTAACTTAGGACGAAAATAACTAAATATCCTTTCAAGACATTATCAAGAAATTAGAACTTTTTCTTGTGGTTTCAGAGGTAAGCAAGGCCGGTGATTTTTATCACTGGCCGTTTTATTTTAGCTATTTGAAAGTATATTTTCGGATTATTCCAAAGTGCGGTTTATGAATTTAACCAGTGGCATGAGCGCCTTAAAAGCCTGTTCTGTTTCTTTTAAAAGTGCGGCACTTGTAAGTAAACTGATCGGGAATATTTTTGATAGCTACAAAGCTTTTTAATTTCAAAAAGGAGGCTGCAGGGATTTTCTTTATCATATCCTTTCGGAACATTTACCAGCATTTGGCCTTCACTCATTTCGAGGCTATTGTATTGTTTTTTGAAAAGCTGGTTGTTTATAATTTTCTGGAATTCAGGGAAGCAATAATCAATTTCCTGCCGTAGTTTTTTTAAGGCAATTGGTTCAGGCATCCAAAGGCCGCCACCAACAAAACTTTTTCCGCCAGGCTCCAGGTGAAAATAATAGCCGGCGAATATTGATTTTTTACCGCCCCTGTTAAAGGAAGCGCCCATATTGGTTTTGTAGGGAGTTTTATCTTTTGAAAATCGTATATCCCGATTAATGCGAAAAGTACAGTTTTTTGCCTGCAGGTCTTTTATATCATTATCAAAGGCAGAAATTACTGTATATGATCTGCTGCACAAAATTTTCAAAATCAATTTTTGCAGAAAGATATTTCGCCTTGTGATTATCGAACCACGCCTTATTATTATTTCTTTTAAGCTCTTTTAAAAAGCTTACAGTTGAGGAATGAAACATAAATTGGAAAGAGATGTCAGGCTAATGCTTCTTAATAAAATCTTTTTATTTAACATTGCCCCAATTCTCGCCACTCTTAATTCTGTAAATGGTCATTTCACTTACTTTATACTTATCAGCAATTTGCTTGTATGTAAGCTTGCGGCGTGGATTATCAATTGTCGCTTTTATTGCTTTTACCTGCGGCTAAAGTAAGTTTTAAACCCTGCGTTCTGGAATGCTGAACTTTTTTGTAAGCAATTTTTTCCGGACTTTTTTGCTGATGTACACTCACATCTTTTTGAGATGCCCACTTTAAATTTTTCGCATTGTTATCCGTTTTGTTGTGGTTGAGATGGATAACAAACTTATCTTTCGGAGAATTTTTTTGGTGAAAAACTTGGCGACCTCACGGTGGAAATAAATAGTGCCATTACTTCCATCAATATGAAGGTTTAAAGTTTTATACCCGGAAGTAAGCGAACCTTCCAATAATTTTCCATCCTTATGAATGTCTTCAGAATAACTGGCCGCACGGCCATGCGATGAAATTGCATATTTTTTACGCAATATTTTCCATCCTTTAAACTGAAGTTGCTTCCATTGTTCACCGTTAATTTTTTTAATCATGACGTATGGTTTAAAATAAAGTTACAAAACTAAGTTTGGATCAGATTTAAAAATTCTTCTTCATTTATTATTTTGATTGATTTTATTTTTTTTGCTTTATCAAGTTTGCTGCCGGCCGAGTCTCCCGTCACAAGATAATTAAGATTACTACTAACGGAGGAAAGAAGTTTGCCACCGTTATCTTCCGCAAGTTTTTCAGCATCGCTTCTTTTTAAAGTTGGTAGCGTACCCGTAAATAAAAAAGTTTGACCCGAAAGTGCACCGGTTTTATTTTCAATCTTATCGCCATTTGTATTTAACCCAATGCCAGCAAGGGTTTTAAGCATTTTAATATTATCGCCGTTGTGAAAAAATTCATAAATACTTTCGCCAACTTTACTTCCTATATCTTTCAACTGTTGCAGTTGCTCTATTGAAAAATGCTGAAGCTCAAAAATATTTTCAACACTCTTAGCTAACGTTTTTGCCGTGGCCTCGCCTACATATCGGATACCTAACCCAAAGATAAGACGATGTAGATTTTGTTTCTTAGAATTTTCTATGGCTGTACGAAGATTTTCAATAGATTTTTGCCCGAATCCTTCAAGATCTGCCCATTTCTGCATAGTTAAGCGAATAAATGCCGGGGATATTTTTTAGAAAACCAAGCGAATAAAATTTGCGAACGTTAGATTCGCCAAGGCTTTTAATATCCATAGCATCTTTGCTTACAAAATGAATAATGCGTTCAACAACCTGTGCCTCACAATTAATATTTACACATCTCCATACGGCTTCTCCCTCAGGCTTTACTAACGGATCACCACACACGGGGCAATTTACCGGAAAAATAATTTTCTTTTCTTTACCGGTTCTTAGTTCGGCAAGAGGCTTTACAATATATGGGTATTACATCTCCTGCCCTTTCCACAATCACGGTATCGCCTAAACGCAAATCTTTTTCTTCAATTACGTCTGCGTTGAAAAGCGAGATTGACGAAACGGTAACTCCGCCAATATGTACCGGTTCAATTTTTGCAACCGGCGTTATGGAACCTGTGCGACCTACCTGGAACTCAACATTTTTTAATATTGAAGTTGCCTGCCTCGCCTTAAATTTATAAGCAATTGCCCATCGCGGATGATGCGTTGTACTTCCCGCTTGTTGCTGTAACTCTATCTCATTTATCTTTATTACCATTCCATCTATTTCGTATGGTAATTCATCTCTTTTCGTTTCAAATTCTTTGCAAAAATCAATAACGTTTTCAATATTCGTTGAAGTACTCTTTTTTCGTTTACAGGTGTTTTAAAACCAAGCTCAGCAAGCATTTGAAGAGATCCGGCATGTGTTTTTAATAGATTTTTATTTTTTGAAGCGCCTTTTTGATTCAATTTAATATAACTTATATGATATAAAATTGCTTCGAGTTTTCTTTTTCTTACCGCACCAGGATCTTTCATTCTTAGCGAACCTGCCGCGGCATTTCGGGGATTGGCTAACGGAGCCAATCCTTCTTCGGCCAGGGCGGTGTTGTATTGCCTGAAATTTTCCTTTGTCAATCAATACCTCTCCACGTATCTCTATTAATTCAACTCCATAATCAGAAAATTTTGCCGATAATGGTATCGAACCTATTTGTTTAATATTAGTTGTAATATCATCGCCCGCAATTCCATCGCCACGCGTGGCGCCTCTTTTCAGCATATTATTTTCGTAGATGAGCGAAATACTTGCTCCATCAAATTTTGGTTCGGCGCTGTAAATTATTTGGTTGCGTATCTACAATGCCTTTTGCTCTTTTATCCCAATCGACAAGGTCCTTGTGGATTGTAACTATTTTCCAGACTTAGCATGGGTACAAGATGCGGTACCGTTATAAACTCTTTATTCAAGCTATTGCCAACTCTTTGGGTTGGTGAATCAGCAGTTATTAATGAAGGATTTTCCTTCTCCAGTTTTTCCAATGCCTTATAAAGCCCATCATATTCTGCATCTGAAATTAATGGATCATTTAAAATGTAATACCTGTATTCATGAAACCTTAAAACATTTCTTAACTCATCAACGGTTCCGATATCTTTTAACAGCTTGTTTGTTAATGCCTGTAAATCTTTTGTTTGTTCTTTTGTGTACATTAAAAAATTGTTGTAAAAATAAAAGCAGCCTGTTGAAGTATTTTATTTCATTTGATGAAAATTTACAGCTGCAAATAAATAATAAAATTTTTTCCTTCCTATTTATCTAAGGATAAATTTCTCCTAATTTAAATACTTCCTTAAAAATTTTTTTTCGCAAGCTTGATTAAATGTTTAGAATAATGTGTTTATTTTACACAATAAATTGCCTGATATGAAGAAAGCTATACTTTTTGCTTGCACTCTTTTGTTTATTAGTTTCCAAAGTTTTTCTCAATTATTATCATGGTCTCCCGATTTTATACAGGAAGCAAGTACGCCTGTTGTTATAACAATGGATGCTACCCGCGGAAACCAGGGACTTAATAATTATACGCCGACTTCAGACGTATATGTGCATATCGGTGTTATCACCAACATGAGTACAAGTTCTTCTGACTGGAAGTATGTAAGCAGTGTATGGGGCACTACCAATCCTGCGTTTCAGGCCGCTTACCTTGGCAGTAATAAATGGACGTATACGATAACTGGTGGGTTACGTACATTTTTTGGTATATCTAATCCGGCGGAAACTATACAGAAAATAGCTATTCTTTTTAGAAGCGGTAATGGAGTCCTTAAACAGTCAAACTCTGACGGAAGTGATATGTATATTCCTGTTTATGATAACGGTCTTGTATGCGGAGAATTGATAATCCATTTTATCAGCCGAATACTCCGCGTTGCCGGAAAAATTACGAAAACTGTTGGAGACGTATTTCCAATCGCTTGGAAAAGCAAGCCAGGCAGGCAGCACATTACAGACATATTTTAATGGAAATCTTTTATCAACAATTACCGGAACTAAAGTTATGTTGCTCCACACCATTTCAACTTGTCGGAGCACCAGACGATAATTGCAGAGGCCAACGATGGCTTAAACAAAGTAAGCGATACACTTTCTTTTTACATTCCTGTCTGCTAACACAATAGCTCCGCTGCCGACGGGTTTCACGATGGTATTAATTATTATGCTTCGGCGATATCGGCAACGTTAGTTTTGTATGCACCCAATAAAAACTTCACTAACGGTTGTAGGAGATTTCTAATAGTTGGACAGCATCTCCGCCTTATCAAATGAATGAAACACCGCGATGGCTTCGTTATTGGATCACTGCTATAAAAGGATTAACGTCAGGAACAGAATATGCCTACCAATACCGCATAGACGATAGTATACAGGTAGCTGATTATAACACGGAAAAAGTACTGGATAAAAATGTAGACCCAGGCATTTCTTCAACTACTTATCCGGCGTTAAAAACGTTCCCTGTTCAGGCAAGTGGAACACTTGCAAGTATTGTTCAAACAGGCCAAACTTCTTATAACTGGCAGGTTACTAATTTTTCAAAACCAGATAAAAGAAATCTTGTCATCTATGAATTATTGGTTCGGGATTTTATTGCTGCAGGTAATTGGCAGACTTTGACCGATACATTGAACTATCTTAAAAAAATTAGGCGTAAACGCAATTGAAGTGATGCCATTTAATAATTTTGAAGGTGCGAGCAGTTGGGGATACAATCCAAATTTTTATTTTGCTCCCGATAAAGTTTATGGAACGGAAACCGCATTAAAACAATTTATAGATGCTTGTCACCAAAACGGTATGGCAGTAATTATGGACATGGTATTGAATCATTCGTTTGGTTCGTCACCTATGGTCCAGATGTATTTTGACAATAGCTAATAATATTCCGGCGGCAAACAATCCGTGGTTTTCACAACACTATACACATGCTTATGATGTAGGTTACCAATTTAACAATGCAACCGCTGCTACTAAAGAATTCAGAAAGAGAGTAATTGCCTATTGGTTACAAAATTATCATATAGATGGCTATCGTTTTGATTTGGCAAAAGGCTTTACACCTACAAATACCTGCGATGCTAATGGTAATAATTGTAACGTAACTACGTGCGGCTAATTATGATCCAGCAAAGAATAAATATCTGGGACACACTTTACAATTATCAACAATCAGTTGCTCCCGGAAGTTATACCATACTCGAAATGTTTGCAGATAACAATGAAGAGCAAGTATATTCTGCAAACGGTGGAATGATGACGTGGGGGAATATGAACTATAACTTTAACCAGGCAACAATGGGTTATAATACTGATTGGGATTTTAGTGGCAGTATTTATACTAACCGCGGGTTCCCCAATCCAACTTTGGTTACTTACCAGGAAAGCCACGATGAAGAAAGATTAATGTGGAAAAATGAACAATATGGTAACAGCAGTGGCGCTTATAATATAAAGGATACCGCAACGGGATTAAATCGCAATGCAATGGCGGCGGCCTTTTGGGCCTTAATTCCCGGCCCTAAAATGCTTTGGCAATTTGGTGAATTAGGATATGACTATTCTATTAATACCTGCTCCGATGGCGTTACCGTAAATAACAATTGCCGTACCGATCCTAAACCTATAAAATGGAATTACCTGCAAAATGCAAATAGAAAATCGTTACATGATATTTATAGTGGTTTATTAAAACTTAGAACAATGCCGGCGTATCTGTCAACATTTACTACCGGCACAATTACCTATAATTTATCACGGAGCTTTCAAATGGATGGAAGTTTATGATAATAATCTGAAGGTTGTAGTGATGGGCAATTTTGATGTGGTGTCTCAAACGGGTTCCGTTACTTTTCCGAGTGCGGGCACCTGGACCGATTATTTAAATGGTGCGCAAATTACTGCAACCGGCGCTTCACAATCTTTTACTCTGCAACCAGGAGAGTACCATGTGTACCTGAATGCAGATATCGTGTTGCCGGTAACGTTAGTAAGTTTTACCGGGAAAAATAATGGCAATACCAACGTATTATCCTGGAAAGTTGATAATGAAAATGATTTAAGTTATTATGAATTTCAACAAAGTGTTGACGGAAAAAATTTCTCAGTAATTACACAAATCAAAGCAATGGAAACAGCAATTATTCTTATGCTGATAATATTTCGTCTGTTGTTTCATTGGTTTATTATTACCGCTTGAAAATGGTTGATAAAGACGGCAATTTTAAATACAGCCCGGTTGTAAAAATAACCATGCAGATAAAAGGAAAATTTGCAAGTGTAAATCCTAATCCATTTAAGCAAAAATTAGTTGTAAGTATTCAATCTTTAGTTCCTGATAAGGCAACTCTTATTATTAGTGATATTGATGGAAGACAATTATACAAGCAAATTAAGAATGTGATTGCCGGAACTAATGTTATCGAAATAAACGATGCCGGTAAATTTTCCAAAGGAACCTACCTGCTTACCATTATCGAATCGCAACAAATACAAAGTATCAAAATAGTAAAAGGAAATTGATAAGTTTTTTATGAAGACCTTAATGAATTCTTTTTAAATCATTTCTTTATTCTCTTAATTTAATATGCACCATGGCCACAACGTTAAATGATAATCCTCACAAAAACATAAAGACCTTTAAAGTAATTCAATCCGAAGTACAAAGCATCAACCGCGTTGCTTTATCGGTTGATTGTGTAATTTTTGGATTTGATGAGAACAAGCTAAAAGTTTTGTTGATTCGTTCGGATCTAAAGAAATATCAGAGTAAATGGTCATTACTTGGCGACCTGGTGAAGCCGGACGAAGACCTCGATACAGCAGCTTATCATATATTAAAACAACGTACAGGCCTAAACGATGTTTACCTGGAACAGGTTCATACCTTCGGAGATGTTAACAGGCACCCTGCCGGGCGTGTGGTTACAGTTGCATATTGTTCTCTCATAAATATCCAACATCATAAACTAAATATCCTTGACAATGAACTGCATTGGCATGAAGTTGAAAATGTAAGGGAGCTTGCTTTCGATCATCAAAAAATATTTGAAAACTGCTATACATGGTTGCAAAAAAGAGTACAGGAACACCCGCTTGGCCTGAGCCTGCTCCCAAGTAAGTTTTCTTTAAGGGAGCTACAAAATCTTTACGAGGCGATTTTAAATATCAAACTTGACAGAAGAAATTTCAGGAAGAAATTTTTTGCAATGGATTTCCTGGTAGATATGGGAGAAGACGAACAAAATGTGCCACATAGGCCCGGCAGGTTATACAAGTTTGATTATGAAAAATATGAAAAAAAGAAAAAAACCTGGTCAGGGATAGATTTTTAGATAATTCATAATGATTTTGATCATATAAAATCATGACCAATGTCATACTAAAAGTTGCCGCTTTGTCTACAATAAATTTTTTTTTTAACAAAACATGTTTTGTTTTGTGTAAATTTTACACATTACTAAAACTGTAAAATTAATCTTCTTAAATTAAAACGACTGTTGCTATGAGAATAAGCATTCCTCTAAAGTCAAAGCGCCTATATGCTTTTGATTTTATCAATCCTGTTTTCTTTTGTTGCAAATGCGCAGAGTACAATAAAAGGTATTGTTACTTCAAAAGATGGGTCCGCTCTTCCGGGAGTTACCGTTATAGTTAAAGGAACAAAAGTTGGAACGCAAACCGCTGCTGACGGTAGTTTCACAATTTCAGTTCCGCAAAATTCGAATACCCTCGTTGTGTCGGCAGTTGGTTATGCCCGCCAGGAAGTTCCGATTGGTGGTCAATCCTCCATTAGCGTGACGCTCGAAACAGCCGCATCAACTTTAACTGATGTTGTTGTTATCGGCTATGGTACTGCACGTAAAAAAGATCTTACCGGGTCAATAGGACAAGTTACTTCTAAAGATTTTCAAAAAGGAAATATTGTAACACCAGATCAACTGATAGCGGGTAAACTGCCAGGCGTTCAGGTTACCTCTAATGGAGGTGCACCAGGAGCAGGCAGCACTATAAGGATAAGAGGCGGTGCATCTTTAAATGCAAGTAATGATCCGCTGATTGTAATAGATGGCGTTCCTTTGGATAATGGAGGTATATCAGGTGCCGCTAATGCAATGAGCCTTATAAACCCAAATGACATTGAATCGTTTAGTGTTCTGAAAGATGCTTCTGCTGCTGCGATTTATGGGTCAAGAGCGTCAAACGGTGTCATTATTATTACCACCAAAAAGGGAAGGTCTGGTAAGCCGGTCGTTAATTTTAATACAACCCTTTCTATTGCTAATATTGCTAAAAAGGTTTCTGTGCTTTCTCCTTCAGAATTCCGCTCATTTGTTCAAAGCAACGGTTCTACAGAAAATGTAAAACTATTAGGGCAATATAATACAGACTGGCAGGATCAGATTTATCAAACTGCAATAAGTACAGATAATAACTTAAGTGTAAGTGGAGGATATAAAAATATGCCTTATCGTTTTTCAGTAGGATATTTAAACCAGGAAGGGATATTGAGAACCGGTAAGTTATCCCGTTATTCTTTTGGGGGAAATATAAGTCCCCGTTTTTTTGATGATCATTTAAAAATTGACATCAATTTAAAAGCATCCGTTAGTGAAAACAGGTTTGCAAATGAAGGTGCTATAGGTTCAGCAGTAAGCTTCAACCCAACTTCACCTGTTTATTCAGGCAGCAACAGGTTTGGTGGATTTTATGAAATCCTGGATTCTACCAGTAATACTGGTTTAAAAAAATTAGCTCCATTAAATCCTCTTGGATTATTGCTTCAAAGAAATGATGTGAGTGAAGTGAGAAGAAGTATTGGCAATGCTTTAATTGATTACAAAGTTCATTTTTTACCCGACCTGCATGTCAATCTTAATTTAGGATATGATGTTTCAACTGGTTTGGGTACCATATACGTTTCTGATAGTGCCGCATCCGCTTATCATCGCACAACTGATGCAAAGCATGGTGGTGTTAATAATAAATACCGCCAGACCAAAGCTAATACACTACTTGAATTTTATTTGAACTATACCAAAGATATCAGTTCTATCAGGAGCAGAATTGATGCAGTTGCTGGTTATGCTTACCAGGATTTCTTAACTACTAATTACAATTATCCTGATTACACGGTTGATTATACAGTAGTAAGCGCACCTAACTATCCGTTCGACAAACCCGAACATACTTTAATTTCATATTACGGTCGTTTAAATTATTCATTTAACGATAAATATTTTCTCACAGGTACGGTCCGCACGGATGGTTCCTCCAGGTTTAATCCCAATAATCGTTGGAGTGTATTTCCCTCAGGTTCGTTTGCCTGGAAGATTAAAAATGAAGGCTTTTTACGAAACTCTAAAGTCTTTTCAGATCTTAAACTACGCTTAGGATATGGAACGACCGGTCAGCAGGAAGGTATTGGTAATTATGACTATATATCATACTATGCATTAAGTAATACGCAGGCCGAATACCAGCTTGGCGATAATTTTTACCAGGCGTACCGTCCCGGCGGATACTATTACAATAGAAAATGGGAGCAGACTACAACCTATAATGCCGGATTGGATTTTGGATTTCTTAACAACAGGATCAGTGGTTATGTAGATTATTATTATAAGGAGACCACCAATCTCCTAAACGAAATTGTGCAACCGGCGGGAACAAACTTTAGTAACAAGATAGTTGCTAATGTAGGAAGTATGAAAAATTCGGGAGTGGAAGTTTCATTAAACCTTGTGCCCGTAAAAAGCAGGTATGTAACGTGGAACGTTAACCTGAACGGCACTTATAATACAAATGAAATTACTAAATTAACAATATCCTCCGATCCTAACTATGCAGGAAATAAATATGGAGGAATTTCCGGTGGAGTAGGTAATACAATTCTCATAAATTCAGTTGGAGAAAGCCGGGGATCGTTTTTTGTATACAAGCAGGTATACGATGAGAATGGGAAACCGATCGAAAACGTATTTTCAGATCTTAACAGGGATGGGATAATTAATGAGAAAGATTTGTACGACTATAAAAGTGCAGATCCTAATTATTTATTTGGTGCAAGCAGCAGTGTAAACTACAAAAACTGGAATGCGGGCTTTGTATTGAGAGCCAACCTCGGAAACTATCTTTATAATAATACTTTTTCAAGTACAGGCACAACCAGGAATATTTTTAATCCGTTGGGCTATCTGAATAATGGTTCAACAAACGTGTTAGCTTCAAATTTTACGGGCAGCGGTGATAAATTTTTCCTGTCAGATTATTACATAGAAAATGCTTCTTTTCTAAGGCTGGATAATATTAATGTGGGTTACACTTTTGATAAAATATTCAGAAACTTAGCCTCCCTGACTATCACAGGAAATGTTCAAAATGTTTTTGTTGTTACAAATTACAAGGGGTTAGATCCTGAAATAGGCGGTGGCATCGACAATAATTTTTACCCAAGGCCACGAACCTATAGCATTGGCCTCAATGTTTCTTTCAAATAAGAATAAATAATAAAATGCTTAAAATAAGTATATGAAAAAAAATATTTTTAGATTAGTTGTTTCAGCGTTTCTCGCGGCAACAATATTTATTTCTCTGCACGAAAAAACTGGACAGACTTCCAACAAATGATGTAACTGCGGATGAGGTATACAGCACGCCTGCGGGTTACAAGCAGGCATTTGTAAAACTATATGCTGCATTCGGATTAACCGGGAACCAGGGGCCGGCTGGAAATGGCGATATACAGGGAATAGATGAGGGGTTTTCTGATTTTCTCCGTTTATATTTTAAGGCCCAGGAGTTAAGTACCGATGAAGCTGTTATTTCATGGGGTGATGCCGGCATTCAGGATTTTCACAACATGAACTGGTCATCATCCAACCCATTTTTACAAGGATTATATTATCGTTGTTATTATCAAATCACTTTATGTAATGAGTTTATCCGGCAATCAACTGATGCTAAAGTAAGCAGCAGGGGAATAACCGGGATCAGATGCAACTAATATAAAACAATACAGAACAGAAGCTCGTTTTTTAAGGGCTTACCAATACAGCGTTATAATGGACCTTTTTGGTACTGGACCTTTTGTGACTGAAGATGATATTCTTGGAGCATCTTTACCAAAGCAGGCAAGTCGTAGCGAGCTTTTTAATTATGTTACTTCTGAATTAATTGCAATTGACGCCGATTTAGCTGCTCCCAAAACAAATGAATACGGCAGAGCAGATAAAGCTGCAGATTGGGCATTACTTGCACGAACATATTTAAATTCGGAGGTCTATACAGGTACTGCAAAATATGATTCGATGCTCTTACCTATTCCAAAAAAGTTATTGATGCGGGCTATTCTCTGATTTCAGACTACCGATGGTTAATGCTCGCAGATGATAATTTAAACACAGACGAATTTATATTAACCATTAATTATGATGGAACCAGGAGTCAAAGCTTTGGTGGTACCACTTTTTTGACTCATGCACCAAATGGCGGCTCAATGAGTGGCTCGGTAACAGGTGTTGGTGGCGGATGGGCCGGACTGAGAACAACAAAAAATCTGGTAAACCTTTTCCCCGATCTTACAGGTACACTTGCATCAGCGTGCAGAATTTTATACAAATGGGCAAAATTTGGATATTGCGAATCAAACGGTATTTACCGATGGCATTGCTGTAACAAAATATAGAAATTTAACCAGGTCAGGTGCGGAAGGAAGTAGCGTTGATTATGCGGACATTGACTTCCCTATTTCCCGTTTGGCGGAAATGTATTTGATTTATGATGAAGCTTTTTTAAGAGGAGGCGGAGGTGACGATGTAACAGCCTTATCCTATTTCAACAAGTTGCGAACAAGGGCTTACGGCGGAAGTACAGCTGGCAATGTTTCCTCAATTGATCTTAATTTAATTCTTGACGAAAGAGCAAGAGAGTTGTATTGGGAGGGTTTCCGCAGAACTGATCTGATAAGGTATGGCAGGTTCACTTCAGCTAGTTATTTATGGCCATGGAAGGGCGGAGTTGCGGGAGGCAAGGGTGTTGAAGCTTTCAGGAATATTTATCCTATTCCTGCAAGCGATGTATCAGCCAATACTAACTTAACACAAAATCCAGGTTATTAATTAAAATATTATAACATCATGAAAAGAATATCTAAAATATTTATTTTTTCTGCCTTTATTCTTTCGGGAATGTGGGCGTGCAAAAAAGAGGAACACCGTGTCATATTTCAAGGTGGTACGGCCCCGGTTTTATCGGCATCCGTTGCAGATAGCATCCCTCTTTCTTATACATCACAGGACAATGATGGGGTTCAGTTATCATGGACCAATCCAAATTATCAATTTAATACCGGGATTAGTTCGCTCAATGTAAATTATACGATTGAAA
This sequence comes from uncultured Chitinophagaceae bacterium, assembly GCA_963756945.1. Lineage (GTDB taxonomy): Bacteria > Bacteroidota > Bacteroidia > Chitinophagales > Chitinophagaceae > Ginsengibacter. Next base: position 330,998 of record CAVWQJ010000007.1, on the reverse strand, counting down.
TCGATACTGCAGGCGCAAACTTTCACAAATCCAAACAGGGAGGTACTGTCCCTTGGAACAGATTTATCTAAAGATTTTACCCAGTCAGCTTTTAATGACTATTTATTAAACCAGCTCCAGCTTAAGCCTGCGGTAAGTCACAATATAGAACTGCGTGTAACAGCTTCTTTAGTTGGTGGTGCAGAGCCATTGGTATCTAATGTTTTAAAATTTACAGTTACACCATTTGCCATACCACCTAAAGTTGCTCCACCGGTTTCAGGGAATCTCTTTATTGTGGGCAGCGCTGTTGCAGGTGGATGGGATAACCCTGTTCCTGTTCCATCTCAGCAATTTACGCAAGTTAGTTTAACAGATTACCAGATTACAATAGCATTAATCGGTGATGGTGAATATAAATTCTTATCGGTAAATGGTTCGTGGGATTCAGATAAGCAATGGAGTATAAAAACAGAACAAGCTTCAGGTGATCCCTCAACATTAAGTTATGATCTCTGGCCAAATGGCGGAAACTGCCGGAGCCCCTTTATCAAAATGGTACGTATAAAATAGATGTTGATTTCCAAAGAGGAAAGGTGACGCTGACAAAACAATAAATTATTCCAATAAATTACGTTTATGAAACATTTATCTAAAATACTTTTCGCAACTATTTTAATAATTGCATTTGGGGCCTGTAAAAAAATTGCTGACCTGCCTCATTATGGAAATGGGGCTGCACCTACGCTTACCGCATCTACCACAACGATCGCTCCAACTGCGGCAGACTCAACTAACTCTGTGCTTACGCTTAGCTGGAGCAATCCTAAGTATGCTACCGATTCATCGCACCAGAAATTTATTGTTGAAATGGATTCCACCGGTAGAAATTTTATGCATGAAGTTAGTTTCGAAGTGGATGGCCCTTTAAATGTATCGTTCACGGGTAATCAATTGAATAATGTATTGGCGGGTTTTGGTTTTGCACCGGGCAGTCCATTTAGTGTTGATATACGGCTTACATCTTCTTACACCAATAATAATGAACAATATAAGTCCAATGTTGTAACCGTAACCATGACTCCATATTTGGTTCCAATAACTCTAACTCCATCATCAACATCGGCAATAGTATTGGACGTATCTAACGCCACCAGTAATGCAATATCATTTACCTGGAATGCCAGTGGCTACGGAAATAATACGATAAGCTATGCTCTTCAATTAGATACCGCCGGAGATAATTTTGCTCATCCGCAGACAATAAAATATGATCAGAAATTGACTTCAAGCATATTGGTAAACGACTTGAATTCCATGGCCATTGCGGCGGGAGTATCCGGCGGGTCAACCAAAAACGTAGAGTTTCGAATAGTGAGTTATTTGGGAAGCGCCTATACTACACCGTTAGTTAATTCAAGCGTGGTTACTATTAGTGTCACAACGTTTACGCCCATACCGCCAACCTTATATATCGTTGGCGATGCGACGCCGGGTGGCTGGAGTAATCCGGTTCCCTTACCTTCTCAACAATTTACAAGGCTGGATGCGGTTTCTTATGGCATAGTAATAAACCTAACAGCCGGGAACAGTTATTTATTACTACCAGTGAATGGAGATTGGGGACATAAATATGGGGGTGCCAGCGCAACAGGCGGAGCTTTATTAGCTGACGGTGCCGTTCCCGGGTCAAATACACCGGCACCGGCAACGAGTGGCATGTACGAGATAGTAGTGAATTTCCAAACAGGTACTTATACTGTTACACCTTTCACCATGACAATTCCAGACAATTTATATATAGTGGGTGATGCCACTACAGGTGGATGGGCCAATCCCGTTCCTGTTCCCTCTCAACAATTCACGCAGATAGATGCAGTTTCATTTGGCATAATTGTAGATCTAACAGCAGGGGGAAGCTATTTATTTTTACCATTGAATGGAGATTGGGGTCATAAATATGGAGGTGCGAGTGCAACTGGCGGAACATTATTAGCAGATGGTGCCGTTCCTGGTTCTAATACACCAGCACCGGCTACCAGCGGTACCTACCAGATTATTGTGAATTTCCAAACAGGAACCTATACAGTTACTCCATTTACAGGGGTAATGCCTGTTCCAACGAATTTATATATTGTAGGAGATGCAACACTGGGCGGATGGAATAATCCCTGTTCCTGTACCATCTCAACAATTTACCCGGGTAAATCTCACAGACTTCCAATTGACTGTTAATTTGTCTTCAACCGGAAGCTATTTATTTTTACCATTAAATGGAGATTGGACCCATAAATATGGCGGTGCAAGTGCAACCGGAGGTACTATATTATATGATGGAGATGTTCCTGGTTCAAATACACCGGGGCCGGCGGTTACAGGTAATTACCTGATAGATGTCGATTTTGGAACAGGAAAATACACGGTTACAAAACAGTAATGTTCAAACTAATTATCTTTATAAAGCCGGTTCAACACATGAGCTGGCTTTTATTTTTAAATTTGAATGGGCCTCGTAAATTTCAGCTATGAAAATATTTCTCTTTGTGGCACTATGTTTTGTAGGCATCAGCAGTAATTTTTATTGTAAAAAAAGTTCATCGAATTCCTCCCCTATCCCTATAGATACGTTGCCGGTTGACACAACTCGTCATGTAGATACATTACCCGTTGTCAATACTTTTTTTGCAAAAGGAGCTGACATTAGCTGGGTTACGCAAATGGAATCGCAGGGTTTGCAATTTTATAACAGAAGCGGTGTTCAACAGGATATTTTCCAGGTTTTAAAATCTGAAGGAATTAATTCTATCAGGCTTCGTGCATGGGTAAATCCTGCAGATGGGTATAACAACACTGCTGATGTTGTTGCAAAAGCCATCCGTGCAAAAAATGCAGGAATGAAAATTATGATTGATTTTCATTACAGCGATACCTGGGCAGATCCCGGTCATCAAACAACTCCTGCTGCGTGGGCAAATGAAGATATCAACGACTTGCAAATTTCAGTTCATGATTACACCGTTAGTGTAATGGATTCATTAAAAACAAATGGAATATTTCCTGACTGGGTGCAGGTTGGTAATGAAACTAATGATGGAATGCTTTGGCCTTTAGGACAGGCTTCGGTTAATATGGCCAATTTTGCATTGCTTGTAAACGCAGGCTACAATGGCGTAAAATCAGTAAGTGACAGTTCAAAAGTAATTGTTCATATTTCTAATGGATATGATAATTCTTTATTTCGCTGGATATTCGATGGTTTAAAAAATAATGGCGCTAAATGGGATATTATCGGCATGTCGCTTTACCCGCCAGCCAATTCATGGAGTACTTATAATATTCGAGTGCCAAACCAACATGAGCGACATGATTGCCAGGTATAACAAACCAGTGATGATATGCGAAGTGGGTATGAGCTGGACAGATTCAAGCGCATGCAACTCCTTTATAAACGATCTTATCGCAAAAACAAAATCCGTTAGTGGAAACAAAGGATTGGGCGTTTTTTACTGGGAGCCCGAAGCCTATAATAACTGGCAGGGCTACTCGCTGGGCGCTTTTGATAACTCAGGTAAACCCACTGTTGCATTGGATGCGTTTAAATAATATCGACTACATATTTTGAGTAATGGATTTAAATAAAATTAGCTTGTATGAAAAAAATCTTCCGTCAGTTATTGGCTATTTCAACACTGTTTTTTTATTCTAATAAATTTTGTTCTGCTCAAAATGTATTGCCAGGGAGGCATATTGATTTTGATAACGATTGGAAATTTCATTTTGGAAACGCTTCAGATGCTTCAAAAGATTTCAACTATTCCATCGCAAATATTATTCTCTAAAACCGGCAAAGGAGATGGCAGTGCAGTTGATATAAAATTTAATGATAGCTCGTGGCGAACATTAAACGTTCCTCACGATTGGGCAGTGGAACTTCCGTTTGTAAACTCGCCAAATTTTGATGTAATGGCTCACGGCTATAAGCCCGTTGGTGGCCTTTTTCCTGAAACAAGTATCGGCTGGTATCGCAAACATTTTTTGATTGATAGAAAAGATTCGGGCCAGCGTTTTCAAATTCAGTTTGATGGAATTTTCCGCGATGCAAATGTTTGGATTAACGGAATCTATCTTGGAAATAATAAAAGTGGATACATAGGTTTTGCATACGACATCACGGATTTTATTAATTACGGTAAGGAAAATGTTATCGTAGTAAGAGTAGATGCCACGCAATATGAAGGATGGTTTTATGAAGGCGCCGGTATTTATCGCCATGTATGGCTTAACGAATATAATAACGTGCACATTGGGAATAACGGCACTTTTGTTTATACAGACGTACTCAACAACAAAGCTTCCATAAATCTTGAAACGCCGGTTGCAAATGAAAATTTTAATTCTTCAAATTGCACAATTACCTCAGTAATTACTGACCGGGTGGGAAAAGTTGTTGGGCAAACAAAGGAACAACCTGGTTTCATTAAACGTAAATGAATCTAAAATCATCAAGCAAAAAATTTCATTAATAAATCCAAAACTATGGTCAGTTGATCAACCTTATTTATACAACGTAATTACAATAATAAAATCGAATGGGAAGATTATTGATAGCTGATAAAAAAAGATTTGGGATACGAACAATCAGCGTCACGAAAGACGGCCTGTTTCTAAATGGAAAATATATTAAAGTTAAAGGCGTTTGCGATCACCAGGACCATGCGGGTGTGGGCAGCGCCCTACCCGACTATTTGCAATATTACCGGGTAGGTTTATTAAAACAAATGGGAGCGAGTGCTTATCGCACTACGCATAATCCGCCAACACCTGAATTATTGGATGCATGCGATAGCCTTGGGATGTTGGTGCTTGATGAAACAAGATTATTAAACAGCAGTCATGAATATATTAACCAGTTTGAAAAGCTAATATTGCGAGACCGCAGCCACCCTTCGGTTTTTATGTGGTCTATCGGCAATGAAGAAGGCTATATTCAAACTAACAGTACGGGTAAACGAATTGCGCAAACATTGCTCGCAAAACAAAAAGAACTGGATCCCTCACGTACAAGCACATACGCGGCAGATGTTGCCAATATTTACAAGGGAGTCAACGAAGTGATTCCGGTAAGGGGATTTAATTACCGTATTCTTGGTGTGGATCCTTATCATAAAGATCATCCGGAACAACCTATTATTGGAACAGAGATGGGAAGTACGGTAACCACAAGAGGTATTTATGAAAAGGATACCGTTAATGCATACCTGCCGGATGAAGATATAACGGCGCCATGGTGGGCAAATACTGCGGAACAATGGTGGTCACTTGCTGCAGTGAGGCCATGGTGGATGGGGGGTTTTGTTTGGACCGGCTTTGATTATCGCGGTGAACCGACGCCTTTTGAGTGGCCGAACATCAATTCGCATTTTGGGATTATGGATATGTGCGGCTTCCCAAAAAATATTTATTACTATTATCAATCGTGGTGGACAGATAAAGATGTATTGCACATTGCTCCGCATTGGAACTGGAAAGGCAGAGAAGGGCAAACTATTGATGTCTGGGTATACAGCAACGCAGATAATGTGGAACTGTTTTTAAATGGGAAAAGTTTGGGTAAAAAAGAAATGCCGCGTAACAGCCATCTTCAATGGGAAGTAAATTATGAGCCAGGGACTTTATCGGCGATAGCTTATAAAAACGGGAAAGAAACTTACAGCAAGTGTTGAAACAACCGGTCCTCCCGCAGAAGTTGTAATAACGCCTTACAAAACAACGATGCTCGCTGATGGAAAAGATGCCACGGTAATAAATGTAAGTGCTGTAGATAAACAGGGAAGAGAAGTCCCCGATGCGGATAATCTTATTCAATTTTCAATAACAGGAGATGCAAAAATAATTGGGGTAGGTAATGGCGATCCAAGCAGCCATGAACCTGATAAATGTATGGATGGAAAATGGCAAAGGAAACTGTTTAATGGAAAATGCCAGGTAATTGTGCAGGCAGGTAATACTCCAGGCAGCCATAAAATTTGAAGCAACCTCGCAGGGTTTATGGAAAGGATCTACCGACATAGTAACGGTAGAGCCCGCAAGCACAAGTATAACTGGTGAAAATAATATTCAGAATAAATTTTTAAGAACTACTGCGTTACATCCAAAAGGAAAAATATTGGGCGCTGATATTTCCTTCTTGCCTCAACTGGAAGCAAGAGGCATAAAATTTTCTGATAATGGCGCAAATAAAGATGCCATTGAAATTCTAAAAGATCACGGGTTTAATTATATAAGATTACGGCTATTTGTTGATCCTGCTAACGACAGCGGCTATTCGCCGAAAAAGGGCTTTTGCGATTTACAACATACACTTGAATATGGCGAAACGAATAAAGAAGGCGGGAATGAAATTTCTTCTTGATTTTCATTATAGCGATACCTGGGCTGATCCGGGAAAGCAATATACGCCTGCTGCATGGAAAGGATTAAATTTTACCGAACTAACCAATAAAGTATATGACTATACCAAAGACGTTTTGACTGCACTGAAAAAACAGGGAACACTTCCAGATATGGTTCAAACCGGTAATGAAATTAATCATGGAATATTATGGCCGGATGGTAATATTCAACATCCTGATAGTCTTGCCATGCTGTTAAAAGCTGCGATAGCTGCTGTGAGAGATGTGGATCTAAAGATTATTGTGATGCTGCATATTGCGCTGGGCGGGCAAAACGCGGAGTCGGAATTTTTTCTTGATAATATGATTAATCGCGGAGTAACTTTCGATGTTATCGGAGAATCCTATTATCCAAAATGGCATGGTACGCTTACAGGATCTTCAAAGTAATTTAACGGCGCTTAAAGAGAAATATGGCAAACCAGTTATCGTAGCGGAATATTCTCAACTTAAAAATGAAGTAAATAAAATTGCGTTTACGCTTCCGGGTGATAAACTGGAAGGAACCTTTATATGGGAACCGCTAAACACCTGGGAATCTGTTTTCGATAAGAACGGTAAATCTAATGAGTTTATGAAAGTGTATGATACAATAAGTAAAGATTATAAGATTTCTGAATAATAGCCCGAGGTACAAAAATCAACCGGGAATAGATATCTTTTTTAATTAAAAATTTTATGGATACTCAATTTAAAGACGAGTTTATTAATCAATCTGTTTACAGGATTAATGAAAATACTAAGCGGATTTTGAAGTGTTTAAAAGAGATTGATGAAACAGAAATTTGGCAACGTTCCAACGAAAACTCAAATAGCATTGGCAACATTATTTTGCATTTGTGCGGAAACATCACGCAGTACGCTATTTCATCGTCTTGGTGAAACCGAAGATATACGAATGAGAGATAAAGAATTTTCAGCCAAAGATGGGTTCACTAAAAATGAATTGTTAGCAAAACTTGAAAGCACAGTTGATGAAGCAGTTCGCATAATTGAGGCCTCAAATGAAGAAAGGCTTTTGAAAACATATTCAGTACAGGGATTTGATTTATCCGGCATTGGTATTATTATTCATGTTACCGAACACTACTCTTACCACACCGGTCAAATTGCTTTTTGGATAAAGCAATTAAAAGATAAAGATCTTGGATTTTATTCGGGTGTTAATTTGAATGTGAAAAATAAAAACTAAAAAGCAATATAAATTTTGCAAATTTATTTGGTTCGGATAAAAATTGAATTCATTTTTCCTGGACAGTCGCTTTGTAATTTTTAGTAAATACTTCCTGTTCTTTTACATGATTGGATAGCGTATTTAAAGCATACTCAATATCGCCTGTATCTAAAGTTAACGTAGCTTTTGATTGATTTACTTCTTTCAGCTTTCTCCTGGCGGAGGCAATTTTTTTTTCTATATCATCGAATGTTGATTGCACTTCAGCATCTGTTTTTTCGGGCTTGAACTGGTTGTTGCGATAAGCGATAAAATTATTAAACTCATTAGTTGCGCTGTTATAATCTGCAATAGCATCATTGTATAAAACAGAATCTCTCACCTGGTAAATTACTTCTATCTCAAACCGCAACTGCTTTAGTTTGGTACTGATCATACTGTTGGGTACGCCATTGTTTTGAATCCTGTTATAGGCCGAAGTGTATTTCTGGAGTGGTTCGGAGTTTTCAAATTTGCTTAGTGTATCTGCGTAGTTAAAATAGGCGGTCCCGTTTTTTGATCTTATATTATCATTATTAAATTCCTTATAGGTGACAGGGTAATCCAGCAGCTGAAACATAGGATCGAAAGGCATATGACTTTGTATGAAAACGGAAGGTGGAACCTGGAAATATTTAATATTTACCGATTCATATGAAGGCGCATCCCATGTTGGATCATAAAGCGACCATTTGTTATCGGTACAAACAATATTCCAGGCGTGAGATGTTCTATCAACGGAATTACTTTGTCTTGTATAACCTTCAACAGCAAACGACCTGAGTCCGGCTTTCCTGCAAATATCATCGAAGATGGCGGCAAAATTTTGGCAAACGCCTTTTCTTCTTCTAAGTGCAAAAGTCACCAGTTGGTCCCGATCTTCGTCCAGTATAATCCGGTGTACACTATCAGTGCTATATTTTATGTGAGATATTACCCAGATGTATGCCGCCCTCACTTTCTTGCTGTCTGTGTCAAAATGAGATTTTATGAAGGCTGCAATATCGGCCGTTGAATTAGTTTGTGATGCAGGAATATTTAGAGCGAGCCTGTCTGTTTCTCTATAGTCATTATCGTCCTGCGCATATGTGCTGTATGATAAGGAAAAGAAAGTAATAAAAGCAAGCAACGGTTTCATATTCTAAAGTTAGAAATTGCTATCGAAACGATATTGCTAAAATTTGAAGTAAATAAAAAGGTGATAATCTTATCGATCATCACCTTAAAAAACTGTTTAAATGCCTTTTAGCTGATTTTTATTTCGTGCTTCACGGCTTCTTTACCCGGTATAACGGGTAGGGTTACCTGCAATACACCATCCACATATTTTGCGGAGATCTTTCCAGCGTCAATAGTTTCATCCAGTGTAAAAGTTCTTTCAAAACCTCCGCGGCTGTATTCCCTCCTGATCCATTCCTGCTTTGGAAATCCTTCAGGTGGCGTGTAAGAAATGATCAAATCATTTCCCTGCACATCTAATTTAAAATGTTCACGGATCCGTCCCGGTGCAAATACCAGCATTTCGTAGCTGTTTTCTGTTTTAAAAATGTTTACAGCGGCTCTTTGCATAGATCGGATAGACAGGTGCTGATGCCTGCCTCCGTAATTGCCTTTTGCGGCACTTGACTGATTGTAGTACATGTTCGTATTTTTTAAAATGAATAATATTAATACAGACGAATGAAGGAGAGAAATGTTTTACCCCGAAAGCAAATTCGTCAATACCTGAAAGTTGTTATCCGCTGTCCGCTCTTTTATCTTGTTAATTAATTTCTTCTGATCTTTAAAACAAATTAACGAATGGTTCGTCTATCTGTATAATGGATGACGCACTTAATATAGCAACTCAAATGGCCGCCGACCGCAGTAATAAAATTACCGAGACAATTAAGGAATACAGCCGGCGGCTGCTTGGATTTATTAAGCAACGGGTTTCGGGTAATGAAGATGCTGAAGATATTCTGCAGGATGTCTTTTATCAATTTGCCGGAAGTAGCGAGCCAATAGAACAGGTAGGAAGTTGGTTGTTTACCGTTGCAAGAAATAAGATTACTGATAGATATCGCAAACATAAACTGCCGCTGGCTGATGATGTATTTGGCACATCAGAAACCGATGAAGAAAATTTTGACTGGAGAGAAATGTTGCTGGCTGCCGGTAATAATCCCGAGACGGAATATCTGCGCAATTTATTCTGGGAAGAGTTACAGGTTGCACTGCAGGAACTTCCCGCAGAACAAAGAGACGTCTTTGTTATGAATGAAATTGATGGAATTGCCTTCAAAGATATTGCGGAACAAACAGGGGTAAGTGTGGCTACGCTTATAAGCCGCAAGCGTTACGCAGTACTTCATTTAAGAGAAAAATTACAAGTGCTGAAGGACGAGTTATTGAATTATTAAAAAGACAAAAACAATTTAAAAAATATTATAAAATTAAATACAATGAAAAGAGGCAAGTTTAAAATGGTGATATTGTTCCCAATCTTCTTTATTGCGGCCATATTATTATTTGGTGCAATTGTGATGTTGTTATGGAACAATATTCTGCCTGCTGTAATTGGTGTAAAAACCATCACATATTTGCAGGCGCTGGGCATATTGGTATTGAGTAAAATCTTGTTTGGAGGATTTGGACGAAGAGGTGGATGGCACAGGGGAAGACACGAACAATGGAGAAGTAAATGGCAGGAGAAATGGGCCGCCATGACTCCTGAAGAAAGAGAGAAATTTAAAGCTGAATGGAAGAACCGCTGTGGTAGCGGATGGTGGAATAAACAACAGGAAAATACTTCAGCAACGAAGGCTGAATAGTTAATCAAAAGAATATTGCGTAAATGATAATTATTATCCCCGACTTCGGGGATTTTTTTTTGAATTATTTTCAAATCACTCATTCGCGGTATCTTCAATTTTAAATTTTTAATTAATGAAAAAAATATTGATCCTGGTTTTTGTATTATTTCAATATGCCTTGTATGCGCAAAAATTACCTGATAGTTATACTGACGGAAAATACATAACTGTTAATGGAGCTAAATTGTATGTAGTGCTTGTTGGCAAAGGCGATCCGCTAATTATTATTCCGGGTGGTCCGGGAGGTGCGCATATTGCGTATCGTTCCTTTGATTCATTGGCAAAGGATAATGAGATTATTTATTTTGATGCTTTTGGAAGAGGCAAAAGTGATACTGCGAAAGATGTAAAAGAGTATTCGCTCGCCAGGGATATAGAAGATATTGAAGGCCTTCGGGTTGCCTTGCATATTGATAAATTAAATGTTCTCGGCCATTCTTATGGCGGCCTTGTTGCACAGGGATATGCTTTAAAATATCCATCGCATGTTAACCATCTTATTCTGGCCAATACTTTTCACAGCTTTATAATGTGGCAGGAAAATGATGATAACAGCAATCATGAAATAAAAACCAATTACCCGGAGGTGTGGGATTCGTTAATGAAAATTCGCGAAGCAGGTGCAGTATCCAGCGATCCAAAACACCAGGAATTATATAGCAAAGTTCCTTATGGATTTTTGTATGCTTATAATCCTAATAACTTTTTAGGGCGGGGCAGAAAACCATATCCTAACCCGATGAATACGAAATTATATTACCAAATGGTTGGTAAAGATGGCGACTTTATTGTTGGGAGCGACATAGGCAATTTCGATTTTAGAAAAGATTTAAAAAATCTTACAATGCCTATACTAATATATGGCGGACGCTATGATCGCGTCGCAGTGCCTTACATGATGATCAAGTTCAAAGAATATTGTCCGCAGGCTCAGTTTATGATGTTCGAAAAATCAGGACACAATCCGCAGGTGGAAGAACCAGAGAAATTATTTCCGGTAATTGAGAAATTTTTACATGGGTAAAATTCGTATCGAAGTTATTTTTTAAGACGATATTTTTTATTCACTTTCGGACTGTTAAAATACCTGTCAAGTTCCTCACTATTGGTATTATCTTCTACAATGGGCACATCGATTAATTGTAGTTGTACCTGTGTAAGTTCGTCTCTCAGCTTTTGAGTTTTCTTTACAATATCAGGATCTTTTTCACCAATCAAGCATATTATCCGTTAGCAAATATTGAAGTCTTTTAATATCGCTTCTTACAAGCGATGCCGAATTCTGTTCAGTAGTTTTTGAAGGAGCAACTGCTTCTTTTACCGGAACCAATGCCACGCCAACGCTTGGTAAAATTTTTCCTGTTGTCTGTTCGCTCTGTGTTGGTAACGAAGAAAAAATTGTTCCGCCTAAGGCTGTGGATGCAGAAGTAAGATCAAACGAGGTTCTTGTATTTCGTGTACGCTTTACTTTTTGATCTAATATTCTGAAAGTACTTTTCAATTGCAGTATGTAAGTGTCAACATCCTGCGTTATTTTATTGTATTGAATTAAACGGTAAGGATAATTGATGGTTTGCTTCACTAGTTATTTTGACGGTTGCAGTATCGTGATTAAAAAATTTATCAGTACCGATGAAAGTTATTGTTAATGGCTTGTGGTCTATTTTTTCGTCATCCTTAATAAAATCGTATGGGGCTTCCCAGGTAAAATCATCGCCACAATGGGCTATAGGCGTTAGTGAGTGAATGGGAGAACTGGTATAGTAAGTTATTGACTCAATCGGGAAACTTCCGTCATCGCATTGTAGCTTGAAATTAAGTGTATCGCCTTCCTCAATAACGAGATCACTGCTTACGGTAGGTTTAATTTTGGAAGGAATGATTTCTGTATTATAAAATACCAGCGTAAAAACGGTATCTACTTTATCGGTAGGATCGTTAAGGTTTTGTATGCCCATCCTCACTTTGTATTCATTATCATATTTAAGTTTACCGCTAAGGAAATATGACTTATCTGCTTTAAAATGTAATGTGCCATCGTCTTTATTAATCTTTAAGCCAACCGGTGAATTTTTTAAATACCAATAATATTGTTGCGGATCCCGGTTTATTTCAAAATGATAATCAAGCGTAGAATCAACATGCAAGGTAAAATAAGGGCTGAAGTTTTTAATACGTAAAACAGTATCTGCACTTTTTATATAATTGCTATCTGGCTTTATTTTTATTGACAGAAGTATCAGTAACTACCTGGGACGACACAATCATGGGAAGAATAAAAAAAGCAGGGAGCAATAAATATGGGTATGCATTTTTTTCTTAAAGGGATATTTCAACATGCTGGCAAAAATATAAAAACTAAGTTTTAAATCTCTTATAAAATAGTTATTGCTTTTTACCTTCATAATAATTGCATTGCGCCAGCGATCCAAGTCTGAAACGAATCGGCATCCTCGTTGCTTTTTCTATTTTAAGTTCTTGCCTGCAAAAGAAACCGTATGTACATGTAGAAAAGTCTTCAGCAACGGGCGCCTTTAAATTTTCAACACTTCCAACATAAAGAAGTTGATGGCACAAAATGCAATAATGGTGTCGGAAGCTTTTAATTTATTTTTAACAAGAAAGTTAATATAATTCAGCTTTACAGAAGTAGTGATTTGTGCATTGGAAAACAGGCAGGAGAAGAATTAAAATCAAAATGAAACCACAAATTTTATTCCAAAAAATCATATCATTACTTTTGTGGTTGTAAATTTACCACTTTAAAAAGAAAATGAGTTCATGTCTTTAAGCCAGCGCTTACAACAAAAATTATTACAGAAGTTATCACCCCAGCAAATTCAGCTAATGAAGTTGCTGCAGGTGCCTACGGCTCATCTTGAGGAAAGAATAAAAGAAGAATTGGAAGAAAACCCTGCCCTGGAAGGAGGCGAAGATGGACATGATGAAAATTTCGATACACCGAAAGATGAATTTGAAACTGCCGAAGATGAATTTGAAAATGACGGCAGTGAAGATGATTATGATAAAATTGATATTAGCGAATATGTGAGTGATAGCGATGATGAAGTTGGTGACTATAAATTACGGGATGATAATTACGGCGATCCGGAAGAAACAAAAGTAATTCCGCATAAAGTTGAAATTTCGTTTTTCGATACGCTTAAAAGCCAGTTACTGATGCTGGACCTTGATGACCGCGAAAAAAAGATAGCCGAACAAATTATTGGAAGTATTGATGATGACGGTTACCTGCGGCGTGAAATTACTGCTATTGCCGATGACCTTGCCTTCAGACAAAATATTAGCGCGACCGAAAAAGAAATTGAAAAAATAATAGAGCTTATTCAACAATTTGATCCGCCGGGCGTTGCGGCCAGAGATCTGCGTGAATGTTTATTATTGCAATTGAAAAGGAAAGAGAGAAATGGGGGCGCCGTTCAAACAGCGATAGCCGTTATTGAAAATTATTTCGATGAGTTTACAAAAAAACATTACGAAAAAATACAGCGTGGTTTAAACCTTGATGATGATGGGATTAAAGATGTAATCAACCAGATAATAAAACTGAATCCCAAACCCGGAGGCCAGGTTGGTGAAACCAATAAGCTACAGAGCTATGTGATACCTGATTTTTTTGTAACAAATAACATCGGCAAACTTGAAGTAACACTTAATTCAAAAAACGCTCCTGATTTGAGAATTAGTGAAGGCTACAGGGATATGCTCAGAGATTATGATAAAGGAACAAAAAAAGATAAACGACAAAAAGAAGCTGTACTTTTTATTAAAGCAAAAAATAGATTCGGCCAAATGGTTTATTGATGCCATAAAGCAAAGGCAACATACGCTTTTAAGTACGATGCAAACTATTATGGAATATCAAAAAGAATTCTTTTTAACAGGAGATGAAACTGATTTACGGCCAATGATTTTAAAAGACATTGCTGAAAGAACCTCGCTGGATATTTCTACTGTAAGCCGTGTTGCCAATAGTAAATTTGTACAAACAGAATTTGGAACATACCGTTTGAAATTTTTCTTTAGTGAAAGCCTTGTTACTGACAGCGGTGAAGAAGTAAGTACCCGCGAGGTTAAAAAAATATTGAACAATTTAATTGATGATGAAAGTAAACAACATCCGCTGAGCGATGAAAAACTAACAGATCTGTTGCAGGAAAAAGGTTATAACATTGCCCGGCGAACTGTTGCCAAATACCGCGAACAACTTAACATACCGGTTGCCAGGTTAAGAAAGGAATTATAAATGGAAAAGAATTTTACTACATACTAACAGCCCGGTTATTGAACTTAATTATGAAAAGTATCCGCTTGCGTTGCGAATCCCGGCCCAATTGTTTTCATATATTTTTCATCCCTTTGTTTATTCCTGTAATTGCCACCTGGTATTTAGCGTTTATCCATCAGGGTTATTTTACTGGAATTGCGCCACACGATAAATTAGTTATTGTGATTAGAGTTGCCGTTAATACAATTATTTTTCCCGGCGTAACTGTTTTGTTGTTAAAAGCCGTCGGATTTATCGACAGTATTTATTTAAAAACCCAAAGGGAAAGAATCATTCCTTATGTGGGCGCTAATATTTTCTATTTCTGGATGTATCTTGTTTTCAAGAACCAGCCGGAAGTCCCCTCGTATTCTTACAGCCTTTATTTTTGGAGTTTTTCTTTCTTCTCTGTGGGTTTGTTTGCCAATATTTATTTTAAGATTAGTATGCATGCATTGGGTATGGGTGCACTTTCAGGCTTATTGTTGATCATCATATTTAGTGGTTCTCCCTACGGAATTTTTCTCCAGGCGATGATCGTATTTTTAATAACAGGCCTTGTTTGTACCAGCCGGATGATCGTAAGTGATCACAGGCCGACATGATATTTATTCCGGAATATTTTTTGGCATCTATTTGCCAGCTTATTTCATCCTTGTTTATTGGCTTATCTACGTAAGTTCAGTTTCTTTTAATCCTGCATTTAAAATTTATTTTACAGGAGTTATCGTAAATGAATAACTGTAATTTTTATAATCGAGGCGGTATTGCTTTAAAGGCCAGGAACCCCAGGAATTAATACCACCAACGCCGGTTTGTTCCAGATCAATATTTAATGTAGTCAGGTCTCTTTCTTTCAATTCACCGGAATGCCGGTTATGTTTTTCAAGTCCTTCATCAAGGTCTTCATCAAGATAATGGCGGGCAGCAATATTCAAAACCGTATCGCCAGCTAATCAATAATCCTTTTCCGTTTCCATCCGTTAGTTTAACCCAGCGGACATCTGTTTTATTGCCCGATTCCTGTGGTCGCACATAAGCATGAAACTGGTCGTGCACATTCATTGTATACAATCCCACGAAAGCATCATCCTTTCGGTCCCAATAATTTTCTGATGGGCCGCGGCCATACCATTCCATTTGGTTGTACTCTTTTGGCAACATCATTTGCATGCCAAATTTAAAGAGCATTGGCTCCTCTTTCGAGCTGTCTGCATGCATCGATTCAGTTACTTTAATTATGCCATCGCCATTTAATTGATATTTAATATCAAGATAAGCATATACGTCAGGCAGGGAATAATGCATGTTTAATTTGATGTTTTTAGTATTGGAAGAATCTATATCAAAACCAAGAAGTGCGTAATTATGGCTGGCCCTTTTCCAGTTAAGCAGTTTCACCTGGAGGTCTGCGCCAAAGTCATTGTCAGTTGGCGGCCGCCAGAAATTAGGTTTCAAATCAAATCCTTCTTTAAAAAAATTTGTCCCATCGACCATGTATTGGTGCAACAAACCATCGTGCCTGCTGAAAGTCAAATTTAACGTTCTCATTACTCACATCAATTATACTATCGGTAACCGGTACACGTAAACTTACCTGATAGCCAGGAACTGGACAGCATCGCCTAAATGACTATATAAAGCCAATTGGTCTTTAGCTATTTCCCATCCGGCAGGCAGCATGCCTTCCTCTGTTTTTGTTTTATAATAAACATTTAGAAAAATTTCTTTGTAACCCACACGTGGCAAGCTATAATGCAAATCAACCAACGCTGAGTCGTGCGGCGCAACCTGAAGTGATTCAACTGTGCCTTTTTTAATCACTTTTCCATCGGCAACCAGTTCCCAATCTAATGCTACATCATCCAGGTTTTTAAAGAAATTATCATTGTAAACTTTTATCTTTCCTACCATAATATCGGCAGGATAAGTAAAAATATTTTGGTACTCTTTTTTTACTTCCAGCATTTGAGGGTGCAGACTCCGATCCGGCGCTACCAGGCCATTACAATTAAAATTTTCGATCACTTGGCATTTCAACTCCATAGTCTCCGCCATAAGCCCAAATGGTATCTCCGCGATCTGTAATTTTTTGAAATCCCTGGTCCACAAAATCCCAGATGTAACCGCCCTGCATGTGCGGATAATATTTGCGAATCGTATCCCAATAGTCATTGAAATTACCATCAGTATTGCCCATAGCATGCGCATATTCAACCAATATAAATGGCTTGTGATTACTGTTATTATCATTCTTTACATGATACACCATATCATCCGGAGAAGGATACATCGGGCAATAAATATCAGAAAAATTTGTAGCGCTTGCAGGTTCATATTCCACCGGCCTTGATGGATCGCGGTGTTTTATCCACTCATAACATTTTTCAAAATTGATGCCCATTCCCGCTTCATTACCCATTGACCAGATAATAACACAAGCATGATTTTTATCCCGTTCTACTGCCCGCGAATCGCGTTGAAAATGTTGGAAAAACCAATCGGGCTTTTTAGATAAAGAATTATCGCCAAAGCCCATTCCATGAGATTCGAGATCGGCTTCATCTACCACATATAATCCATATTTATCACACAACTCATACCAATACGGATCATTAGGATAATGGGAAGTACGCACTGCATTGATGTTGTTTTCTTTCATGATCCTTACATCCTGTTCCATTCGTTCTTTACTAATATATTGCCCGGTAATGGGATCCATTTCATGGCGGTTAACACCTTTTATCAAAATAGCTTTCCCATTTACATACAGTACGCCATCTTTTATTTCTACTTTTCTAAATCCTGTCTTTTGAGGAATCACTTCAATCGTCTGTCCTTTACCGTTAGTTAGTGTAGTAAGTACGGTATATAAGTAAGGTGTTTCTGCTGACCATTTTTTTGGATCACTCAGTTTTACCAATACATTTTTAAACGCAACAGAATCTGCCAAGGCAACAGAAGTTTTACTCAATGGACTCTCCCTGATGAATCCAATAATTCAAAGGAGGCTTTATAGCTTTTTAACGACCTGTCAGTATTGTTTAAAAAATCGAGGCTTATTTCTAATTGCCCATTTATATAATTGTCTGTTAAGTCTGGGAATGATCTGCTACATCGCGGATGTGAACCGGATTACGGGCATACATGTATACATCGCGGTTAACGCCTGCAAGCCGCCACATATCCTGGTCTTCAATATAACTTCCATCGCTCCAGCGATACACCTGGAAGGCTATTAAATTTTTTTGACCCGGTTTTACATATTTTGTGATATTAAATTCAGCAGAAAGTTTGCTGTCTTCGCTGTAGCCAACCCATTGCCCATTCACCCACAAATAAAAGCAGGAGCGCACAGCGCCAAACTGAATGTAAATGTCTTTTCCTTTCCAGTTTTTATCAATCGTTATTTCTCTTCGATAAGACCCAACTGGGTTATATTGATGAGGCACATGCGGTGGATTTGGTTTAATTAAATAATCAAAATCGTATCGGATATTGGTATAAATGGGAATACCATATCCATTTACTTCCCATGTCGCCGGCACTTTAAAATTATCCCAATGGCTATCATTATAATCCGTTTTCCAAAATCCTAAAGGGCGGTCGTCAGGTTTATCCACCCAATTAAATTTCCAATTGCCATTTAATGATTGAAAATACTTTGATTCAACAGGATCGTTCTTTAATGCAAGGTCTTTATTTTCATAAGCAAAATAGGTAGCATGCATCGGTTCACGATTGAATTCATTTTTCAATTCATCTTCCCAAAATGAAGGTGGCTCCTGGGACTGAGCCATAAGTTGAGTAATGCACAATAGTAAAACAGGGAGCATGCATAATTTTTTCATTGAGATTTGATTTTGCTATAATAGAATATTTAAAACTTGATTTAAAAATGATTGAGAAATCAACTTAAATTTTTCATCTTCTTGTTATTTAAAATTTTTTCTTTTTTCATGGAGGATTCTCTGAAAACAGGAATTGGTTCTAAAACGATTTTCCGAGGCACCGGTTCATTTTTTTCTTTCCCGGAAATTAATTCCAATAATAATTTAATTGATTCCTTTCCCATTAATACAGTTTGCTGGTCAATGGTTGACAGCGCAGGAGTAATATGTTCGCCAAAGTGCTCATTTGCAAAACCAAAAATACCAACCTCTTCAGGAATCTTTATATTTCTTTCTTTCAATTCTTTAATCGCCCCGAGTGCTGTAAAATCTTCTACAGCAAAAATGGCATCAGGTGGATTTGCATTCTCAAAAAAATATTTTACCGCTTCCTTTCCTGATTCTATAGAAATATTGCCGACATAAATTAAACTTTTGTCGAATGGAATATTATTTGCGGCTAATGCTGCCTTGTATCCCTTTAACCGCGTATTCCAAATACTTATTACATGCTGTGAAGCTGAAATATGGGCAATGCGCCTGTAGCCTTGTTTAATCAAATGCTCAGTAGCCAGAAATGCGCCTTTAAAATCATCGATACCAACAGATGGAAGATCTAATTTATCGTTTATACGATCAAAAATAACCAACGGAATTTTTCTCGCTTTTACTTCAAGAAAGTGAGAAAAATCCAGCGTATTTTTTGCGATAGAGGCCAGGATGCCATCTACTCTTGCGCTTAAAAATGTTTCAATCCCTTTCGCTTCGTGACACATATCTTCATCCGATTGATAAATAAGAACATTGTACCCATTTAAATTAGCAATACTTTCAATTCCATGAACAACAGATCCAAAAAAATTAATTTCTACGCTTGGAATAATAACGCCAATTACATTGGTTTTACCGGATTTCAGAGAAGAGGCTATAGTGTTTTTTTTATAGTTCAATTGCGCGGCTGTTTTTTTAACCGCCTCCTTTGTTTGAAAACTAATACCAGGATGATTGCTCAATGCCCGGGATACTGTGGCTGGAGCTACATTAAGCTTCCTCGCAATATCACTTATTGTTACTCTATATTTCAATTAAATTGTGTAATTATTTTTTGCAGTATCAATATTAATATTCTTTTTAAACAGATATTTCATTGTAATTTATAAGCTTTAACATCTCCCTGGTTAATGCCAAATAATAAATTGTTTTTTATGTTAATTACACTGCGCACATCGCCCCAGATATGAAACCCGGATTGCTGCTGGTTTATATAATTGAAATTGCCCTTGCCATCGCCTTTTAAAAGAACTCCGTAATTCGCATCACTTTTTCCAAAACGTAATCGGGCATGATTAATATTGCCGCATAAAAGCAAATCCGAATTTCCATCTTTATCATAGTCTAATTCAGTAATTGTAAATACCGGCGACATCTGTGCCTGCAACGGCAATGCCTTTTCATGAAATTTTCCATCGGTGCCGGATTCAAAAAGAACAGTGTTTAGTTCGTTGGCCTGAAGGTGCTTTGCATCTTTCATTTCTTCCTCTGTAAAGATTTCCTGCAAAGTTGCATCTGCATAACTTTTATAATTGGGAAAGCGATGATGGATAACAGGAACCTGGTTTATGATTTCATCCCTGGTTACATAAGGATAACTTTTGTGCTGAATGTAAAAGCAAAGAATTGGATCTACGGTGCCATTATTGTCAAAGTCTTTATAAAATAAATCCGCCGGTTCTTTATCACTTGCACGGCATTGCGAATTCAATCCAAAATTGCCAATAACAATATCAGGCCTGCCATCATGATTCAAATCTTTTACTAATAATTTATTCCACCATCCGCTGTACGCTTTATCAAAATAATTTTTTGTTTTATTTTCAAGATGCCCATTAATATTAATGAATGCACTTACCGGCATCCATTCACCAACTACCATCAAATCTTTTTTACCATCATTGTTTAAATCAGTCCAGGCAGCATCCGTTACCATTCCAATTTTTTGTAGTTCGGGAGCCAATGATTCAATGCTGTTTTTAAAATGACCTTTGCCATCATTAATGAGCAAATAGCTTTCAGGAATTTCAGGATAGCGACCGGGAATAACCCTGCCTCCCACAAATAAATCAGGATATCCGTCACCGTTAGCATCAGCAACTCTTGCACAACTTGTGCTGGTATGCATTACTGGCAATGCATCCGCTACCTTGGTAAAATTTCCTTTGCCATCATTGATATATAATCTATCCTGTAATAATGAATCATCCGGCAGATAATTATCATATCCTCCACTGCACACATATAAATCCATAAAGCCATCTCCGTTTGCATCAAAAAATATCGCATCTACATCCTCACTCATTTTGTCTGCATCAAAGGCTGGTTCAGATTTTCTAATAAATTGCCCGTTCTTTTGTTGCAGGTATAAGGCGGCTGGTTGCCCGTTTCCACCGCCGGCAAATACGTCGTCCAACCCATCTCCATTTACATCTGCCTGTGTAAGGCAAGGACCAAAGAATGACATTGGGCTTACCATTAAAGACTGACGTAAAAAATCATTGACAGTATTAGACTGGTCTGCAAAATCTATCGGTGATTTTACTTCCTGAAATATAGTTGGATGTAATTTAGAAACCGGGCGACCCGGCAGGGCATTTTTTTCATCTAAAGTAATAAGTTGATCTGCATTAACATGTGTAATGATCTGCTGTTTCCCATCGATCCATATTATTTGGAGAGAATCAATTTCTTTATCGGCTCCCAATCCAAAATGCAATACAGGCGATACGCTGGATTGGAAATCCCCTTGAAGGCATTTGTTCCAAATATTGTTGCCTGCCATTATTATAAATAATTACTTTAGCACCTATGCCCTGCGTGTTTTGCTTTTCGCCTTTTAATTTTATTTCTAAATAATTATTTTTTAATTGCCCGTTAGTTTCATTTTCATAAATAAACGCAGGCCGGTTAATATTGTTAACTATCAAATCCAGATCACCATCATTATCCAAATCAGCATAAACAGCCCCATTGCTGTTGGACGGCAGATTAATTCCCCATTCTTTACCCACATCAGTAAAAGTAATCCCGCCTGAGGCGGGACCATTATTTTTGAATATATAATTGATAACATTGGAGGCAGGCATACTATCTATTAACGCCAGCACATCGCTTTTTTGTAATCTTTGCCTGCTCTTTTCAAAATCATTCATGTAGTTAATAAAGTCCATATTAGTAAAATCCCGAAGATAACCGTTGGATACAAAAAGATCTTTCCATCCATCATTATTGTAATCTGCAAACATTGGAGACCAACTCCAATCGGTATTTGAAATACCAGCTAATTGTCCGGTTTCACTAAAAGTGCCATTACCATTATTAATTTGCAGCATGTTGCGCATATACTGGTAATAAAATCCTGATTGAAGAGCCAAATCGAACTTTCCATAGTTATCCGGGGATACTAATAATTTTTGCCGGTGATTATCCGCCGGCAGCATGTCTAATGTAAAAATATCCGGCAAGCCGTCATTATTAATATCGGCCACATCGTTTCCCATAGAAAATTCGCTGGTATGTCCAATACTTTTTTGCAATGCATCCGTAAATGTTCCATTGTGATTATTAATGTAGAGATAATCAGGAACCAGATAATCATTGGAAATATAAATATCCTGCCAACCATCGCCGTTCAAATCAGCTATTCCTGCGCCAAGGCCGTAAGTTAAAGCCGAACTGGTCAGCCCTGTTTTTTCCGTAATGTCGGTAAAATGGTTTTTATCATTTCTAAATAATCTTATGCCGGTTAAATGATTCGGAGTTTTAAAGATCTTAGCAGTTACTGAATCATCAAGTATTGGTAAATTATTAGGATTATGATTTAATAATAAAAGATCCAAATCTCCATCGCGATCATAATCAAAAAAATAAGCCTGTGTTGAAAAAGATGAATCCGCCACACCATATTGCATCGCTTGCTCAGTAAAATGAGGAACGCCGTTGTTATCATTTCCGTCATTAATAAATAATTGGTTCATCCTTTTTACCGCGGGCAACTTACCCGAATAGCAAACGTATATATCCAGTTTTCCATCACCATTTACATCCGCCATGGCAACGCCTGTTTTCCATGGCCCTGGCCTGCCTGCAACCCGGTCGCAGCAGTAACATCCTGAAATTGCATACCACCTTTATTCAGGTACAATTTATTATCACCAAGATTACTTGAAAAATAAATATCCTGCAGGCCGTCGTTATTCACATCTCCTACTGCAACGCCGCCACCATTGTAAAAATATTCATACAGTAAGACGTTGGTGTTGGGTCCTTCCACTACTGAATTAGTAAAATCTATGTGTGTGGAGTCGGGAGGTAACAAAGTAAATAAATGCAGACTATCGTCTTTAGAATTATTCGGCCTTTTATCTCCATTATTATTGCAGGCGGCTATTAATACGCATAGTGCCACAAGAGAAGTCCAAATAATATTTCTATTCAATTGAATTGATTTTTACAATTTTAAAAAACCAGATGAGCCATCCAAAAATAGCTTTTAATTATTTATAATACAGTCAATTGAGACGATTAAATCAGGAAAATACCTACGAGTAATAAGCATAGTATCCATCTTATGTATTTGTACTATTAACTGACTGCAAAGGAATGCTGTAAAAAGCAACGATGATAAATTTTGGAACTTGGTTGGCTTATTGTTTTTTGAATAAATATTTTTCAGCGCTGATTTTATTAACCCTATTATTTTTTTCCAATATCCACCATACTTTAAGCACTACGCCGGCATAAATAACCGGCGTAGTAACTAAAGTCATTCAATTTTATTAATAGCCAGGGTTCTGAATTAGCTTGTTATTCTTTTGCATTTCATCCAGTTTTATTGGCGGGAAATACAACTTATCATCCCATGCCCGGTTTTCTACTCCCGATTCAATATTCTGAACCTTATAGGTGTAAGTGTAATTATTTTTATCATACCTATAGGTCGTTACTGTTTTACCTGGCTTAAGTTTACCGGAAATAACAATAATCTTCACTTTTTGACCGAGGGTTTGCGGAGCTATCATCCAACGTCGTGCGTCATAGAATCGTTGTTCTTCAAACAACATTTCTATATTTCGTTCATTCTGGTACCTTGCCATAAGAGCGGCGCCGCTTTCAGTTATTGCCGGCATACCAGCCCGGAAGCGAATTTTATTCAGCCATTCTTTTGCGGTTGTTTCATCACCCAGTTCAAGTAAGGCTTCGATATAATTAAACACTACTTCCGTATACCTGATCTGAATGGAAGGGATTTGTTGTTTTTGATTCATATCTACGATCCCTACATTGTCATTTGAAAACTTTCTAATTGAATAACCGGTGCGGGTACCATTCCAGTTTTCGATAGAACTATTACGCGTATCCAAACCAAAATAGGTGGATGCGGATCCGGCCGTTCCTACTTCATAAGTACCGAATTGTATTTCACCATTAGGATCTGTACCGGCTCCGTCTGTTGTACGGGGCTTCCATTTAGTTCCGTCATATAAAATAGAAGCATAAAACCTGGGCTCCCTGTTTTCGTATGGGGCAGCTGCTTCTGCCGGGTCGTTCCAATCGAACTTACTGCCGTCCATCATTTCATAGTTATCTACAAGGTTCTGCGTAGGTTCGCTGGATGTCCACCCATGATAACCATTAGTGGTATTATTCCTGGGATACCATGCTCCCCAATCATCTGTAGATGCATTAATATAATATTTTGCCAGGATAGTTTCTTTTTCACCACCATTTCTCGATAACGCCACATCTGTGTAATCAGCAATAGCCTGGTCTTTTGTTGACGGGGCGATCAGATCCAATTTATACCCATATACTCCTAAATCGATCACGGCTTTAGCTGCGTCGCGGGCTTTTTCCCAACGGGCAACCCTATCACCGCTTACGTATCCCAATAACTCCGGGTTTGAATATCCGGCAATAAGAGATGATTTTGCTTTCGCTGTCGGAATATCATGTAAATCACTTGCAGCGTACAATAATACTCTTGCTTTGAGGGCCATAGCTGCACCTTTTGTAGCACGACCCAAACCAAGTGTTTTTCCGTCAAGCAGTAAGGCAGCAGAGTCGAGATCACTAACAATTGAATTTACACATTCTTCGTAGGTATTCCTTGCAATGGTAAAATCCGGGTTGTCCAAATTATACGAAGATTTAATGATGGGAACACCGCCATAATATCTCAATAATTGGTTATAACAATGTGCACGTAAAAAATAGGTTTCCCCTTTTAAGCGGTCAACCATAGTGGGATCAAATGTAGCCGTGGCAAGATTTTCCAAAGCAAGATTGGTAGCCCTGATACGGAGATACATCTCACCCCATTCGTAAGTATTGTTTACCCAGCCGGTAGCACCTGGGCTTACGTTACCTTCCATTATATCTGCCCTGCCGAAATTATATAATGCGTTATCACTAATGCAATCCATACTTTCCTGGTTCAAAATACCATCATGATATACATTATAGATATCAGTAACAAAAGCTTCGGATAGAGAAGGATCCGCCCATACAGTAGATGCAGGTGGCTTATCCAGCGGCTGTGTATTTAAAAAATCTTTGTTGCACGCGGAAAGCAATGTGCTTATCGTAATTATTGGTATTATATTATTAATTATCCGTTTCATTTTTGTAAATTTTTATAAATTTAAAGAGTAAGAGTTGCTCCTACATTAATTACCCGCGCCTGAGGATAATATTGTAAGCTGCTGTTGAGCGACTCGGGATCAAAAATATCCTGCTTGGCCCATGTTTTAAGATTAAGACCGTTAACATATATCCTCAGGCCCTTAATACCTGCTTTTCTACCTATCTTATCCGGAAGCGTAAACCCTAACTCTAAGTTCTTTAACCTGATATAATCCGTACTCATCATATAATAGGTGTTGCGATTAGAGAAATATTGGTTGTTTCTATCCACTGTGCGGGGGTCAACTGAACTGGGATTGTCAATGGTCCAGCGATGATCGTAAGAGTATTGCAGGTAATTACCGATAGTACCTGATTCTGTTTGCAGGAAAAGTTCACCGCCAAGGGAATTCTGGAACAAGATCGATAAATCGAAAGACTTGTACTGCAATCCTATATTTAAACCTCCCTGGAACGTAGGCGTGGTAGTCTTATCCGACCTTACCCTATCATCACCATCTATTTTTCCATCGCCATTAACATCTTTAAACTTCATACTCCCTGGGAAAAGTTTTCCAGCCCCGCCAACACCGGTATAGTCAAGCTTATTGGCATCTACATCTTTTTGATCTTTGAAAACGCCATCGTACTGATACAGCAGCATGCCATCAGGATTATTTATATCATTGGGAATGGGATGCCCGGTGGACAGTTGATAAGTTGGTCTGCCCGGTGTCTCATCCCAGAAAACGATTTTGTTTTTTGCATAACCGCCGTTTACACTAACATTAAAACGTAAATCACTGAAATGATCATTGTAACCCACTTTAAATTCATAACCCTTATTAGCAACTTTTCCTATGTTTTCTGCAGGTAATGTTAAGCCCGCACTCTGCGGTATTGAGGCATTCCTGAACCATAAGATACTGGAACGATGATTCTGGAAATAATCCAGTTCAAGCGTTAGCCTGCTGTTTAAAAAACTAGCATCCAAACCAATGTCGTAGTTATTGGCTATTTCCCAGGTAATATTAGGATTAGGAATACCATTTTCATGATACGCGGTGGCTACCTGGTTATTGATTACATAGCCAGATCCAGTAATGGCATAAGTTGGCAGATAACTATACTCTACCAGCGAACCTCTTGAATATACTGCATCATTACCCAATTTACCCCATGAACCACGGAGTTTTAAAGAATTTACGAACCGGATATTTTCCTTGAAAAAATTCTCTTCTGAAATTCTCCATCCGGCAGTTACACCCGGGAAAAATCCGAAACGCTTGGCTTCCGGGAAATTATAAGATCCATCATACCGCCATAAAAATTCAGCAATATATTTTTCCTGGTAGTTATAACCAACACGTCCGAAATAATTTAAACTGGCACGTTCCCATGCACTGCCGCCTGATTTCTGATCGACCGCCCCACCTGCATTCAGTTGATCAATTGCACGGAGACGGAAAATACTGGCGAAATGCATTAAAGTAATCATCATTGGATTTTTCTTTAGTTACACCTGCAAGAAATGTTACCTGGTGGTCACCAAATTTATGATCGTAGGATAAAATACCTTCGAGTATTGAATTCAGTTGATCTGTCGGAGTATTCGGTTAAGTGTAGGCTGAGTAGTTGGGCCTTTTCTGCACTTTGGTTAAAAGTGGTGTTACACCGTCTGCCTCATAGGTGGTATAATCCCAACTATAAATATACCATGGAGTAATCCATGTTTTTCCCTGCTGAATATATTTATCCAATGCCACATTGCCGGTTAGCTTTAAGCCCGCGACCCAGGGAATGGTGATTTCTATTTTACCATTAGATTGTAAGTAGTACCGCGTATCCTTATCGTAACCGGTTTGATTGGTGGTAATGACAACCGGTTGTTCTCCATTTTCAATATCAGGGCCTGGTAAGCCATTAGGCCAGTAAGCGGGCTTGTACGGATAACCACGCATTAGCATTCTAAAAATTGAACCTGCGGATTTTGTTGGGAAGAACCGGTTCTCCTGACGCCCGGTTACCCCAAGAGAAGCGTTTATATATTTATTAACCTTGGCATCGAGATTTATACGGAAATCGTATTGCTTGTATCCGGTAGCCGAATGTTTGTAATACCCATCCTGGTTTTCATATCCTAATGAAGCCAGGTACTTTATGTTTTCTGATCCACCCGATAACTGGAGGTTATGGCGTGACTGTGGTGACCAATCTTTCAAGGTTGCTTTAAACCAATCGGTATTCGGATGTCCCCATGGGTCGGAACCATCTTTATACTTTTCAATATCTGCAGGTTGAAAAGGAGCTGTAGATACACTGCCACTTACCGGATCAGTATAGCTTCCCGTTGCTTTAAAAGCCGCTGATGCATCTGCCCACCTGGAAGGATCTAACTTATATATTTCTATTTCATTAGCCATAGTTGCATATTCAACTGCATTCAGTACCTTAGGTATAACAGAAGCCTGAGCCCATCCATTATTATAGCTGTAGGACAATTCTGGCTTGCCTGATTTACCATGTTTAGTAGTAATCAATATTACCCCATTGGCAGCACGTGCACCATAGATGGCGCCGGACGCATCTTTCAATACAGACATACTTTCTATGTCAGCAGGATTTAAGCGGTCCAAACCACCGGCACGGGCTGGCACTCCATCGATAACTATTAGCGCATCGTTACTTCCTAAAGAATTGACTCCGCGAATGTGTATAGCAGAACCATCATACCCTGGTTCACCACTGCTGTTTGTTGCAACAACACCCGGCAAACGGCCGGCAAGTGAGTTGGATAAATTTACTGCAGGCGATTTTTTAAGGTCATCTCCTTTTACCTGCGCAACAGCACCGGTGAGCGTTACTTTCTTTTGTGTACCATAACCTACAACTACCACTTCGTTAAGCTGGCTTGTTGCAACCTTTAGATTAATAGAAAAGCTTGTTTGATCACCTGTTACGACATCCTGGGGCTGGTAGCCGACAGAGGATATTTGAAGAACCGACTTCTGATTAGGAACATCTATTGAAAAAGCTCCATCCACATTTGTGGTTACACCGCCTTTAGAACCTTTTACGGTTACAGTCGCATCGGCGACAGGATTGCCTTTCTCGTCCTTTACCATTCCAGTTACATGGATTTTATTCTGAGCCCTTGCTCCAAAACTGATAAGAACTATAAGATTGATAAAAACAAATTTTTTGAAAAAATCCCAAAAGTGTTTATCGATAGGGCTTAAGCTATCTCGGTAATAAGCCTTGATGATTTTTCTCATACTGTAATTTTTTTTGATTAAGAATTCGGTTGGTTGATTGATTAATTGTTGTTTTGACAATTAATTTTGATGGGTAATTTTTTTTAAATTTTTGCTACATAATTTTTTAAATTTTTAATGGTGATTATAAAATGGGAGTTGTTATCTTACTTAAGATCTATTTTTTACTTAATTAATTGTTTAATTTGACAATTAATTTATACTGAGATTTTTTTATTAATTACTTTTTAATCTTTTACCTATAATTACTTGATCAAAAATGCAATTGCTTAATCGCATTCAAATCGAGAGACGGTTTGCGCAAAAACTCAATTTTATTCCTTTGTCTTATTTAATGAAGCTTATCCAATCGCGACATAAATACTTCCAAACTAATCCCGATCTTAAATTGTCTTTTATTTTATTTTAGCTAATCGTCCTGGCAGTCGTGCAATCGTTTGCATAACAAACCTAAATAATTTCTATGAAATCACAAAACTTTAACAAAATCTTTCCTGATCACATTTATTTCTTAAGATTTTAATAAAAATGCGGGATTATTTGCAGACTTGATAAATGCAAAGAGTTTTTTATGGAGATGCAAAAGAAAATACAAAGAAAACTATAAGTCTTAGAAAGCAGCTAATTATCAGTAGCATCAAATTCAAAAAGATTACCCGGCTCTCCTTTTTTCCCTTCTGAACTTATGTATAGTTTCCCTTCGGGCGAAAAACAAATGCCTTCGGGCTGTGGCATCATTTCTTTATCAATAAACTGCAATGTTTTAAGAATGCCATCGTGAGAGAAAACTGCCATACATTTATTATCCCTTGTTGATAGTAAATACAAATCGTGCGTAACAGGATGCACCGCTATTGCAGAAGGAAAGAAATCCAATTTCTGATCAGTTACTTTTTCAAAATCTTTTTTACGAATAACAAGGAACGGGTTTTTTATTAATTTTTCCTGCGTCATATCAAATTCATAAACTGCTTTTGTTGATTTTTTTGCACCAGGAATTCCCGGATCATCCTTGCACGCAATCAGGAGTGTTTGTGTTACGGGATCGTAGCACAACCCTTCGGTATTATTTTCTTTCTTTAAACCGGTTTTAATTTTTTCAACAATTGGTTGGGTTTGCCAGTCAGTTATTCTAAAAAGATCGCCGTGACTCCATAGAGCATACACTATATTATCAATACAGGTGACATCTTCAATATCAAATTTTTCTTTATCATTATCGGCAAATGGAATTGCTTTTTCAAGTGTTGCCGATTGATCATCAATCTTTACATAATATAACCTGGCACTGAGGTCTTCTATGAGAATTAAATGATCTTTATCAATCCAGGTATTGCCTGAAACTTCAACCAACTGGTCCGGTAATTTCCAGGTATGAGTGGGGTTTTTGAGATCATATTTAAAATCAGTTTCCTTATTTTTAAAATTGGAATCAGCAGCACTTTTTTGAGGCAGATATACAATAACAGGGGTTTTACTTTTTTTGTCTCTGCCATTTTTGCAACTAAAAAATAGTGGAAAAAGAAGAAGAAAAAAATTCAGAAATATCTTTACCATATGTGGCTGTTTCAAGATGTAATATATATCAAATACCGGGCAGCTTTATCTTTGGAAAGTAATTTTACAAAGCTTCAAAAAAACGAAAGAAGTTACAAAACGGGATTAGGCGTAAGAATTGCAGCAAATGATTTTAATAATTAAAAATCAAACCAGCCTTATTATGAAAAGTACGTCAGATGAATCAACAATATTGGGGGAACTGGGTTCCGCAATTGGTAAGGGACTCATAGCAGGCCTTGCAGGAACCATTGCAATAACAGCTTCTCAAATGATTGAAATGCGTATAACAAAAAGAAAATCCAGCAATGCTCCGGCCAAGGCCGTAAAGAAAACTTTGCATATTGAAGCCTCCCCGGGAAATAAAGAGGATTTTTCGAATGAAGTACATTGGGTATATGGTACCTCGTGGGGAGTAATGCGTGGATTATTATCCATGGCCGGTATTACCGGGTTTGCTGCAACAACACTCCACATGGCCTCTGTTTGGGGAACCGCAGTTACCATTCAACCGAAACTTGATATTGCTCCACCTCTTTCCGAATGGGAACCAAAAGATATTGCGATAGATATATTGCACCATGCTGTTTATGCAATAGTTGCCGGTTTGGTGTATGATGCAATTGAATAAATAATATTAAAAAAAATCCCTTTCATTCATACTCAAAAAGTATTTTATTATTTATTATCATTATTAGTTAAATAATGAAATTTTAAGTTTCTTTTTCGCTGTTGGTACCTTTCCTTTTTATGTTGCTTGTTGCCGCTTGCACTTTGCCTGTCAGTAGCGTTGTTTTTGTTTATCGGTCCATGATTTTTCTGTGCTTTATCAGTGGAGATAGTCGCTGAGAATTCTTGTAGGGTTCACAGACTTGATAATAATCCAAAGTGGAAACTGCCTGCGGAGAAGCATCTTCAATCCAGTTGTGCATCGACGCTGCTCCATCTGAAACAAACACCAACCGGCTGCCTAAATTCCCATATTTATCTATTTAGTTATCAATAATTTCTGTAAACTTTTTTTGACTCCCTAAATTAGCTGTGTATTGTGAATCGCTTATCCAGCCTGGTTTTACTTCGGCTTGTATACAATCGTTGCTTTTATATATCCTTCCTGCTTTTTTTCACTCCACCCTTGTTCCCTGGTCAGTATCATCGAGCCATCTACTTCTATATACAAGGCTTCATCTTTTTTTACCTCATAAATAGTGGCTGAGCAGTATTTTATTTACCTTTAAACTAATAAAAACCTCTGCTATGTCATGTACTTTCAATTTAGCATTGCCCGTTGCCATTGGCAGCGACCATGCAGGTTTCGAATATAAAGAAGATATTATTTCTTTCCTTGATGGTAAAAGCGTAACGTGGAAAGATTTCGGAACGTATTCTACTGATTCAGTCGATTATCCCGACTTTGCTCATCCTGTTTCCAATGCGGTTGAAAGTGGCGAGGCGAGTTTTGGAATATTAATTTGCGGTAGCGCTAACGGTGTAGCCATAACCGCAAATAAACATCAACAGATACGGGCTGCTGTTTGCTGGGAACAGGAGTTGGCTGAACTTGCCCGGAAACACAATAATGCAAATATTATTTGTATCCCCGCCAGGTTTGTAAGAGAAGGTGTTGTTGAGAGAATGATTGAAGTTTTTATGCATACTGATTTTGAAGGTGGAAGGCATAAGACCCGCGTGAATAAAATTGCTTGTTCTGCTTACCAGCCTGTTCAATAAGTTTACTAAGTGAATTGATCGATTGAATAAAAATTCAATGTAGTTATCTTCCAACACCTGGCACTACAGGCAAACTTTCGTTTCCATTTTCATTTACTGATTGCACGGCGAAGAAATAATTGTCTTTGGAATAAGGAAGCGTCATCTGAGTACCCGCCGTAAATATTTTCTTTTGCCAAACGGGGCTTGAAGTTTCTCTTATTAAAACATAGTATCCTTTTACTATTCCGGTTTTTGGTGGAAGCCATGAAAGCGAGGTTGTATTTGATAAATTTTTTATTTCAATCTTTACATCTTCCGGAATTGCGGGCGCTTTTGCAAGATTAGCCAGGTTGGCTAAATTCATCGCGGTATTTTTCCTCAGGTAATCATAATCTATATGTTCAGGGAGATCACCATAATGAATATTATTTTCCATACGAACATCCTGGTGCTGCCGGGTATAGTTTTCATTCATCTCTGTAATTCTTACCGCAGTAAATCCATTTTGCAAATAAGGCAAATGATCACCGCCTCTTAAAAAACGATCTGTTCTATAAATTAAGACTACATCAAGATGATCAACATAACGTTCGCCAATTTCTTTTACATAACGGGCAAGCTCACGCGATTTACTGTCGTTCTCCAAACCGAGCGCCATAATGCGTTTTAGCTGTTCTTCAGTTTCATAATGAGGAATACCTTCACTAAAAACACGAACTTTTGTATTATTGATAATATCGGTTTCATTACTGTTATTGCTCCCCATAATATCATTGTTCAAAACCGCTTCTATATTCCAGTTTTCTTTTTTTGCTTTCTCAGCCATATAGGTTGAGCCAAACAAACCCTGTTCTTCCCCACTCACCGCCACAAAAATTATAGTTGCAGGAAATGAATGCTTACTCATAATTCTTGCGCACTCCAATACGGCTGATGTTCCGCTTCCATCATCATCTGCACCTGGTGCATCACCTGTACTATCCATCACGTTAGTACGCATATTATCTAAATGCCCGCTGATAATAAAAATCCGATTGTCACTTCGGATCCGTTCCTTTTAAAGTTGCCATTACATTTCCCAGGAGTATGGGCCTGTTTATGCGTTTGCCGTTTGGCTGGATAGTAACGGTATCTATAAACGCAGTTAATCTTCCGCCTGCATTTTTTGCAAACTCATTAAATTTTTGTAGCACCCAGCTTCTTGCAGCGCCAATACCTCTTTTAGGATTTGTTTGTGTGCTCAAAGTACTGCGGGTTCCAAAAGCAACTAACGTGGTTATATAAGACTGAAGAGAATCTTTAGAAATTTCATTGACCATTTGTGAAATTTCAGGATCACGATCGATTATTGTTTGGGCAAAAAGTGTATTGGTAAAAGAAAGGATAAAAATCAGGTATATAGTTTTCATCGAATAAATTTACTCAAAAAATTACTCCACTCCTCGGCTAAATGGATTTAATAAAAAAGCCGCTCCTGTTCAAGGAACGGCTTTGGGAAATGAATTTAATATTTAATGCCTGTCATGATGGCCATTATTTCCTCTTCCATGTTCATGTCCATTGCCGTGGCCATTATTTCTTCCTCCGATTACCATGGCCATTGTCTCTTCCATAATTTCCACGATCATGATGCCTGTCATTGTCTCTCCGGTCATGTTCGTAGCGTTCTCTTGCCGCAAAATACCTGTTATCGCGGCTGTCTCTTATTACAGGTTGGTAACGTCCGCGGTAAGAGCGATAATGAGAGTGATAATACGAATTACGTAACCATGGATCGCGGTCGTTAATTACAACTTTATAAGAATGATACAAATCATATCGGCCATATCTTGCGGGTAATGATGCCGCAAAATTCCAACGTCCATAATCGTAATAAACGAATAGGCCACGGGGTACATCATAATACACATCCAAATCTGGCAAATAATAATAGTCAACATAATCATAACCGACCGGTCCCCATACAGGCTGGCGGCCTATATTAATATGAACGCTGACCTGGGATTTTGCCTGGTAGCTAAATGTACTCAGGGCAATTGCTGATATAAGAAGAATTTTTTTCATGATAGATAATTTATTTGGTTAATACTAATAAGATGCCACATTTAAATGAATCTGTTAACGGGCATTTGTATTTTGATATCCTTACTATCTCGTGGTTTAATAATGCGATCTATTCTAACGCTATCTTAACAAATACACACTAATCGATTTAGAAATTGCTAATACAATGTGAAAATGTTTAATATCCCACCTATGATTAAAATAAGTTTGAAAAATTGTGATTGCTCAACTTTAGTTATTAACCGCACAAGTGTGTATGTTTATTCAAATCGATAAATATGAAACAAATACTTTTGTTTAATATTTTATCTTCAACCATTCAGTTTCGACGATGTCTCAACAAAATATAAGGGCAAGAGATCTTGGAATTCCTTTCGATGGCAATCCCGGAAAATATAATGCAATAACGGATGTTACAGGAGTTGAAGTGGGCTTTACAACTTTGATTGAGGGGAGTGGTTCACTTCAAAAAGGAATAGGTCCGATCAGGACAGGTGTTACAGCCATTTTTCCTGCAGGTAAAAAGTACATCCCCGGTTTTTGCAAACTGGCATTGTTTAAATGGTAATGGTGATATGACAGGAACCCATTGGATAACCGAATCAGGATTTTTAGAAACACCTATTTTAATAACCAATACGAGTAGTGTGGGCACCGTTCGTGATGCGACTTTAGAATGGATGGATAAAAATAAATTTTATGATACCGACTCAAAACTTCTGGTATTCGTACCCGTTAGTTGCCGAAACATACGACGGTGTTTTAAATGATATTAATGGTTTCCATATAAAACCGGAGCATGTATGGCATGCACTGGAAACGGCACAGGGAGGGCCCGTTGAAGAAGGTAATGTTGGCGGCGGCACCGGAATGATTTGCCATGAATTTAAGGGCGGAACAGGAACCTCCTCAAGAATAATCGATCAAAGTTTGGGCGGATATACTGTAGGCATTTTAGTACAGACAAATTATGGTACGAGGAAACAATTAACTATTTCAGGTGTACCCATTGGAAAAGAATTAGCGGACGTATTGCCTCCAATTATTAATACCACTACCGAAAAGGGTAACAAAAACAATGAGCTTTCAGAAAACGGTTCAATTATCGTTGTTGTAGCCACCGACGCTCCGCTTCTTCCGCATCAATTAAAGCGTTTAGCCGGCAGAGTTAGCCTGGGCATAGGAAAAACCGGCGGAATAGGCGGAAATGGCTCGGGCGATATTTTCATAGCATTTTCTACCGCCAATAAAAAGGCATTCAGCAGAACAGCCGCAACCACTGTAACTATGTATTCAAATGATCTTATGAATGATTTATTTACTGCTACGATAAAGGCAACGGAAGAAGCGATTATAAATGCTTTGGTGGCAGCAACAACGATGAAAGGCATCAATGATAATATCATACCTGCTCTGCCTCACGATGCAGTGGTGGATATTTTAAAGAAATATAACAGGATCAACCTTGACCCCAACCCCTCTATCAAGTATTAGGAAAGGTTCTTGCAACAAGATAAAAAATACCAAAAATCAAGGTTACAAGCAATAGTTGTTTCAGTATGGCGATAATAAAAATAGCAGACTCAACCGGCCTGCCATTTTTAAATTTTCAAAACAATAATCTTTATCTCCTTCTTCTCACCCTGGTTTTTCTCTCTTTAACTCTTCCCCTCTTGCCCGTCACTTTAGTGCTTTTTCTTACTACACTGTTTCCTCTTGGTCCGGTTACAGTGGTTCTTGTTCTTGTAACACGATAATTATTTACTGCAGCTCCATGGCGGTTACGGACGATTACAGAAGTAGTTCTAACCGGCCGGTAAATAGTACTGGCTCTTACAATACGATTGGTGCGAACTATTACATAAGGCCTGTGGTAAACCACGAAACGCGGATGCCAAACATGCCATGCATAAGGCCTCCACGGTCTCCACCATGTTGGGTAAACACGCCATCTCCATGGAGAGATCCATGGCCGGTATGCAGGGCCATACACAAATCGAACGGACGGCCATAGCCAAACATTTACTACTACAGCGCCTCCGTCTGGTTTATTCCAATCATCTCCTAAGTTAGGTCCACTACCATAAGTGATTGGGGTGTTTATGAAAGCATTGTCGTCTCCGCCATCGGGCTCAATTATTACCTGCTCACCATAAATATCTTCATCACCAACAATTTGGATAGTTGCAGTTACATCGCCGGTTTTCTCTAATTCTATAACAGCAATGTCCTGGTTTTCGGTTTCGGAAACAGGAACCTGCAAAACAAAAACGTGATCATCTTTATCTGATTTGTCGATCACTTTTACATAGTCGATTTGTCCATCATCATTAAGGTCAAGATTATTCACATTGTTATCAGGTGAATTAATGGCTTTTTCAAAATCCTCAATTGAAGAAGCTTTTTTAAACATTT
This sequence comes from uncultured Chitinophagaceae bacterium, assembly GCA_963756945.1. Lineage (GTDB taxonomy): Bacteria > Bacteroidota > Bacteroidia > Chitinophagales > Chitinophagaceae > Ginsengibacter. The sequence continues at coordinate 294,619 of CAVWQJ010000007.1, read as the reverse complement.
CGAGTGCGCCCTGCAGACTGAAATTATCTCCCGGTAAACCCGTAGAATCAACTCCGGACTGATCCTGTGCGCTGGCTGTTATGCCTGTCATCAGGCTTGCACTCAGCATTACCGAAAATAATAAGTGGATTTTTTTCATAAAATAGTTTTTGTTTCAGACCTATAATAGGTAAAAGGGTTTAATATAAACTCAAAAAAACAATGGTTATTTTATTGACAACATTCATTTTTTCATGACGGTTGATATTGCTTTTCAAACTATTTCTTGGATGATAAGGCTACTTTTATTCCAAGGACGATTAAAATAATGCCCGTAACTTTTTCCTGTAAACGCCAAAACTTTTGATTACCCTTAATAAAATTGCTGGCTTTTGCAACCAACCATGCTACTAAAATGAGAACCATTGTTCCCTGCACTGCAAACCAGAGCCCAAGAACGAAAAGCTGCGTTTGATATATAGTGATGAGTCATCGCTCAATAAACTGCGGCAGGAAAGATAAAAAGAACAAGTGCTACTTCTGCATTCAGTGCATTGGTAACTATTCCCTGCTTTAATTGTTTCCATTTATCTGTTGGCGGGAGCGCTTGTAGGTTTCATTGAAATTTGATTTTGTAAGAAGAGCTTTAGCACCCAGGTAAATTAAATACCCTGCACCAAGACATTTAATAATTTCAAATAGAAAAGCAGATTTTATTTTAATCATTGCCAAGCCAAACACAGCAGCAACAATATGTACGAAGCATCCGACAAAAACACCAACTGCAGAAATTATTCCGGCTTTAATTCCTTGCGATATACTTCTTGAATCAATGTAAATCATCTCCTTCCCGCGTGTAATGTTGAGAAGTAGAGAAGCAATTAAAAATAAATAAAGGTTTCGCATGCTACTCCTCTCGTTAGTGCGAAAGCTTTAAAGAATTTCAAAAAAATCTTTAAAAATACGAGGCATGAAACATGGGAACAATCACGGTCTGAGTTTGTAGCGAGATTCAATGATGAAAGTATTCATTATGTTATTTATATAGTGAGAGTTAACGCTGATAAACTGTGGCAGGAAAGATAAAAAGAAGAGTGCTACTTTAGGGTTCAAGGCATTGGTAATAATTCCCTGCTTTAATAATTTCCATTTAGCTGTTGGTGGAAGCACTTGTAAGTTTTCATTGAAATTCGATTTTGCATAGAAGGGCTTTTGCACCGAGATAAATTAAATACCCTGCACCTAAAAATTTTATTAATTCGAAAAGAAAAGCTGATTTCATTATGATTATTGATAAGCCAAAAACGGCAGCAGAAATATGTACAAAGCATCCAATAAAAACACCAACTGCAGAAATTATTCCTGCTTTAGTTCCTTGCGATATACTTCTTGAAGCAACATACATCATATCGTTTCCGGGAGTAAGATTAAGAAGTAAGGAAGCAATAAAAAATAAATAAAGATTTTGCATGCTTTCCTATTGAGGAATAATCATAATGTTGTCTGCAAGCTGTAACTAAAAATTTTTATTTAATCAAAATTGCCACGTAATCCATGCTTTACCATCCGCCGGCGCTAACCATATCATAGGTTGTGGCACTGGTTTGAACAAAATAATAACCGCTGGAATGTATACAGCTGATCGTGTGTAAGTGCCGCCGGGCCCGAAGTCAGGATTCGTCCCAAAAGTTACCCAATTCGTAAATATCGCCCTTCCATCAGAAGTAAATAGAGGTGTGGATGGCGCCGACCATAGTAAATCGCAAAGTCCGGTTCCTGAGCCGCATTTAAGAATACAGGGCCAAAAAAATCATTGCCATTACCATACGCAGGCCAGTAGATCAGATAATAATAAGTAGTCAGTGCCACTCATAATTGAATTCATGTTATAAGCATCATCTACTCCATTTACGTGAAATCCATTTACAGAAATCCAATATCCATTTCGTTAGTAACTGCATATTGCCACCATCTTTGGGAGCAGCTACATCAACTCCTAAGGGGTTTACAATGCCCGTGATAGTACCGGCTGAACCATTCGCTGTTACATTAATTGTTTCTGTTGCCTGGTTCCAGGTTATATTATTTAAGTTCTGAAATTGTTTGGATTCCATTCACCAAGCGGATTTGTAAAGCCAATGCCGCCGCTGTAAAATAATAACCTGTGTAAATGTCACTGAACGTTCCGCCTCCATCAACCCATGTAAAAATAAACTGGCGGCTAGCCGCGATTAATTTGTAATGTCATAAATAACGGAACCAATAGTTAATCTTTTGAAATAAGTTAATATTTTATTTATGTATAAGCCCGTCGCCAAACCGCCGTTGTTGAATAAAGCATTTCCTTCAGCCGGGGTAGCCCTCACTAAGGTCAATTTGCTGCCATGTACTCTGCCGACCAGATTTATACGTATCGGTAGTTACTGAATCAAAATAAAATTCAAAGTCAGCCCAATAATCCTGATCCACGTTTTGACCATTCACTGCGGGATTCGGATCAGACAGAACATGCAGGTAAGAATACGTATCAAATATAAGGCTGGGCTGTTGCAATGCTTTTAAACGGATAGCTGCTTTCTTTAGGAGTAACCGCCGACAAAGAATCAAAATCTGAAAGCATTACCACCCGGTTAGCATCATTAAACTTAAAATAAAAACTATAAGTAGCGCCTTTGCCGCTATCAACCTTTATTAATGCCTTCCATCCATTTTGAGCACCCGAAAGCTGGGCCTGATAAGCAGCAAGGGTTTCATTGATACGGTCATCCGGTGATTTATCAAAAACAGATTTATCTTTCTTTTTACAAGCGGATAGAAATGCTGAAATCGCCAGGGCGATTATTAAAATTTTTTTCATGTCGTATTTTTTAAAACAAATACTTTTTATTTCAATTAATAAATCAGAGCGTTTATGGCCGCTTTACTTCTTGACTGCAAATTGCGAAAATCAATATTCCATGATTCTTTAAAATAACTTACCACTACTGATTCCTTTTGTCTTAACCTGGCCTTTGCAACAGCGGCTGTAGTTCCATTTGCTGTTGTACCTGTATAATTGATACTGTTTACATATTGATCAAACCATGCCTGTCCTTCCACTAACATTAAAGAAACCATTTCAGCCCAATCTTCACGGGCCTGCGAAATGGCATATTGAGAAATGAACCCTTCGTTCTGTGCATCCTGCGGAGTAACATTTAACCAGTCAGATGTATAAGAACCTGCGCTGGACTGGCTGAACTCTACAGGAACTTTAATGGTCTGATCAAGAATATGAGCAAACTCATGATGAATCGTATGAAAGACCTGCTTTACATTTTCAGTGTCGCTCAAAACATAACCAGGCATTCCTTTAATGCGAAAATCATTTACATCATACAAGGTAACTTTACGTCCCCCTTCGGCGGTACCTAATTTTAATGCTCCCTGCTCGTAGGCGGGACTACCGACAAGGATGAAATATTTCGGACTTATATTTTTAAAAAAAGAAAGTCCTGCCTCCGCAACATATGGATGTATCCATGCCTGGTTAATTGCTTCTAGCATCGGAATTACATTTTCTTCTTTTGGCGGTACCAAGTCTTTATTAAAATCGTCCTGCAATTCTCCCTGGTCCCATTTATATTTTACTGCTATATTATAGGGAACCGTTAAAGAGTCATATATCCATGCATCAATTGCTCCGGGTGTCCATGTGTCTCCTCCAAGCCCGGGAATATTATCAACATTTCCAAGTGCGTCTTCTTTTTTACACGACGCCACCATTGCAGCTATTGATAATGCAGCTATTATTATTTTTATCGCTTTCATGTTGTACTTATAAAGAATTACATTAAATTTTTTATCGCGGATTTGGTGTCAATCCTGCAAGAGATGTCGATTGTGGTATCTGTAATACTTTCCGCAAATCATCTGCTGCAAGCGTTATAGTTTGCCCGTCTGTTGTAGTGTGTACCACAGGGAGCTTATATCTTAAAATATCGAACCACCGCATACCTTCATGAATAAATTCCGCCCTCTTATAAAATAAAATTGCTTTGATTAAGCCATCCTGTATATTACTTGTATTAAACACACTATTAATCTTAGCCGCGGTTATATTGTTTGTGGAAGGGTTATAATTATTGATTCGTGTACTGGCATATAGATTAAGGTCAGCAAGTGCAGCGGTCGTATTACCCATATAAGCATATGCTTCTGCCTGGTTAAATAATACTTCTTCCGTTGTAAAAAGCGGGACCATAACATAAGGGGTTCCGATGTTTGCGTTTACAGAAACCTTCACAAAATACTCGTTTATTTTTGGCACGAGCACATGAGTTCCTTCGCTGATAGAATATATTGCGAATGCTAAATTTCCGCCGGTTATCGGATCGGGCCTTGGAATTATTTCCGTTTGTTTTGCCGGGTCCACACCATAACGGTTCGTATAATAATTGCGGGCCCATACGGATGATGTTTCAACCAAAAGAAGATTGGCGGGTTCGGTAGCCTTTGCGTAAATCTTAAATAATTCAGTTACGTCGGTTATGTTTTTATAAGTTGTATTCCATGGACGTAAAACGGGTACAAAATTATTTCCGGGAATAGCCTGGCTGGTATAATAAATAACCTTATCATAGTCCTTTTTGTATAAATAAAAACGTGCGGCAAAAGCATTTGCGGCAGCCCTGTTGAAATGATATTTTGGTATCGTATAATTTTTATCCTGTATGAAGGGCAATCCCTCCAGTAAATCTTTTTCTATCATATCATAATCATACTGCACGGTCTTTCTATCATATTGTTTTATGAAAACAGTTTCGGGCTCTGTAACGTATGGTATCCCCGGATCCGTAGACGCAGTTGCAGGATCATAGAATTTAGAAAAGAAATTTACCAGCATAAAATGAGCATAAGCTCTCGCCACCAATGCCTCAGCTTTTTGGGCGCTATAAGCATCAAGATTACTTGTTACTTTACTGATTGTTTCCAATGCCTGGTTTGCGGCAGCAATTGCAGCGTAACATGCATACCAGTAAAACTCCGGTGAATCCTGCTGATTTTCGCGGGTGTCAATAAAAAAATATGGATCATGAATTGTATTGTCGGTACCTCCGCTGCCAATATCTGCTACATTATCACTCATGGTTTCTGCGAAGGGTTGGTAATTGGCCTGGGGATAGGCGGTACCTAATAGTTCAGATATTTTTTCCGGCGAATCAAGTTTGGCCCTGTTATCGGGTTCCTTCTCCAGGAATTTATTACAGCCCGAACTGATGAGTAACAGGAAACAAAATGAAGTATAAAAAAATATTTTTTTCATATTTATATTTTTATAACCCAACTTTTAGTGAAAGGGTAAATTGTTTTTGAATAGGCTGCGCAACTCCTCCTGTATTAAAAAATTCAGGGTCCTGGCCTTTTAATTTAGGATCAGAATAAATCAACCAGGGATTGGCCGCTACTGCAGTTACGGCGACATTAGTAAAAGGAGTCTTTTTTAAAATGTTCTGCGTCACATTGTAGGTAAGAGAAACTGTTTTTAATCTTACAAAGCCACCATCTGCTACCCGCTGGTCGGAATAATTATAATTGTTGTATGGATAATTTCCACTGCCATTTACCAAATAGCGCTGATAGGCATCCAGGACAGATGGAACATTGGTTTTAGTTTCATCGCCCGGCATTTCCCACCTGTCAATAAATTCCTTTGGCAAAGCATCAAAATCGGAATAGGCTGTTTTAAAGGCGGGGTACAGCCTTATTTTATTTCCCGCCTGGTAAGTAACAAAAATATTTAAGGAAAATGCTTTATAAGAAAACGTATTGGAAAACCCGCCCGTGAATGTTGGGTCAACGGGTCCTTCATACACAAGATGTGAAATATCTTCGTCCTGCAAATAAACATTTGGGCTAACATCCCCTTTTTCATTTACGAACGTAGGCACGCCGGTTGTATGATCAAGCCCTTTATATCTTATAGAAAATAAACTATTAACCGGATATCCTTCCGTGTTACCTCCTTCAGCTTTTACCAGGTCGAAAATAATCGGATGATTTTTTGCATTGCTTATTTTGGTGGTGTTATATCCAAAAGTAAAATTGGTTCGCCATCCCCAGTCCTTCGCTTTAATAACCTGTCCGCCAATCAACGCTTCGGCGCCCTGCGCTTTCATGTCGGCATAGTTAGCGGCCTTAATTGCCTCTCCACCTATCCCTCCTGTTTTAATGAGGCTGATAAGATCAAAGCTTCTTCTCTGATACACATCAAGGGTCAGATCTAATCCCCCATTGAACAAACCTGCGTCTACTCCAATATTGGTTTGATAATTTTTCTCCCACGTAAGATCAGAGTTTTCGAGATTTACAATTTGTATCACAGATTCCCTTTCAGTAGGAAAAGTTCTGTTGGTAGTCAGGCTTCTTAATACAGTGCCCGAATTTGTAGCGGGTCCAAGGCTCGCCGTCAAACCATAGCTGGCGCGGAGTTTAAGATAATCTACTGCGTGGATATTTTTCATAAACGATTCTTCTTCCATATTCCATGCTCCGCCAAAACTCCAGGTAGGAAGCCATCTTGCAGTTTTGGAAGAACCTAATTGGTTGGAGCCATCGTACCTTACCGTACCATAAAAATTATATTTTTTATCGTAGGTATATTGAGCATTCAAATAAAAAGCAGCAAACCTGTCAAATTCTTTAGTCATTGCATAATAAGGGAAATTGGATTCGATGGTTTGTTTTAAAATACGGTAATCAACAAAAGGAATACCGCCGTTATCATATTGATAACCGTAACCCGTATTCGAAAAATTTTGCCGGTCGGCATATTTTACCTGCTGTCCTAATAGAATATTTACTGCATGTTTGGTATTAAAAGTGTTGGTATAATCAACGCTGTTTCTAACATCGTACGAAACCAGTTTATTTTCGGTGCGATTGTAGAAACCCCCAAATGGCAATACAACAACCGGCGGCGCGGATGGATTATCAGGATCGGTATATAAGAATTTATTATTGGCAGCAACAGTTGCATTATCATCGGCTCTGTACGCATTGGCCATGTTAGAGTTTTCAGTTATCTGATGTTCAAAAGAAGATTTTACATAACGGATAGCTCCAATAAATTCATACTGCAAATGATTGGTTAGCTTGTATCTCAATTCCCCCTGTAATTTCAAATCAATCACATTTACATCAAGGTAATTATTGGCCAGCTCGTTGATTATATTAAAAGGTGCAAAATTTCTCCTGAAATATTCAAGATTACCTTTGTCATCATAAGCCGTCATTGTTCGGCTTGTATTCAAAGCATAACTGAATGGATTGATATCAAAATCCCTGTCGTATTCACCTGAAACCGGGTTGCTCACACGACTTAATGCCCCCGGTGCTCTCTGCTGTCTCACGGAACCTACCGTTGAGAAACCTGCAGACAACTTATCGGTAAAATTATAAGTATTACGAAAGTTTAGCGTGTACCGTTGTACGTTATCCGCAATCGTCCAGCCGGGGTCGTTATAATAACTTGTAGAGAAAAAAGATTGAGATTTATTTGTTCCTGATGAGATACTTAAAGCGTGCTCCTGCGAGAGAGAATTTTTAAATAAAATATTAAACCAGTCGGTATTTGCAAGTGCATATTTTTTAAGAAATCCGGCTTTAGCTTCGGTAGTATTTTGCAAAGCAAAATTTCCATTTGCATCCGGTGTATTTATCAGGTCAAACATTTTTCCATAAACGCCATAATCGGGATTGTCAAGTATGTTGGAAGTTAAAATCCCTTTCCTCTCCAACTCGCCCAGTACCGACATTTGCTGGGCCGAATTCATAATATTATAATCATTGTACGTCGGCTTTAATTGGGTGCTGAAATTGCCGGTATAAGAAATAACGGGCTTGCCTACATGTCCTTTTTTTGTCGTGATAACTACCACGCCATTCATGGCTCTCGCTCCATACAAAGCAGTTGCGGCAGCATCTTTTAGTATGTCAAAAGTTTCGATATCACTCGCATTGATACCTGCCACGGAAGATCCCAATAGCGTTGTTGGATCACCACTTGAAAGCTGATCGTTTGATATATTAATAATATCTTCGAGTACAACTCCATCAACTACCCATAATGGCTTGTTATCTCCGTTTATGGAAGTAGCACCACGAATACGTACTTTTGGAGCGCTCCCATATGTGCTTGAAACATTTTGGACTGAAACCCCGGCGGCACGTCCTTCCAGCATCCGGCTCACGTCAGTAGCTCCGGGCACTTTTACATCGTCAGCTTTTAGGGTAACAGCAGCGCCGGTAAACTTCTTTTTATCAATCTGCTGGAAGCCTGTAATAACTACCTCGGCAAGTGTTCCCGCCTCGCTTAAAAGATTAATAGTAACATTAGTTTGCCCTTCGGACAATCTTACTTCCCTGGTTATGTACCCCACGTTACTTATAACAAGTGTGGCACGGGAAGCAACGCCATCTAAAACAAAATCACCGGATGCATTTGTGAATGTGCCTTTTTTGGTTCCTTTTACTAAAACCGATACACCTGCAAGTGGGGCACCAGAGCTATCTGTAATTCTACCGCGGATGGTTGTTGTATCCATTACTCCTTTTATACGGAATGTATATTTTGAAATTTTGTGTTTTGGAGTGAAGGGGCCTTTGCCAAAACCCGGATCCGACTGTGCCCGCAGACTTAGTATGATAAGTATAACTGCAGAACTTATGAACCTGGCCAATTTTAGCAGGGTTGCAGTTGGATAGTTAGTAATGTTTGGACTCATAGTTTAAACTCGTTAGTTATTAATGATATCAAAAATCTCAAACCGGAATTCTAATGCAAAATAAAAAGGAATTTACAGCTGAATGTAAATTGTGTATATCTGAACGAAGCAAATAAGAAAAAAGCAGCTACTGCAAATTTTTAAAGCCTTATTTTGATTGAATTCTTTTCTGTGTAAAGATAATATTATCGGAGTCGGATATATTTTTCTTCAAAAAGAATGACAATTATTATATTAAAACTGCTGCACATCCTGGGGCCAGGATGCAATGAATCGCCTCGATATTTTCAAAATGAAGGATTGGAACAAAATGTAACGAAATCAAATATGCTCCCTAAAAAAAATTATTTTTGCCCAAGCCCAGGGTGGTAAAATAAAATTTACGTAAATGAACAAAGGACCCATTTCAACATTTATAGAACATCATTACCGGCATTTTAATGCGGCGGCTTTAATGGATGCGGCCAAAGGATATGTAACTCATATGGATGAAGGTGGAAAAATGATGGTTACGCTTGCAGGCGCCATGAGCACAGCTGAATTGGGAATTTCATTTGCGGAAATGATACGGCAGGATAAAGTGGCCATCATCAGTTGCACCGGCGCTAATCTTGAAGAAGATATTATGAACCTTGTTGCACACAGCCATTATAAAAGAGTTCCTAACTACCGCGATTTAAGTCCGAAGGAAGAATGGGATCTTTTGGAAAATCATTATAACAGGGTAACGGACACGTGTATCCCGGAAGAAGAAGCTTTCAGAAGATTGCAGCAACATATTCATAAAATATGGAAAGATGCAGATGATAAAGGTGAACGATATTTTCCGCATGAGTATATGTATAAAATGTTATTGAGTGGTGTGCTGGAACAGTATTATGAAATTGATCCTAAAGAACAGTTGGATGCTTGCTGCGGCACAAAAAAATATTCCTATCGTTGTTCCGGGCTGGGAAGACAGTACCATGGGAAATATATTTGCTTCATATATAATCAAAAAAGAATTGAAAGCATCCACTATGAAAAGTGGCATTGAGTACATGGTTGAACTGAGCGATTGGTATAGGAAAAATTCTTCGGGAAAAGGTGTTGGGTTTTTTCAGATTGGCGGTGGCATCGCAGGCGATTTCCCGATATGCGTTGTGCCCATGATGTACCAGGATCTTGAATGGCATGATGTACCTTTCTGGAGTTATTTCTGCCAAATATCGGATTCAACGACATCCTATGGCTCCTATTCCGGCGCTGTACCTAATGAAAAAATTACCTGGGGTAAATTAGATATTCATACGCCTAAATTTATTGTTGAAAGCGACGCTACTATTGTTGCACCGCTGATATTTGCGTGGGTGCTTGGTTGGTAGCCTTAGCCCAACCTCGCCCCAAAAGAGAGGGACGCGACTTTTTTAAAATGTAATAATGGAATTATTAATTTGTGTTTTAATTATAAATAGTTGATAGCTAAAAAAAATTTTTCTCCGCAACAAGTTGCGTTACTTACTTCAATCCCCATTGGACTAACCGCAAGCCTTGCAATATTTGTTTATAATGAATTATGGCTACCTGCCGTGCTTCTTTTTATTACAATATCGTTAGTGGCTTACTTTATTATTTACAATACAGTTAAACGATTTGTGTATCGAAAAATAAAACTTATTTATAAACTCATTTACCAAACAAAAGCAAGTAAAAGAGAAGAATTTTATTATAAAAATATTTTGCCTCAAAAATCTATTGAAGAAGTGAGTGAAGATGTGGAGCAGTGGGCTGTACAACACAAAGAAGAAATTGAAATATTAAGAAAGAATGAAATTTTCAGGAAGGAATTTTTATTGAATCTTTCGCATGAATTGAAGACGCCCATTTTTGCTATACAAGGATATGTGGACACACTGCTTAATGGAGCATTAAATAATGCTGAAGTAAACGTAAAATTTTTAACCAATGCTTCAAAGAACGTTGACCGGTTGGTAAACCTGGTGGACGACCTTGACGAAATTACTAAGCTTGAGAGTGGAGAACAATTATTATACAAACAGAATTTTGTAATTCAGGATGTTATTAAAGAAGTTTTTGAGTCTCTTTCAATAAAAGCCGATGAAAAGAAAATAAAATGTTTTATTAAGAAAGGCTGTGAATTGCCTCTTACCGTTTTTGCCGACAAAGAAAAAATAAGACAGGTGCTTATTAACCTTATCGACAACAGTATTAAGTACGGAAAGAACAATGGAACTATTGAAGGAAGCGCTTACAAGATTGATGGTAAAAAAATACTTGTAGAAATAAGTGACGATGGCAATGGAATTTCAGAAGAACATTTGCCAAGAATATTTGAAAGATTTTATCGCACTGATCTTGCAAGAACACGAAAAGTTGGCGGAAGTGGCCTTGGCTTATCAATTGCCAAACACATTATCGAAGCCCATGGTGAAACAATTCATGTGCGAAGCAAAACAGACGTTGGTACAACTTTTGGATTTACACTACCCTCCGCCAGAACTAATTGATTTTTTCTTTGAAACAAGTTTGCTTGAAAATATTTTATAAAAAAAGATCCAGCAAAATATAGCAGAAATAAATCCAATTAAAGCTCCTGCCAACACATCGTCAGGAAAATGCTGGGCAAGGAAGATACGGCTGTATCCGACCATAATCGCTCCTGCCAAAAAAAACATAGAATATTTTTTATTTTTCAATGCAAAACTCAACACAGCAGCCATCGCAAATGCTGAAGCGGTATGACCTGAAGGAAATGCATGAAAATTATGCAATGTAACATTCTCAATAAAATATTTATAGGTAGAATCTTTTAAATAAACCGCTGGCCGTGCTTCAAGAATATAATATTTTAAAACCTGCGCAATTATTCCTGAAACTGCATAGCTGCTCAAGACCATTAAGCCAGACAAATAATTTCTGAATAATAAAAGGAGTAAACCTATGCCAACGCAAAAAAAACCATCACCCAGGTAAGTGAAATAAATAAAAATAAAATTTGTTAAGTCAGAGTGATATGGATTCAATAAATAAAAACCATCAGCCTTTGAATAAAAAAAAATAATAAAGCAACAAAGAATTACAAATAAAAAAAATCCAAAAAAGAAAAAACGATTTTCTTTAAACAAGGAAGATAACGACATGCAAAATACAATTCAATTTTGCCAAAAATAATCAAATGCAGATTGAATATTCAAGCTAAAAATTTTTACTGGCGATAAGCCTCTCTCCCAGAGGGTTGGGGAGGCCAATAAAAAACCACCATACACGATTGCAGGGTGGTACAGTTTGCAAGAACCTGTTTTGCTTACGGAAATTTTAAATGATGTTTACGAGATTTATTATTGGTGTTTCAGCACTTTTGCTTCCACGTAAAATATAATTTCTTCTGCTATATTCTTAGATTGGTCTCCCACCCTTTCAAGTTTGCGAATAATAGACAATATAAATAAAGCCTGGCTTATAACGTCGGCATCCTTCCTGATGAATTTCGAAATATTATCATCTGCTCTTCTATTAATATCATCTAAAATATCGTCCCTGGAAAAAATGGTACGGGCCAAAAGTGTATTTTCAAATTCAAATGCTACTCTTGTATCGGTAAGTATACTTATCGAGTCATCAAACATTTTAATAACCTCGGCCGCTTCTAAAATTTCTGTGTTGTATTTTACGGGTGAGTCCACAATATATCTCGCAATACCCTCGGCTATATCGCCAATTCTTTCAAGGTTATTATTTATCTTAAGAACTGCAAGCAAAAACCTAAGGTCGATTGCAACCGGGCAGTAAAGGGCAAAGATATTTTCGCAATCCCTGTCTATTTTTAATTCAAAAGCATTTACTCTTTTTTCTTTTGCTATCACCTCTCTTGCAAGGTCTTTATTAAAGGTTAACATAGCTTCCTTTGCCTTGGTTAATTGCAGCAAAACCAGTTCCCACATGTTAATTATTTCTGATTTTGCATCCTGCAATTCTGTTTCAAACTGTGTCATTTTTGTTTTTATATTAACTGAACCTTCCGGTTATATAGTTTTGAGTTCGCTGATCTTTCGGATTGGTAAACATGTTTTTTGTATCATCATATTCCACCATTTCACCTACGTAAAAAAAAGCTGTTTTATCACTTACCCTGGCTGCCTGCTGCATGTTATGTGTTACTACCACAAGAGTATAATTTTTCTTTAATTCCTGCAACAACACTTCTATACTTGATGTGGATATCGGATCCAGCGCTGAAGTAGGTTCATCCAGCAAGAGCACTTCCGGCTCCATAGCTATGGCTCTTGCAATGCACAAACGTTGCTGCTGGCCTCCGGAAAGAAATGTCCCTTTTTTATGTAATGAATCTTTTACTTCAGTCCATAACGCCGACTTTTGCAACGATTGTTCAACAATCACATCTCTGTCTGCTTTGGCAATCTTCATTCCATTAAGTTTATAACCGGCAATTACATTGTCATAAATGCTCAAATTAGGAAAGGGGTTGGGCCGCTGAAAAACCATTCCTATTTTATGCCGGACAAAAATGGGATGCATGTCGTAAACATTTTCATTATTTAATAACATCTTCCCTTCTGCATAAGCCCCTTCTATCAATTCATGCATCCGGTTTATACATCGCAGGAAAGTTGTTTTTCCACATCCCGATGGGCCCATTACCGCTATAACATTATTCTTGGGTATTTCAATATTTACTTTCTTTACAACGTGGTTCTCTCCAAAGTAAGCATCAAAATCAACAGATTTTAAAATTGTATTCTCCATTTTCGAGTAGTAATCTTTGTGATAATGTTTAATAATAGTACCCATAACAGCAAGATCAATGCCGCTCCCCATGCGAGGTTATGCCAGTCGTCATAAGGACTGGTGGCATAATTAAAAATCAGCAAAGGCAGGCTCTGCATGGGCTTCAAAATATTAGTGGAGAAATAAGGATTTCCAAAAGCAGTAAATAACAACGGGGCGGTTTCCCCGGCTATGCGGGCTACAGCCAGAATTACGCCGGAAATTACCCCGCTAAATCCGCAGGGGAGTATGATTCTTAAAATAACTTTCTGATACGGTAAGCCCAATGCCAGCCCGGCTTCTTTTAAAGAGGAAGGCAAAAGCTTTAAAGTTTCTTCTGTAGATCTTACTACAATAGGAAGCATCATAATTGCCAATGCCACGCTTCCTGATAAAGCCGAAAACGTACTCAATGGTTTTACGATCCAAAAATATATTACGATACCAACCACTATCGACGGCGTGCCCTGTAATACATCAACTGCAAGTCGTGTCCAGTTAGCCAGCCAACTTTTCTTGTTTTCACTCAAATAAATTCCGCCCATAATTCCAAACGGAATAGCCATAAGAGCCGCAAAAAATACTATCAGCAAACTGCCGACCAAAGCATTTGAAATACCTCCTCCGCTTTCGCCAACCGGCTTTGGCAGATTTACCAGGAAATGCCAGTTTATCTTTGTAATTCCTTCCTTTAAAATGTATATGAGAATTACAAACAAAGGGATTGTGCAGAGTACCGAAAATAATATTACCATGCCTTTGAAGAATCTGCTTTTCCCGAGCCTGTATTTAATATTTGGTTTCATGCTTAATCCGTTGTAAACCGTTTTATAATTCTTTTTCCAATCAAATTAATAACTACCGTTACCAGGAATAATACCAACCCAAGTTCAATTAAAGAGGAAAGGTACAACGTGCTGGCAGCTTCTGTAAATTCGTTGGCGATTACGCTGGCCATGGTATTGCCGGGATCAAAAATACTTTTTGGTATCAGGCTGGAGTTACCTATCACCATGGTTACGGCCATAGTTTCGCCTAATGCTCTGCCCAGCGATAAAAGAACGCCTGCCAGTAATCCTGATTTCGCATAAGGCAGTATTACTGCACGAATTACTTCATACCTCGTAGCCCCGAGTGAATAAGCAGCTTCCTTTAATGAAGAAGGTACCATTCGAATCATTTCCCTTCCTAATGAAGCCGCATAAGGAATGATCATGATAGCTAAAATAAGCGACGACGTAAATATCCCGATTCCATAAGGAGTAACGCCCAGCTTAATTTCTAAACTGCGTACTAACGGTACCAATACAAATAAGCCCCAAAAGCCATAAATAACCGAAGGTACCGCAGCGATTAGTTCTATTGCATTTTTTAAAAATTCGGAAAACCAGCCACGCGGATAATATTCACCTAAAAAAATGGCAATAGCAAATGAAAACGGGATTGATATCAATAGTGCCAAAAAAGAAGTTAATAGAGGTACCTAACAGGAACGGATAAGTGCCGTAAACATTAGCGACCGGATCCCACGTTTTACCGGTTAAAAAACCAAAACCTAATGCCTTAATGGAAGGCATTGACTGAACAATTAACGTAAGTAAAAAAGAGATTACCAGTATAAGAATGCTTAAAGCAATTAATACAAGAGAAGACCTGAAAATCTTCTCCCACCTGATCTGCCGTGTTGACCTTCTTATTTTAATACTTTTCAGTACGTTCGTCATTCCGGATAAAGACGAAATTTCCCGCAGCAAAACATTACTGCGGGAATCTCCTGTTTTAGTTATTGATAATTTCAAAACAATTTATACTTTATTTTTTACATCAACGGTTTGCCGTTGAATGTAGCAGACTTAAGAATATTTTCAGCAACTGTAACGGCCGCCGGAGATAGAGGTGCATAGTGCAAGTCCTGGCAATATTGTTGTCCGTCATGTATGTTCCACCACAACAATTTTACGAGATTTTTTGCCCTGTCCTCTGCCCGGTTATTATAACTTTGCTCCTGGTAAATTAATGCCCACGTAAAGCCACTGATAGGATATCCGTCGGCAGCATCCGTATTACCCAGGAATATTTTTGAGTCAGCAGGCAATTGAACATTACCGGCTGCACTGGTAGAGGCTATATTTGGCGTAATAAAATTGCCTGATTTGTTTTTGATTTTTGCAAATGCCATATTATTTTGGATTGCATAAGCTAGTTCTATATAACCAATTCCTCCCGGTGTTTGCTTAATTAAACCAGATACGCCTTCATTCCCTTTTCCTCCAAGTCCGGCGGGCCAATTTACAGAAGTTCCCTTACCAACTTTGCTTTTCCACTCGTCACTTACTTTTGAAAGATAATCAGTAAAGATGTTAGTAGTGCCGCTGCCATCAGAGCGGTGTGCCACAACAATTGCAGTGGCGGGAAGTTTTACGCCCGAATTAATAGCTGCAATTTTTGCATCGTTCCATTTAGTGATCTTTCCAAGGAAAATGTCTGCTATTACATCCGGAGTGAGTTTCAATGTGTCTTTTACCCCGGGTAAATTATAGCTTATTACAACTGCTCCTGAGCACATAGGAATATGCAAAACCGGCACGCCCATTTTCTGAGCCTGTTCTTCAGTTAATGGTGCATCAGAGTCACCAAAGTCAACTGTTTTATTAGTTAATTGAAGTATACCTCCGCCGGAGCCAATTGACTGGTAATTGATCTTTAACCCGGTAACTTTGTTATACTCAGAAAATTGCTTCGAGAACAACGGGTATACAAACGTGCTGCCGGCACCCAAAAGCGTTTTATCGTCTCCGTTAGCCGATGATGTTGATGTAGAATCGCTGCCACCTTCTTTTCCGGAGCCGCCTCCGTTACATCCGGGAAGTGCACTGATAGCAGCAACAAGAACAAAGGATGATAATAAAGCATTTTTGATTTTTGAACTTAGTTTCATGATATATAAATTGATTTAAAATAAATGAATAATATTTTTTAATAATTACTTACCGAAAACAAAATAAAAAGTGATGCGGTAAACAACATCACTGGTGTTATACTTTGTTGCAAATCCCTGGTTCTTGTAATGATTTAACCAAAGATTTGGCATAAGATGAACATTTTTCATAGGAGTATAATCAAGGCCTGCAGTTATAAAATTTTCTTTTGTTGAAGGGTCGTTATATCCGCTTGTATTTCCCACATATTTGTTGTACTTGTTATTATCTATCTTATTATTAGGATTGAAGAAGTCTGTGCGGGCAAAGGCATTTAATTTGTCTTTCACCAGGGTCCCTCTTGCAAAAATTGAAAGTCCTGTAGCGTTAACGGATAATACATCTACATTGCCGGTAGAGATTTCTGTAGCCAGGTCATCATTTCTCAGATGATTACTATACGCTTCTACACCCAAAGTAAACGTTGGAACGGTGTAAGCGACAAATCCTTTAATCATGCTTCTTGAATGTTTCATGCCGGCAACCGGGCTCATGCCTTCATAATCAGTATAAAAATTTACGTATAGTTTTTTATTAAAGAATTTCCCCCAAATATCACCATAAAGCCATTTGAAATTATCGCCTTCCGGTTTGGCACCTGTTCCATTCCCTACCATCAGGTCATAGCCGAAATTGCCCGTTTTTGGGTCGAACTTTCCTTGCAGTGATGCTCCTAAATCGTAAGAAGGTGTTCCGCGGATATCAATTATTGTTTTCTCTATAGACCGGTAACCCCATATTGGTTCGGACGACATTGAAAAGCCCGGTGTGCCCACTTGTCCCAGGATCAGATCTGTGCCTTTCCAAAGATCTTTAATGCGAAGATTTGCCAGCTTTATATAAAAGGCAAGTTTAGAATCCGTTAGTCCTTCACCCGGTGCCGCCTCAAGCAACACTTCAGCAGCAAATTTTTTGGTTATATTATAATTATAACCGAGATAAAGTCTCCTGATCTGGAAGGCATTCCTGTTTTTGGGTACACCTGAATACTGGCTGTTGCTGCCGCGGTTCAGGGAATCTGCCTGGCCTTTTACATAAAAATCGCCAAACATATAACCCCATAATTTACCTGAATTAGGAGTTCCGGCTTTGAAGGCAGAGTCAGAACCTGAAACAAACTGCGCTCTTAAATTATTAGTTAATAATAAATTCATAAATAATGTCGACGCGACGATAACTGCCCATTTTTTAGATAAAGACTTGCTCATATAATTTTTTTGCAAAGGAATCTTTGTTATGTTATCAAATTGTTAAGCCAATATTACCAATGGGTTAATAAACATTCCGTAAAGCGCTTTGTAGCTGAATTTCAGCGAATTAGTTCAACCCTGTGGAATGGTGGTTTTTATAACATTAAAGAAACAGTTTATTAACACTGGCATAATAACACAGACCTTCCTTTGCATCAAAAATGTAAAAACATGAAACAAATCTTTATCAAGGCAAAAAAATATTTTCCAGTTGCATTGTTAATGCTGACTGCGTTCTCTTTTCAAATAACGGCTAATGCTCAAGACGACAATACCATACTCGGAGCAGGCAGCACGTTTGTTTACCCGCTTTTCTCAAAGCAATTTTCAGAATACAATAAAAAAACGGGCATCCAGGTAAATTATCAATCAATTGGTTCTGGCGGAGGTATACTTCAGTTAACCAATAAAACAGTTGACTTTGGAGATTCGGATGCTCCGCTTAACGATGAACAGACCACCAAAATGGGCGTTCCGGTTATTCATATTCCCATTTGTTCTGGCGCAGTTGTTATAACCTATAATCTTCCGGGATTAAATGCTAATCTGAATTTTACTCCCGATGTTATTGCAGATATTTATCTTGGAAAGATTACTAATTGGGATGATGGAAGGATTAAATCCATCAACAAAGGGATTAATATCCCATCGATTCCGATATTAATTGTACACCGTTCCGATGGAAGTGGCACCACCAATATTTTCACAAATTATTTATCTAAAGTTAGTGCGGATTGGAAAACAAAGGTAGGTAGCGGCGGATCGGTGAATTGGCCAGCCGGTTTGGGAGGAAAAGGTAATGAAGGCGTTTCAGGCCTTGTAAAACAAACTCCCGGTGGAATTGGATATGTTGAATTAGCCTATGCTATTCAGAATAAAATGCCCAATGGTATCATCATGAATAAAAAAGGAAAATATATTGCACCTTCTACAGCTTCTGTTAGTGCAGCAGGCAACGTAATGTTGCCTCCCGATTCAAAAATTTTCATTACCGATACCGATGCTGCCGACGGTTATCCTATTAGCGGATTTACGTGGGCCTTGATTTATAAAGAACAAAATTATAATAACCGTTCTATTGAGCGGGCAAAAAAGCTCCTGCAGCTATTATGGTGGGATGTTCATGAAGGACAGCAATTTGCTCCGGGTTTAAATTACGCTCCATTGTCTAAACAAGCGCTTACCGTTGCCGAGAATAATCTAAAATCAGTGACTTTTAATAACAAGGCCATTTTATAATAGTGTAAAGAAAACGAGTTCTCAGAATAAGGCTACTTATCTTCATTGATAGGTAGCCTTTTTTATTCTGTCATTAAAATGAAGAAATCTCGTAATTAAAGCACTATAGTATATTTTTGCGAAAATTCATTTTCATGGCCTTAAATTCTATTTTAAAATTTTTTCAACCAAAGGATAAGATTTTTTTTCAACTATTTGAAAATGTAGGAGAAACGGTAACCATAATGGCCGCCCGCCTTAAGGCCGTTATCGACGAAAAAGATTTTGACAAAAGAACAACTCTTATAAAAGAGATCGAGGATTTGGAACACATAAATGATGATTACACCCATAGAATATTTACCGAATTAGGAAGAAACTTTATTACTCCTTTTGACCGGGAAGATATACACTATCTCGCCACCTCGCTGGATGATATATGTGATTATATTTACGCCGCTGCAAAAAAAATAAATTTTTATAAGGTTAATCCTGATGACAGTGGATTTCATAAAATGGCCCAGCTAATTTTAAGCAGTTGTAATGAAGTGCAAAAAGCTGTTGCTGAGTTAAGAGATATGAAAAACCTAAGGAGAATAACGGATGCTATGGTATTAATCAACAGTATTGAAAACCAGGCCGACGACGTGTTTGACATGAGCATTGAAAAACTTTTTGAAAACGAGCCGGACGCAAAAGAAGTAATTAAAAAAAGAGAGATCTACCAGGTTATGGAAATTATAACCGACAAATGTGAAGATGCTGCTAATGTAATTGAATCAATCATTATCAAATACGCTTAGAGCTTAAGTAAGATTAACAAAGTAATTATGATCATACTTATTGTAGTAATAGCCCTGGCATTAATGTTTGACATTATCAATGGTTTTCATGATGCTGCAAATTCTATTGCTACTATTGTATCTACTAAAGTTCTTACACCTTTTCAGGCCGTGATTTGGGCAGCTTTTTTCAATTTTATTGCTTACTTGGTATTTGGATTGCATGTTGCTAATACGGTCGGGAAAGGAATAGTACATGCTGAAGTTGTAACATTACCGGTTTTAATTGCGGGTTTGTCGGCAGCAATAATATGGAATCTTCTAACATGGTGGTTTGGGATTCCATCTAGTTCTTCGCATACATTATTAGGAGGATTTGTAGGTGCCGCAATAGCGCACGGAGGCTTTAACTCTGTATTTTATTCGGAGGTTATAAAAATTATTTCTTTTATAGTATTGGCACCTCTTATCGGCATGGTAGTCTCCATTTTTATTTCAATTATTCTAGTAAATATTGCCAGCAAATTTTCTCACCGAAAAGTGGACAGAACTTTCCGGAGATTGCAATTAATTTCTGCAGCGGCTTATAGTTTAGGCCATGGTGCCAATGATGCTCAAAAGGTAATGGGGATAATTTATGTTGCGCTTATTGCATTTGGTAAAGTGTCAATTCATGACACAATTCCAACATGGGTTGTTTTATCCTGCCAGTCGGCAATGGCAATAGGAACATTGATGGGAGGATGGCGAATTGTAAAAACAATGGGAACCAGGATAACACATCTACGGCCGTTTGAAGGCTTCAGCGCTGAAACAGCAGGGGCGTTAACATTGTTTGGAACAAGTATGCTGGGGATTCCTGTCAGCACCACTCACACAATAACCGGCGCTATCATCGGAGCGGGTGCAACAAAACGATTGAGCGCCGTACGTTGGGGTGTTACCCGCAATATTGTTTGGGCATGGATATTAACAATTCCCATCACAAGCTTATTAGCCGCTGGTATCTTTTATTTCGTAAACCTTTTTATCAGGTAAAATTGATATTTATTTTTTCTCATACAGAGAATGCGTGTTTTTCTCTTTCTTTGTACAATGAATAAAATATTAGTAACAGGTGGTTGTGGCTATATTGGCGCCCACACCATTCTGGATTTATTAGAAAATGGTTTTGAACCTGTCTGCATCGACAACAATTCAAATTCAACAACGGCCCTGCTTGAAGGAATAAAAACAATTACCGGCGTTTCCGTCAAAAATTATAAAGTAGATCTCTGCAACTTTGATGATACCTATGCGGTGTTCCAGGAAAATATTAATATAAAAGGCATCATTCATTTTGCTGCACTTAAAGCGGTTGGTGAATCCGTGGAATTACCGTTGTTATATTTTGAAAATAATTTAACCTCGCTTATTAATATTTTAAAATGTGCTAAGGAATTTAATGTTCCAAATTTTATTTTTTCCTCGTCATGTACCGTTTATGGCACCCCCGATGAAATACCGGTGACAGAGCAAACTCCGCAGAAGCCCGCAGAATCTCCTTACGGCGCAACTAAACAAATGGGCGAAGAAATTGTGAGGGAGATAACAAAGAACGGCGATCTGCAGGGAATTCTGTTGAGATATTTTAATCCTGTAGGTGCACATCCTTCAGCGTTGATTGGCGAACTGCCGTTGGGCAAGCCCCAAAACCTGGTCCCGGCAATTACCCAAACTGCCATTGGAAAGTTGCCACAGATGATTGTTTATGGTGATGATTATCCAACCCGGGATGGATCATGTATCCGCGACTATATTCATGTATGCGATATAGCTCATGCACATATTCTTGCATTGCAATATTTAATAAACAAGAAAAATTCATTGCCTTGTGAGGTCTTCAACCTGGGTACGGGTAACGGTATTACTGTACTCGAAGTAATTCGTTCATTTGAAAAAATTAGTGGTGTAAAGCTAAATTATAAGATAGGGTCACGAAGGCCCGGGGATATTATTGCAATCTATGCAAACAACTCCCTTGCAAAAAAACAACTCAATTGGGAACCCAAATATTCATTAGATGAAATGATGTCAACAGCATGGAAATGGGAATTGAAACTCAAGGATGATTCCCGGTTACATAATAATCTTAATTTTCAAATGAACTAGATTGATGTGTTTCGCTCATTATTATTTTTATCCTTAACACGTTATTATTAATTTGCAGCCCTTGCTTATATTCCATCAAAAAAATAAAATTCAGATATGATTAAAGATATAGTTGCGAAAAATGAAAAAGAAACAAGGGGTGGTTTTGGCGAAGGCATCTATGAACTAGGAAAGAAAAATGAAAACGTGGTAGTGCTTACTGCAGACCTTGCAGGTTCATTAAAGCTGCATCCTTTTATAAAAGATTTTCCCGAAAGATATTTTCAATGCGGAATTGCAGAAGCCAATATGATGGGCATAGCGGCAGGATTAACCATAGGTGGTAAAATTCCATATACCACAACTTTTGCTAATTTTTCTACAGGGCGTGTGTACGATCAAATAAGACAATCCATTGCTTACTCCAATAAAAATGTAAAAATATGTGCATCACATGCAGGACTTACATTAGGCGAAGATGGCGCTACACACCAGATATTGGAAGATATTGGATTGATGAGAATGTTACCGGGAATGTCTGTCGTGGTTCCTTGTGATTTTAACCAGACCAAAGCTGCAACCCTTGCCATTGCTGATTATGAAGGCCCGGTATATCTAAGATTCGGAAGACCCAAATGGCCCAACTTCACAGAAGAAAATCAAAAATTTGAAATTGGAAAAGCGCAGATTCTTGCCGAAGGAACCGATGTAACCATTTTCGCCTGCGGCCATCTTGTTTGGAAAGCAGTAGAAGCTGCGAAAATTTTGGAAGAAAAAGGTATCAGCGTTGAACTCATAAATCTGCATACCATTAAGCCAATTGATGAAGCTGCCATTGTAAAGTCAATTAGTAAAACAAAGTGCGCCGTTACTGCAGAGGAACATAATATTTTGGGTGGAATGGGAGATGCAGTGGCTCATGTCGCTGTTAGAAATTTCCCGATGCCTATTGAATACGTCGGTACAAAGGACACATTCGGCGAAAGCGGGAAACCGGCTGATCTTCTAAAAAAATATGGATTAGATACTCCTGATATTGTGGCCGCAGCAGAGAAGGTTATTTCTAAAAAATCAGCTTAAAATAATTGGGTTATAGTCATAAGTCATTTATTTTTCCATTGACTATTGACTTAATGACTCTATAACTTCACACCACTTCTCTTAATTCATTCCACCTGGAAGTATATCTTGGCGAGCGGAATTCCTTCCTCATTTTCCAATCGCGGCTAAGCCCGGAAGAAGCAAATTTTACCACGTCGTCTCTCATACTGAAATTAATATTATCCAGCGCATCCATTAAAAAGCGTTTACTGTTCTCCGTTAGTGGCTTAAATAAATTACTTTGAATAGAGGTATCCGGCACAATGCCACTCAACATTACCCCGGCTTTTTTATATTCACGGCCCGGCCTAAATATTTGTTCTGCCATGCGCATAGCGGGAGCAATTAATTCATTAGTTATAGAAGTAGCGGAGGGCAGAATGGTGTGTGTACTTATCGTGGCGCCACGATTGAAACTTGCGGCATGACTTTCTTCTTTTGCAACGATAAAAACGCTTAATACCGAAGCGGCACATTTCTGGCGTCTTAATTTTTCACCGGCTCTTGCCGTATAGGTAGCAACGGCTTCTTTAATGTCGTTTAACTCTGTAACATTTTTACCAAACATTCTTGTCGTCGCAATCATTTTTTTTACTTTCAATTCATCTTTCATGTCGATGCAGGGACTTCCTTTCAGTTCTCTTACCAGCCTTGTGCCTACAACTCCTCCCATATGCTTATAGATCCATTCTTCCGGCATATTGCAGAGATCCCATGCTGTGGTTATTCCCCAATTAATAAGTTTATCTGCATAGGCTCTTCCAATGCCCCATATCCCTCTCACGCTGGTGGTCTTTAAAACTTTTCTAATATCCTCATCACCAATAATAGTTGCTACACATTTTGTGGCAGCTTTATTTTTCTTGGCAAGATGATTGGCAATTTTTGCAAGTGTTTTGCTTGGAGCAATGCCCACCGAGACAGAAACGCCTGTCCATTGTTCAACAATCTCTCTCATCTGCAATGCATATTCTTCTAATTGCTTTTCTTCTAGCCTACTCACATCCAAAAAACATTCATCTACTGAATACACTTCAACGTTAGTTTCCCCAACCATCATTTTTAAAGTATCCATTACACGACGGCTCATATCGCCATATAAATTATAGTTGGAGGAAAAAGTTGCCACGTTATGTTTTTCAATTAAAGGCTTTGCCTTAAAATATGGTCCTGCCATCTCAATTCCCAAAAGCTTTGCTTCATCACTCCGTGAAATGATACAACCATCGTTGTTGCTTAAAACAACTACAGGTCTGTTCTTCAGGTCAGGCCGAAAGACCCTTTCGCAGGAACAATAAAAACTATTGCAATCAACAATTGCTTTCATCTGTTTGATTTTACGGCGTATGAATCACATAAGTTACCACTCCCCAAATGGCGAAATCTTCACAGGTATTATCAATTTGTATTGGCGACAACTTGTCAGAATCGGTGATCAATCTTACATTATTATTCGTTTTCTCAAATCGTCTTATCAGCATATCACCGTTTAAGATGGCAATAATTACTTTGCCATTGGTAGCTTTAATGGAGCGATCAACAATCGCCACATCGCCCTTACAAATTCCTGCCTCCTTCATGGCATCACTGCTTACCCGCATAAAAAAAGTTGCCGGTTTATTGCGGATCAGTTCTTCGTTAAGATCTATGCCCCGTTCCATGTAATCATCTGCCGCGGCCCCAAAGCCGGTAGCATTTGCAGAATGAATATCTTTTTGTGTAATTGCTTTGCTTCCTGCATACCTGGCAGAAAAAATCCGGTCCTTTTCCATAAAATTATTTTTGGTGATTTACTAAAATATTTAGTAAATTTATGCTAAAATTAGTACCGGAAAAATTTAATTATCATGAAAACTAAAAATTATCTCTATGACTCATCCCATGGATGTTATGAATATTTACTGGTAATAAATCCGGGGAAGGAAGTGAATGAAAAGCTGGCAGCCGAAAAACAAATTTTTTATGACGATTACAAAGAAAAATCAGCTATCGACACAAAGCCTCATATTACCGTTGCCAGTTTTCTTGCAAAAGAAGGAATGGAAAATACTATTATTCGTTGGATGCAAAGAATTTGTAGTAAGCAACAAAGCTTTGCGGTTATATTAAATAATTATGGCGGCTTTCCGCCCGATACAATTTACCTCCGTATTCAAAATGAAGCGCCTTTCCGCCGATTGGCAAAAGAACTAAGTGTCGTAAATGCATATATAAATTCCAGATCATGTCCGCCGATGTTGCTAACTCCGAAGCCCCATGTAAGCATTGCCGATAATCTTTCTGAAGAAATTTTCTTTAAAGCATTAACACAATATGCACACAAATCATTTCACGAATCATTCCTGGTAAATGAATTGCTGTTACTAAAAAGAAAAGATGAGTATGATGTATGCAAGCCTGTAATTGTGTTTGCATTGCAGCCGTTAGTTGAGGAGTTGGTTAATTAATAATTTTTAAAAATTGTCACCTATGGATACAAAATCATTAATACAGATTCCCGGATATAACTATAACGAATACCTGCTGATTCTAAATCCGCCTGAAGTATTGCGTAATAAGATTATAGAAGTAAAAAAAGATTTCTATGAAAAATATAAAGCTGAAAATGCATTGTGGGGTAAGCCTCATCTTACGCTGGTAAATTTTGTTCAGTTCGAAATGATGGAGGAACGGCTGGTAAGTCGTCTAAAAACTATCGGTATGGGTTATACGCCTTTTAAAGCAGAACTTAGAGATTTTGGAAGCTTTCCAAGTCACACTATATTTATTAACGTCGATTCAAAATTGCAGATAAAAAATCTTACCAGGGAACTAAGGCAGGCACAAAAATTAATGACGTTAAATAAAGATAACAAGCCGCATTTTATTGACGATCCTCACATAACAGTTGCAAGAAAATTATTGCCCTGGCAATATGAAAAGGGCTGGCTTGATTACAGCCATCGCCATTTTACCGGTCGCTTTATTGCTGATGGGATGTTATTAATTAAGCGAAGGGTTGGCGAAAGACCTTACCAGATTATGCAACGATTCGAGTTTATGAATCTGCCGGTTACTACAAAGCAGGGAGATCTATTTATTTGATCTCCCACAAAGACACAGAGTTCACAAAGTATCTTCGTGTTCTTCGTGTCTTAGTGGGAAAAATCTTTCAACCCGAAAATAGTATTCGTCATCCCGGTCTTAATCTTATAAGACTCTATTTGTATTAGTGTATTCTTTTCTCTCTAATGTGATAACGAGTTTTTATCAATATAATTTAAAAATTTTTTTTATGTCAACCCAATTAAAACAAGATCATTTTAAAGTTGCTTCGCAGCAGAAAGAAGAAAGCGATCAATACTTAGCCGGTCGTGGCGCACAATTCAATACAAAAAATAAATTCCTGAAAGACCAGCAGGTAAAGGAACACATTGAAGCAATCGATGATTGGGAAATAGCCAATGTGAAAACACAATACATAGAGCAGCAGGTAAAAAGTATTGTAAACAAAGTAGAAAGTCCTGACCTCGGTATGATGTACAGCATGAACCCGTATGCAGGTTGCGAACACGGATGTATTTATTGCTACGCCCGAAACGTTCATGAATACTGGGGTTATAGCGCAGGACTTGATTTTGAAAGCAAAATTATAGTGAAGAAGAATGCACCGGAAATGCTCCGCAAATTTTTAATGAATAAAAAATATGATCCCACTCCCATCATGCTAAGTGGCAATACAGATTGCTATCAACCTGCCGAACAAAAGTATCGGCTAACACGTGGCCTACTCGAAGTTTGTAATGAATTTAACCAACCAGTAGGAATACTCACGAAAAACGCCTGGATAATAAAAGATAAAGATGTGCTGCAGGAAATGGCAAAGAAAAGACTGGTAACCGCAATGGTTTCAGTTACTTCTTTTAATGACGAATTACGGAGATTAATGGAGCCAAGAACCACAACGGCAAAACAGCGCCTGAAAGTAATTGAAGAATTAAGCAACTCTGGCATAAGGATGGGCATCATGATGGGTCCGATGATTCCCGGATTGAATGATCACGAAATGCAGCGAATCATGAAAGAAGCGAAAGATGCGGGAGCTACATTTACCGCTTATACTTTCATCCGGCTGAATGGCGCAATTAAATTTTTATTTCATGACTGGCTCTATAAAAATTTTCCTGACCGTGCCGATAAAGTGTGGCATTTAATTGAAGACAGCCATAACGGCCAGGTGAATGATACACGCTGGGGTGTCCGGATGCGTGGCGAAGGAAGCATTGCGGAAATCGTTCGCCAGCAATATAAAAAATATGGCAAGCTGTATGGAATGAATGAAGAAAGGTGGGAACTGGATATGAGTATTTTTAGAAGGCCTGGGGAACAAGGGAGGCTGTTTTGAGCTATCTTTTTGTATTTTGTACTAATAAGTATAATTAAATGAATCTATTCGGAGGCAATTGGACTTATCAAAAAATTGAAATTGTTGTCGAATATGCAAAAGCATATTTGACAATTATGAATTCTTATCCTCAATTCAAATGTTTATATTTTGACGGTTTTGCTGGCTCGGGAAATATTTATAAAAATGATGAAATTGATTTTGAAATTATAAAAGGTGCGGCTATAAGGATATTAGAAATTGATTCGCCAAAATCGTTCGATGTTTATTATTTCGTTGAATTAGACGATACAAATAAAACAGAGTTAGAAGAAACGATTAAGACAAAATTTCCAAATAAAACATCACATGTTGTTGCTGACGATTGTAACAACAGAATAGTAAGTATGGGTTCATATTTAAATCAAAATAAAAATGTCCGAACTCTTGCGTTTATAGATCCTTATGGAATGGCTTTAAAGTGGTCGTCGGTAGAAATTTTGAAGGGATTGGGAATTGATTTATGGGTACTTGTGCCTACCGGCATTGGAATGAATCGATTATTAAAGAGAAATGGAGATATTAGAGAGGCTTGGTTAATTAAGCTTGAATCATCCTTAGGTCTAAGTCGTGAAGAAATAAAGCGATTTTTTTATAGATCTAAAACGATTCAAACCTTGTTTGGAGAAGAGATGTCAATCATGAAGGAGGAAAAAGCAATTCAAAAAGCTGCTGATTTGTATAAAAATAGACTAAATGAAATTTTCAAATTCGTCTCCCAACCCCTGGAATTGAAAAATTCAACAGGTTCAATAATGTATCATTTTATGATGGCTTCCAATAATGCATCCGCTTTTAAAATCGCTAACGATATTATTAAAAAATATAAAAATTAATTTATGTCTCAATCAAGCATCGAATGGACCGAAATGACCTGGAACCCAACTACGGGCTGCAACAAGATTTCAGCAGGTTGTAAATTTTGTTATGCTGAAGTAATGACAAGGCGTTTGGAAGCAATGGGTATTGAAAAATATAAGGATGGTTTTAAAGTAAGAGTTCATGAAGAGGCATTAAACATTCCCTATTCATGGAGAGGTTCAAAAGTTGTCTTCGTAAACTCAATGAGCGATTTATTTCATCATGAAGTTCCTTTGGAATTTATACAAAAGGTGTTTGCTGTAATGAATAATACGCTTCAACATACTTATCAGGTGCTTACAAAAAGAGCAGAAAGATTATATGAGTTACATCATAAATTAAACTGGACAAAAAATATATGGATGGGCGTTTCGGTAGAAGATGAAAGAGTAATTGAACGAATTGATTTTTTAAGAGAAACAAATGCCGTGATAAAATTTCTTTCATGTGAGCCTTTGATCGGACCCCTTAGTAATATGAATTTAAAAAATATTGACTGGGCAATTGTTGGCGGCGAAAGCGGAAGAAAAGCAAGACCTATGGATGAGCTATGGGTTTGGGATATTAAGCAGCAATGCCAGGAACAGGAAGTTGCTTTTTTCTTTAAACAATGGGGAGGCATTAATAAAAAGAAAGCTGGAAGAGAACTTGCAGGCAGGACTTACGATGAAATGCCTGTATATCCAAGTTATCTAAATAAGAATATTTAATCTTTTGTAATTTCGTAAGTAATGTCAATAGCAATTCTCCATAAACAACAATTGGGTTCAGGTATTTATACAATAGCTGATATAAGTAATCTTTTGTTCATTCCTAAATACAAGGTGCGCCGTTATTTGAATGAATATTGGAATGAAAGAGCCGGAAAGAAATTTTTTAATGAAACCTACTCATGGTCTGTTGATAATAAAATAAAAGCAGTGAATTTTTATACACTTATTGAGTTATACACTTGCTTTCATCTGCAGGACTTGGGTGTTACACCAAAAGAAATTCTAAAATCGAGGACCACGATGGTTAAAGATTTAAATATCCCTTATCCTTTTGCAAGCGATACAATTTTAAGTGATGGCAAAAAAATCTGGTTTGAATTTAAAGATAGCATTGTAAAAGCTGATGGTTCCAGGCAAACAGACTTTGTTGAATTCATTCGTGGCTTTGCAGGCAAAATTGATTTTAATTCAAATAAAATAGCAGAGAAATTCTGGCCTGCCGGAAAACAAAGCGATGTTGTAATTAATCCGCACAACCAGTTTGGCCAGCCCATTTTAAATGGCACAAATATTAATGCTGAAGTAATTTTTTCAATGTATGAAAGTGGCGAGCCAACAGACGCAATTAGTATTCTATATGACATCACATGCAAGCAGGTTAATGATGTTATTTCCTTTTATAAAAAACCGGCAGCATAATGGAAATCTACATAGATGAGAATCTCTCAGAATATGTAGCAGATGCGCTAAACTCACTCAACAAAGGTTACTTCAGGGATGTAATTGTTTACTCCACAAAAATTAAATTAGGTAAAGGACAACCGGATGAAATTATTATTCCTTCAATTGGAAAAACTAACGGTATTTTAATAACCAAAGATTTGAATATTCACAGAACAAGGTTACAATATCAGTTATGCAAAGAATATAAAATTGGAGTCTTCTTTTTAAAGATGCAAAAAGGAATGGATAAACATTGGGAAATAGTAAAGCTTTTAATTAATTCGTGGGAAAATATTCTTGATAGGATTTCAAAAGAAAAAAAGCCTTTCGGTTATGAAATTCCTGTTAGAGGAAAGATGAAAAAGTTATGAGCTTATAATAAATTGCTATTCAATAACACTTTCTACAACAAC
Source organism: uncultured Chitinophagaceae bacterium (assembly GCA_963756945.1). Classification (GTDB taxonomy): domain Bacteria; phylum Bacteroidota; class Bacteroidia; order Chitinophagales; family Chitinophagaceae; genus Ginsengibacter. The sequence goes on along the minus strand of CAVWQJ010000007.1, from coordinate 264,498 downwards.
GTCCTCTCTTCATAACTCAATTTTCCATCAATAATTTTCGCAGGTTTTGTATAACTATGCTCTGTTGATTTTTCAACCTCCATAATATGATAAACTATCCAGCTATTTGCTTTTAAATAATCAGAAACCATCGACCTGTGACATCGCCACCAGACCGCCTCGGAACACATATAGGCAGTTCTTTGTTTCATTGCAATCTTTTCGAGTTCTTGTATGGCTTCTTTAAATTCATTTGTTTCCATATAATCTGCATAGCCGCGAAAAGCTGCATTTTTCCACACAGTATTTTTTGAACCAGGCTTTGCCGGCCTTCTTCCGCCTAAAGCTTTTAGATGAAGATATTCAATACAATTTTCCGGCATAGAAATTTCAAGATCTTCTTTATTAAACTGCGGATACCGCCTCGAACCGGGGAAGCTACGAATATCAACAAGTATTTTTATGCTAAATAATTGAAGCATTTGGATAAAATATTCGATGGGCCGTGTAGAGTGCCCAATTGTCCAGATTATTTTATGCTTATTACTATCCATATAAGCAAAGTTATCTAAGATGGCTAAATGCTATTTCAAAACAAAGTACTTTTATTATCCAAGGATGCGAATTTTAAACTTTAATCACTTTTTAAATGAATTTATTAAAATCTACAATAATTTTTTCTGCCCTAATCTTCTTTATAGCTCCTTTCAAATTGTCTGCGCAAAATAGCAGTGACAGCCTCCTCGCTCAATTATCCCGCAAATGGACTAACGCTAAAGAATATGCGCTTAAAATGGCTGAACTAATGCCGGAAAAATATTATGATTTTAAACCCGTTCCGGAAGAGATGAGTTTTAAACAACAGCTTCTGCATATTGCTGATAATATGCAGTGGCTTTCTTCCGCTTATCTCTTCGTTCCAAAGGCAAACAAAATTGATACATCAGTGAAAAGCAAAGCTGCTGTAATTAAAATATTGAGTGATGCGTATGATATGGGAACAGCAGCGCATCATAATCTTTCCGGTAAACAACTTGATGAGGTAGTGAAGTTTTTTGCAGGACCCATGATGAGAAGGCAAATATTAAATTTGATGCACGACCACCAAACACATCATCTCGGCCAACTAATAGTTTATTTGCGCTTAAAAGGAATTAAGCCGCCTGATTATGTTGGATGGTAGTAATTAATTTTTAGAAAGATGGACACGTTTGCTTAACAAATCAATTTTCAAAATTTTTTATTCCCCTAAAACTATTGATTTTACAGGCACTCCGGCGAATTATGTTTTTACAATTTAAAAATATTTTAAAAACATTTGGCATAATCAAAAAAATATTTCCATCTTTGCATTCGCAAAAAAATTAAAAAAATGCCCGGCATGCAATTACATATAGAACTAAAAAATTGGTTTAGCCCAATCGATGGCTATACAATTTGCGGGGTATGTTACGTTCATAAAAGTTAAAAACTAATTTAACATAACAAAGGCCCCGCAAGAGATTGCGGGGCTTTTTTTTTGAATCAATTTATCTGGCTATTAAAATAAATATAAAACGAATGCAATTATCAGGGATACATAGTAAACTCAATTGGTGCAGAACAAAGCAGCAGACAATTCGCTTTGATTTTGTTATGGGCAATCTATATCTATACAAGCGACCGTGGTGCGTATAAACTCATTTCCTGTAAAAGGAATAAGTAGTAGCAAGCCCGGTCGGAATTAAAAACTGACCGGGCTTTTTGTTTAAACCCGGCAGCATTTATAACTTTTAAAAGAAAAGGGGGGGTCATGTTTTTATATATAATGCTGGTGTTTGTCATGGTGAGATTACTGGTTTTTGTAATTAGCAAAATAAAAATGCCTGTCTTGAAATGGAACGTATCAAAAAGAAAAATAAGTGATATCAACGTTTTGATTAGAAATAATTTCATTGATTCACAGGTTTTGTTTGCAACAAAATTTAAAGCATTGGCAAATGTTAGTCTGATGAAAGAAATCGATTCCACAAAGGCTTATGCTTTTGTGAAGAAAAAATTTGACAATGAAATAACAGCAATTTATCAGTACAATACTTTTGACTACAGTGAAAGCAAGGCTTTGTTTAATGTGACCATTTTCGTTCTGAGTGATGAAAGAATTATTGAGCTTGGATATGATTATGCTGTGGTTTTGTATACAGGAAGAAACTATTCCTGGACAACAAACCTGCTTGCTGAACTCGCAAATTACAGAGTTGCAGCAAGAACAACAGTAATTGGGTTTGCAAATGCTGAGGCGATGAACTAAACCAAGATTGGGATATTAAAACATCCCAATCTTTTATTGGTGTTTTGGCAGATTTGGTCGATGCGTTCCGCTGAAGCCGGAAAGAACAAGGTTTGACTCCTTGAGACACCACTTGAAAATGAAAATGGTTCGTAGCTCAATTGGCAGAGTATCCGGCTTTTAACCGGGGGGCTGTGAGTTCAAATCTCACCGGACCAACATAGGAAACATAGTTCAATGGCAGAACGATTGTTTGTTAAGCATCTAACGAATGTTCGAATCATTCTGTTTCCGCAAACGTGAGTACGGCGAAGCGGGAGAGTCGCGGTGGTCTGTAAAACCATTGTTTATTTACTGAATAAGTTCGAATCTTATTACTCACACAACGGAAGGAATCCGGATGGCTGAGGATGACGTCCCGAAAACGTATTGTCCGCTACGGCGGATCAAGAGTTCGAATCTCTTTCCTTCCGCAGATTTTTTAAAAAAGGAGAGTTGGCCGAAGTGGTAAGGCACCGGTATGCTAAACTGCGGTTTGGGTAACACCAAAGTAAGTTCGATTCTTACACTCTCCGCGAAGGTATTGTTGGAACAACATCGATAAATCGTCAATACATTTACGACAGTTGTATTTTTGGATTATGACGTTACTCGAAGTAAAAAATATAACGAAGCAGGCGGGCGAAAAAATTATAGTTAGTGATATCAGTTTTCAACAAGAGGCGTTACAAAAAATTGCCATCACAGGTGAATCAGGCGCTGGTAAATCAACCTTGCTGAAAATCATCTCAGCGCATGTGCAAACTGATAGCGGAGTAGTAATGTTTAATGGCGAAAGAGTAATCGGGCCAGAAAAAAAATTGTTGGAAGGACATAAAGACATTGCCTATTTATCGCAGCATTATAATTTGCATAATAACTATTATGTAAAAGATTTGATTTGGTTTCAAATTAAAGTAGAGGAAGAGGAAGCAAAAGAGTTATTTGAAATATGCAGAATCAGTCATTTACTGGAACGCAGAACAGATCAGCTTTCCGGGGGAGAGAAACAGCGTATTGCATTATGCATGCTATTGGTGAAGCATCCGAAGTTGTTAGTGTTAGATGAGCCATTTTCTAATTTGGATCCGATACACAAAAACACATTGAAGGCTGTATTGGAAGACATAACGGAGCGATTGCGAATAACCTGTTTGCTTACGTCTCATGATCCGCATGATACACTTTCCTGGGCGGATGAAATTATTGTAATGAAAGAAGGAAGGATCATCCAACAGGGAACACCGGAAACAATTTATCATCAACCGGTGAATGAATATGTGGCGGGAATGTTTGGAAAATACAATCTGCTTACACCTGAACAGGCTTCTTGGTTTGGTATCGAAGGAAATGGAAAAAATATGATGATACGGCCCGAAGAGTTTTTGATTAACGAAAATGATGGCGTAAAAGGAGTTATACAAAAGATAAGTTTTTGGGGGAGCTATTATGAGGTGCAAGTGATGATCGATGATGTAAAGGTTGTTGTGAGGACGATGAAGAGTGAATGGAAGGTTGACGATAAAGTTTGTATTATGATGGCGAAATAGACTTCACCAGCCCGGATCATTGAGAATATTATTCAGTTCATCTTCATCTGGCTTAGTATAAATGCCGGTAAGTATTTCATAGGCTTCAATAAATTCGTTCAGAAATTTGTTTTCTTTATGAATAAGCAATGCATTCAGGATATTGGTATTGCCTGCCTGAATAACACCTTTAAGTTGAATGATACTGCCGTCATTATAAGTTTTAAACCAGTTAGTAAATTTGTGAAAGCGGGCTTTTTCATGATTGTCACTATTGTCGCAGAGATACACGACAACATTTTGCTTTTTGTTTAAAAATGTTTTTATAATGATCGCAATGGTTATCGCAATTCGCTTGTCAAGACTGATAATTTTATCCGGTTTATGTTTGAGTTCAAGGTTAAAACCAAAAACTTTTGGAGCCAAGTCTGGATAATCTGAAAATGCGGTACTAAAATCAAAAAAATAACAATGGTATTCGCAACCAACATTTGTTATGAATGTGTAGTAATCCGGTTTAAAGGTGATGTAGTTATACGGTTGCAAAGCGAAAGCCATCTTTTTTAAGATCTTCGAAGGATAAACCATTTTCACGGGCGGCAGTAAGATATTTGCTCATTTCGAGCATAACGAGCAATTTTTTTGGACCTTTAACCTTGTCCGCTTTATTATGAAAATATTCAGCAGATAACCTGTGAAACTCTTTTTGTTTAGCTGCCTGTTGCATAATTTAAAAATTATATAAGCAATTTACAAAAATAAACTGATGAATAGGATTCAAACAGAGGCTAAGTCAATGTTGTCGGAAAACATAAAACAACAGTAACAATCAAATGCTGGCATCAAATCAAAAATTAAAAAATGAACAAACTAAAAATATCCGCCAAAGAACTTCGCTCTCTCGGTTATCCCGAAAGCCCGGTGATTCCTGTGGCGATGAACGTGATGGAAAAACATTTTAAACATCACACAAAAGAAGAAGCGTTTGAAATATTGAAAGCAGTATTGCAGTCACCGAAAGATTATGCAAATGATGAAGTATTGCACTCGATCGCCGAAAAATTATTGCCGAAAGAAGATAGAGAAGCGCCGGAAATCTCATTGAACAATACGGACATTCACTTCAACATTTTTGGCCGCGAACAAATGGAAGAAGGTGCCATGCATTAAATGTATGCGGCGGTAAAATTAAAGTAAAAGCAATATTTTTATTGAGGGTCGATTCAATTAGCGATTTGTAAACATTCACAAGGGAACTGCCAACGATAAAAATAACACGGATGCAGGAACTGTATCTTTAGGGTATGCGTAAAGGTTAGATGCTTCGGCAAAAAGAAAATAACGTGATTTATTCATCCGGTAATAGTATAAAAGGAGGCAGCTTTATTTATTAACCATTTCCACAACGCCTGACCAGTTTTCAGGCGCCCCGTTTTTTAGAAGACTCATTGATTTATCAAGAAAAAATTGAGCGGTGAGGTCTGATGGATTGATTGCAGTTATTCCTTCAAAAGCCTTAACAGCATTTTGAAATGACTTACTTAAATAATAAAACATTCCTTCGTTAAAAGCAGCGAGTGTTTTATCTTTTTTAATTATTTGATCTTCGCTATCGCTGCTAAAACATTCGTGTATGCCTATAGAGGATTGCTTCCCTTTTACCTGCACCCTTCCAAGGTAACGCAAATGAAAATTTTCACGATGCTGTATTTGTTGTAATGTGATTTCGCTGAGTAATATTCTCACTTTGTAATATTTTGTCAGGCTTTCTATTCGTGAAGCGGTATTAACTGCATCAGAAATCGTAGTTGCGTCCAGGCGGTTTTTATCGCCGGTAATACCCATGATTAGCGGGCCGGTATGCATGCCAATGCCCATTTTTATAGGCGGTAGCTGTTTGATTTTTCTTATGACATTAAACTCATGAATATTCTGTTGCATTTCAATTGCAGCGGACAATGTGTTTTCAGGGCTTTCCGGAAAGAGAGCCATGATGGCATCGCCGAGGTATTGATTAATAAAGCCACTGTGCTTTCTGATGATTGGCCCCATCCTTTCATTATATGCATTTACAAAACGAAAGTTTTCTTCCGGGTGTCATTTGCTCTGAAATGGACGTATAATCTCTTATGTCCGTAAAAAGAACGGTAACAACTTTTTCCACCTGGTCGCCCAACTTTACATCAGTAATTATATTGTGTCCCAAAGAACCAATAAACTCGTAGGGAACAAACTTTGCAGTTATTTCATAAACACGCCTCATGGCTTCTTCTCTTTCACGGGCCTCTTTCAAATTTTTTTCATGTAATAAAGCAGCTTTCAATTGCAGATGATGATTGCAGTGCCAGTGTCGTAAGAAATTTAAGGTCGGAAGCTGCATACTGCATTTGTTTATTTCCGGCGAGGATAATAGCACCCATAATTCGATGTTTCACCTTGAGCGCTGAATAAATAAGTGAATGCACATCGGGGCCAATGATACCTTCATCTCTAAGTGAGGAAAGGTCACTCATAATTTCTGACTGGCCACTTAAGCCAATTCTTAATAAGAGATCAGCATGGCTGGTTATCTTTTCCTGGTCAAATAGCGGCGCACCTGCTGTTGCGGGTATTTGTAACTGCATGCTTGCCTCATCCCATAATACTACAAGTCCGCTATCGGAATGAATAAGGTGCATTGCTTCGTCTACGGCTAACTGTGATATGGCAATTGGTCCAATAGCCTGGGCCAATTTATCAGAAAAATTAAATACCATGTTCACTTCCTGGTATAACACCAGTACTTCACTACCCAATGTTTTTCTTTCAAATTCTCTTTGCGCCAGAAGTGTAAGCAGGTCTGCAACGTGAATAGATTTTTCATCGCCCTTTACCCAACCAATTGTTTCGTCATTGATGTTAACAGGATGTTTGTATGCAGTTAAAATATCAGTATTGCCACATAAGAGAATTCCACTTTCATCTTCAACACTTATGTGCGCATTCATTTGTTCAATAAAGGAAAACACTAACGGAGAAACATTATTTTTTTTTGAAAGAATACTTTTGAGCGTTACCCTTGCCATAGTTTTATTAAAGAATGAATTGCCAATAAGATGTTACTGTAAACCCAGTACCTGCCTTGCTTTGCTTAATATTGCTTCGGGATCAAACGGCTTGGTCATATAAACGTCGGCTCCTACTTCGTTTCCTTTTTGCCTGTCTAATTCCTGCCCTTTTGCAGTTAGTAAAACAATAAAAACATCTGAAAGAAGTAGCTCTTTTTTTACTTTTCTGCAAACTTCCATCCCATTCATTTTGGGCATCATCACATCCAGAAAAACCAATTGAGGCTTTTCTTTTTGAATAATTTCCAAGGCGATCTCCCCATTTTCCGCAGTTAAAAATTCTACGCCGTCGTCTTCCAGTTCTTCGAGTGTTTGCTCAATCAGCATTCTTATGTGGGGTTCATCGTCAACAATTAAAATTTTCTGTTCCATTAGATCACTTAGTTTTAAATTAAAGCTCTTAGTTTTTAATTAACGTTTTTTATTTGAATTATTGATAAATCAAAAACAATACATTTTCCAGTCCTTTCTCGAATCGCAATGATTGAACGATTTCATTTTTATCTGAAACAACTGAATTAAGAATGATAATATCCGGTTGTGTTGAAATTGCCTTTTCTACCAATTCTTTTCCATCAGATTCCACAACAATATATCCTTTAGCCTGCAACACTTCGGTTAATGAGCGAACTGCTGAAGTATCTTCATCAACCACCATAACTTTTTTCTTCGATTTACCTTGCTCTAATAAATTGCCAACTTCCTCAAATAACTTTGCACGTATCTATTGGTTTGGTGAGATAACGGTCGACGCCTATTCGAAAACCTCTTGCTTTATCCTGCACAATGGATAAAATAATGATAGGTATATCCATCGTTTGCGGATCATTTTTCAGGATCGCCGCTACGTCAAATCCATTTATTTCCGGCATCATCACATCTAAGATAATCAGGTCGGGACGATTTTTTCGGATGCTTTCGAGTGCCATTTTACCGTCTCTTGCTTCTTCAATAATATAGCCTGCATCGCTCAGCTCCTGGTGTAATAATGACCTGATTGAATCATCATCGTCTACAACCAGTATCGTTGCATTTTTGCCGGCCATTTTTATTTTTGAAAAAACCATTTGTTCTTTCAACTGCTTCATCAATTCATTTAAGTGAATCGGTGTGTCCTGGGTTTTCTTTCCAGAAGGAGTAAGCGGCAAGGCAAATGAAAATGTGCTTCCCTTTCCAACTTCGCTCTCGAGCCATATGCGGCCACCATGATGTTCTACTATTTCTTTGCAAATTGGTAAACCAAGCCCGGTTCCCTTAGGCTTGTCCGTTAGTGTGTCGCCGCCTACTTGTTTAAATTGCTCGAATACCGCTCCAAAATCCTGCTTTGCAATGCCGATACCCGTGTCCGCAATGCTAACGATTACTTCATTATTATTGTGTGATAAAGTGCAGGTAACAGAACCGGCATCGGTAAATTTTACCGCATTAGAAAATAGATTAATTACAACCTGTATGAGTTTGTCGGTATCACCAATGATGGTAGGGACATCATTATCGGTGTGTTTTATTAGTTTAATATCTTTTTGATCGAAAAGTGAAGTGGTGGCTGCTGCTGCTCTTTCAATAACTTCCGCAAGGGAAACATTTTCCTGGTTCCATTCCATTTTGCCGGCTTCAATTTTAGCGAGGTCGAGTACATCGTTTATGAGGTGCGTTAGTCGCTCACCTTCAGAAATTACGACCTTCAAATTTTCAGAAACCTGGTCAACTGTCTTTTCTGTTTTAGAATCAGTTTTATCCAGCATTGGAAAGATCTTCTCTTCGAGTCTTTTTTTAATTATTTTGGCAAATCCTAAAACGGAAGTTAATGGGGTTCTCAGCTCATGGCTAACGGTGGAGAGAAACGCACTTTTTGCCTCATTGGCTTTTTCTGCAATTTTACTCGCTTGCTCAGCTTCCATTTTGGCCTGTTGAACGTCTTCAAAAAGCTGCGCATTTTTTAATGCCACTCCAACAGAAGAAGCAATTGTAGAAAGCAAACGCAGATCGTTTTCATTAAACCTGTTTTCCTGTTCGGTGCTTTGCACACTTAAAACACCAATCATTTCATCACCTACAGGAATTGGAACCCCAAGGTAGGATGCTGCGGGTATGCCTACACGTTGTAACCCCAACTGGTCAGTTTGCTCGTCTACATCCTTATTAATCAACAAGGGCTCGCCTTTTAAGATAATGTTGGACGTAAGGCCTTTACCTAATTTCATTGGCGGCATATTATCACCATACTGATAAGGGAAATTAATAATGTTTGTCTTTTTATTTAGCAAGGCCAGGTAAACGATGTTGGCTTTAAACAGTTCCTTCAACTGGTCGCCAACCAAATTTATAAGACCATGAGCATCTAATTTTGAAGCCAGGGCTTTGCTGATATTGTTTACGGTGCTCAATTCTGATGCTCTTTGTTTTGTCTGCGCCAGGAGATGGGCGGTTTCATCAAATAATCTTGCGTTTTCGACAGCCACGCTCATACTATTGGTAACGGTGGCGAGTAAACGAACATCGGCTTCGGAAAATGCATGTTCCTTATCTACGTTTTGCAGGCTTAAAGAACCTTTCACTTCTTCGCCAACTATCATGGGCACAAATATCGCTGACTTGGGAGGTTGGCCCTTGGAAACTCCGGAACCCCCAAATTTCTTCGCCGTAGCAAGATAATTTTCATTGATAAGCATGGGCTTTTTGGTAACAAGCAGTTGCTTGTTGGCCCATATTAAAGGTTGCGGGTTATTTTTTATCTTAATGCCTTTTTCAATGGCATACTGCCAGTGTTCAAGGCCGGTTTCAGGGTCAAATGTGCGAATGACCATTGTTTGTGTTTCTGGAAATAAGCTGCAGATACGGTCTCCAACGAGGTTAAAAATAGATTCAGCATCTATCTCTCTTACCAGATCTTCCTGCACACTGTTAATAACAGCCAGTTCTGACGTACGCTGTTCGGTTTCTTTAAGCAGGCGGGTAGTTTCATCAAATAACCTGGCATTTTCAAGTGCCACACTCATAGCCGATACAACCGTTTGGAGCAAGCGTACATCAGAATCACTGAAGGCATTCTCTTTTTCATAATTGCTCATACTTACCATGCCCATAATATTATTGCCCACCATAATGGGTACTGCCATGAATGATTTTTCCATTTGCGTACCTGGTATTGAGATTGAACCCAGTTCAATCATTCGCTTTTCAAGCCCTTCATTAATAATAATTGGCTGGCGGGTTTCATAAACATATTTTGACAATCCCCTCATGGAGATAGGAGTGACCTCAATTTTCTTACCATGATCACGCATGTATGGAAAGAAAACCTGGTTGGTTTCCGGAGAAAACAGACGAATATCAATATCGAGCGTGTGCATCACCTCACTTAATTTATCGCCTACGAGTTCATAAATTCCCTGCATGTGCAGTTCTTTAGCCAGGCCTTCCTGCACACTGTTAATAACGGAGAGTTCGGCTGTACGTTGTTCAGTTTCTTTTAATAAACGGTTAGTCTCATCAAAAAGATGAGCGCTTTTTAAGGCCACTGTCATGCTGTTGGCAAGCGTTTTCAACAGGCTTACATCTGAATTTGAAAAAGCATTTTCCCTATCCATATTTTGCAAAGAGATCATACCTGTAACCTGCTCCCCTTCTATCATAGGAACAAATACCAGCGATTTGGCCGGTTCCCCTCCTAATGCTACGCTTCCATATTTTTTACTTTCTTCTATTACGTTTTTATTGACTAAAATCACTTCCCGGGTTTCAATTAAATGCTTTCCGAAGCCAATTGGTTTATATGGTTTTAATAATGTTCTATCTCCGTTTTCAAAAGAATATTGCTCTTCTATTGTGTTTGCCTTGCGATCAAATGTTGCAATTACAATAGTTTGGGCATTAAAGATCTGCCTGATCTTTTCACCAACCAATTCGTATATCTTATTAATGTTTAATTGCGCTACGAGCCCTTCCTGCACGCTATTAATTACAGCCAGTTCTTCTACTTTATCACTTAACTGCGCAGTTCTTTCTTCAACAGTTTTTTCAAGTACAGTGTGTTGTTCTTTTAACTTCCGGACTCTCCAACTGATGAATAAATAAATAATAAAAATTGTTGCCAGTGCGTATAGTAAATAAGCCCACCAGGTTCTGTACCAGGGCTCAAGAATTTTAAATGAATAAACTGCTTCTTCGCTTATTTTATGATACAGGTTTTTTGCTCTTACATGAAAGGTATATTCACCTGGAGCAAGATTAGTATATTCCTTGTAAGTATTTTTGCCCCAATCGCCCCAACTTTTTTCAAAGCCTTCCAACCAGGTCTGGTATTCCGTTTTTTCTTCATGTTCATAGAACGGTGCAGCATATTCGAAGCGTAAGGAATTATGTTGGAATTCTAATTCGGCAGGCTTATTACCGGCAATTTCACCGGGATTTAGCTTTTCCTTATCAACCGTAATATTCCTTATCAATGTGCTATACGTATGATCATTGGATTTTTTAATATTTTGGTCGTAACGAATCACTCCATCATTAGCTAAAAACCATACGATACCATTTCTGTCCGGGTATGAGCCATTAATAGCCAGCTCAGCTACAGGTAAAAGCGAGGAGGAGTCAAATTGATAAGTTCCATCTTTATTTGGTATGGCAATGTAGAATTTTGGGTTGTCAACCGTACCTGAAGACAACCATATTTTTTCGGTGCTATCTTCAACTCCGTAAAAATTTCGCACATGATTGAAAGTGGCTTCTTCAAAACGATTGTCAGCGCTATCGAAACGGAATGTTGCAGAATCTGATTGGAAATAAACTTTATGGTTCAATGCAAATACAGAGATAAAAGGATTTTTTACTCCTTGTTTTACCCCAAAGCTGTCTGCAGTAGCATCGGAAATACCTGGTTTTCCACTATTGTCTAAATTAAGTGTAACCCGATAAGGTGTTCCATTTTGAAGCAATACCCATAACCCCCCATCACCAGCTTCAGCGATTCCGGTAGCTACGCCTTTAATACCAGAAATGTAATCCAAATATTGCCACGTTGTTGGCTTAGACATATCACGTATAAATAGTGCTACACCGAAAGGACCGGAGGCATATAACAATTTTGGATTTTTCTTCGAAAGGACCAGCCATTGTATTTTTAAATTATTACCGACAGAAGGCTGAACCAGCACCACTTTACCATCCCTGATCATGAAAAGGCCATCGCCTGGAACTAATAAAGTATTGCCATCAGTCAAAAGATTAAAAATTTGGTTGCGGGGAATGCCGTCTACAAATTCAAATTTTGAAGTTGCATGGTTAAATTTTAATAAGCCGTTATTAGTGCCAACATACAATGAGCCATCGGGAAGCCGGGCAACCGACAATGGCCTGACGGCAATACCGCTTTGTGAGCTAAAAACAGTAAAAGGTGAATTGATGTCTATCTTTGAAATACCATTATCCAGCCCCAGCCAAAGATCTCCCCTTGAATCAGTATAAACAGCATAAACTACATCACTCAATAAGCCGGTGTTTCTGCTAAGAACTTGTAAGATTTTTCCTTGTTGGTTCATAATCACCAGGCCATAACCTAATACACTCAATGCATAATTATCATTGATAATAATACCCCTATAAACCATGTTTTGTTTAATAATGTTATCCATTTCAGTCACAAAAGGCCTGAAGTTTTTCCCGTCAAATAAATACATGCCACTTGTAAAAGTTGATATCAGGTATTGGTTTTGAAGGGTAGAATCATTTTGTTTGATACTTTTACCATAAGGCAACATGACCTGTACACGATCTTTACCCAAAAATTCACTTCCGGGAATTAAAACCAGTGCACCATTTACCATTTTCAAAAGTCCAACACCTTGCTCGTGAACATAAAGAACATTGTCGAGGTAAAAGGTGTACATGAAATTGGTAGAAGGTTCCCATGTTTTTACGGCCCAGTTTGTGGTATTGCCGTTTGCTTTGGTTAGCAAAAAAAGATGCTCTCTTGCCTGAAAGTAAATCCCCTGATCAGTAACCTGGATAGACCATATATCGAAAAAATTGCGTTTTTCTTTGGGAACATTTTGTAAAAGAGAATGCTCGTAAATTTTACCTGTACTGTCTTTTGCAAGGTAACCAAAATCGCCTGAGCTCCCATAATAAACAATTCCATCTTTATCTTTACCAAAGCAGCGTGAAATCACTGCGGCGGACTGGTGAGGTACTCTTTCCCATTTTACACCATCATATTGCGTGATAATCGATTTGGTATTAGTCTGTCCAAAATACATAATCCCATCGTTGCCTTCAATAATGCTCCAGTTTGTTGGGTCGCCACCATAGCTCTTTGCAGCATAATTGGTAACAAATGGTAAACCTTTTTCCGATTCATTCTGAGCTGAAACGGGGCAAAAAGCCAGGATCAGTAGAATATTAAATAACCATTTAAATCTAATAATGGTTTTGTTTCTGCAAATGAAATTTTGATTTTTACTCATGCTTATAGAACAGTTATTTGTAGAGGCAGGTATTCTATTTCTTTGCGCAAATATGATAGACGATATTAACGAAGGAAAGATTAGTTTTTAATAAGATAGGTAAATATAAAATACTTTTTAGAAACCTAAACATTTAGGAAAGAAGAATTTTACTTTGAATTTTAATGCCCGGTTCCTGCGTGCACTTAACAATTTATGTTGGGTGTATTAACATTTCTTTCTCAGGGATCGGGAAAATAAAAGCATCTTATTTGCAGAAACATTTTTGAACGATTAAAAATTACAATTATGAAAAAGATTTTTACGCTATTACTTTCTGTAGGTGCTTTTGCAACTTCATTTGCGCAAAGCGGCCATCAAACTAATGATAAAAAAAGTAACCAGTCTGTAACCAATACTGAATACAAAAAAATCGATAGTCACCGAGATAACATTTATACTTTTTCTGCAAAAGAAAGAGATATGCAAATTGCAAAGATCAACAGCAATTTTAACGCGAAAGCAAAATCAATTGTCAGCAACCGTCGCATAAAAAAAAGCGAGAAGAAAGTTTTGATCCAAAAAGCCGGGAAAGAAAAGGATCAACAAATTGCAGCAGTTAATGCAAAATTCAATAGCAAATTTAATACTGCTTTTAATGATCACATAAAACAAAATGATAAACGCAAACACTAAACCTCCTGAACATTTGAAAAATAAAAAGTCCGTTTACGGACTTTTTTTATGCATTCCATTTTCGTCTATGCCTGCTAAACTTTTTCATTAAAGAAACCGTCAATTTTTCGTGGCTAAAATTTGGTGCTTAGTGTAACTGCGTCTACCCTTAATAGTTTTCATTACTTGTATTAACATTTCATTTTTAAACCTTAGCGACATAAGTATATCTCATATTACAGAAACAATTTTAAACAACTAAAAATAAAAAAGATGAAAACGATTAAACAAATTCAGAAGTTCTTTGGCTCACAGTTCTGGAACTTTGCCGCTCCTTCTAATTTTGGATGGGTTTATAATAGCTAATCAATGCCGCGGCCATAACAACATTCATTAAATAAACTAAATTAAAAATCATGAAACAGATATTTACGCTTTTAATTTCCCTGGGCGCTTTTACAACATCATTTGCGCAATACCATCCGGCTCACCGTGATGATAACACGACGTACAATCAAAATGACCGCTTCGGGCATGTGAGGCCTTTTGTTAAAGACAGGGATTTTTTAATAATGAAAATAAACCGCGAGTACAATAGTAAAATCAGAGCCATTCAAAATGATTGGAGCCTGAGGCGTCATCAAAAGAAAGTAGCTATCCGTGCACTCGAAAGAGAAAGAGACAGGCAAATTCGCCAGGTTAAGGAAAGATCAAGGCACTAATAAGTAACATGATTATTATTGGTAATAAATTTCCACAATATATTTATCAATAGTCAATGTAAAGCCCCACTCTCCGGAGCTTTTTTTAATTATCAATATTATTATCGCACGTTTTTGTGAAAAAAGAATTTACCCACGGGATATTTATTAATCTTTGCACCATCTTTGTTCCCTCTATTGCCGGTTAATAACAATATAGATGCAATTTTGAAAGTAATTAAATAGTTATGTATTTTAAAAAGCCTGGGAGATATGTTATCACAAAAAAAATCGATAGTTTTTTTATTGGATTAAATGATGCTTTGCAATTTGTATTAAGGTTTTTTAAAGAAGTCCTGAAGCCCCCGTATGAATTTAAAGAAATTATCAGGCAATGCTACCAGGTCGGCTATCGATCACTTTTTTTGATTACACTAACCGGATTTATAACAGGTCTTGTTTTTACGAAACAATCCAGGCCGTCACTGTCACAATTTGGTGCCACATCATGGCTTCCCTCTCTTGTTGCCATCGCAATCATACGTGCGTTGGCGCCACTGGTAACGGCTTTAATTGCTGCCGGCAAAGTGGGCTCGAACATTGGAGCAGAATTAGGCTCCATGAAAGTTACTGAGCAGATAGACGCCATGGAAGTTTCAGCAGTTAATCCGTTTAAATTTTTAGTAGTGAGCCGTGTGTTGGCTACCACACTTATGATGCCCATGCTCATGTGTTATACAGGTTTTGTTGGCATGTTAGGTGCTTATCTAAATGTTCACCAAAACGAAATGACAAGTTTTACTTCATTTTTCCAGGCTGCTTTTGAACAGATTTCTTTTCTTGATATATTTTCTTCCTTGGTAAAAAGTATCGTCTACGGGTTTACGATAGGTATCGTTGGTTGTTATAAGGGTTTTCATGCCAACAATGGAACAGAAGGAGTGGGCAGAGCAGCCAATGCATCGGTAGTGCTTTCTATGTTCCTGATCTTTGTGGAAGAGATATTAATTGTTCAGATTACAAACAGCTTCAGACCTTAAATGGAAGAAATTAAAACTAATAATATTGACTAGTGGCGAAGTATTGATACATGTAAAAGATTTGTATAAATCATTTGGCGATAACCATGTGCTGCAGGGAATTGACGTCGATGTTCATAATAAAGAAAATGTAGTGGTGCTGGGCAGATCCGGAACGGGAAAATCGGTACTCATAAAAATTATATGTGGTTTATTAAAACCTGATAGCGGTCTGGTAAAAGTTTTAGGTAAAGAAGTAGATAAATTAAATGAAAGGGAATTGAGGGAACTCCGCATGCAGGTAGGATTTTCTTTTCAAAATAGCGCCCTATATGACAGCATGACCGTAAGGGAAAACCTTGCTTTTCCGCTGGTAAGAAATGCAAGACACTTGACTAAGAAAGAAGTAACTCACGAAATTGAATCCGTATTGAACGATGTGGGACTATCGCAAACTATCAATCAAATGCCTTCGGAACTTTCTGGAGGTCAGAGAAAAAGAATTGGTATTGCACGCACATTAATTTTGCATCCTCAAATTATGCTGTATGACGAGCCAACGTCAGGGCTTGACCCTATTACAAGCATTGAAATTAATAACCTTATTAATCTTGTAAGACATAAGTTTAATACAACCTCTATAATAATTACTCACGACCTTACCTGCGCTAAATCTACGGGTGATAAAGTGGTGATGCTGTACGAAGGAAAGTTTATAAAGCAAGGTACATTTGGCGAGGTTTTTAATACGAATGATGAGAGGATACAGAATTTTTATAAATATAATTTTATCGACCAGTGACGAAATGTGTTATAACATTGCAGGATGATGTAATGAGGTTCATTAGCTAATTAAAAATATTCAAATGAAATCTACCGGCGCTTCAAGAGCAGTAATAGTTGGAATATTCGTTTTCCTGGGGGTTGCTATTTTTATTATTACTGTGCTAACCCTTGGCTCTCAACATAAAACTTTCGAAAAATCAATAACCATAAAAACCTTTTTTCAAAACGTAAATGGATTGCAGAAAGGAAATAATGTATGGTTTTCAGGAGTAAAGGTTGGCACTATAAGAAAAGTAAGTCTAAAAGAAAATGGGCAGGTTGAGGTAGAAATTGATATTGAAAATGTGTCTGTAAAATTTATTCCGAAAGACGTAAAGGCAAAGCTGGGCTCGGACGGGTTAATCGGCAATAAGATAATTGAAATATACGGCGGTACACCCGGCGGTGAAAAAATTGCCGAAGGCGACGTAATTGGTAGCGATAAATTACTAAGCACCGATGCAATGATGAACACGCTTTCAAAAAATAATGACAATATTTTAGCGATAACCAACGACTTTAAATTAATAACAAGCCGGATTGCTGCAGGCAAAGGTTCTATTGGAAAGTTATTAAACGATGAGACCCTGGTTGACCAGTTAACGGCAACTTCAAATATTTTGAAACATGCAACAGAAAATTTAGAAAAACTTTCCTCAAATGTTTCGGCTTATACCGCTAAACTTAACGACAAGGGTTCTTTGGCAAATGATCTGGTAACCGACACCGTTATATTCAGCAAGTTGAGGGCAACTCTTGCGCAATTGCAAAACGTTGCCGATTCCTCGCAGGTTGTTATTTCAAATCTTAAAACTACCGGCAGCATAATTAATAATGGGTTAAGCAATAAGAATGCACCAGCGGGAATGTTATTGAATGATGAACAATCTGCACACGAAATAAAAGGCACTTTGCAAAATTTACAATCGGCCAGTAAAAAATTAGATGAAGATCTTGAAGCGCTTCAACATAATTTTTTATTGCGAAGATTTTTTAAAAAGAAAGCAAAAGAAGGCAAAGAAAATTCCAGAACTGTTTTGGATACTGTATTAACTAATTGACGCTTTTTTTCGGTGGCAAGTCAAAAGCTTTGGCGTCATGTTCAAAATGTCCTTTGTGAGAGCCATCGCAAAACGGCTTGGTTTGCGAAAGGCCGCAACGGCAAACTGATACTGCTTCTCTTCCGGATAGTCCATAGATGTTACCATCAATATCTACTATTTCAAAATCACCTTCTATTTTTAATGAGCCGTTACTCTTTACCGTAATTTTTGTTGTAGCCATTCTTTATTTCATGATGAAATTCAAATGTACTAAAATAAATTCCATAACTTTTTTACCTTCTGTAATTATCCGGTTTATGCCCTTACTTTACAATACTTTTAAAAATTAGAAAATCAGTAAACAAAAAAAATGGAGTGATAAGAAATTTATTCAAGTGGAAGTTTCTGTTTTAAATATTTCAAGCAATAATGCACCGTACTCAACAACCCTTATTTTTATTATTTATTAAGATGAAAAATATTTTCAGCAGCCTCTTTTTTCTATCGCTTATGGCAACAGCTCTGAGCCAAAATAACAAAGTTCAGTATGGCAATAATTCCCAGGCAGGCAAATTTTATAATATCCGGGGAATTAAAATTTACTGCGAGGTTTATGGAAGTGGTAAGCCGTTATTAATGATTCACGGCAACGGCGGAAGCATTGCAAGCTTCAGTGAAAACATTCCATATTTCTCCAAAAAATATAAAGTAATTGTAGCTGATAGTCGTTCGCAAGGGAAATCAAAAGACATAAATGATTCCTTGAGTTTTGAGATGATGGCGGATGATGAAGCCGCATTGCTGGATGCATTGCACATTGATTCCGCCTATGTTTTAGGGTGGAGCGATGGGGGTATTGATGCGTTGTTGCTGGCAATGCGACATCCTGAAAAAGTGATAAAACTCGCTTCGACCGGCGCAAATTTATGGCCCGATTCAACGGCATTAAATCCATCCGGCTGGAAAGAAGATAAAATTTATTATGAGACTTCAAAAAATAAAAAGTTTAGAACTGAAGCTGAAAAAAATGCCTGGAAATTATTCCTGCTCGATTGGTTTCAACCCAATATTTCTTTAGCAGCGTTGCATGCAATTAAATGCCCTTCATTAATCATCGGAGGGGACCATGATGTAATTAATATTGAGCATACAGTACAGATTTATCAAAATATACCGCTTGCTTATTTATGGATTGTTCCTGATTCAGGTCATGGAACGTTAATAGAACATAAAGATGAATTTAATAAGATAGTAGACAGGTTTTTTTCAAATCCTTACCATCGAAGATAAAATTGAATAAAAAGAGCGAATTGGTTGAGAAAGGTGTTCTCATTGCATTTCTTATTTTTGATGAAATAGAAAATTTATGAAAAATATCCGGGTACTTCAATATTGCCTTTTTTTATCGGTAATAGTTTCATGTAATAATTCTTACGCACAAAACCCCGTGAATTGGACGAGTGATCAACTTACACCACCTGCTGAATTGGCCGCAACATTTAAGGCAAATAAAGAATTGCCTGTAATATTTAGTGTAGGTCCGGGAGCCATTATTCCCAATTCAATTGACATAGGAATGGTAAAGGATGAAAAGAACCTTGCCAAATTGCAGCAGGAACTGAGCAAGTTGCCTACATCAACAAATGTTTTAATTTATTGTGGCTGCTGCCCGTATGAACATTGCCCTGATGTTCGTCCCGCAATTGCATTGTTGAAAAGCATGAAGTTTATAAATTATCACTTACTTGATTTGCCACACAATATTAAAACAGACTGGATTACTAAGGGATACCCGACAGTGGATAAATAATCTATTGGCCTGAATTTTCTGTGGGCCTTATTTCGGCATCATTTTCTTTTTCATATATCAAAATTCTCACGGACCATTCAGGGATATTATAATTCAGAGCAACTTCTATTTTCAACCTTTGTAAAACTTTGTCGTCTAAATCGGGCTCAAGAACGCATGATGCGAAGGATCGGGTAATATCAGGTGCGTCATATGACCCTCCAAATTTCCATGCTCTTTTATCAAGCATTATGAAGCTTGCACCATTTAGCTCGTGATATATTTGTTTGTATTTTTCCACGGCCTTTTCAAAGTCATCGGTATTCAACATAACCGCCTGCCAGCTATAAACATTGTGAAGACCTTTTATTTGAGTAATGCTACTTTCCAAAGCACCTTTTGGAACTACTTTGCTTTCGTATTCAATAATATTTTGTGTTTCATCAGTTTGTTCTCCTTTAATGTTGTCAAAGTGATTGTAATAGTCACTTGCTACCATTTCAATTTCGGGTTTAATAGTATTTGTGACTTTTAAAAGTGGAATTTTATTTTGTGCAAAAACATTAAAAGTTGAAATAATAAAAGTAAGCGTAATCAGCTTTTTCATTGGGCTAAATTTCGATTTAAACAGTTGGTTAAAACACGATGATAAACTTAATATGCCGAACAACATAACGGCAAGTAATCCACATATGTTGATATCCCCTTTTTTTGTACTTGTTATCTTGTAACATTCGTCTTAATTTTTTTTGATAGAACCAATTATTTATTTTAAATTAACTGCACATTAACGCTTGATATCATGAAAAATTTAATTTCTTTTGCTATAGTAGTTTCTACTATAAGCTTTAGCTGCGCTTCACACCTAAAGGAAACCCCCAAAATGCCCGGAGCCTATTTTATGTTATCTCAAACAATAAACGACGGGAAAAAAGACACCAAATACACGGATTTGAAGCAACTAAAAATTTACACGGATAGTATGATGATGTATGCCCAGGTAAATCCCAGTGATTCTGCTTCGGGTTTTGGTCTTGGTTTTTACACATCAGATACTGGGACAGTTGTTGAAAATGACATTTATAGAGCTAGTAACTCAATCATCAATCCTCCCGCTTCGTTTCACCTGGAAATCACAACTAACCCCGGCGGGTACACGCAAGTGATTCCCAACATGTCTGTTGATTCTCAAAACCTAAAGCTTACCGAAGAATATCAGTCTGTAGGCAAAGACCAAAAAAGCCCGTTAGACGGCGTATGGAAAGAAACGAGTGGATACCTTGTGAAGGGAAATGATACAAGCAGGTATTTACGAACTCAATACAAAGCCTTTTATGCGGGTTATTTTATGTATGGCCACACCTTGAAAGATTCTTCAAATCGAAATTTTACCGGCATTGGTTTTGGAACGTTTGAAATGGATGGCGATAATAAAATAAAAGAAGTCGATTTGAATTCTACCTATTCAATTGCTGTGGGTCAATCATTCGCAATTGGCTTTGAAATGAAAGGACCCGACAATTACACACAAACTATAGAAAATCCCGATGGATCAAAAAGCGTTGAAAATTATGAGCGTGTAAAAAAATAGCTCCGATCTTTCCATACTTAAATAGTAATATCCTTACTTACGTCAAAGTAATATTCTGATATTTTTCGGAACGCGGAATAATTTTAAATTACTTTTTAATTTTCTTAACCTCGATTATTTTACTTTTAAGATTCATCGAAAAGTATTACATGAAAACTTTTTTTGTCTCATTTCTGTTGCTGTATGGATATTCCTGCTACGCACAAAAATTTTATGATTTCCAGGATACACGTAGAAAAAATGAATCGTTTGCCAAATTGCCGAAGACCGAAATAAGAGCTGATGTGGCAACTTTTACATTATCAGGTATAGATGAAGCCGTGGGCAAAGATGAATTGCAAAAAATTCCATTTACAACGTTTGGGTCGGACTTTATGAATTTTGAAGGAGATAATATTAAAGCTTCTATCAAACTTTTGCCGTTTGATAAGAGTAAGCACAGGCTGGACTATGATGAAAAATATTTGATAAGAATTGACCGGAAAACTTATTACGGCAACTATGGAAATTTACCCACAACCTATATTGGCGGTATTACGATGACCGTAGGCAACGATAGTATTGTTATACCACCCGCTGCTTTTGCAGACCTTTACAACCTTAACCTAACGTATACGGACAATGGCATTTTGAGATCCCGGAACGGAATTTACAGATCGAAAGACGGGCATAGAATATACTTCTATCTTTTTTGTAAAGATGCCAAGGGCAGTTATGAAGTAACGTGGATAATTCAGGATAATAAATATTTGCGCAGGGTTCTTGATTACGGTTTTATGTAATTTTTGGGCGCCGCGAAAATCTAACATCTGTGTTACATTTTGTTCCTAATGTTTAAAATTGGAATGATTTTAGAGGCGCTTTTTGTATGCCACTTAATAAATCTTCTATTGCTTACTTAAGCAGGTTCGCAATAATTTCTTCAGTGCTATATTCTATTCCTGTTATATTTTTTTTAAAAGATCAAAGATATAGTGACACCTGGCTGTTGTATTTAGGAAGCGCCATATTTTTAATGTGCATTTTTATATTCGGAATTGTCTATGGAGGAAAAACGACTAACCAAACTTCAAAAAAATATAATGGGTTTACCGTTACTACGCTGGGAGTTATTTTTTCATGCATTCTTATACTGTTGTTAACTCTTATATTCGCTCCGGGTGTTTTTAACATTGGACCGGCCCCTGATGTAATGAAGCAAACTCCGGCGGCCATCGCAAAAAATAATGGACACGGTTTGTTGTTTATGATGCTTGCAGATGCGATTATCATTAACTTCTGTGCAGGAACATTTGCAGCAGTTATGACACGGAGTAAAAATGAAGAAAAAAAACTTCCTGCAAATGAGTAAAAAACTGGTTACATTTATTTTTTCATTTGTAAATAACGGCCTTAATTCAACAATTTAATTTTTTAAATGAACAAGTTAGTAAGAGCATTAATTGCCGGATGGGGCGCTAAGAAACTGGGCGGAGGTTGTGTAAGCACAATTGTTATATTTATAATTATTTATTATGCCTTAGGTACATGCAATTCGCATCCTGTAAACACTGCTCCGCATAAGAATTCAAGTGTTCAATTTCATGAAACAGATAAAGCGATTGTTTATTTTCATTATTGAATCCAACAATCAACTAAGAGATCTTCCTGATTTGTTGTTTTAATAAGTTGCTTCCCCAGATTTTACTTAGCTTACTTTTTACAATCGAGTTGGATGATAATTTTGTATTAAATATTTCTTTCAATTCGTAAATGTTTCCGGCGGAAGTCCACTCCTTAAGTGCTGCACACCATACAGCGGTTTCTTTGGTTACTAACCTCAATCTTAATTGATCAATAGTAAATGGACCAGATTCGTGGTCTCCATCTTTAATGAAATAAGTCGTCATAAAAGTTGTGGTTGCAGGTAAAATGCTTTTATACAACGCAGAATAAGATCATATTATTTCTTTTATTAACGTTACTGGATTAAAATTTTTGAGCAAGGGAAAAAATATTTGGGTTTTCAATTCAAATTTAGCCTGACTATCAGAACTTTTTCTTTTTTAAATTTGTTTCAAATAAAATATCAAAAAATGAATTTAAAAATATTGTTGGCGGGTTTAATCATTGCTTCAATTGCGATTATTTCATGTAATCAGCAGGGCGGCAGTGCTGATTCAACAATCACTAAGGATTCCACATTAGCAAAATCGGTTGGCATTAAAGAGGAGCCGGTTACTTATAGTGTTGGCAGTAAAAATTATGACGGATATGTAACCTACGACTCCAGCCAGGCTGGTAAAAGACCGGGTGTGCTTGTAGTACATGAGTGGTGGGGATTAACAGATTATCCAAGAATGCGGGCTAAAGAATTGGCTTCCCTGGGTTACATAGCAATGGCTGTTGATATGTATGGCGATGGAAAAATTGCATCTGATCCAAAAACAGCAATGGAATTGGCAACGCCTTATTATAAAGATCCAACTTTGGCCAAAACAGTCCTCGATGCAGCTATCAATAAACTAAAATCTTTTCCTGAAACAGATACATCGAAGATGGCAGCAATAGGATATTGCTACGGGGGATATATAGTTTTAAATGCCGTAAAATTGGGCGCCGATTTAAAAGGTGTGGTAAGTTTTCATGGAGACCTTTCAGGCGTAGCACCAGATAAGAATCTTATCAAGGCGAAAATATTAATATGCCACGGTGATTCTGATCAATTCGTAAATCCTGAAGTTGCAGGTTTTAAAAAAGCCATGGATTCAGCCGGAGTCGCCTACGCTTTCAAAATTTATCCGAATGCGACCCATGCGTTCACAAATCCCGCTTCTGATGAAAATGGAAAAAAGTTTAACATGCCGATAAAATATGACGCTGCAGCAGATACCGCATCCTGGAACGATATGAAAGAATTTTTTAAAACGATTTTTTAATTCAATACCCTTTTAGAAAAGAAATTTTGAAATAAAGGAAAGCTGGTAGTGTTTTGTGTGTTTTTTGTCTTACCTAGCCTAAAATATTACCTAAGTGTTTGATGATTAAATATTTAGATAGACTGTTATTTTTCCACATTTTGAAAATTTGTGACAAAAAACTTGGATTAGTTAATGTCACGACTTAATTTTACGCCAAGTATCACAGAATCCCTTTCTTCCTGCATCCTCTGAATTACTATAGTTACTTTTTCCTGACTTTTATCCTGTCTTAATTTCGAATATCTTTTTCAATTCCTCTGAATCTCCGGATGTTAAGTTTTGATATTCTGAACAATTTTTTGAATATCAACATTGCGATTTGAGTTCTAACAATACCTTTGACAAACCACTCACAGTTTTGGAATTCATATAAATTCAAATAGAATTCTTTTACTATCTCCTCTATCCTTCAAAGGCCATATTAATTTAAATCGACGTCAAAATTTTGTATTTGTAAAAAATCACAAGGATATAAACACCAGGCTTAACCTCAAAAAAAAACACGTATGGAAAATTTTTACACCGCCTACACAAAAGTTGTCCAGAATACAACTTTTTATTTTGTCAAGAAGTACATTACATTTCCTGAGCTGAAAAATGTACCAGGTATATTGGAGAGCTATGGAATGCACACTGATTTTAATCGAGCGTGTGAAATAGCAGCCATTAATGACAATGAAATTCGGCAAAATCTATTTGCAGATCTGCAAAACAGCGACGAACAAAGCGCAAGGATTATTCATATGAATATAACGACAGGATTAAGTGCTGCGCAATAAATTAAATTCAAATTTTTTACTGGTTTTCGGATATTTGGCAATTCATGCGGGAACTGTATTAGCATAGTTATCTTTTTTATTGGAACGATAGTCGCCTGATATTAGTTAGATCAAAATCTTTTTTATCAGTCTATCTAAAATATTAAAGTCCTTATTCTCTTTTATTAATGGATTAAGAAACTTTAATCATTGCAATCTATTAAATGAAATGTTCTTAGTTTTATATCGAGTTAATATTAAACCACGCTTGTTTTTCAGAGTCTCATAAATGCTATATTAATTCATAAGGAACAGTCTTCCCATGTTTTTAGTTTGAGAATAACACACACAGGTTACAAATGTCAGTATCCAATAACCAGGTAAAAAATCAGCATTTGCTTTGGAGGGCCGCATTTGGTCCAATGGCTGAAAACGTTAACGAACTTTCCGACATCTCCCAAAAAGAAGTGTATGCTCTACTTGCAAAAACTTCTCGTAAAAAGCCGCAGGAATTCAATGTTGCCAGCAATCTTTTTGACGGATTAGTAAAAGGTGTTCAGGATGTTGGAATGATGCAAAAGCTTTCGCAAGACCAAAAAAAAATGTTACGTAAGCAATCTGTTGATGATCTTAAAAATCTAAATCTTACCTGGCTCGAGTGAAATGATAAATAGCGAGGCTCAAATGAGAGAAAAGATGAGCCTTTTTTGGCATGGACACTTTGCTTGCGGGTTATAAATATTTATTTTCAACAACAGCTCATAAATATCATCCGCGAAAATGCTTTGGGAAATTTTGGGGATTTGTTGCGTGAAGTAAGCAAAAGCCCGGCCATGCTTTCATTTCTTAATAACCAACAAAATAAAAAGCAACATCCCAATGAAAACTTTGCAAGGGAAGTGATGGAACTTTTTACAATGGGACGTGGCAATTATACTGAAGAAGATGTAAAAGAAGGCGCCAGGGCTTTTACCGGGTGGGGATTTAATTTACAAGGTGAGTTTGTGGAACAGACCCTTTGCTCATGATAATGGCAACAAAAACTTTTCTTGGGAAAACAGGAAATTTTAATGGCGATGATATCATTGATATTTTGTTGCAACAAAAGCAAACTGCAAAATTCATCACGACCAAAATATATATAGTACTTTGTAAATGATACACCTGATTCTGAAAAAATTGATTTGCTTGCGAAAGGTTTTATGAAAGTAATTATGATATAAAAAAATTATTAACGGATATATTACAAGCGATTGGTTTTATAATGATAAAAATATCGGAACACATATTAAATCTCCTATAGAATTACTTGTGGGTATTCGCAGGTTAATACCTATGGAACTTGATAAACCTGAAGTGCAATTATTATTTCAACGGGCGCTTGGGCAAATTTTATTTTATCCGCCAAATGTAGCAGGTTGGCCGGGAGGTAAAAACTGGATTGACAGCAGCGCTTTAATGTTAAGAATGCGAATTCCGCAAATTCTTACAAATGCTGATGACTTTATTGTGAAGCCAAAAGATGATGATGATACAATGATGGGAATGGAAGGAGTTGATATTAAACCAAAAGCAAGCAGGTTAATGCAACTGTTGACTGGAATGCAGTAACGAAAGTATTTGATAAAACCCCAACAGAAAGACCTGGTGCAAAAAATAAGTGAAGTTGTTTTGCAGACACAAGAGTAAAATAAGTCCGGCTATACTTGGCAAATATATTGAAAAGGATGCAAGGGATAACTACATTAAAACAACGCTGGTCGAATTAATGAGCACACCTGAATACCAGTTGTGTTAGTGAAGAAAATGATTATGTTCAATTTCTAATTTTTTTAAAATGTTATTCAAACGAAGAGATTTTTTGCAGATAGGATCGTTGGCAACGGCATCTCTGATGTTGCCAAAATTTTTGAAGGCATTTGAAGGCAAAACGATGGTGCCTCCGGGCAATAAGGTTCTCGTGGTTCTTCAATTCAGTGGTGGCAATGATGGGCTTAATACGGTCATCCCTATTCGAAATGATATTTATTACAAATCACGCCCAAGGCTGGGCATTGAAAAAGATAAGGCTTTGCTGCTTACCGATGAAGCAGGCATTAATCCTGCATTACCGGCATTTAAAGAACTGTTTGATGAGGGTAGCCTTGGCATTATGAATAGTGTAGGTTATCCTAATCCGGATCGTTCGCATTTTAGAAGTATGGATATTTGGCAAAGTGCAAGTGACAGCGATAAATATATTTACACTGGCTGGTTAGGTCGTTATCTTGATGCGCAATGCAACGGCTGCAGCAAACCAACCCAGGCGCTTGAAGTAGATGATATACTAAGCCTTGCATTGAAAGGAGAAAATAATAAAGGTCTTGCGGTTAAAGATCCGAAACGGTTATATAATACAAGTCACGAAAATTATTTTAAAGAAATAAATGCTGCACATGTAAATGGAGAAGAAACCGTTGACTATTTGTATAAAACTCTAAGCGAAACATTAAGTAGTGCCGATTATATTTTTCAAGCAAAGCAAGTTGCACCCGTCTTCGCTAATTTATCCTGCAACAGAAACGGGAAAAAATTTAAAAACCATTGCTTCGCTTATAATGAGTGATATTAATACCAAAGTATATTACCTGAGCCTTGGTAGTTTTGATACGCATGTAAACCAGGAGAATCAACAGAAGAGATTGTTTACTGAATTGAATGATGCAATTGCCGCTTTTGTTAAGGATCTGAAAAATAACAATCGTTTCCAGGATGTGATGATAATGACCTTTAGTGAATTTGGAAGGAGAGTTGCGCAAAATGCAAGCGGCGGAACTGACCATGGAACAGCAAACAATATGTTTTTTATTGGTGGCGGGTTAAAGCAAAAAGGTTTGATAAATGCAATGCCCGACCTTACCAATTTAAATGAGGGCGATTTAATACATACTGTGGATTTTAAAAATGTATATGCAACTGTATTACGTAAATGGTTAGACGCAGATGATAAAGAGATTTTGGGAAAACAATATGATTATATGAATTTTATTTGAAGAGTTTTAAAAATTGAGAAGGGGACTTAACTGATATATTTTCTTTCCCAGATTTAAAGTCTTTAATATTTCTGGTAATGAAGTAATCGATGTTATCATCTTGAGTTGCCGTATAATATTGAATAGCATCTTCAATGTCGGAGAAACCAGATTGATAGGCTTTTTTAATAATACGAATGTTAGCTTCCAAAATAACAAAATAGTTAAGTAAGTATTTAATTGTTGCTCTGCATTTTTCTTTTGCAATTAATCTTTGACCTGCATATTGAGCATTAATAATAATTGAAGGTGAGGTAAATAATAGGACTTCTCCCTTTTCAAATCGCTGGAAAACTGCGGAACTATCTTCGAAAAATGTTTTGCGGTCAAGAACTATATCAAGGATGATGTCTGTATCAATAAATAGCTTATTTGACATATTTCTTTATTAAATATTCTGTGCGTTCTTTTTTCCAATCAAAATTTTTGGGCCCTTTCCCGAAGGCTCCTTTGAGTTTCATGATATCTAATTTTTCAGAAGTATCATCCTTATCTATTTTATCTATAAAGTCCTCTACTAATTTAGATACACTTCTGCCTCTTTTTTTTGAAATTCGTTTTATCTTTCTTACTTTTTCTTCATCGATACTTAAGGTGAGTTTGGTCGTCATACAAAAAATGTTTTTATAAAGATACGTATAAAGTCAAATAGATACGTATGTGTAAAAATAGCGTATGCCTTAAAAGGCCTCGAAAATTTAACGATTCCATTCGTTTAGGTTTAATTGCATAAATATCATGCTGAGCCTGTTTTATCTTTTACAATAGTGTTGAGAGATTTAAGTCTGCTAAAAATTAATATCCCGCCTATAAATGCCGAAATAACGAGTATTAAAAAGAACATTTTTTTATCCGTGAAATCGTCCCAGAAACTCGTCATTACTCCTGCAATTTTTCCCCCAATAGAAGTAGATAAAAACCAGCCGCCCATCATCAATGCCGTTAGCCTGGCAGGCGCAAGTTTTGATACAAGGGATAATCCAATCGGGCTTAATAATAATTCACTAATAGTAAATACAAAATAGGTTCCCCAAAGCCAATACGGCGAGGTTTTCTCAAGATAAACAGAAGGCACAGACATGATAGCAAACACCATTACAAATGCTGAAAGACCCGAGATAAATAATGCCATTCCGAATTTTGCTGCTGTAGAAGGTTCTTTATTTCGTCTTCGCAAATAACTAAAGATGGATAACGAGTATGGGCGTGAGAATAATAATAAATAATGGATTGATAGATTGAAATAATTCCGTATTGGCTAATTTTTCGATTGTCATCTTTTGGCCACTCACTTTTTGGCACATTATTGAAGTAAGGATCTGGCCCCATTACCTGGCACAACTTTCGAACTGGTATCAACTTTGTTGTTATTTATGGTAACGCCATATAAATTTTTGTTGTATCGATATTTCCCTTTGTTAAGTTTCACATCCACAATACTATCTAAGCTTTGTATTTGACTTTTATCTTTTACATCCACAAAATATGTGTCTACTTTATTTACCAGCCTTGGCGTGTCACTTACTGTTTGAAGAAAACCTAGATGACCCGGCAATTTTTTCTGTAACAGGTGAAACGGTTCTGTCGGTATGTTTTTGCGCCCATAAAGTAAGCCCGGTAGAATTTTGATTATAAATGGTCCAGAAAATAATAGAAATTGCAAAAATAAATAACAAGGACCCAATACCTTTTTTATCCTGCCCTTTCGCCCCTACATACAAAGATACATAAAATGCCATTATTGGGAGACAGGCAAAAATAAAAGCATCGTTCGATTTGCTTCCCATAATGGTTGTTCCGAATAATAATGACGGTAATAATCCATCCTATAATGGCAGCAATAATAGCCGGCAGAAAAACATAGCCAAAGATTTTGCCCATCGGCATATCTTCAGGTCGTTTCTCTTTCTTTATTTCTCCCTTCACGCACATGTTTTAATGAACTCGCCAAAATAATCATTCCTATTACAAGGCCAACGCCAGCGGCGGAAAAAGCATAGCCCCATCCATATTTATTTCTTAAATAAGCGGCTACAAAATTACAAACCAACGCACCTATATTAATTCCCATGTAGAATATATTGTACGCATTATCTTTTAATGGTTTAAGGTCTTCCCTGTTATAAATATTGCCGAGTAATGTTGAAATATTGGGCTTAAAAAAACCATTGCCTACTATTATCAAACAAAGTGAAACATATAAAGCAGTATTGCCA
The DNA here is from genome assembly GCA_963756945.1 of uncultured Chitinophagaceae bacterium. Classification (GTDB taxonomy): domain Bacteria; phylum Bacteroidota; class Bacteroidia; order Chitinophagales; family Chitinophagaceae; genus Ginsengibacter. Next base: position 234,484 of record CAVWQJ010000007.1, on the reverse strand, counting down.
GGAAGTGCAAGACAAAAATATCCAAGTGCCATTAAAGTGCCTCCAATAAAAATTGATTTGATATAACCGAGATACCTATCCGCAAGCAACCCACCAATAAAGGGAGTCAAATAAACAAGAGCAATAAAACTACCCACTACATCCGCACCCATTTTTTCTGTCATCCCTTGCCACCATTTATCACCAATAAGGTAAAGAAATAATATTCCAACCATAAGATAGTAAGCAAAACGCTCCCACATTTCCGTAAGAAAAAGAACATATAAAGATGTGGGATGTTTACCTTTTCTTATCTCGTTGGTTGTCAACAGGAATTATCTGATCTTCCATAATTTAATAAATTTTAGAGAATTAAAAATTTAAAATGCAGTCTCAATAAATTGTAAAGTACAGATTAATTTCAAATATCAATTTTCAATTTATTAAAAATAAATGGACTAATATTAAATCTTTATATGTGGGCAGTAAATTAAAAATTGTAATTCCTAACTTGCAGGCTCTTTTCCTTAAATAATAAAACACCCTATTTTGAAAATACTTATTCTTGGCTCAGGTGGAAGAGCTCATACATTTTGTTGGAAGATCAGCCAAAGTGAACTGTGTACAAAGTTGTTTATAGCTCCCGGCAATGCGGGGACCGCTCAGTATGGAGAGAACCTGGACATTGCCGTAACAGATTTTGAGTCTATAAAAAAAGCATGCATTTCTAAAAAAATTGATACTTGTTGTAGTTGGGCCCGAAGAGCCACTCGTAAAAGGCATTTATGATTTTTTTAAAAATGATAAAAAACTCAATCATATAATTGTTACCGGCCCTTCAGCAGATGGAGCTCAACTGGAAGGAAGCAAAGCATTTGCAAAAGCGTTTATGCGGAGACATAATATTCCAACTGCATCTTATAAACAGTTTGATGCAGAGTCTTACGAAGAAGGTCTTGATTACATAAGAAACCATAAACTTCCTGTTGTATTAAAAGCAGATGGACTTGCAGCGGGTAAGGGGGTTGTTATTTGTAATCATGCTGTTGAGGCAATGGGTGAATATGAACTTATCATTCAAAAATCTAAATTCGGAGACGCCGGTAAAAAAGTGGTAGTAGAACAATTCCTGGATGGAATTGAATTAAGTGTTTTTGTTCTTACTGACGGTAATGGGTATGTGCTTTTACCGGAAGCAAAAGATTATAAAAAAATCGGGGAAGGAGATAAAGGCCCCAATACAGGGGGTATGGGTGCGGTAAGCCCGGTTCCTTTTGCATCTGAAATTTTTATGAATAAGGTGATAAATCAGGTTATTGAACCTACTATAAAGGGACTTAGAGAAGAGAAAATAGACTACAAAGGATTCATTTTTTTTGGATTGATAAAAGTTGATGATGAACCGTTTGTTATTGAATACAATTGCAGAATGGGCGACCCGGAAACAGAAGTAGTTTTGTTACGGCTGAAAAATGATTTGGTTAAACTTCTTATAGCTATGGAAAAAGAGGAATTGAATAAGGAAGAAATCGTTATAGACGAAAGATCGGCCGCCACAATTGTTGCAGTAAGTGCAGGATACCCCGGCGATTATAAAAAAGGACTTACTATAGATTTTGAATACCTTGAAAATCCCGGGGCAATAAAAGCCATTGATTCCGATGGGGGCGTAGTGGTTTTTCATGCAGGAACCAAACAAGAAGGTGAATCTGTTGTAACTAACGGCGGAAGAGTACTCGCAGTTTCTTCTCTCGCCAATTCTCTTCCCGAAGCAATTGAACTTTCAAAAGAAATATTAGATCAAATACATTTTGAAGGAATGTATTACAGGAAAGATATAGGATATGAATTTATAAAATAACCATCTTCCTGTTTCCTTTATTTCCGCAGAAAATAGCACTTTTAAATTTAAATTTTAAATTTCGCATAAACACCTGTAATTATACGTTTATGACTAAAAACAGGCTGATAATTTTAAATTGGAAATTGTAAAATCTAAATTCCGGTACAATTGTTAATTCAAATTATTTCCTACAACTTTGCATCCATTAATAATTTCTCAATATCTAGTTAAAACATGGGCCTTTTTAATTTTTTTACACAAGAAATAGCGATTGATCTTGGAACCGCGAATACACTAATAATTCATAATGATGTTGTAGTTGTAAATGAACCCTCTATAGTAGCTCTGGACCGAAACAATCCAAAAAATATATTGGCAGTGGGTAAAAAGGCTTTAATGATGCATGAAAAAACCCATGAAAGCATAAGAACTGTGAGGCCCTTAAAAGACGGCGTGATAGCCGATTTCAATGCCGCCGAACTTATGATACGGGAGATGATCAAAAAGATATATGCCAAGAAGCCGCTTTTTCCGCCAAGCTGGCGCATGATGATTTGCATTCCAAGCAGTATTACCGAAGTTGAGAAACGTGCCGTAAGAGACAGTGCCGAGCAGGCAGGAGCTAAAGAAGTGTACTTGCTTCATGAACCAATGGCAGCGGCACTTGGAATTGGAATTGATGTGGAAGAACCTGTGGGTAATATGATAATTGACATTGGAGGAGGAACAACAGGCATAACCGTTATAGCATTGGCAGGAATTGTTTGTGACCAATCAATTCGTATAGCAGGCGATGAATTTACGGCCGATATAATGGAAGCTCTTCGGCGTTACCACAGCCTTCTTATTGGAGAACGTACCGCCGAACAAATAAAAATCCAGATTGGCGCCGCTATGAAAGATATTGATAACCCGCCTGAAGATATGCCGGTAAATGGCAGGGACCTTGTAACGGGTATTCCTAAACAAATAATGGTAAGTTACCAGGAAATTGCTGAGGCTTTGGACAAATCTATATTTAAAATTGAGGAAGGAATTTTAAAGGCTTTGGAAACAACACCTCCCGAGCTTGCATCTGATATTTACCGCCGCGGATTATATTTAACCGGCGGTGGTGCTTTACTTAGAGGCCTTGATAAAAGGCTGGCAGCCAAAATTAAACTTCCGGTTCATGTAGCTGATGATCCACTTAAAAGTGTTGTTAGAGGCACAGGCCTTGCATTGAAGCATTACGATCGCTATCCTTTTGTGATGCGTTAGCCTATAATATTACATGATTAACACATTTAAATTCTTTTCCTTTATAATCATCGGTTTCTTTTACGCAGGTTGTTCAAATGGTGGGGATAGATTTGTCGGCAACTATGCATTGGATAAATACAGCAATAAACCTTTTATTTCTATTGTTCACAATACTGATGATATTTACATAGCGAAGCCTTTCTTTAAAAGCAGCAGGAAATATATTTTTAAATATAATTCTGATTCAAAAATTCTAATTTCAGGCGATAAAGATTCCATTTTGTTAGCAGACGACGAGTTAACATTTATAAATGAAAATGGCCCGAAGATTCTTTTATAAAGTAAAATAATTTTTTCTGAGACAAAGAAATCAATCATGCGAAATATTTTTCTTTTTATACGCATCTATTTTAATTTCCTTTTCTTTTTATTTTTAATGGGTATAGCATTGTATATGCTTTTCAGCTATAATCGCTACCAGCATACTGTTTACTCAGCCGTGGCAGGAGAAATAACCGGTAAAATCAACAAACAATACAATGATGTTGAATATTATTTTCAACTTAAAAAAACGAATGATTCGCTCGTGAAGGCAAATGCTAACCTGTATAATAAACTGAAACAGGATTATGACATGCCTGATACCGTTAGTAAACTTGCTATTGATACCATACAAATAGATACGGTTCTTCATCAAAGAAGATATCTATATCTGCCGGCAAAAGTGGTCGGAAATTCTGTAAATCAACCCAACAATTATCTTCAGGTTCACAGAGGCTCACAGCAAGGCGTAAGTGCGGATCTTGGCGTAACTGATATTAATAATTCCGTAGTTGGCACCGTTGTGGACGTAAGCAAAAATTATGCGGTGGTTATGAGTTTACTCCATCGCCTGAGTAACATTAGTGCCAAACTTAAAAAAACCGGGGAAACCGGAAGTGTTGTATGGGATGGCGCTGCAGCCCAATGTTGTTACATTAAAAGATATTTCGAAAGATGTGAAAGTTGCTGTAGGAGATAGTGTCATTACCAGTGGCCTTTCTGATAAATTTCCTTTTGGACTTCTTATTGGCACAGTAAAGGAAGTTGTAAATGATAAAACAAGCAGCACCTACATCATTAAAGTAAAAACGGCCGCAAATTTCTATAATCTGCAGTATGTAAATGTTATTAATAACCTTCAAAAATTCGAGCCACAGGAGCTCTTAAAGAGTGTGAAAAAAACCAATGAGTAATCTCTTGAAAAATATTGTCCGGTTTTCCCTTTTTATACTGGTTCAGGTTTATGTACTTAACCAGATTCCGCCATTGCATCATTTGATTACTCCTTATATTTATTTTCTGTTTATTCTTTGGCTTCCTTTTAAAATAGGTCGCCGCTCATTAATGCTTTTGGCTTTTGCACTTGGCTTTTGCCTCGATTGTTTTATGAAGACTTATGGATTGTATACGGCACCATGTGTATTGATTGCATACCTGCGCCCGTTTTTAATAAACCTGCTTATTTCACAGGAAGGGGCAGAAAGCAATTATAATGAGCCTTCAATTAAAAGTATGGGCTTTACGCCTTACTTTACTTATGTTGCTATTTTAACACTATTGCATCATTCCTTGCTCTTCTTTTTGCAAGCATTGCAAACCGGCGGATATTTATATTTTATTTTGAAAACGTTGTTCTCTTCTGCTGTAAGTCTGTTATTAATTTTATTAACAGAATTATTATTCGTAAGAAAGCAAAGATTTAAGACTAATACAGTATAGACATATTATTTTTGCAGTAAATACCGTTCTATACTTTCTCAACCCCCGTAAATCATTCTAAGTCTGTGTCTGTTTTTAATCAGTCCCGCAAAAATATAATTATAATCATGTTCGCTTTAATGGCGCTGGTTATTATTTTGCGGCTTTTAAACCTGCAGGTTTTAAATAAGAAATATTCCGTGCTGGCCGATGAACAGGGAAAATTTCGTAAAGTTATATATCCCGACAGGGGAATTTTATACGACCGCAATGGGAAAGCAATTTTAAGAAATACTATCATTTACGATCTTATGGTAACCCCTTCCAAATTGAGAGGAATGGATTTGGATACCGCCGCCTTATGCCATATTCTCGATATCGATACGGCAGAGTTTAAGAAAAGAATAATAAATGCAATTATAAAAAACAGAAGTTATCGTGCCTCTGTTTTTGAACCTTTGCTGCCACCGGAAAAAATTGCCAGGATCAATGAAAGCATGTACAAATTTGTCCCTGCATTTTATCTCCAGGAAAGGCCGGTACGTGATTATCCTTTCAATGCAGGTGGCAATATATTAGGTTATCTGTCAGAAGTAGATCCAACGTTTATTAAGAATCACGAAAGCGAAGGATACCAGGCTGGAGACTATGCAGGCAGAACGGGTTTGGAACGCAGTTATGAAAAAGTATTGATGGGCCAAAGGGGCATCGAGTTTTGGAAACGAGATAATAAAAACAGGTTAACAGACAGAGTTGAAAAAGGGAAGTATGATACTGCGGCAGTTCCGGGAAAAAATTTGCATCTAGCTTTGGATATTAACCTGCAGATGTTTGGGGAACATCTCATGGAAAATAAAATTGGAGCCATTGTTGCGATCGACCCCAAAACAGGCGGCGTACTTGCAATGGTCAGCAGCCCCACATACGATCCCGGGCTTTTGGCAGGACAGGAGAGAAGAAAACATTTTGCAGAACTGCTGCTGGATCCCCGCCTTCCTATGCTTAATCGAACGGTTCATGCATTTTATGCGCCAGGATCTACTTTTAAAACACTGCAAGCATTAATTGGATTGCAAGAAGGAGTAATAACTCCTTCAACCAGATTTTTATGTACGGGTGCGTTTTATGGCTGTGGCAAGCCAATGGGATGCCTTGATCCTGGTAATTTTAATTTAGAGGGAGCAATCACACATTCCTGCAATACTTATTTTGCAAATGTTATGCAAAGAACTATTAATAATCCTGAATATGGCTCAATTGACAGCAGCCTGAAAGTTTGGGACAATTATATGCATTCCTTTGGTCTTGGACATAAATTAGGGATTGACATCCCGACTGAGTTAAATGGTTTTATACCCACACCTAAAACATATAACAAAATCTATGGAGAAGGGCACTGGAATTTTTGCACGTTCAGGTCAGTAAGTATAGGCCAGGGCGAAGTAAACGTTACTCCTTTGCAAGTAGCGAATGAAATGGCCTACCTGGCTAATAAAGGATGGTATATAACGCCCCACCTGGTTGATTCTATTGAGGGAGGAGATACTTATGGCATGCTTGATTCTTTTAAAATAAAACATCGTCCCCTTGTCTATTCCCGATACACTTTTTAATGCTGTGCATGATGGTATGCAGGGAGTAATGGAAACAGGAACCGGCTCAGCCGCCAAGATACCCGGGAATTATTGTTTGTGGTAAAACAGGTACTGTTGAAAATTACTATAAAGGCGTTAAGCAAAAATCGCATGCATTTTTTGCTGCCTTTGCACCACGGGAAAATCCACGTATAGCCATTGCCGTTATATGCGAAAATGCCGGAATGGGCGCTAATTCTTCCGCTCCTATAGCAAGCCTTATGATAGAGCAATATTTGAGAGATTCCATTCCAGAGCCTGACCGGAAAGCAAAAATAGAAACGCTAGCCAACCTGGATCTTATGCCTGCACGTATTAAGGACGCCATTCGGGTCCGCGATTCATTAAGCAAAGTAAAAAATAGTACGCACAGTATTGAAAAGGGTCTTATCAAGTCAGCAAAAGATACTTCGGAAATTGAAGATGACGAAGATCGATGCCGATTCTTCATTTAATTCAAAAAGAGAAGTACAAAAAAATGATTTTTTTACAGACTCTATACCATCTAAAAAAACTAATACTAATTTAAAACAAACACACGAAGCAATATTAACCGAAAGAAAACGGAAGCCGGATACTTCGCATACAGTAAAATAAAATCTATTCCTCATTTAATGAATAACCAAGCTGTAATATCAAAAGGAATTGACTGGGTAACCATTTGGTTTTATATAATATTAGTATGTATAGGTATACTTTGTATTTTTTCTGTTGAATATCACAACAATGAAAATATACTTCAAAATATTACCGGGCTAAAAAAGAACTACTCACGCCAGATGCTATTTCTTGGCATTTCGGCAATTATTGCAATTGTAATCTTACTAACAGATAGCAAATTTTTTACGGCCACAGCCAATCTAAGTTATGTTTTAGGAATATTTCTTATGATGGCTACATTTGTAGTAGGTAAAGATATCAATGGCTCCAGATCGTGGATTCCACTAGGTTTTTTTAATCTTGCAGCCGGTAGAAACCTGTAAAATATTTACCGCTCTTGCCCTCTCAAAATATTTATCGCGACCCGAAACGAATTTTGAAAGGCCTCGTTCTCAACTTATAGCCGCAGCAATTGTATTAACGCCGGCTGCATTTTCAATTTTGCAAAATGAAACTGGACTTGCATTGGTATATTTTTCTTTTCTTATTCCGATGTACAGGGAAGGCTTGCCACCTGTTTATCTCATTATAGGTTTTTCATTTGCAGTACTTGTCGTAGCAACTATTTTAGTGGAAAAAAATACCTTGGCAATTATTCTTACATCAATTGCTGCTTTATCTATTTTCATTTTTCGAAAGAACATTAAAAGAGATAAAGGCATTTTGGTAGTAATACTTGGTATTATGGATATTATGCGTGAGCATTCAACGATTTGCTGTTCCCTATATTTTTAAACATGTATTGCATGCTTACCAGGTAGAAAGGATCATGAATACATTTGGGGTAGATTATGTGCCCGATGCGCACATCTTCTTTACAAAAGGGAGATGACCAAAAAGAAAATGTAAAAACAAAAGAATTAAAGAAAGCAAAGGAAAATTATAATGTTAAGCAATCAAAAATCGCCATTGGTTCAGGAGGTTTGTTTGGAAAAGGTTTTTTGAAAGGCACGCAAACTCAAGGCGACTTTGTTCCTGAACAGCATACTGATTTTATTTTTACGAGTGTGGGAGAAAACTTTGGATTTTTAGGAAGCAGTTTCGTTATCATCTTATATCTATTGTTTATGCTGCGGATTGTATTTCTTGCAGAACGGCAAAGAAGTACCTTTCAGCCGCGTATACGCTTATAGTGTTGCCGCTATTTTATTTTTTCATGTAACAATTAATATATGTATGACCGTTGGCCTGGCGCCGGTTATTGGAATTACATTACCACTAATGAGTTATGGCGGATCTTCCTTATTAACATTTACCATATTAATTTTTATTTTAGTTCGCCTGGATGCCGACCGACAAATGGTGTTGCGATGATTTTATATTGAGAACGATTAATGAAATTTTCAACAAAGCAATTGGTTAAAAAATTATGAAGATTATCCCGTTAAGTGAAGGAAGTTTTACAGTTGATCAAACAAAAAAATTTGTTCCGTTTCAAATTGACAAAGATGATCTGCAGCAAAGAACAAAAGGAAGCCTGTTAGTAGAGATTCAGCCATTTGCAATCATTACATCAAAGGATATTCTGGTGCTCGATACAGGACTTGGATTTGCTGATGAAAACAATCAATTGCAGATTCATAAAAATCTTTCATTAAATGGTATCAACCCATCCGATGTAACTAAGGTGCTTCTGTCTCATCTTCATAAAGATCATTCAGGCGGAATTGCATTTCCTGATAAAAAAACTTTGAGTTTTGAAAATGCAACTTACTACATCAACAGGCAGGAATGGGATTTTGCTTTTCAAAAAGGATTTCCATCTTATGTCACCGAAGATTTTGTATGTCTTGATGGAAATAGTCAATTGCAATTTATAGAGGGTAGTGGAAATATTGATGGTTATATACATTATGAAATGACGGGCGCACATAGCCCATACCACCAGGTTTTTATGGTAAATGAAATGGATGAAAAAGTTTTTTTTGGCGGAGATGTTGCGCCTCAGCTTCAACAAATGAAAAACAGGTTCAAAGCCAAATATGATTATGATGGAGCCAAAGCAATGGAGTTAAGAATGAAATGGTGGCAGGAAGGAGAAAAAGAAAAATGGACCTTTCTTTTTTATCACGATATAAAATATCCCACTTATAAATTTCAATAGAGATAATAAAAAAGGCCTGCCCTAAAAAGGGCCGGCCGTTGCTAACCTATGAAAAACACCTAGTTACAAAAATAGGAGAATTTTTAGTTTCTCCAATTTTCATTTTTAATTAGTTTAATAATAAATAAGTATTTACCGGCGAAGTGGGCCTAATCGTTGCTGGTTGCGGTTTTGAAGCCTTCGAATCAAAATACCACGAAAATCTCTTTCGGCATTAAAAAGCCGGTTTGTCTTATCGGGGCCCAATATTTTTTCAAAAGAGCTTAGATATTTTTTTCTAACATTTAGTAATTTTTCCTCTTTGTCTATTACGTTAGGATCACTTTTATCTAATTCAATATTGTGAATTTCATTATCATATTGATTGTAAACAGGCCAGAATTTTTGTGCCTCATCAGGAGCTGAGTTGTAACTTTTGCGTAATGAATGCAATTTTTAACGCCTGAATTTTTTCACCTGTTGGCTCCTGGGCTTTAACCTGAGATAACGTAACAAGCATTAAAGACACTATAAGTAAATATTTTTTCATCTTATGGAGTTAGTTTGCTGGTGTTTTGAGCATCTATTTTATCGAGATATTCATTCAATGTATTTTCATCAATTAAATAATCTGTTGACGCTTGGCAAGTTGCTTTCATCAGTATTATTTGTAAGTAAGGCATTGTCCAAAACATTGCCATTCTTTTCAAGATATTTAGCAATATCAGCATCATCTAATTTAGCAATTCCGGCATTTAATTCCGCCTCAGTTTTATATTGGTATGATGCCTTGAAATAAGAAGGGAGAGATGCTAAATTATTGTGTGATGAACCTTTAAATAACTGAAAGGATGTTACAGTAATAATGCCGGTAACAATTGCGGCAGCTGCATATTTTAACCATGAAGTTCTTTTTTTGATGGTTATAACTTTGGCAGGAACAGGCGTTAATTTTTCAGTAACATTTTTGGCAAGAAACTTAAAATAACCAGCTGGAACTGTAAAAACATTTTCACCCTTTAAACTATATAGTATAGGTGAAAGATTGCGTAATTCTTCTTCTGCACTTTCAGAATTACCTGCGTTTGATTTAGCAAGAATTGAATTGCTTAAATTATCAAAATATCCGGTTGGAACTGTGAATACTTTTTCACCTTTTAAATCCAATAAAACTGGTGAAAGATTGCGTAACTCTTCCGCTGCACTTTCAACATAATTTTCCTTAACCTTAGCAACAATTGAATCGCTTAAATTATCAAAATATCCCGTTGGAACTTTGAATACATTTTCACTTTTTAAATTAAATAGTATTGATGAAAGATTTCGTAATTCTTCTTCCGCACTTTCAATATAGATTGCCTTTACTTTAGCAAGAATTGAATCACTTAACGTATCAAAATAACCCTCCGGAACTTCGTGGATATTTCTCTTAGTCAATGTTTTCTTCGGGTGATGTATTGTTGAGAATCGCAAAATCAGCTATTCTAAAATGTAACTCATCAAAATAGCCCTCGGGAACACTAAAAACATTCACCTTCTCCAGGCCTGCAAGCAGCGGGCTGATTGATCATTAATTCTTTTAATATTTCCGGTGAATTCTTCATTACGTTTTATCAGACTATTTTAATCCGTATTAAGTTTAACTATTTAGTATAAATTCTTCAATTTTTTTTGCAGCGTGGTGGTAGCTTGCTTTCAATGCTCCCTCACTGGTATCCAGTATTTTACTCATCTCTTCGTAAGGCATTTCATCGTAATACCTTAGGTTAAAAACAAGCCGCTGTTTTTCAGGCAAATTCTGGATTCCAAGTTGCAATTTCCATTCAAGCTTATTCGCGTCGAAATTTGTATCGCTTTTCAGTTTGTTACTCAGCCCGGTTTCCACATCACTCAGCGATACAGAACTTCTCTTTTTTTGCTGACTCAAAAAAGTAAGAGATTCATTTGTGGCAATACGGTATAACCAGGTATATAGCTGGCTGTCTTCCCTGAAATTTTCAAGTCCTTTCCAAACTTTAATGAACATATTTTGAAGCACATCATTTGTATCATCATGGTCAATAATCATTCTACGTATATGCCAGTAAAGTTTTTCCTGGTATTTTTTATAATACCCGTAAAAGCCCGTTCCCGGGTTGCAGGTTCCTTGAAACTTTGTAAAAGTTCCTGGTCATCAGTCTGTGGGGCCATAAGTATTTAATATCTGGGCAAAAATAGAAAAAACCAAGGGTAAGACTGTCAACATAACAAAAAGGTTTAATCATATTTTATTTAATGAGCATCTTAAAAAATTCCGAAAATTCCGGCCTTGGTAAAAGCCCTCTTAGGAAGAGAATTGATCAATTTTATTTCTTCAGTAAGGGTGCTTTCATTGTCTAGAAACTTAAAAATACCAGCGAGCTTTATTTTTTTTAAAAAGGACTAGAAAAAATGAGTTTCCCATCCAAGCATTTTTTTGGAAAGTATATGTAAGAGTGTACTATCGTAAAATAAAAATCTCATTTTTTAACTTCCTTTTTTTTGATGGAATGCCTTTTGAAATTAACTCAGAAACAATCTTGTCTGCCTGCTTTTGTATAAACCTGAATGTATAACCTGTTGATGGCTTTCGTTTGGCCGCCCGCTGTGCCAATAAAATACATTCCATTTTTAAAATAGGGGAAGTGTTCATTTGTCATAGGAATAACACCAAATTCTTCCTCAGCAATTTTGTAATTTTTTAAGTCCTAAATATTCTTCCAGGTATAATTTTAATTCTCTATCATATTCGTCTGGGGGTAAAATGTTTTCACTAAACAATGTATATTCAACTAACGCTTTGTTTGAAGATAACGGTAAAACATACACGAAGGTGGTTCCATGGGTTTGTTCGCACACGGAAGTCCATAAGAGTTGCCTGTGCAGAATTGAAAAAATCATTTTCACTTTCAACAATCCAGCCTTTAAAATGCTGAAGCAGGTAAAATTTATTTGCCTGTTTTGCGGGCGGGATATAGAGTGAGTTGAAGATTAAAGTATCCTTATTATATAATAAAAACTCACTATCAACTTTTATTCCTAATAGTTCATTCGCTTCTTCAAATGAAATTTCTCCATAGAGAATGTCAATATTTTTTTGAATGTTAATTTTTGAATAGCAATAATTGTAGAAATCAATCCCTCTTATCATTTTGTATTGATAATCGTTCATTTCCAAAGGGATGGTTTCATCGTCGGTCGTTTTAAAAAAAACTTCATTCCACTTTCGGTAAACAATGTCTTCAAAAAAACCTGTTCCTTGTTCCCAAAAACACCATGTACGGTCATTCCTGGTTTTATTTTCTCTGTCAATAAGCAATATTTTTTTTTCTGAAAACTTATTGGAGTGAATCATTCTCATAATGATGCTCAAAGAAGCGCAACCTGCACCAAGAAAAATATAATCATAATATTTTGATGCCATGTAAAGAATGTATTTATATAAAATACTTTGTGCGATTCAAGATAAAATAACTCAATAAAGAGCCAATAAAAATTACAGGGAAAGAGAAAATTCTGTTTACATAAGTGATTTACGATGATGCTATATCTGAAGACAGCGGAGCGTTAATAATGATTTTATTTTCAACCATTCTTTTTTTATCAGCTCTCACTTTATCCCAATATTTTTTTGCCACCATCAGCATACCGAAACTTTCGCCATCCTCTTTTTCAAGATGTTTGTGATGCATCTTGTGCGCCCATCTTATGCTTCTCACATATAAATTATTACTTCGTGTGAAGAGCTTAATGCGCTGATGAATTATAACATCGTGTACAACAAAATAGGCAAAGCCATACATCGCAATGCCAGCGCCTATTGCAGCAAGCCAAAATTTATTATCAAATGTTCCAAATAAAATACATAGTATGCTGGGTATAGAAAATATGAGGAAGAAGGCATCATTTTTTTCAAAAAATCCAGAGCCTTTTTTATGATGATCTTCATGTAAATACCATAAAAAACCATGCATTACATATTTATGCGTAAGCCATGTAACGCCTTCCATAAGGAAGAAGGAGGTTAGCATAATCAATATGAATAAAAATATCTGCATGTATATGCAAAAGTAAGATTTTTAGAAAGCTGCTGATTTATATAAAGCTGTATAAAAATGAAATTATATTTTATTAAAATTGTTTGCATGGAACACTTTAATTTGAGGCAATGCAATCTTAAACCATTCAGTATACTTCTGAGGATGCGTCTGCAGTGATTCTTCAATATCGTTTAATTTTTTGTAGCAATAATCGCTTACCTCAGTTTTATCTACTTTAATTTCGCCATCATAAACGCCGGTAAAAACATGATCAAATTCATGCTCAGTCAATCCATTGTCAAACGTTGCATTGTAAATGAAATTAAATGCAGAAGTAAGTTTTGTTGAAAATCCCATCTCTTCTGAAAGCCTTCTGTAGGCTGCATTTAATACATCTTCGCCGGGCAGCGGATGGCTGCAACATGTATTGGTCCAAAGGCCGCCGTTATGATATTTTCCTTCTGCCCGTCGCTGCAAAAGAAATTCACCATTGCTATTGAAAATAAAAATGCTAAAAGCACGATGTAACGCACCCAACCTATGTGCTTCCATTTTTTCCATTGTTCCTGTTTGCACATCATTATCATCTACTAATATTACTTCTACCAAGATATATGAATGGATTTAATTATTATTAAATAAGGTTAAGCTGGCTTTTAACACCGGCTCTCATTACTATAAGCGCTTTTGAATAACCGGGAATTCTTATACGGCGCTCCAGAATTTTTTCTGCCTGTATGCGCCTTATTTTTTTGAAAAGAGAAAGATAATACTTATAAGCCACATACACTCCAAATCTTGCCTTAAGCGGCAATTGAATAATTCCTTCGTAAGCTTTCGAAAAATCTGCCATAATCTCAGCCTCAATATTTTTTTTGCAGTTTGCAGTAAAGTTTCTAAAATCAACTTCAGGGAAATAAGTTCTTTCGAGTTGCTGATAATCTGATTTCACATCTCTCAAAAAATTTACTTTTTGAAATGCTGCCCCAAGTGACTGCGCATGCGGCATAAGTTTCTCATATTTTAAATGATCTTTTTCACAGAAAATAATGAGGCACATTAAGCCAACTACTTCCGCACTTCCATAAACATAATCTTTGTAACAAGCTGCATCGTAAGTGCTTTTTTGAAGATCGCATTCCATGCTTTTAAAAAATGCATCTACAAGTTTTAAGTCAATTTCATACTGATTTACTGTTAACTGGAAACTGTTCAGAATTGGGTTTAGGCTTATTTTTCTCTCTATTGCTTTGTAAGTTTCGTTTTTAAATTCATTTAGCAATTGCTCTTTATTATATTCATGAAAGGTATCTACAATTTCATCTGCAAACCGTACAAAACCGTAAATATTGTAAACGGGAGTTTGAAAATCTTTATGCAAAAGCCTTATGGCACTTCCAAAAGAAGTGCTGTATTTATGCGTGGTATATTTACTGCACTCGTAGCTCACCTCCCTAAAAAGCTGCATCATAAGCCATGTTTTTTGTTCACAATAAAAATTATTAATTACAAATTAAGAATTAAAATGCCTGACTACTTCTTTTGCTACCACTTCTCCACTTATAAGAGAAGGCGGCACTCCTGGTCCCGGCACTGTCAACTGACCTGCATAAAAAAGGTTGCTAACTTTTTTACTTCTGCATGACGGTTTTAAAATGGCTGTTTGCAACAATGTATTAGCCAGGCCGTATGCATTTCCTTTGAATGAATTATACTCATTTACGAAATCTTCAGGGCCAAAAGTTTTCTTGTAAATAATATATTCTTTCACTTCTTCGCCTATATGTGCTTCAAAACGTTTAATAATCTTTTCAAAATATTTATCTCTAAGTGTATCATTATCTCCACTTAATCCTGCCGCTACCGGAATAAGAAAAAATAAATTTTCGCAACCTTCAGGCGCAACATTTTCATCACTCACAGAAGTTGCGCTTACGTAGAATAACGGATCAGAAGGCCATTTTTTTGTTACATAAATTTCACTGCCATGTTTGTCAAAATCAACATCAAAAAATAAAGAATGATGGGTAATGTTTTTCAATTTTTTATTTAATCCGATATAATATATTAAACAGCCTGGTGCTAAAACTCTTTTATTCCAATAAGATTCGCTATAGCTTCTCAATTTTGGGGGCAGTAGTTTTGTTTCAACAAAATGATAATCAGCAGTTGCAACTACTACATTTCCGCCGTACTGCTTGATAATTGATTGTTCACTGCCAATAATTTCACTCTTAATACCTGTTGAATAATTTTCTTTGGTGTTTATAGCAATAACGTTTTCATTAAAATTGAATTTTACACCTAATTCTTTAGCCAACACATACATACCATCAACAATACTATACATTCCATTTTCAGGATACCATGTTCCACCTTTAATATCGGCAAAATTCATTAAACTATAAAGAGCTGGCGTATCTTTCGGCAACGCTCCTAAAAACAAAACCGGGAACTCCAGTAACTGCCTCAGTTTTGGATTTTTAAAATATTTGTGAATGTGCTTTTGAATTGATGAAAATACATCCAGCTTAAATATTCCTTTCACAAAACCCCAATCTAAAAATTCGCTCCACGATTGTCCTGGTTTTTGAACAAGGTTATTAATTCCTACTTCATATTTATAAGCCGCCTGTTCGAGATACTGGTCTAATTTTTTACCGCTTCCCGGCTCTTCGTTTTCAAATAAATTTCTTAAATGGTTGTAATCAGCAGGAATATCCATTGACTTATCATTCCAAAATATCCTGTAAGACGGATCCAATCGTTTTAAAGAATAAAAGTCTGATCTTTTTTTACCGAAGCATGCAAAGTATCTTTCAAAAACGTCAGGCATCCAATACCAGCTTGGCCCCGTATCAAAAATAAATCCTTGCTGTTTGAGTTGCCTTGCACGGCCGCCTGGAGTACCTTGCTTTTCTACTACCGTCACATCCCAACCATACTTTGCTAAAAAAGATGCTGTTGACAAACCCGAGAATCCACTGCCTATAATTACTGCTTTTTTCAAATTTTTAAATCAGGTACAAAAGATAAGCTTTCTTTAAATCGCTTCTTAGCCTTTAATGGATATTTAAAATCTGCTTATCTTTTTCTTAAGAAGTTTCCGGGCAAAATGGATCCTGCTTTTAATGGTGCCTAAGGGCTCATGCAATATTCCGGCAATTTCATGGTATTTGTATCCATCAAAATATAATAGAAATGGTTCTTTGAAAATAGAGGGCAGGTAATGTATTGCTGTCTGGATTTCCTTTAGTCTTAGCTTGCTTTCTGCAAGATTTGAAATTGCTGTTTGGCGATAATCTAATAAAAAATCATTAGGTGTTCCATCAAAAATAACCTGTTGTTTGGTTCTCTTTCTGTAGTCATTTATAAAAATATTACGCATTATTGTATAAAGCCAGGCCTTAATATTAGTTCCGCAAATGTATTTTTCGCGATTAGCAATGGCCTTATACATGGTTTCCTGAACAAGATCTTTAGCACTTTCCCGGTCTTTTGTAAGGTTGATGGCAAAAGGATTCAAAAAAGCTGCGTTGACTAAGAGTAGCTGGTTAAATTCAACAGTTGACATAAATAATGTTTAATGTTTACGTATTCAAAGCTAAACAAAAAAAATAAAGTGAAATACTATTTTGTTTAACCTTTAAGAAAAAAAATTTAACAAAACGGGTGCCAAAATATTTTATCGCGGTAAGGTTGCGCTAAAGAGTACTTATGAATTCTTTAACCTCGGCCAGCGATTTTTTAAAAATTATTTTTTGGGGAATTTTTTTTACATAGGAACTGGTAAGTCGTCCCGATATAACGATCGGAAATTTGCGGAAATCCTTATTTAATATGGCGAGAAATTTATCAAAATTAAAAGAAAGGCCTGCAGTGGTAAGATGTGTATATAGATAGTTGGGCTTTTTTACCGCCGTAACTGACGCTAACTCCTCAAAGGGAATATTTGCTCCAAGATAAATAACCGGTACTCCTTTTTTCTTTAAAAGAAATGCTACGAACAACAGCGATAGTTCATGATATTCTCCTTCAGGTAGAAAAAGACAGACTTTTGTAGGGGATGTTTTTTTCGTTGGAATCGAATCGATACCAACAATTATTTTTTGTCTTATAACATTACTTACCAGCCGCTCCTGCGCAGGATTTATATGGCTTGTAAGCCATAATACTCCCACCTTTTCGAGGAAGGGGTATATAATTTGAACAATAGTTTTCTCAATGCCAGTTGTATTAATACAATTTGTAAGTATGGTTTCAAAAGACTCTACATTAAAATCTGCCATGCATTGCAGCAGATTGTTCACAACAATATTAGATTTCGCATCAACATCAGTAAGAGAAAGTACTTTTTCACAAATTGACTGATGGCTCATGCGGCTTATATGCGAAATCTTATATCCATATTTATTAAGCAGCGCAACGTTTAAAATAATTCTAAGTTCTTCGTTGCTGTAAAATCTAATATTAGTTTCTGAACGGGTGGGCCTAAGAAATTTATAACGTTGTTCCCAAATACGGATTGTGTGGGCTTTTATACCGGAAAGGTTTTCGATATCTTTTATTGTGAAAGGCATAACGTTATATAACCTAATACAACTAATTGGCTAAGAAGTTTGAATATGTTGAAAGAAGTTTTAAATGCTGTGACTATTGAGCAAACAATGTCAGCTCAATTAATTGCTTCATGTATTGCCCCCATGTAAGCTTGTATTACAATTTGTTTATTGTATTCTTTAATGATTTTTTGCCTTGCCATTTTTCCCATTTCCTTTCTTTCTTCAGTAGGAAGCAAAATCATTTTTTCCATTTTATCAGCCAGGTCAAGTTCGTCCCTAACATTGCAAAGAAAACCTGTTACATTATCAGAAACGATTTCTTTGCACCCCGTTGCATTAGTAGTGATGGAGGGTTTTTCCATACTTGCCGCTTCAAGCAAAGTATTTGAAGTGCCTTCGCGGTATGATGGAAGAACAATGCAATCTGCTTCGGCAATAAATTTTCTAACATCCTTTTTTTCCCCGAGATAATCTATTACTCCTTCGTCAATCCAGTGTTGCAATTGCGTATGTGTAATAGTATTTTTCCTGAGGTTTTGTGTCCAGAAGGGACCCATTACATTAAAGACAGCGTTAGGATATTTTTTTCGAATAATCCTGGCGGCATTGATGTATTCGAAAATACCTTTATCTTTTATAAGCCTGCCGATGAATAAGAATATAAATGAATGAGAATCCCTTTCTTTTAAAGATATTGGACTGAATTTTTTATAATCAATTCCTGAACCGGGGATTCTTTCTGCGATAGAACTTTTTACAAATTTTTTTTCAATGAAAAGATTCATGTCATCAAAATTTTGAAAGAATACTTTTTTTGTTTTGCTCGAGGGCATTCCTGTACAATGTACGTGCCGTGCGGTATACAATATTTTTACTTGTAAATAGTGGACCTACGCCGGTAATATTTGTTATAGTGGGAATTTTTAATTGACGGGTGATAAGGTTACCCCAAATTGCGGGTCTTATACTGAAGGTAAGGCACACATCAGGTCTAATTTTTTTCAGCGCTTTCCGAAGATTATAAATATATTTTGACACCTTAATCGGATTTAAATTTCCGGAACCGATATTAATAACTTTAAGTCCCATTTTTTCAACCTGTGGAACGAAACGGTTTGTGTGTGTAAGAATATAAACATCACAGCCTTCTTTCAAAAGATGCATCATAAGGCCTTCTCTCATTGTATAAGTTGAGAATAGCCCATTTTCAATAACTGCAATTTTCTTGCCTTTCAATTCAAAGCTTGTCATTGGTAAACTTTTTTATACCAGATTTCCATTGACAAAAGCGTCCATAAAATTTTTGCTCTTTTTTCAGATGACATATTAATTTTTTTGGAAAGTAAATCAGTAACAAAATCCCGGCTGACAAAATTTTTATAAAAGCAATTAGCCGAATCGAGATAATCAAAAATAGTTTCTTTTAATTCACCATCTATCCAGTTTTTCAAAGGAATTTCAAACCCCCTTTTTGGTTGGTTGATCAATTCGGCCGGAAGATATTTTGCAGCCAACTTTCTCAACATATACTTGGTAGTTCTTCCTTTAATTTTATAAGAATCATTAAGAGAAGGAATGTATTCCAACAATTCTTTGGATAAAAAAGGGCTTCTTCCTTCCTGCGAATTCGCCATAGTTGCTATATCCATTTTTACAAGCAGGTCGCTAAAAAGATTGGTATCAAAATCGAGGTTCATAATTTTTTTTAATCCGCTTAAATTACTATTGGCAATTTTATCAAAATCGTTTTTAACGGGTCTGAGGTAATCAAATCCAGGATTTAAAATATATTTTTCATAGTCTTCAAAAATATCAACGCCTGCGGAAAGATAAATTTCCAAATTAGATTTTGATGCCAGAGATGCGAGCCGGTAGAGATAATTGTGTACCGATCTTTTATTTTTTGGTTGCGGCAAAGTATTTTTAAAGAACAAAGCGCCATTCTTAACCAAAAAATTTTTCTTAAAAAAATCGTAACGTGCAAATGGAACATAACGGCGATAACCGCCAAAAAGTTCATCGGCTCCGTCGCCATTGAGGATAACCGTTACATATTTCCTGGCTTCCCTGCTGACATAATAACTCGGTATTGCCGAACTGTCAAAAAAGGGCTCTCCATAATTAGATAAGATCTTTTCTAAATCACTTTTTAAACTTGAAAATGAAATTTTAATTTCAGTATGATGGGTCTTATATTTTCCTGCTACCAATTTTGCAAGAGGCGCTTCATTGTATTCCCCATCAAAAGAAACAGTAAAAGTTTTAAGGTTATTATTGTATTCGACTGGCAATCGAAGTTATAATACCACTATCTATTCCGCCACTTAAAAAGCAACCTACCTCAAGGTCGCTTGATTCAATTCGTCTTTTAACTGCTGCATGAAGGTAACCATCAGTTTTTTTCAAGGCCTCTTCAATTGAATCATTGTTTTGTTGCTTGTAATAGTCATTTATATTCCACCATATTTTTTTTGATATAGCTAATGATTCGCAATTAACGACCATGAAACTTCCGGCTGTTAGTTCCGTCACATTCTTATATGGAGTAAATTGCCTGTAGAATGAGCCTAATCTTAAATAGTGATAAAAATTTTCGTTGTTTATTTCAAGTGGAACCATTGCCTTCAGGCAATTCAGTTCGCTGGCGAAAGCAAATTTATCTTCGTGATGGTAATAATAAAAAGGCTTTTTTCCTGCCCGGTCACGGCGCTATAAAAAGTTCATTTTTTATTTTATCATGAATAACAAAAACAAACATCCCATCGAGGTATTGAAGAAATTCTGTGCCAAACCTATCATATAAAAGCAACAGCGTTTCCGTATCTGAAGAAGTTTTGCCTCTCAAATTAAATTGATTGCGTATTTCTGCATGGTTATAAATTTCACCATTGAAAATAATGGTGTATTTATCATCCAATTGCATCGGCTGTTTGCCGCCGGAAATGTCAAGTATAGCAAGTCGCAGGTGAAAAAAATTTACATTTTGGAATTGGTATCCGTGCTGTTCATCGGGACCGCGATGCCCCATTGTTTTGATTACTTCTTCGTATGAAAAGCCGCAGTTAATGGTTCCCGCAATGCCACACATTATTATTACTGAATTTTATAGCGTGCAAAATAATCTTAATATTTGTGAAAAGAAAACCCAAAGCAATTAATGAATAAGCGAAATGCTTCATGCGGGAACCGGGTATAAAGGCATATCCGTGACCTGCCAGCAGGCGTTTACCATTGCTAACGATTTCCGGGCAGCTTTTTGTTTCACTTTTTCGTAAATGAGAAATAAAGAAATTGTGTAAAAAGGCAGGCATGGAATTTTATAACGGACAAGCGTCCCAAAATTTAAAGTGCTTGCTCCCACAAACATGGCAAACACAAAAGAAAACAGGAAACAATACATGATAAGAGGGTCGGTTAATACCATTTTTATAAAAGACCTGAGACCGCTTTTAAAAACGACATAAATAGTAAAAAATAAAAGTATACAACTTTCAAGCGAGGCGAGAAGTTGCGAAATTTTATGCGATTCCCAAAGAAAGGGCCGGAAGAATGTTGTAAAAATTGCCACCGGTGCCAGTTTTATAAGTCCCCTGAAAGTGCCGTCGAATTCAACACCGAGATCAAAGTTAGAATCGGCAGTTTCATTTCCATCCATTGCTTTAAATGCTCCATTAAGATGTTTAATACTTGATAGTAACGTCTTCAGCTGAATAAGCACCTAATTCCTGATCAAACGAATCCAATACTTTTGTGAATCCAAACATACAGCTCACATATTAGCACAGGTGCAATTAAGTATTTCAAAAATTTGTTCTTTATTCCCTGGATGTTTCTAAGAACAATAAATAGAATAAAAAATGGCACATACGAAATAAGAATATAAACTTTGATAATTGCAAGAAGGTAACCAAAGACAAATAAGATGATCGAATTTTTTATTAAGCCTTTCTTTCGAAACAGCAATTCATAGAGCGCATAGGTAACCCAGCCAAGTGAGGCAATACATAATGTATCTTTTAAAATTCCACCGCTCCAGAAAACAAAAGTTGGAAAGAACAATATTGCAATTGCAAATTTTTTGTGCATGTGCGGATACTGTTCATAAAAAAACAAGAACAGTTTCCATACCCCGGAAAACGCAATGCATGCAAAAAGACGCTTGTTGCCGCATATCTTCCTGCGGTAATAAAAGATAATAAAGCAACAATTCTTGTCACCATAAAATTTGCTTCAGATCTAAAATAACCACCGTTGTAAGGATCTTTCAGAAATGATTCATCAAAATATTTTCCTTTTTGAAAGATCCATTGTAAATGATTTGAGTCGTTTAAAATAAGGTGATAAATATTATTACCCTCTTTTTGATATAAACCTATAGAATCTCCCGGAGATAGATAAACGCTGTAGGTAAAGAAAGCAACACATCCTAACATCTTTACCCAAAATCCCTGCCGGTGGTATTTTTTTAAAATAGGATCATCATATGTATTTCTAATAACCCTAAAAAACAGGCTCATTATTATAAGAAAAACAGGAAATAATATTAAGTCTCCATAACCCATTCCGGAACGTAATTTTTAGCAATTTAAAAATATGTATTTCTATTGTGCTTTTTTCAATTTACCGATACCAGAAGACGAGAACGGTATAATAAAATTTCTTAAATGTTTAACCTGGTTAAAAAAATAATTGCCCGGCCTGTAAGATGAAGAGGAAGATATTCTTTGCAAAATAAAAGAAGGAGTTGCATTAAAATTGTTTGTTAATGCATCCCTCATCGGCCATAAAATAAATCCAAGTTTTTTTAATTTATTTGTTTTTTGAAAAACAATTATGGTTCCTGCAAATGCTGTTAAAAAAACACAATACATAATTAGAGCAACTGGTATGCTTTTACTAAACCTGGATTTTAAGTATACTAAACCGGTTACGAACGTAGAAATACATTTTCCAGTTAGTTGTTAAATTCCAGTCGTTTTTATAAGAATAAGCACATGCCGGGTGGTAATGAATGCTAGTTGCTTTGGTATAATATGGTATTTTATTTTTACTGATGATGCGATGGTAATATTCAGTTTCGTCTCCCCATAAAAACAAGTTAGCTTTTGGAAAGCCTACTCTTTCTATGATTTTGCGATGCAACAATGTGCCATTAAAAGGATGTGCGACGTTTTTAATAACAGGATTTTTTACTTCATCAACGATTGGAATAATTCCCTGTTTTCCAAACAAAGCTTTTTTTATCTTCCTTATTAATTACCGAACAATTCCTCAGGCATAATTCTTCATTATCTCCTTCAAGCAACATTTCAAGTGCATCAGCCTTAGGGTATCCGTCATCATCCATCAGCCACATCCATGTATACAATTTTTCAAAACCAGTTTTATGCCTGTATAAAAACCGCCGGCGCCACCTACATTTTCCTGTGTTATGAATTCAATATCCGGCTGGCTTCTCAACCATGCTTCAGTATGGTCTGTGCTGCCGTTATTGATTACAAGTATTTTGTCAACTTTTCGGGTTTGATTTCTTAAAGCATCAATACACTGCGCAAGCAAAAATTGCCGGTTGTAAGTAACAACCACCGCTATAACCTTGTCCATAGGGTTTGGAATTTGGTTTTTAGAATTATGGATAGTATAAACAATAACGCAAATGAATAGGCTGTTATTGTTGAGTTTGTGGCAGAATCTCAGCCTAACCAATTGGAAGACAAAAACCTACTTTTTTAGGAGAGTCAATAGCTAACCGAAGAAGAATAAAAGAGAAAAACTAATTGGATTCAATATTTGGGAAAACGGGCAGTCTTGCACCCTCTATTGTTAGCAGATATAAATTGTTGGGCAAAATTTAGCGCCTCACCGATAACATGGTGCATATCCATATATCTGTAAGTTGCCAACCTTCCTAAAAAAGAAACGTTAGTCAGTTTCTCAGCCTCATTTCTATAAAGATTCAAGAGTTCTTTATCGGCAGCAAGTCTCTTAGGATAAAACGGGATGTCGCTTTCAGTAGTTTCTTTGCTATATTCTTTAAAGCAAATTGTTTTATCATGCTTTTCCCATGGAGCAAAATGCTTGTGCTCAGTAATTCGTGTATGTTTTACCGATTCATCACAATAATTCATTACGGCAGTTCCCTGGTAATCTCCTTCAGCATAAAATGGTTCAAAGGTAACCGTACGATAACCCAGCCTCCCGAATTTATAATTAAAGAACGCATCAATCGGGCCGGTAAAAAAAATATGGGAATAAGAAGAATAGTCATCTCTCAGGCATAAATTTCCTGTTTAGTGTAAGCTGAATATTTTTTCTGTTTATTAATTTTTCAACAAATTCAGTATATCCCTCTTTCGGAATTCCTACCAATGGATTGTTATAATAACTGTCTTCATAATTAAATCTTACAGGCAGCCTCTTTAAAATAGAAGCCGGTAATTCCGAAGGCTCACAGCCCCATTGTTTTTTTGTATAACTATAAAAAAAAGCTTTATAAAGATCGTGCCCGATAAATTTTAAAGCCTGCTCTTCAAAATTTTGAGGCTCACTTATATTCTTATCGGCTAAGCTTTCGATAAAAGCTTTTGCTTCGGCAGGTGAAAATGTTTTGTTGAAAAACTGGTTGATGGTATGAAGTGTTACAGGCAGCGAATACACCTGTCCGTTATAAATGGCTTTTACTTTATGTGCAAAAGGTTGCAGTTGAATAAATCCATTTACAAAATCCCATATTTCCTTTTTGTCCGTATTGAAAATATGCGGGCCGTAACGATGTACCATTATGCCTGTTTCCGCGATCTCTCTCGGTATAGCAATTGCCGGCGATGTGAGATTTTTCTTCCCAGATATCAATGCAGCAGTCTTCAAAAGCTGCTGATAGCTGATGAGCTAAAACAGCTCCGGAAAAGCCCGCTCCTATTATTAAAAACCTTGTCGACATAAATTAACTTAAATTATTATTAAAGATCGAGTCAACAATACTTCTGTCTTCAAAATATGACTGTATACTTTCAAATATTTTTGAATTGCATTTTCCAATGAATAAAACGCCTGTGCACCTGCTCTTATTTTTTTAGCATCAAAATTTGTAGTGCATAATTTTTCTGCACAACTATCATAATTATTTTTGTCTAAATTTTTAATAACAATACCAGACTGATATTTTTCTACGATTTCGGCCACATCACCCACACCCGAATTGGTAACAACTGGAATTCCCATTGCCATTATTTCACCATGTTTGGTTGGAGATGATGATTGTTTGGAATAGCATGACTTTAATAAAAAATATTGAATATTTACTTGTAGAAAGCAAAAGAGGAACTTCGCTTCTTTGCGCATTTTTTACAATTATTTTTTCTTCTGCGATATCAAATCTTTTAGCGACTGCCAAAATAGTTTCAGGTTCGTGTGGTGAGATAAATAGAAACTTTGCATTGCGGAATTTTATCAGAAATACTTTTGCAGAACTGCATCATTTCATCGGTAAGGTACCAACCTCCTATGGAACCGAGATAACTAATAACAAAGTCAGTTTCATTAATGTTTAGTTCCTTTTTTAATTTGCTCTTTCTGTTCAGAATTTATTTTTTCCGGATCAAATAGTGTCATATCTGTGCTGCATGGAATAACTTCAAGAATAACTTCATTTTTATATTGAGACCAATCCTTAATAATTTTTTCGGCGGCATAAGTGAGGCACACAATGCCATCACTCATCTTCACTTCCTCATCTTCCTTGCGTTTGAAATAGTTGTAAATCGTTTATAAAAAAAGTTATCAATTTTCCACATGCCGCCGTCTATACGGCTATCCGCATAAAACTCCCTCATATCATGAAGAAATTTCAAACCGAATTTTTTTTTCATCCACAAACCAATAAGCGAAGGGATACCAGCCCGCGTATGAACCATATCAAACTTTTCAATAGCATGTAATTGCGCAGCCTTTCTTTTCAGCATGGCCACATCATATATGGACGACAAAACAGGTGGTTTCTTATGATACGTGATCGGATCCCATTTTATGGAATAAGGTTCCAGTATTGCTTCTACACGATTTTTATTTTTCTGAAATCTTGCGGGCTTCTCGCAACTTAATATTGTAAAATGGTAACCAAATTTTGACAGACCCGCTAAATAGGGAATAACCTGGCTTTGGCCAAGTGGATCGGTCATGCCATCATAAGAAATAAACAGAATGTTTTTTTTGCTCATGACCCTTTTAGTTTATTATCTTCCAACCACCAGTGCAATACAATTATTACCCAAAGCCTGTTAAATAAATAATCCACACCACCTAAATATTCTTTCTTCAGTTTCTCAACGATGGAGTAATTCAGGAGATTATGTTGTTCAATTATTTCACGTGATGTATATTTTTCAAGCAGATAGTTAAGGTCAGTTTTGAGCCATTTGACTAATGGAATGCTAAATCCCTGTTTTGGCCTTTCAAAAATTTGCTTTGGAACATAATCGTATAATACTTCCTTTAAAAGATGTTTCATTATTTTTCCTTTCATCTTTAACTCACTGTTAAGGTTAAACGCAAATTCCATAATCCGGTAGTCCAATAGCGGCACTCTCGTTTCGAGTGAATAATGCATAGATGCCGTGTCCACTTTTACAAGCAGATCATCCGGAAGGTAATAATTAAAATCCCAGAGCGATTGTTGCTCTTCCTCATTTAATTTTCTGCCGGTGGGTGTGTTCGAATTTATTTTTTCAAAATCAAATTTTTTATGTGTTAAAATATCGCGTAACTCATTTTCTTTAAAAAAATACTGTTCCTGTGAAAAAATATGGCTCCTGATATTTTTTTTATTATTATAGTCAAACAAGTTTCCGGCACGACGATATTTGCTGCTCATTATTTTTGAAACAGCAGATAAGCCGCTTCTCGCAGGCGATACCCATTTTTGGGAAAGCCTTTTTGCCCACAAATGCATACCGTAACCCATAAATAATTCATCGCCGCCATCGCCACTAAGCGCCACCGTTACATACTTTTTTGCCAACCTGCTGACCATCATTGTTGGCAGCGCCGAAGAGTCTGCAAATGGTTCATCGTAAAGAGGCACGAGTGTGTCAATTAATTCGAGCACTTCTTTTTCTTTAACACTAAACTCATGATGTTGTGTTTGCAAATGTGTTGCAACCTGCATGGCATATTTTGATTCATTAAATCTTCCGTCATCAATCGCTATACTGAATGAATTTATTTTTTGATTATTCACTTTACTCGCGATTGCCGTTACAAGGCTACTATCAACACCACCACTTAAAAATGTACCTAAAGGAACATCACTGACCAGTTGCTTTTCCACGGAATCAAATAGTAAACCAGTCAGCTTTTGTTTCGCTGTTTTTTCGTCGTTGATCGAATTCATTTCGATCTTAGATTCCAATTTCCAAAAAGAAGTAATGCTGCTGTTTAAGTTTGAAAAGTTTTGCGAATTCACATCAATCTGCAGTAAATGTGCTGCAGGAAATTTTTCGGTATTATTATAAATAGTGAGCGGATGAGGAATAAAGCCTAAATGCAAAAAATAAGGGATTGCTTTTTTATTGATGCTAAGCTGCGATTGTTTTACAGACTGAATAGCTTTTAATTCTGATGCGAAAATGAAATCACCCTCATCATAATAAATAAATAAAGGTTTTATGCCTGCATGGTCCCGTGCAACTGTAAGAATTTGTTTTTGAATATCATAAATGGCCAAAGCAAACATGCCATTTAATTGTTTAAAACATTGCACACCCTGTTCTGCAAATAATTCCAGTATTACTTCTGTATCTGACGTGGTCTTCAAAGAGGCGCCTTTATCTTTTAGTTGACAGGTAAGTTCTTTATAATTATATACCTCGCCATTATATACAATAACGTATCTTCCGTTAGAAGAGAACATAGGCTGATCGGCAGAAGTGGACAAGTCTAAAATGGATAAACGCCGATGGCCTAACCCCACCCGGTTATCTTCTGAAAAATAAAAATCTTCGGCATCAGGTCCCCTGTGCTGCAATAAACTCGTAGCTTTCTTCAATTGATGAGCTTGAATCGAATTGTTCAGAGAGATATATCCGGCTATGCCACACATAATTTTATTTTATTTTCTCTTTTATCCTATTCAGTTTAAAAAATAAATAAGGTAAAAAATTCAATTTATGGTTTTTTATCCCAATACTTCCTCATAAAATTTCAGGAGCCCTTTTATATATTTTTCTTTTGTATAATTTTCTTTGGAAATCATTTTGCCTTTTTCTGAAAGATTTTTGAGATCAACTTTTCTTTCCATAATTTTCACAATAACTTCTGCAAAGCTTTGAGGATTGCAAGGATCAAAAAACAATGCATTGTTTTGAGAAATTTCGCGGAGCGATGCAATATCCGATAAGATTAACGGTAACCCTACTGCCATAGCTTCAGCCGCGGAAATACCAAATCCTTCCACCAGTGAACACATTACAAATCCATCATAATCCGGAAGTATATTATAAATCCTTTCGTTCAAGCCCTTTAAGTTTATCTTCAATCCAAAGGCAGTAATCTGTTCCTGGAGAAAGACTCTGTCAGGCCCTTCGCCGTAAATGTCGATAGAAACGTTGAAGTTTTTCAGAAATTTAAATGCATCAACTAATAACTGGTAATTCTTTACATCTTTGAGATTGCCTACAGCAACCAGTTTTAGTTTGTTGATCGGTACTGTATATTCAATTTGGTTGTTAAAAAATTCGTTCATAACAAAATTGTGCAACACCGCATTTTTTCCTTTTATGCCAATCTCCTTATCAAAATCTTCGAGCACTTCTTTTGTAGGCGAAATTACAGCCTGGTTTTTTTTATACGTCAATTTGTCTAAAATCTTCGTGTATCCGCTATACCATTTATGCTTGTAAATTCCAATGCTCATAACGGTGGCAAGACTGAAAATGTGAGGTAATTTTTTACCGCATGCCAGTCTTGCTATAAAAACACTCCAGAATAAGTTAGAATGAACGACAGTTGCTTTCTTTTCTTTAATAATTTTACTTAGTTTTTTTACTGCCGACAAAATATTTCTTTTGCCCTTTATATTGAGGCAAATTATTTCACTGGAGCCCAGTTCAGCTATTGTAAAAGAGTTTTCCGGTTGAAGGGTGACAATTACGGTATTATAATATTGTTGTACATCTTTGAGCGTGGAAACTAACATTACCTCAGCACCACCTCTGCCAAGTGAATCAATAATGTATAGAATTGTCTTTCTCATTTTATTTTCTAGGAAATTCTTGATATTGCTTTATTGTTTTGCGCTAAACAATTATGTATTATTCGATAATATTGCGCCATTGTTTATAACGTTGTAAACCACCTAAAGCCCCGATGAGTTTGTTATTTAGTGGCTTTATGATCGGTAAATTTGGCAAAACACGGAAAAAAAAAATCCATCCTTTTTCCGTAACACGTGATAGTTCAAAAATTAATTTGCGAAATCCATTATAAGTTGTTTGTTGTAGCGGAATTGCAGCACCAGCCTTTACAGATTTAAATTCTGAACCAAATCCATCATATATTCTTTTTAAAAAATTATTTATTTCAAGACGGTCGCTATGATTGTGATCCAAAGTAATGTCAAAGAAAATGTACGTGTTTACATAAAAAGATTTCAACTTTTCTTTAAGATCATTATCTTCTCCCTGGAAAAATAGTGTTTCATTATATCCTCCGGCTTTTTCAAATATTTTTTTGTGTATTACCAATGAACCGCTACCAATATAATCATATTGATATAAGCCGGCGGGCGGGGGATTTTTTTCGTGCAAACGTCCCCAAAGTGTATGATAATTTGTTGAAAGTAAATACCCGCCGATTTTTGTTTTAGAAAGCGTCTTTTTCAAATAAGAAGGATATTCCCAGTTGATGCAATAAACAGCTCCTGTATTTTCTCTAAGGATCACGTACGATTTTATCCAAATAAGTACTTCTTCATTAATCCACATATCATCATCTATAAAAAAATATACATTTCCTTTCGCTTTGGTTGCACCAAAGTTTCGGGCGGAAGAAACTCCTTTTTTGGGGTTGTCAAAAAAATGGATTTTATCTATTAAAAAAGCGGGTACATTCATTGATGAATCGCCATCATTTACTATAATGATTTCGACAGGCTTATTCTCAATTGCTATGCAGGCTTTTTCTACTGTTTCCCATAATATTTGTTCACGGTTTCTGGTAGCGATAATTATAGATATTTCAATTTCAGACATCGCTTTTTCAGTTTAACTATCACC
The DNA here is from genome assembly GCA_963756945.1 of uncultured Chitinophagaceae bacterium. GTDB lineage: Bacteria > Bacteroidota > Bacteroidia > Chitinophagales > Chitinophagaceae > Ginsengibacter. The sequence continues at coordinate 204,414 of CAVWQJ010000007.1, read as the reverse complement.
TTTATTAGTATGGTTTTTTATTGCATAAATCATCCCGGAATGCAGCAAACTGAAAGCAGTCTCAATAATAGTATAGTTACATTCTTTAAGTTTCGCAACTATATTGTCTGGTTTTATTTGATGCCATTCAATAAAATAAACATCAGGAATCGTAAGAAGATTTTCATTGTATAAAGAGTCGACAATTTCGTATTCGGCTCCTTCTGTGTCAATTTTACAAACAACGAAATTATCTTTGACCTGTTCTTTAATTTTTAAAAATTCTTTGCCGGCTGATTTAAGGTGCATCAACTGGCTGCTTACATTTGCAGCGACATATCCTTCTGACTTGGGTAAGCCTTTGGTGCCCATCCTGCCTTTTTCTTTAGGCGAATAAGTAACATTTATATCAGCGTCTTCTTTTGCAAGACCAAAATTGTTGGCATGTATTTTACCTGCATATGCTTTATTGAGATGTATGTTTTGTAAAGCCATTGAAAAAGTTGGTTGAAATGGTTCAAAAGAAAACACCTTTTCAACATTATCTTTTGATGCAAAAAATAAGGTGGTAATACCAACATTCATACCTACATCAATAAGAGCTATTTTTTTTTGTGTTGGCGATATTAAATTGTACGCTCCTTCCAAAAACACTTCACTTAAAATAAATAATTCTTCCTCATCATTTATTTTAAACCGCACATTTCTATTTTCAACAATTAGCTCTCCGCTTTCGTTTACAGAAAACGTAAACCCTCCCTTTTTTGACAACAAGTTTGCATTTTGATATCTTTCTAAGATAGGAGTTGCTTTTGAAAGAGGTATTTCTACCTTGAGTTCTTTAAAAAAAATTTTCGCCTTGTGAATAGAATATTCGTTTTTCTTGATATTATAAACGGCCATTTTGTTTCCAAATGAAGAAATTGTTTTTCCAACTTTTAGCCCAAATAGCCTAAAGAATTTATGAAAGAATATTTTCGCTGCCATCTAATTAATTTTAATATTATTAATTAACTCAAGATGGCCTCTGTACTGCGATAAATACGGTTTTACATTTTCATATAAACTTAATGCTGGCTTAATTCTTATTTGATTAATATCAAGTAATTCTTTCCTGGCTTCATCTATTACGCAAAATAAGCCTATAGAATATTCGCCTTCTACTAAATTCATATTTTCAACCACCCCTTTTAATCTCAGCTTGTTTCCTTCGCTCACAAAATTTTTTATAAAAGGCCTTAAATCTATTATGGTGATTCTTACACCCTTTGCGCTATATATTAATAAACAGAAATCTGTAATAGTTGGTAATTCCTGCGATTTAATTTCGAGACAAATACTAAAATTTATGGCCTCCCCTGAACTTATTTCGCCAGGTTGAAAGTTAAATTCAACCATATCGACATTTTCAGAAAGCGCTAATTGATTAAAACTGAAGTTTTTATTTTCATTCAAATAATGTGAAATCAACTGATGAGCTGCGCCCTGTTCCACCAGAGTTCCTTTTTTAAGTATGATAGCTTTATTACATAGTTGTTCAATTGCGTTCATGTCATGGCTTACAAAAATTACAGTTCTCCCACTCTTACTTATCTCGTTCATTTTACCAAGGCATTTCTTTTGAAATTCCGCATCGCCCACGGCAAGTACTTCGTCAATAATTAAAATTTCAGGTTCAAGGTGTGCAGCAACGGCGAAGGCTAAACGAAGTTGCATGCCGCTACTATAACGTTTAAGAGGTGTATCAAGAAAATTTTCAACCCCACTAAAATTTACGATAGCTTCGAAATGGGTATTGATTTCACTTTTTCGCATTCCAAGAATGCTTCCATTCATATAAATATTTTCACGTCCGCTCAATTCAGGATGAAAACCCGTACCCACTTCCAGCAGACTCGCTATTCTTCCGCGACAGGTTATTCTACCACGTGTTGGTGGAGTTATTTTACTCAGTATTTTTAATAATGTACTTTTACCAGCACCATTCTTTCCGATAATTCCAATACTCTCACCGGGATAAACATCAAAACTTATATCGTTTAAAGCAAAAAATGCTTTATCCTTTACGTCTTTTTTCTTAAAAGGATTGGCGATAATATCTCTTAATGCGAGATAACCCTCCTGCTTTGCTCCCAGTTTGAACTGTTTAGTAATATGTTGTATTTCTAATATGGGTTTCATTACACTATGCTAAGTCTGCAAAATATGCTTCTGTTTTTCTAAATGTATATATGCCGCCAAATAATAACAATACAGCTACTATACTTCCAAATATTATTGTCTGCCAATCAACTTCAATGCCTGTGAATATACTCCTGCACAATTGTATTGCAGATGCTATGGGGTTTGCCCTCATAAGTCCGTTAATAACAGGGTTGGTAAATGCTTTAGAGGAATACAATACAGGATTGGCAAATAATAAAAACTGAATCATAAAGGGAATAATATATTGAAAATCTCTGTACTTAACATTTAATGCAGCCAGGAAAGTGCCAAGCCCAAAAGTGGTTATAACAGTAATTAAAATGCTTAGCGGAAGATATAAAAATAATTTTACTATGCTTACCCCCTGGTGATAATAAATAAGAATTGCAGCATAGATAATCAAGGCAAAAACTAAATCAACCAAAGCGGTTAAAATGGCGCTCATTGGTATTATAAGCCGTGGAAAATATATTTTTTTTATGATGTTGGCATTTGTCACCATGCTATTTGCGCTGTTAATAAGGCCGTTACTAAAGATGTTCCAGATAAGCAATCCGCTTATGGCGAAGACAGGGTAGGGTATTCCATCACTACTCACATTTAACGCTTTACTAAATATAATTGTAAACATCAGCATCATTACCAACGGTTGTAATATGGCCCATAAAACCCCAAGTGCGGCCTGTTTATATTTTACTTTTACATCACGCCAGGTAAAGAAATAAAATAGCTCACGGTATTTCCATAGTTCCTTTAGACCTAGTGAGAATTTATTTTGAGGCTTTATTTCGTATTCAATCATCAAATGAAATTTTGAAAAAATAAAAAAGTGGCCGGAACGATAAACAGATTTTTTTTATTGATATAAAATGATGGGCTGGATTTTTCGCCGGGAGATGGCTTAGAATTACAGTTTTATCAATGTAAAGCTCTTTAAAAAGGGAAATTATGCAGTTAATTTCCGGTAAATGAAGATATTTTTTTACGGCACTAAAATATTTTGCGCATGCAGTTATCTGCAAAAAATAAGGCTTAGGGGTCATTGTGTAAGAATTCTTATTCTGCATAGGTAACGAATTTTTCGCCGGGAGATTGTAAAAGAAATAGAGAAATATTTTCACTTATTTCGAAAATTGAATGAATAATCCAATTCACTCTTTTTATGTTTCTTCCGAAATGGCTGTTAATAACCTTTCTATTGTGAAATATAAATAATCATTTCCGTACTATATTTGAAAAATTGTATGGTGTTATTTGGGAGATTAACACCGGCTTTAATAGTCTACAAAATGATATATGGATTTTAAGAAATTAAAAATAGGTTATATTCCCTTTGTAGGATCAAATCGATTTTTCTTAAACGATTGAGATGCAAGTATACGGTGACATTTAAAGACAAAAAGCCAAGTTTCTTTATCGAGATATTAATGACCAGAAACAGACCTTGCGCTTATTGCCACAAAAGGCTTAGGACATCAGCATTATTTAAGATTTTAAAGATTAAGAAATTATATCATTTTTCATTATTTTATTAAACTTATTTTTGCCCGCAGAAATAAATTTTTTAATGCAAATGATTTGCAGCTACGTCAGACAGCCACAAAAAGTAATTCAATCAAAAACAAGGGACATAAGCATTTTTAACATTAATGGCGGGAATATTGATAAAAAAGTGGTAGACGAATTTGGTGCCGAATGGTTGAAATTTAATGACTTTACTGACAAGCGCATAAAAATTGCTGCAGGAGAATACTTCGATATTATCGATAACACAATTGTGAACAAGAATACATATGCATTGGATATCGGATGCGGCAGCGGTAGGTGGACAAAATATCTTGCGGCAAAGGCCGGATTTATTGAAGCAGTTGATCCCAGTGATGCGATTTTTGCCGCAGATAATTTACTAAGAAACGTCGAAAACGTAAGGCTTTCAAAGGCATCCGTAGATACATTGCCATTCCCAGACGAAACTTTTGACTTTGCAATGAGCGTGGGAGTACTTCATCATATACCAAATACCCAACAAGCCCTTATTGATTGCGTGAGAAAGGTAAAAAAAGGCGGGTATTTTTATCTTTACCTTTATTATAATTTAGATGAGAGAGGGCCCATATTCAGAACATTATTTCGGCTTACCGATATCATAAGAAATATCATTTGCAAATTTCCTTCTGGATTAAAGAAATTCGTATGCGATATATTAGCCGTGATAATTTATATGCCCTTGATATTATTTGCTAAGTTTCTCTCTTTTGTCAATTTAAAGAAACTGTCTAAAAAAATACCCTTGAGCGCATATAGTAATAAGCCTTTTTTTATAATTAGAAATGATTCTCTTGATCGTTTTGGTACAAGACTTGAACAAAGATTTTCCAGAAATCAAATTGAAGAAATGATGACAAAGTCAGGCTTAGGCCAAATTTTAGTGAGCGCTGGAATACCATTTTACCACGCCATAGGTAAAAAAGTATAAATTATATTGGAATCAGGTTATCCCCCACTTAAATAAATATTTTGGTATTATACTGGAAATACACTTATTAAAATCGTTTTACATGCCTAAACGGCTTTTTTAATAACTGCAGGAATCCCGGCTACCATAACATGATTGGCGACATTTTTAGTTACTATAGCTCCGGCGGCAATTTTCACATGACTGTCAACTTTAACATCAGATAATATAATTGCCCCTGAACCTATGTGCGTGAAATCTTTGATATAGCAGCACCTAAAAAATTGACCCGGGAGATATCTCCACAAAATTCCCTATGTCAACATCGTGGGTTATTACTGAATTATAATAAACAATACAGCCTAATCCAAGTTCTACGCTATTTGATATTTTAACACCCGACAAAATATTACATCCATCTCCAATCCTCATATCATAACTTCCGATATCAGTATTTTGGCTAATTGTAGAAGTGTAAACACCGCCTAATTGTAAGAATTTATGGTACAATTGATTTCTTAATATGGGACCCCCGATTCCAATGGAAAATCTGGCGTCAACAGTTTTGAAATAATTTTCTGCCTCACTATTTGATTTTAAAATACAGAAACGATTAAATAATTTGCTCATCATAAAACATTAAATGATCTTCTTCATTATTTTTATGAACAATTTCTAGAATCTCTTTTGCAAAACCTTTGGCACCAATAATTAGCATAGGTTAATTATTCTGGATTCTTAATAATAATCTGGAAATCATATCGACTTCTTCAAAGGCCAGGTCATGATACAAAGGCAGGCACAAAACACGGCTGGCAATATCATCAGTTATAGCTAAATTTTGCCGTGTTATATAGGGCAGTACTTTAGCTAAAGAAGAATAAAAGTATCGCCTGGTATAAATTTCATGCAATTTTAGATGCTCCATACATTTTAGCATCAACTTTTCACTTTCGAAAATAACCGGGTAATATGCATAGTTATTTTCGGATCGTAAACTCCAAACAGGACTTCTGGCTTTAAGGCTTTTTAATTTTTCATCATAACATTCTGAAATTAATTTTCTGGCTTTCTTGATATAATCTATATGCTGAAGATTCGCTAGGCCCATGGCAGCATAAAATTCAGAGTTTTTGGCATTAACTCCAAGTTCCGCAAAAGCTTCGGGACCATCAAAGCCGAAATTCCGCATGTACGCCATTCTCTTCAATAAAGCGGGGTCTTTGGTAATAATTACCTCCCTCTATTGAGTGGTATATTTTAGTAGCATGTAAACTACATACTGAAATATCCCCATATTCGAAAATTGATTTGCGATTCACTTGTACACCGAAAGCATGGCCGGCATCATATATAACTTTGAGATTATGCTTTTTTGCTATCTCTTCTATAGAAATAACATTGCAGGGATTGCCATAAACGTGTGTCGCCAAAATTGCAGAAGTCTTGCCGGTAACCGCCGCCTCAGTTTTCTCTGGGTCTATATTTAAACTATCGGGGTTAATATCGGCAAAAACCGGTTTACATCCTTCCCAAACAATACTACCGGTAGTGGCAACAAAAGAAAAGGGAGTTGCAATTATTTCCTCTTTTAATCTAACACCTTTATTGCTATTTGTAGCACCATGGTGCCATTATTTATAAACAACAAGTGTTTTACATCCAAATATTCCTTAAGCTTCAATTCCTAATCACTGGACAAAGGACCCATATTGGTAAGCCATTGTCGTTGCCAAGATACCTTTAGGTACACTTCATACTCCTCTCTGGGAGGAAGAAAGGGTTTTGTTATAAGTATCATGATATTTTAAATGTATTTAGGATATTAAAAGCATGAAAAACCGGTAAATTGATCATGTTGTTATTTTTGGAAATAAATTAATGTGGAACTATGCGGGGTAGTATTCTATTGGCGGCTTAACCCATTTATTGAAATCTGGAAAAATATCCTGTAGTACTTTTTCAAATTGTCTATTCCATGTTAAATGTTCAAATGCATAGTCCCTAATTTTAGTTGCATCAAATTTATTATTAAGTACAAAGTTTATTATTTCTTTTATATTAATAGGGTCGTCATTTGCCATGACTTTAAATATAAAATCTTTCCCTTCAAAATCTTTATCTATTTCAGAATAAAAAAATGGAATTCCCCTTGCGCAGTATTCCCTATTTTTTATTGATTTAATATAGTTAATTCCTATTCTATGACAGCCTAGGCTACCAACGGCAATATCTGCCATATTAAAAAAGGCATCTAATTCCTTACCGGATTTTTTTCCATGAAAAATAACGTATTTACTTAAATTGTATTTTTTTACTAACTCTTTATATCGGACGGACTCTTTTCCTGAGCTGTCTCCGGCTATATGGAAAAATACTTTTTTATTGTTTGTCTTGCCTTCTTTGTAATAGTTATATAGGCCTTCAATTACACGGTCATATCCGTGCCACAATGATATGGTTGCAGCACCTACTAAGTTAATCTCACCATCAGGTTTACGCTTCGGTGCTATATTTATTGAACCAGGGTCAATACCATTACTTATTTCAATGGCTGGAATTTCGAAAATAGTTGTGTCATGGCTTAAAGTAATTACCCGGGTAACATAGTTTTTAAATTTGTTTCGATAAAAGGTTTCTATTATAAATGCAATTTTAGAAGTAAAATGAACATTTTGGTACTCCTGATCGTAAGGGTATGTGGGTATCTCGACTAAAATTATTACACCTTTTTTTTTGAGCTTCTTCAAAAAAGAAATAAAAAAAGGATTTGCAAAATGAATATATCGTATGTACACAAGTTTGATTTCATTTGTTACAATGTATTTATATAAATTTTTATAGTTGCATCTCCTTTGAAATTTACTAATGAACGAAATATCAGAATATTTATCTATAATTTTTTCGTCTACATAGCGTCCGGAAAATTTGTTTTTAGCATCGACTTTTAGATGAGATAAAGCAACTTTCAATCCATGATATTTAAGTGCATTTACTTGAGCTAATATTTTTTTACTTATCCCACTAGAATTTGTTAGAGGCTCACTTATTAGAAATAAAGCATTCATTTAAAAGATATATTTTCTGTGAATTCCTTAAATAATTCACGCATTTTTATAAAAACTCCCGGAAATAGTCTCATGTAAAATCTTTGTTTTCTTAAGCACATTTTCCTGGGAATATTCCTGTAACAAGAGTTTACGGTTTATTAGTACTTCTTTTTCTGATAAAGGTTCATTTATAGAATTTTCATTTAAATCTTTCTGTATGGAATGAATATGAAAACCTTTGCTTTTAAGGTAAGAAAATGTAATATTCTTTTCGGAAAGAAAAATTTTAACGCCCAGCCATAGTAGTATTATTACATTCCCAACACCTTGTTGCCGTTCATGGGCCATAATGGCAATATTACATTTTTGAAGAATACGGATATAATTCTTTTTTGACAGAAACTCAGATATTGGACTAAAATTATTTTTAAGTATTTTAAATCCTTCTTCAGTAATGAGTTTGGTGTACAAATCGAAGTTACCGTAGTTTAATGGAACAAAAATTTTTCGCAGCCCTATATTAAAAGCGCTTATTTTTTTAAAACAATCCATATGATTAGAAGTAGGTGAATTAGAATTACCTACTAATATTGCATCTCCATTTTTAAAACAGTTTATGTAATCAACTTCTTTAAAATCATATTCGATGGAAGTATAAGAGAAAGGAACCTGTTGCGCCTTAAAAAACTTCCACGATCTTAATATATTTATTTCGGAAGGAATAACGGTTGCACAAAAACTAATACGCTCAACCGCTCTTTTAAATTTAATTTTTGGAGGTATTTCCCATTTTAAAAAATAATAACCATTTCTAAAATAATTTTTTATTTCTTCGATAAACGGGTGGTATTTATTTAGGTTATTTACTAAATTATTAGTTAAGGGTTGAAACAATTTAGCTTTATAAAACCCGGTTTGATAGATATCAGCTCCCCATGTCAGCCACAAAATTTTTTTGGTTTTTGGGATATTGAGCACTATGCCAGAATGATAAAAATCAAGAAAATGAATTACTAAAACATCATATTCGTGCTTGAAAAATGTATCGAAATATTTTTTTGTACCCTGGATTTCCGTTATGACTTTTTGTTTCTGTTCTATATATTTCAATTCATTTCTGTCAGATGTTAATCCTACCAGATATATATTATTTTCCGGGTTACACGCCTCAAACTGTTTAATAGCGAAATCAATAAACGGTGCGTCATTGCATATATGCAGATATTTCATTGGTTTCTAAATTAACACTGCCTCTATTTTAATAAATTAGCGCTCCTGATTAAATCCATGCTGCTGTTAATTAGGATAATTATTTTTTAACCTTGTAAAAGACATCAATGGTGCCATGAGGCTTCTTTTTTTTAAATAATTTTTTTATTTCTTGCAGGCTATCTACCCTTAGTAATGTTGTAATAATAAAATAAGACATGCCTCCTATAGTACTTCCTATTAATAGTCTCAGCGGATCACTTAAATTGTGCATTTTCAATTTAAGATCGACTACCCAAACTATTGTACCAGCAATAAGTGCCAAGATGATCATTGGCAGAATATCTCTTGCTTGTTGCAACGAATTATATTTTAAAAATTTACCGGTATAATGAGTATTTATAAAAAAAGCTATTATAGAATTAATTGCTTGCCCCCAAATTAAAGCAATGATGCCAAATTTTATCGTGATCAATATCAAAATCACTATTATAATTTTCTTTAAAATTTCCAGCCTTAAAAATAAATCGCTACGACCTTTAACATTTAAAATATTTAGGTTACTGTCATGAACTGGATATAAAATGCCCGCAATGCATAATATCTGAAAATAAGGAACCGCGGGCAACCATTTTTCAGTAAATAAAAAACGAAATAAAGGTTCTGCCAAAATGCCCATGATGATTAAAAGGGGTGCAGTTATAAATATTATCGTTTTCATAATTTTGGCGTAGGCTTTTTGTAACCTGGCGTTGTCATTTTGAATAGAAGCAAAAAGAGGATAGGTTACCTTATTCAACGCGATTGAAATGTTGGCAACTGGCAATTGTTTTAAACTATCTGCACGGGTATAAAAGCCAACCTGGGAAGCAACAAAAAATTTCCCTATAATAATTTGATAGATATTGTTAAAGAGAGTATTAAGAAACCCCGATAAAGTTAATTTATAACCAAATTTAAAATGGTATCTAAATTTTGAAATATTAAAAACGAGAGAAGGTGACCAACCGGTTCGAAACCATAATTGAATACTGCTTAAAAAAGCCTGTAATAAATACATCCACACCAAGCTCCAAACCCCAAACCCCTTATAAGCCAGAAACATTCCTAACAATGCCGCTCCTATTAAAGAGGGGATCGAAATAGTCATCTGTGTTTTGAAATCCATTTCTTTCGTTAGCCTGGTCAGTTGAACCTCAGAAAAAGCATTGATGATAAAGGTTAGGCAATAAACACGGATAACTTTAATTAAAATTGGCTGTAAATAAAATTCTGCGATAAGAGGTGCTGTAAAAAATAATAACCAATAAATAATTATACTTCCGGCTAAATTAAAGTAAAATACAGTGGAGTAATCCACTTGATCCGGAAATGGAGTTCTTATAAGAGATTGTGTGAGTCCGCTATTAATTAGCGAAGTTCCTATTCCAAGAAACACACTTATCATTCCAATAAGTCCGAATTCCTTAGGTAGTAATAGTCTTGCCATTACTACAGAAACTCCAAAGCCGATAGCTTGTGTTCCGAATTGATTGGCAAAAGTCCATACCATGCCCGAGACGGCTGTTCTTCTTAATGACAATTTACTTTTTTAAGAGGCTGATTAATAATTAACAAACAACACTTTCACCGTTTCTACTTATTAGCTGCCAATACAATTAAAATGTTAGAAATAAATATTCCTAAAATGCAAAAATTCAGATAAAACATCAGCATCGCATCTTAGTCATAGTATCAAAAAAGGTTATTAATCGCACCATTTTTTTTGATTTGATATCGAAATTAATCATTCTATTTAATGAATAAAATAATATGAATTTCCAATAAATAAATAGTCTGTCTCATTAATTAGATTCATGTCCTCCGCGTACGGAGAATTTGGAGGTAATCATCGAGCAAAATACGTCTTCAGTCGCAATCGAATAGCATTTTATTTCCTATTTTTGTAATCAATTTAAATCAAATAAACTTATATTATTTCACCAAGCTGTTTAATCAGAAAAAAGTTCCATGAAAGTCTTATTCCTGATTCCAGCCCCATTAAATGTTTCTCCCGGTCAAAGATTTCGTTTTGAACATTATCTTCCAATTTTAGCGAGCCACAAAATTAGATATACTATACAATCTTTTTGGAGTTTAAGGGTTTGGAAAATTCTTTTTAATAACGGCCACTTTTTATTAAAATCAGTTGGCTTGTTAAGTGGATTTGCACGAAGATGGTTTATTATACTTAAGATATTTAGATACGATTATATTTTTGTTTATAGGGAAGTTGCTCCAATAGGGCCTCCGGTTTTTGAATGGATCATCTTCAAAATTTGCAAAAAAAAAATCATTTATGATTTTGACGATGCCATTTGGGTCCGAGTGTCATCGAGTGCAAATCCGCAAGCCGGACTAATAAAATGCAGTTGGAAAGTAAAATATATTTGTAACTATAGTAAAATAGTCTCGGTCGGGAATGGCTTTTTAGCAAATTATGCAAAAGTTTACGCTAAAGATGTAAGAATAATTCCTACAGTTGTCGATACCGAAAGAGTTCATTTAGGTTTAAAAAACCAAAGTGAAATTCCACTTACAATTGGTTGGACGGGTACGTTTACAAATCTCTATAATTTGGAAATAGTCAATGGAGTAATAATTAAACTAAAACAAAAATATTTCATTAATTATTTAATTATTTCAAATAAAGACCCGCAATTGAAAAATGTAGAGTATTCTTTTAAGAGCTGGAATTTGCAGACCGAGATCTCTGATTTATTACAGATGAATGTTGGTTTAATGCCACTTTATAATTCTGAAGTTGAAATGGGGAAATGCGGTTTTAAGGCCATTCAATACATGAGCCTCGGCATTCCTGTTGTTGCAAGTCCGGTCGGTTTAAATTGCCAATTGATTGAAAATAATCAAACTGGTTTTTTAGCTAATTCAGAAGAAGAATGGTTCGCTTGTTTGGAAAAATTAATTTTAAATAAAGAGTTAAGAATTAAAATAGGGAGGGCTTCTCAAAAATTTATAATTGAAAATTATTCTGTACTTGCTACCTCAGATTTGTTTTTGAATTTATTTAAAAGATAGCATTTGCCTACTTAGAATTTTAAAAGGAATGGCATTAAAATATAGGTTAATAACAGCTTTAAGAAAATGTGCAAAAAAGTAGATATTATCCTGGTAAACTGGAATTCCGGTGAAAAAACTTTTGCTGCTGCTAAGCCATATATTAACTATAAAAGTTCAGTAATCTGGTGTAATATTATTGTAGTTGATAATGCTTCTACTGATAATTCATTAGCTGTTTTTGAAAGCAGAATCGATAATGTAATAATAAACAATAAAAATTTAGGCTTCGGTAAGGCATGCAATCAGGCCTTTTCAGAAAGTACGGCCGACTATATTTTATTGCTCAATCCAGACACTCTCTCAAACCCTGTTGTACTGGAAGGATTAATACAATTTCTGGAAAAAAATTTGAATTATGGTATTGTCGGTCCTAGTCAGGTAGATGAAGATAAAAATATCTTAAAAACATGCGGAAGATTTCCTACGTTTAAAACAGCTGTTTTTGAAATCTTGGGGTTATCAAAATTTCTTCCTAAAATATTTACACCGGCTCCTCTTATGACGGACTGGGACCATTTGCAGAGCAGAGATGTTGATCATGTAATGGGAAGTTATATGGTTATCCGCAAATCGATATTAGATAAAATTGGTTTTATGGATAAAGATTACTTTATGTATCTTGAAGATATCGATTTAAGTAAACGCTTTAGTAATGCAGGGTTCAAGACATTTTATGATAATAAATATTCCATCTTTCACGAGGGTGGCGGCACAGGCAAAAAACTGCAGGAATACAGGCTTTTTTATTCTTTATCGTCCAGGAGAATATATTGGAGAAAACACTTGGGGAAATTTAATTGTTTTTTGCTGGTAACTCTTTCATTAACAGTAGAACCATTATTTAGAATGATTGATTCATTGATCAAAGAACGCACATTTGGGAGTAAAAGAATCGGCAAAGCCTACTATATGTACATTAAAAAAATAATGACACTCCCAATATAACACACTTACTTAAGGCTGGTAATATAATACGGCTTTAGCAGATCTGAGTGAAAAGCAGCCATATAAAAAACCAGTCCGGCGATTAGAATTGTTATTAAAATATTTAGCTTACCAAACGGCAGGTAATTTACCAATGATGCGTATACGAAAATAGACATTAACCCAAATAATTCGCTTACCCTGAATGCCAATGAAGGAACTCCTGATAAAAATGATAAGAAAAATATAGATAGAACATTACATTTTAAGAAGAGAAGAAGTGGCTTATCTGAAAGTAGCTTTTGCTTTGAAATGAAAATTATAAAATAGATGCAAATACCTATATTCAATAAATTAAGGATATTAAATACGTTTATATTCTCTGCCATTCCGCTTTCAACCACTACTGCATAATTGCTTATCCTGCCAGGCAAATCCGCGGGAATAAAATTGAACAAAAAATTTAAAAGAGGTATTTGTAAATATCCAAGAACTAAGGAAGCCAGCAGGATACCCGAATAAATTATCTTGTCAAAACGCTTTGAATCGAAAAATAAAATAAGAAGATACAAAAAAGCCGAATAATGAAAGTAAGAAGCTGCGACGATCATTAATAAAAAGGCCCACTTGTTCCCCTTTATATAAAATATAAGGGAAATAAATAAAATTGCAGATGCAAAACCTATTCTTATCTGCGTCATCTCATGAAGAAGATAATATTGTGAATAATAAAACAGAATCGTTAAATAGGGATTATTGGATAGTTTTTTGATGCCTATTACCTTTAACGCTACACTTGTTAAGGCATAAAACAACATTATTGATAAAACATAATTGTATGGGAACAGACTTCTAAAAAATAAAACGATCGCTGTAAAGCCGGGTTCTAAAATTGGAAGAATGTGACCAAAATTAGTTTCTCTAATCTCATGGATATTGTCGAAGAGAATTTTATAACTTTCATAATCTTTTGAAATCCCAGGGCCTCTTAGCCCCGCGAAAAATCCTAGCAAAAGAGCTATAAATACCAAAGGTATATCGTTCTTAAATGGGTTTAACTCATATTCAACAGTCACAATAATAAGAAAAAGAAAAAGGGCAATGTATATTAGCATCTAAAAAATTTCTAAAATGCCTCCATTTTAGTGAATATAACCTCTATCCGGCATGGTGTGCAACCTCCAGTTGCAGGCATTTATAATTAAAAGATAATATTTAATAATTATAGCTGATCGGCCTAATAAATTTATTTTGAAGTTTTTAACCTGGTAAGATTTATAACTCTTAAAATCCAAAAAATAAAAAGAAGCAGAAGGCATGCAAGTACCGAAAAGATAATTCCTGTTTTCAATTTGCCTAATCTTATTTTTTCCATCGGGAAATCCGCTGGGTCAATTATTTGTAAAAGCGGTATTTCATTGAGATATTGAAAACGTGCCAATTCCAAATTTTTGAACATTTCGCCATAAGCGGTACTATAAACCTGAATATTTTCCTGTTGTTTCATAACAGGAACCTGCCCTGATGAAAAAGCAGGATTCACATTTATGTCTTGCACCTGTGCTTTGCTGGTAATGCTAGAATTTAAATTACCTTTCATTTGTGCAACTCTTTCTTCAAGTATGTCTAATGTTTCTCTTGCTTTCTTGGTTCTTATTTCAATATAAAAATTATTGGTCTCTTTTACTATTCTATCGGTAAAGTCTTTCGTGAACTTTTCGTCCGGACTTGTTAGGCTTACTTCGTAAATGCTTAACCTTTTATCTGGCCTTTCGGCTTCTAAATAATTATTTTTAAAATTCAGATAGGTGGAATACAGTGCGCTGTCCTGCTGATAAGAAAATACAGATTTATCGATGCCTGGTGGGAAGTGAATATTTTTGAATTTTAAACTGGTTCTCCGCTGATCCGTCTTATCTAAAAAATAGTCAATGAGAGTATAAGGTTTATTATCAAATGTATCAACAGAAAGCAAGACTCTTTCTATCATGCGACGGCTTTTCATGATATCGGTAATATTGTCTCCAGAAAATATATCACTTCCGTTTCCTATATTTACTCCGAATTGAGAAGCAATACTTAAAAGACCGCCAACATTATTCTGATCATCATCTAAAGCAAATGTAAGATGGCTTTTGTAGTTTACTTTTTGATTCGCAGCATAAAATATTCCGGCGGTCCCTGCCAGTATGCCTACTGTCAGAAACAGCCACCACGCCTTTAGCAAATATCTTATCATGTCATAAATGCTTTCGTTAACGTGAGATTTTTCTTTATTAGATTCTGAAGTATAATTGTTTTGCTGTAAATCCATAGAATAATTAAATTAGTTTTGACAACTATAGTTTAAGTACATTAGCTATAATCCCTAACGCAGATACCATTAATGCTAATTCACCCAAGCTAATTTTTGCACGGGTGCTTTTGGTTTTTTGCGGCACAAAAATTTCCGACCTGGGAGTAATAGAAGGGTAAGATTTAAACCATAAAAAATGTTTTACTGATTTGGCTCTTCCATCCGGATGAATAACCAAAGCCCCGGTTTTACGAGCATAGGCTGTGAAGTTACCAGCCTGTTCCACATAGTATTTAAGATTTTTATTTGGCCTATAAGGTACAATCGTGGGATTATATACCTCCCCCGATATTTTTACCAAATTAGAATTTCTATGGATAGTTAATATATCACCTTCTTCGAGTGCGAGATTTTCGGAGCTTTCAGGATGGTCCAAGGCAGCTGTAAGATCAACGCTTATTAAATCATAACGTTTGTATAGTTCATCTTTTATCCTTGGATTTTCTGACAGACTATCCGGATCGATATCTAAAATTCGCTGAAAAAGGCTTTCTTTTTCTTGTATGGTCAAATCTGATTTCGCAATTCTTCTTATAGATATCGATGTCGTGTCAGCCGAGGCTTTGAATCCTCCAACTCTTTTTAATATGTCGCTGATTCTATCCGCACTTTTTTCTAAACTGTAGCGACCAGGGCTTTTAATTTCTCCCAATATTAAAACACTTCTCTGTTGAACATAACCGGGCAATGTTTTTACAATTACTATGTCAAAAGGTTGCAGGTAAACGTTATTCTGCAATTCATTTTCACCAGTGAGATTTATTTGAAAAACACGGCTTTCATCATGATTGGCTTTGTCTACATTCGCATTTCTTATCCTTCTTGAAATTTCTATATTAGATGAATCCCCGGATTCTGTTAATCCTCCAACGGAAAGCAACAAATCATGAAGTGTAAAATTTTCGCGCCATTGAACCAATCCCGGGTTTCTCACATTTCCTTCAATAGTAATATAATTTTTATTAGTAAAGTCAAAAATCGAATGAATAAAAATTGAATCGTTCTTTTTCAAATAGACCCTCTGGCTATATTGAAAAACTGAATCAAGGTTTACCGAAAGTGTTGTTGGTGTTTTATTTCCTAAGTACCTGAAAATTGAAACACCTTTTGTATAAGCATCTTCGGTAAGCCCTCCTGCTTTTTCTATTAAATCTTTAATAGTGAGGTTGGGGCTAAGTTCATAAGGTCCAGACCTATTTACGGAACCCTCAATAACAACACGATTTCCATATTCATTTTGCAATTTTCTTACAACGTATTGATCGCTTCCATTTATTTTGAAATTACTATACTGTGACGATTCTACATCTATAATTTTTCTTTCTGTGTTTGTTATGCGTATAACAGTAGTAGCTCCGCGGTATGCATCATCTGTAAAGCCTCCGCAATATTTTAACAGGTCTGAAAATGATTCATCGTCGAGCATTTCAAACTTTCCTTCTCTTTTAACCTTTCCGGAAATCATTACGCGATTTTTATAATATGGTATTCTAACTATATCTCCTTCCTGAAGAATAATGTTGTCTTCCTGGTTGCCGTTTACTAAAAAATTATACAGATCGGTAGTTCGTTTTACTTTATTGCCACGAATAATTTCAATATTCCGATAACTTCCTAATGAAGTGGGTCCTCCGCATAGGTAAAGTATGTTAAAAAGAGTAGTTAGAGATGAAACGGTAAATGTTCCAGGTTTTTGCGCCTGCCCGATAACTGTTACACGTATGCTTCGTATTTTTCCTAAGGAAATCTGCACTTTTGTTCGACCCGAATTAATCGCCCGATAAATAGTTGAAGCTAATTTTGCTTTTATTTTTTCGGCGGCCTCTTCAATAGTTAATCCGCTTAAGTAGATTGGGCCTACCGCTGGAATAAAGATTTCACCGTGTTCATCTATTTGAAGATTATATTTCTTTTCACTATAACCATATATGGAAATAATGATCTCATCATCCGGACCTAAGACATACCCCGCCGGAGCAGAGATATGCAGATTCGGTTCAAAAACTAAACTATTACTTGTGAATAATTCTGACCCAAAGATGCTTTCATTATTTCTAAATTCCTGTATCGGAATCTTTGAAGCAGAAGTATCGTACGTATGCCGTATAATAGTATCTTCATCCGAATTTTCGGTTATATTACTTTTGCCTAATGAACGGGAATTACTAATAAATCGCAATCGATTGCCTAACTTATTGATTTCACTTGGAGGCAAACCCTTATCCCCAAGCAGTTTTAATAATTGTGTTTGTGAAATCCCTAAATCGGTTGCCTTTTGTAGTGTAGAATTAATTAAATTATCGCTATAATCGTCTATATTAACAGTGCTTAAATCACTGGCGTTAAATAAATTCAATTGTGCTTTTACCCGAGCTGAATAAATAAGAGTAGTGAATAAAATGAAAAAAGTTATTCTTATTATTTTCATTGACTTTTTTTTAATATATTTTCTTTTGCTGGCAATGTTAAAAAATTGGCTGTGAAGTTAATGATAATGAAGTTAATAATAATTTTATGCATGCTATTATGGGCATGAAATGAACATGCGATATAATGTACTCTGCCGATTCAAAAGCTTGTTAGCCTATTTGATTCGATAAGGAAAGGTTTATATTCAAAATTTACAAATAATGAAAACAAAATCTAAAATATTAATAATTTTATTTTATTTCTTCATCATATTTTTTCTCCCTTCTTTTTTATTTGGTCAAAATAAACTGACTGAAAAGAAACTTATTGAATTTGGTTGGGATTACCCGAGCGTAAGTTCTTTAAAAGCAAATATTGAAAAAATTGAAAAAGCCCCATTTGACGGGGTTTGTTTTTCATTTGATAATGCGATCTATAACGCCTTTGATACGTTAACTTTTCCAAGCTCTAAATTTCAGTACAATGAGTTATCGGCTATTAATTGGAAAAAATTTACTGATAATTTTTTAATTGTAAGAGGGGCGAGTCTTTCAGGAGCAAATTGGTTAGATGACAAAAGCTGGATTAAAATATCACAAAATATCGCAAAACTTTCAAAATCTATAGTCAACCCCAAGATTAAAGGAATTGGTTTCGATCCTGAATATTATTTTAAGGATACAACATTGAATCCATGGGTTTATAAAGCGGCTTACTATAATAATCTTGCTTATGAGCAAATCGGCAGCTATGTAAGGAAAAGGGGAAAACAATTTATAGAAGCTTTACAAACTTATAAGCCAAATGTAAAAATATTATGCTTTTGGTTGCTCGGTTTGGTTTATGACCAAAATAGAACCAGGCCAATTGAAAAAACAAATATGGCATTATATCCTTTTTTTATTGAAGGCATGTTGGAAGGAAAAAACATTTCAAGCGAGATTATTGATGGAAATGAATCCTCTTACTCGTATCAAAGTTTTATTCCGTTTATAACAGTCGGCGGATATATTAGGGGAAAAGAAAGCGAGCTGATAGCTCAATCATTACGCCCGAAGTATAAAGAAATCTCTATTGCTGAGGCGGTATATTTAGATGGGTTATATGGAAAGCACCCCAAATTTGAAAAGGGGTTTGATAAGCAAACAAAGGAGCAATGGCTAAAAGATAATTTGTATTTTGCTTTTAAAACAACGGATAAATATGTATGGTTTTATGATGAGAGAGTAAATTGGTGGAAAAACCAGGTGGATCCAGGCGTAAAAGAAATAATCACTGAAGTAAAGAATAAAATAAATTCTGAATTTAATAATAGATCTCCTCGGCTTAGTGGAGAATCATCAGTACCAGATTTTAAAAAGAAGGAAGGAGATAATTACCATGGATTTTCTTACCATTACGCAAAAAATAAAAAGATAATTCGAATTCAACTTTTAAAAAATGATATTAAGAACATACAGTTATATATAAACTCTTTACTAATTTATAGCTCTGATAATCCTTCCACGACTTTTTCAATCGATCTAGCAGGAAAAAATTATAAGCTCGGTAATTTGATTTTAATTTCAAAAGATAGCAAGGGGTTGTCTTCAGTGGCTTTTGTGAATTAACCTTTATTTTTTACTAGTGAACTGGAGAGTTTTTCCTTGTTGTAACTGGTATAATTTAATTTGTAATTGAGAAGAGATAATGTCACTGCACCCCATTTAAATACTCTCCATACCCGCTCTTTTCAAATTTTTTTGCAAGAATATTCAATTGGTCTCTATTAATAAATCCCATTCGGTAAGCAATTTCTTCCAGGCAACCGATTTTAAATCCTTGCCTCTTTTCGATTACTCTCACGAACTCAGAGGCATCATGAAGGGATTCGAAAGTTCCTGTGTCAAGCCATGCAAATCCACGATCAAGAACTGCCACTTTTAATTTTTTATCGGCGAGATATTTACGGTTTACATCCGTTATTTCATATTCTCCCCTTGCGGATGGAGCAATTTTCTTAGCAATTTTTACCACTGAATTGTCGTAAAAATATAAACCTGGCACTGCGTAATTGGATTTAGGTTTCGCAGGTTTCTCTTCGATGCTTACGGCAATAAGATCCTTATCAAACTCAACTACGCCATATCTTTCAGGATCACTTACCGGGTAGGCAAAAATTATGGCGCCATCAGGATTAGCCGATTTTTGTAATAGATTGGAGAAGCCACTTCCGTAAAATATATTATCCCCCAATACCAATGCAACAGCATCTGCGCCAACGAATTTTTCTCCAATCACAAATGCCTGGGCAAGGCCGTTTGGCTTTTCCTGGATTTCGTATGATAAATTGCATCCCCATTGATTTCCATTCCCCAATAAACGTTTGAATTGCTGTTGATCTTCGGGTGTTGTTATAATAAGAATATCTTTAATTCCCGCAAGCATTAATGTTGATAGCGGATAATAAATCATTGGCTTGTCATATATAGGCATAAGTTGTTTACTCACACCCATCGTAATGGGATACAACCTGGTTCCACTTCCGCCGGCAAGAATAATTCCTTTCATATTTGTAGTTTTATCCGGAAAAATTATACAGTATCAGAATCGCTGTAACTTATGTACCAATTTTTAATATTATTAATTTCGTTTGCATTTTTACTTTTCAGGGGCTTTGTAATAAATCCTAATTTTTGTGGACGAAGTTTTTCCGGAAATCTATAATAACCATTACTTCGGATTGCCTTATAATTAAATGAATGATTAAAACACCAGGCTAGAATAAGGTCAGCTTTATTCCTCCTAAGTGTAGTAGAGCAAAATTTTAATAAGTGTTTTGCTGCGCCTTCATTTTTTGGATCGTAAAGAAGTTCCATAAGGTATCCAATTTTTCCATTATGCTTGGCTTTTAAAGTAAAGACAATTACCCCGGTTAATTGACCCTTCTCATATAAGCCATACTTATTGTATTGCTCTTCCGGCTTTAATACATACCGCCAGTTCATATAACCGGCATTTCTATTTAAACCTATGCTAATTTTAGTTGAAACTAGGTTGTACAGATCATCATAATTTTTATCAAACTCTAAAATCTCCCGAATGTCTAAATCTTGCTTTATTTTAATGTACCTGGCGACATCCAAAGTAAAATGTTCCTGAGAAATCCGCCCCTTTTTTGTTTTTAGAATTTGTTTAATAAAATATGACATCCTGAAGGGCTTAATTAAAAACGGGACCTCGCCGAAATAAGTGAATCCAAGTTTATTTACAAATCCGTGAACAGAATTTTCATTCGGGAAACCATAGACTAGTTCATTATTATTTAGGGTTTCTTCTTTTTCGATTTTTGATGCGAGCTTTATGAATAGTCCTTTTGAACGATGGTTTTTGTCCGTCAAGGTATCAAAAGACTGCATTCCATTTACCAGTTTCCCCATGCATCTTAAAATCACAGGTAAATAGGTATAAATGGCTGCGATACTGCCGGCGTCGCTGGTCAACGCATAATAAATTGAGTTTGAGTTGCGTAAATTTTGTTGGTGAAACCATCTTAAAATATTCAAACTTTTCGCAGTGCCATTCACATAAAAACATTCCCTGTACCTTTCTAATTCTTCATCGTTTGCATTTCCTTTTACAATATTATATTGAGTTTGTATAGTTTCCATTCACCAAAATTTTAATATTCTCCCATCGCTTTCGAAGTAAATCCGAACTGTAAATTTAAAGTTTGAAACAACTTCAATATTCTTTCCAGAAAATGAAGATTTTCTTCTATATTTTTTCCAAAATTATGAGGATGCCACCATAAATGATAATTCTTATTATATCTTGCTGCGTATAACATTGAACGTTGTATTCTCCGGAAACGTAAATTTTCAAATTTTCTTAATTGAGGAGTATAAGGCCTTAAAAATCTGCTAGCGGCAACATTTGTCGGGTCACTCTCAACCGAACCACCAGTTGTAAAAGTATTATATCCGGAAATATTAATGTAAGCGTCTGCTAACCTAATTAATCTAAACCAGGTATGCTCTCTCTGTAATTTACGAGGTTTATAAAGCCAATATCGGGGGTTGCCTCTATAAAAATTGATGTCTAAAGATCTAATAATTTTGAGGTGCTCACTGTTGAATTGATTTCTTGGAAAAACAATACTCTTGCATTCTTGTCCCACAAATGATTGCGCCGCAATTGCCGATTCCAAATCTTTCCTGAACTGCTGATAAGTTTGACCCTCCTCTAAAGTGTAATAATGACTAAATGTATGTGTGGCAATTTCCTGGTGCGGAGTATTTTTAATAAGCTCTATGCAGTCGGGGCCAAAATGATATTGTCTTAATAAATCATTAGTCCGAATGTAGTCATAAGGATCGAATCGTTTGTTGATATAGCCAGGTAATTCAGCTGGAAACTTTTTTAGCAGTTCATCTTTGTCGTTGAAAAATAAAAAGCCAACAACTGCCCACGTAGCGTGAATTTTATATTTAGTAAATATTCTCAATAATTGTGGTACAACAGAATGTACATTGCGAATATGCTCCTGGTACGATTCAAGCGTTTGAACATCCCTCATGCCCCAATACAATTCAAAATCTAAAGAAATGGTGAAATTGCCATTAATACTCATTCAAGGGCTTTATTTGTAGCTGAAATTTTTGAAATTTGGCTGGTTGAGCTCATCTAAAAAATTTTAATTTTATAAATAAGCGAAAGAAATTTTATTAATCCTTAATACTATTTTTCTAATTATGAGAAATTCCTTCTAATATCCATACTGCTTTTCATAATAACTTCTATATGCACCACTGGTTACATCATTCAACCATTCTGTGTTATTTAAATACCAGTCTATTGTTTTTGATAGCCCTTCTTCAAATTGAAGTGATGGTTGCCAGCCCAATTCATTTTTTAATTTGGTTGCGTCTATGGCATACCGTAAGTCATGGCCGGCCCTGTCTTTTACAAAAGTTATTAGCTTTTCAGATGTTCCTTTCTCACGCCCGAGCTTTTTATCCATTTGTGAGCAAAGTTCTTTTATGATATCAATATTTTTCCACTCATTATGGCCACCGATATTATAGGTTTCACCAATTCTGCCGTTGTGAAAAATAGTATCAATTGCGCTTACATGGTCTTCTACAAACAGCCAGTCTCTTACGTTCAGTCCTTCGCCATAAATAGGCAATGGTTTATTGTTGATAATATTATGAATGCAAAGTGGAATCAATTTTTCAGGAAAATGAAAAGGCCCGTAATTATTGGAACAATTGGATATTATAACAGGCAAATGGTAGGTGTGATAATAGGCGCTTACAAAATGATCCGATGACGCTTTTGATGCAGAATAAGGACTACACGGATCATAAGGAGTTTCCTCAGTAAAAAACCCCTCGTTGCCAAGACTGCCATAAACTTCATCAGTAGAAATATGGTAAAATAGTTTACCATCATAATCATCTTTCCATGCTTCTTTTGCAACTTGCAGTAATGAGACAGTACCCAGTACATTAGTTTTTACGAACGCTAACGGATCCGTTATCGAACGGTCAACATGGCTTTCAGCAGCGCAATGCAAAACGCCGGTAAACTGATATTTTTCAAAAAGATTTTTCACCAATTCCATATCTTCTATATCGCCTCTTATGAAAGTGTAATTGGACTTGTCTTCTATATCTTTTAAATTTTCAAGGTTGCCTGCATAAGTGAGTTTGTCGAGATTTACTATTTTATAGCCAGGATATTTATTTACAAACAAACGGGTGAGATGTGAGCCAATGAAACCTGCACCGCCTGTAATCAATATGCTCTTGTGTGTATTAACTGCCATTATTATTTATTAACTCCAAAGTTTCTGATTTCATGAACTAATTCTATTGCCCTAAGATTTTCTGTTAAAGGGAAACCGTTGCCGGCAATAATGTTTGCATAGGAGGTTGTATGTAACTCAGTAAAGCCTTCACTAAATTCAAATGCATCTCCATCTATTGTTAATGTTCTGAAAGTGCGTTTGCCAGATGTCTTCACTGCTTCCGGAAGTGTATTAACATCTATGCTAAGCATCCAGTTAACGGTTGCTTTCTCTAATTCAAGTTTTCCAGATGCAGTAGTTCGGGAATGGCCGTTAACAATATTTTCTTTTACGGGTCCAAAAATCCACATCAACATATCAAAAAAATGAACACCTATATTGGTAGCAATACCGCCGCTTTTTGACATATCACCTTTCCAGCTTGTATGATACCAATGGCCGCGGGAAGTTATGTATTGCAGATCCACCACATATTTTTTTCCCGCCGGAGCTGAATCAATTTTTTCTTTCAAAGCAATAATTGCAGGATGAAGCCTCAATTGTAAAATGCTAAAAACATGGTTACCTGTTTCTTTCTCAATTTCCTGTAATGCTTCAATATTCCACGGATTTAATACAACCGGCTTTTCGCAAATAACGTTGGCGCCTATTCGCAAACCAAAACGGATGTGTGCATCGTGTAAATAATTTGGACTGCATACCGATACAAAATCAATTTTCGTACCCTGCCGTTTTAATTTTTCCAAATGCCTGTCGAATCGTTCAAACTCAGTAAAAAAATCTGCGTCGGGGAAATAGCTATCCAAAATACCGACAGAATCATTCTTGTCTAAAGCGGCAATTAAATTGTTGCCCGTGTCTTTTATTGCTTTCATGTGTCTGGGAGCTATGTAACCTCCTGCGCCTATTAATGCAAAATTTTTCATATCTTATTTTGTTCTTTTTAACTGATTACCTTCCAATAAATATTCCTGCTGGCTTTCGGGACAAATAGCCTTATTATTTTTGTCAAAATTTAATTTAATACCATACTCGCTCATCCAGCCAACATGCCTGGCGGGATTTCCAACAACGAGGGAATAAGCGGCCACCTCTTTCGTAACAACCGCACCGGCACCAATAAAAGCAAATTCTCCAATATCGTGCCCGCATACGATGGTTGCGTTCGCCCCGATAGAAGCACCCTTTTTTACGATAGTCTTTTTAAATTCTTCTTTCCTGCTAACGGCACTTCTTGGGTTTATTACATTGGTAAAAACCATTGAAGGGCCAAGAAAAACGTCGTCCTCGCAGATAACCCCTTCATAAATGGAAACATTATTTTGAACCCTGACATTTTTACCAAGAATAACTTTAGGCGATACTACTACATTCTGCCCGATATTACAATTATCACCGATTCTGCAACCAGGCATTATATGGGAGAAATGCCAGATTTTAACTCCGGAACCAATTTCGCAACCTTCGTCTATAATAGCAGTGGGATGTACAAAGTAATTCATTTGCATTTTTGGGTGGCCGCAAAGTTAATAAACAATTGGCTTTCTTTGCAGCATGTTAATAGCTGACAACCACATTTGGCATTCATAAATATTTTTTTCCAAATTCAAAACGGAAATGTCTATGCCGTTAGTATTGTGCAGATTAAATTCCACTAACATTATTTTTTAATTTAGATTTTAATTACCTCAAACGCTCAACTACCTTCGCACCATGCATTACGCTTCAATAGAAAATCTAAGTAAATCATTTGGCGATCAGAAAGCTTTTTAGCAATATTAGTTTTTATGTGGAAGAAGGGGATAAAATTGCTTTTGTGGCCCGCAACGGCAGTGGCAAATCTACGCTGTTGAAAATAATTGCGGGCCAGGATACTGCCGATAGCGGAACGGTTTGGGTGCATAAAGATGTAAAGGTTATTATGCTGCAACAGGAGACTGCTTTTGAAAATGACCTGTCCATTTGGGATAATATCTTAAATATTGATAACCCGGTAGTGCGCATTGTAAAGGAATATGAAATGTTGCTGGAAAACGAAAGCCATGATGAACATCGTATAAGCGAGCTCGTTACCGAACTCACGGAGGCCAACGCCTGGAGCTTTGAAAGTGACTTAAAGCAAATTCTTGGGAAATTAAATCTTCATCACCTGAATGAGCAGGTGAAAAATTTAAGCGGCGGGACAAAGAAAACGAGTAGCATTGGCGCAGGCTTTAATAGAAGCTCAACTTACATGAAGGTAAATGTTTACTTATACTGGATGAACCAACCAATCACCTGGATGTGGAAATGATAGAATGGCTTGAAAACTTTTTAGCAACCAATAAAAGTACATTGCTGCTTGTTACCCATGACCGTTATTTTTTGGATACAGTTTGTAATGAAATTGTAGAGCTTGATGATGAAAAATTGTATGTGTACCGGGAGATTATGATTATTTTTTAGAGCAAAAATCTTTAAGGCTCGAGGTGCAGCAGAGTGAACTTTTAAAGGATAAAAATATTTTCAGAAAAGAGCTGGAATGGATGCGCAAACAACCCAAAGCACGCACAACAAAATCAAAGAGCAGGCAGGATGCTTTTGTAGAGATAGAAGAAAGAGTGAATCAGCGAAAAGAGGTTGCTGAAGTTTCGTTGCAGGTTAAAATGACACGGCTTGGAGGGAAAGTTTTGGAAATGAAAAAAGTCTACAAATCTTATGGCGATAAAGTTATAATGAAAGGATTTGACTATACTTTTAAAAAAGGAGAGCGCATAGGAATTGTTGGTAAAAACGGAACCGGGAAATCAACTTTTTTAAAAATTGCGCTTAATATCATTCCGCCCGATAGCGGTAAAATTAATCATGGAGATACTGTTGTATTTGGAAATTTTGCCCAGGAAGGTTTGCAATATAAAGAAGATAAAAGAGCGATTGAATATGTAAAAGATTTTGCAGAATTTTTTCCTTTGGCTGATGGAAGCAAAATAAGTGCAACACAATTCATGGAGAAATTTGGCTTTACTGCGCAACAACAATTTACCCCACTAAGTAAATTGAGCGGCGGTGAAAAACGGAGGTTACATCTTTTAAGCATTCTTTTTCGCAACCCAAACTTTTTGGTTTTGGATGAACCTACAAACGATTTGGATTTGCAAACCCTTCGCACTCTCGAAGAGTTTTTGCAGGATTTCCCGGGCTGTATAATAATTGTAAGTCACGACAGGTATTTTATGGACAGGCTGGTGGATCATATTTTCGCCTTTGAAGGCAATGGAGAAATTAAAGATTTTCCTGGCAATTACTCGCAATATAGAACATGGAAACTCTTAGAAGAAAATCGGCCAAAGACTTCAGCAGCTGTTACAAACAACAATGAGAAAATAAAATCTAAAAATACTAACGGCGCGAATGCAAAATTTACCTTCAAGGAAAAAAATGAATTTGAACAATTGGAAAAAGAAATTCCCGCTTTAGAAAAAGAAAAAAAACTACTGGAAGTAAAAATGAATAATGGTACTTTAGATTTTGAGAAATTACAGGCGGCGGCTGAAAGAGTCAGCGAAATAATTGTGCTGCTGGATAAAAAGGAAATGAGATGGCTTGAGTTAAGTGAAAAAATTTAATCTTAAATTTTTTTATACAAATGAATTAATATGAAAAAAACCAGCAATTGTTTTTTTTATAATCACTTGTTGCTTCTTTAGCGCTGTTGAATGTAAACGGAGAAGTTGCGCTTACCTGCGATAATTGGCGACCACATGGTATTGCAGCAACAAAGCGAAGTGAAATTATGGGGTTGGTGCGATCCAAATGAAAAAATAAATGTTAGCTCTAATTGGGATACCGCCACCTACAAAACGATTGGGAATGCTGATGGCAAATGGATGGTTTCTAATTAAAACGCCGGTGGCAGGGCGGGCCTTATGAGGTTACTTTGAATGGAAATAATAAATTGGTTATTGAAGATGTATTAATTGGAGAAGTGTGGGTATGCAGCGGACAAAGTAACATGGAGATGAATTACAACTGGGGAATAAAACAATATACATCTGATGCTGAACATTCCTCGAACAAAAGCATTCGCTTATTTCATATACCAAGACTAACGGCCCTGTACCCGCAGGATGATACAAAAGGCCACTGGGTTGTTTGCAATCCTGAAGACATGAAAAAATTTAGCCTGGCAGGTTATTTTTTTGGTCAGAAGTTAGAGGAAACACTTAATCTTCCTGATTGGCCTAATCGAATCAGATTGGGGAGGAACTCCCGCTGAGGTGTGGACACCCAAAGATGCAATGGATAGTAATCCTGTTATTAAAAAAGTTGCGGATGAATTGAAAGTAATTCCATGGGGACCCATTAGAATTGCTGCCTGTTACAATGCGATGATTTATCCAATAACGAATTATAATATCGCCGGTGTAATATGGTACCAGGGTGAAGCAAATGTTGAACATGCATCCACTTACGAAAATCTATTTTCAACAATGATAACTGCATGGCGAAAAGCATGGGAAAAAGATTTTCCTTTTTATTTTGTGGAAATTGCTTCTTTTGCGGGTTACGGTGATAACATTTCAGGGGCCTTATTGAAGGAAGCTCAAACAAAAACATTAACTACACCTAATACAGGCATGGTTATTATCGATGATCACATTGCCGACATAAACAATATTCATCCTATAGATAAAAAAGATGTTGGATATAGATTGGCCAACCTGGCACTAGCTGAAAACTACGACAAAGAAGGTATCGTTTATAAATTTCCGATGTATAAAAGTATGCAGGTGGAAAAAGGAAAAATCACAATAGATTTTACAAATGCAGATAACGGATTAATAAATAAGGGTGATACGATTCACGGCTTTTATGTTTCGGGGGCGGATAAAGTTTTTCATCCTGCTATAGCAAAAATTAAAGGCAGCACAATTATTGTATTTAATAAAAATGTCCCTGATCCTGTGGCAGTTCGTTTTGATTTTACTAATTTTTCAATCCCGTCACTATTCAGCAAAGAAGGATTACCAGTGAATCTTTTTCGCACAGATGATTGGGATGATGTAAATACAGTGAGCGGCAAATGAAAGTTATGATTAAAATTTTGTAATAATTATATTGTGGAAATCGTTTTGTCTCATAAAGGCAATCTTAAAATCACAAGACTTTGCAAATAAAATCTCCCGAAGAAAAATTTATCCTGCAGTATCTTAAAGAACAACTGCCGGGTGATCTTACCTATCATGGCTTGCATCATACCCTTGATGTGCTGGATGCCGCATTGAAAATTGCCGAATCAGAAAATCTTTCTGAAGAGGAGATCAGGCTTTTGAGAATTGCTATCTTGTATCATGATGCAGGATTTACAGCAAAGTATAAAGACCATGAAGACAAAGGGTGTGAAATGGCCAGGAAAAATTTACCCGCCTATGGTTACAACCATAAAGAAATAGAAACTATCTGCGGCATGATCACCGCAACTAAAATTCCGCAAACGCCTCATAACCTTTTAGAAAAGATTATTTGCGATGCTGATCTCGACTATCTTGGCCGCAATGATTTTCATAAAATAAGCAATTCATTGTTTGAAGAAATGAAGATTTACAATCATTTGCATGATGAAAAAGAATGGAATAGAATTCAAAAAAAATTCCTGGAAAAACATCACTATTTTACCGAGTTTGGCAAGAAGAACCGCGAACACAAAAAGCAGGAATATTTAAAGGAGATCAATGAATTGGTGTCATCTTACGACTAAATTGCTTTATTAGATCGACCGTGAATCCAATATAAAAATCACTCAATTTTTTTTACAGGCGGTAATAATTTATGGGGCGGGAATATTAGTTTAGCTATAACTTCCCACATCATAAAAACACAATATGATTAAGCCAATAGCTATCACTGTTATTTTTTGCAGTATTTTTTTCACAGTTAAATCTCAGAAAACTTATACTGAGGTAACGCTTCCTGAATTGTTGCAGCGGTTAGCAAAAAAAGATACCAATATGATTGTTTTGGATGTGAGAACCAAAGGAGAATACTATGATTCCAGTTCAACTTACCAACAATCAAACATCGGCCATATTAAAGGAGCCATAAATATTCCATTGCAGGATTTTAGAAAAGATCCTTCCAATGTGCACCAGTTAGACAATTACCGGGATAAAGATATTTATGTTATTTGCTCGCACAGTTACAGAAGCCGCGTAGTTTCTAACTTACTTTTAGATAGCGGGTTTCAACATATCAATAATACCCGGGGTGGCATGACGGAATTTTTTAGAAGATATAATGAGGTTGAACCATTCGAGACCGATCTGTACCAAACCAGCATTAATTATAATAATATATCACCATCTCAACTGGTTGATGAATTATTGGCAAATAAGAATCCTTTACTCATAAACGTTAGTAATACCCCCAGGTTTTTCTGGGATTCTCTTAACATCACATTTTACAAATATTTTCCCGCACTCAGGAAGGCTGTAAATTTTAACTATGCCGATTCTTTAAAAATTCTTGAACTCGTAAAAAAGGACAATAACAGGCCAGTGGTGTTATATAACAATACTAATTACGGAGCAGCGGAGTTGGCGAATTGGCTTACTAAAAAAGGGATACAAAATGTTAGCTACCTGGTTGGTAATATGAATTTATTATTTGAATATATTGTGAATGAAAATATGAATAGTGCCACAATTAAATTTCTTAAAATAAATGGTGCCATAAATTTTATAACACCTTCCAGGTTTTGCGATAAAATGACGGATTGGAAAATTATTGATCTCCGGCACGACACAATATTTAACAAAATAACGCAAGGAGCAAAATACAATTACAGGCATTTAAAAAATGCAATCAATTTTTTTGAGGGAAAAGGAATGCAAAAATTTATCGAACAATTTCCTGGCAAAAAAACTGAATACGTTTTTGTGTCTGAAAACGGTATTGACGGTCTGGAGATGGCCGATGAGATTGCAAAAAAAGGCTATAAAATAAATTGGATAATAGGAGGAATGCAACGTTGGGAATGGTATATGAATAATGTTGAAACATTTAAATGCATGGACTATTTGGTTAATTAATTATTCCTGGAATATTTTATAACAACATATCTTTTCAAGTTCATAGTAAACAAAAAATTTATGAAAAAAGCTTGTACATTTTTATTGATTCTGATATTTTCCTTTGCATTATTGAATGCACAAACAGCTGGTGAAAAATATGATTCGGTATTAGCGAAGAAGCTTCATGCGGATGATTACGGAATGAAAAATTATATTCTTGTTTTGCTCAAGACAGGGAGCAACACTTCGGTTGATAAAGTTGCAGAAGATTCTATCTTTCATGGTCACCTTAATAACATTGGGAGGCTGGCAAAAAACGGAGATTTGGTTTTGGCTGGACCGTTTGGTACTAACGATAATAATTACCGTGGGCTATTTGTTTTAAATGTTTCCAATTTTGAAGATGCCAAAAAACTTTTAGCGACAGATCCCGCTATCCAGGCAAAACTTCTTGAGCCGGAATTATACTTATGGTATGGCTCAGCGTCTCTGCAGGAACTGCTTCCAATTCATGATAAAATTCAAAAATTAAAATTTTAATAAGGCTTTGGTAGGGGTTGGGTAAAGATCTGCTTTTCAATTTTAGTGAGTTGTTTTCTTTTAGCCGAAAGCATTTCTTTCGGCACTGAATTACAAATCATTTCCTTCAAAACGTCAATCACTCTTTGCTTTACAAAATGCCTATAAGTAACAATACTTATTTCACGAACCGGAACCGGCGGTTTAAAATGCCGTACAAATTTTTTATCTTTTGCATTTAGTTCATTTAATGCCAATTCGGGCAATATCGTAATGCCGTTATTCATATCCACCATCTTTTTCAATGTTTCAATGCTTCCAGCTTCATACTCAAGGTTACTTGTTTTTAATCCTTTTTTTCTTAAGCTCACATAAGTTGAGAATTTGTGTTCTAAGACAATGGCCTTCTTCCAGCAACCATAAATGATTAATGTCGATATCGTTCGGGATTAAAAATTTTTTTTTCATCAGCGGTTCATTACTGGAAGCATACACGACAAATTGTTCGTAATAAAGAGGTTGTTCTTTTAATGCATCGTTGTTAAGCGGCGTAGCCAAAATGCCTGCATCGAGCTGATGATTTTTCAATTTTTCAATAATCTGTTCGGTAGTAAATTCAACAATCTTAAATTTTAAGAGCGGATATTTTTTTAAAAATGAATTTAAAAATAACGGCAAGAAATAAGGGGCAACAGTTGGAATAATGCCAAGTCTCAGTTCTCCCTTTATTTCTCCCTTAAGTTCATCAACGATTAACTTCATTTTATTAGCTTCCTGCAAAATTATTTTTGCCTGTTTTATGATCATTTCGCCAGCTTCTGTAGGAACAACAGGCTGCTTGCTCCTGTCAAAAATTTTTACGCCTAGTTCTTCTTCGAGCTTTTGTATCATCATACTGAGTGTAGGTTGCGTTACGAAGCACTTTTCGGCAGCTTTGGCAAAATGCCTGTGCGTATCAACTTCCAGTATATATTTCAAATGTTGTATGTTCACAAAATAGATTTTATCTATGTAAAGGTAAAGACAATCAATTTATTTTATTAGCAATGAGATCATTTATTTTGCTGAATAAAGACACATCGAATTCGATCCACATTTATGTACATTCGTTTTCTAAAATATCCGATTAATGAAAGAACGATTCTATTCGCTTGATGTTTTTCGCGGAGCTACCGTATGCCTGATGATAATGGTAAACAACCCCGGGACCTGGGAACATATTTACGCACCATTAGATCATTCACCCTGGCATGGTGTTACACCCACGGACGTCGTTTTTCCTTTCTTTCTTTTCGCCGTGGGAAATGCGTTGGCCTTTGTGATGCCGAGGCTTGAAGTAGCAGGCCCGTCAATATTTTGGAAAAAAATTATTAAGAGAACGATTCTGATTTTTTTAATAGGACTATTTCTTAATTGGATGCCATTTGTAAAATGGGATGGCGATCATTTAGCGTTTAAGCCATGGAGTTATATTGATGATGAAGGTAATCCTGCCGGTGTGAGAATTTTGGGAGTATTGCAACGGATAGCATTGGCTTATTTTTTTGCATCTGTCATTATTTATTTTTTTAAGATCCGAGGTGCTTTCGTTATTGGCTGTGTAATATTATTAGGTTATTGGTTTTTATGTATAGCTGGTAATCCCGCTGATCCCTTTAGTTTAACCGGATGGTTTGGCACTAATATCGATAAATCGATTTTGGGCGAAGGGCATATGTATCATGGCGAATCGTTAAATGGACAACCTATTGCATTTGATCCCGAAGGATTCATGAGTTTGTTTGGCGCCATTGTACAGGTAATTTTCGGATACCTCGTTGGCGACTACATAATTAAAAAGGGAAAAACCCCTGAGATGGTTAACGGCATATTTGTCGCCGGAGCACTATTTCTTTTTGCGGGTTATGCATGGGATATGGTTTTTCCTATTAATAAAAAAATATGGACGAGTTCTTTTGTCGTATACACGAGCGGGTTAGCCATGATTATTCTTGCAGTAATGATTTACATAATTGAGCTAAAACATAAAAAAGGATGGCTCACTAAATTCTTTGATGTGTTTGGAAAAAACCCACTGTTCATTTTTGTATTAAGTGGATTTTTGCCACGGGCCTTGGGGCTCATCAGAATTCCTACGACTGAAACTGATACAACAGGAAAACTAATTTACACCTCACCCTTTGGATGGTTTTACGAACATATTTGTAAACCAATATTTCCCTATAATTTAAAAAATGGTTCCTTATTGTATGCGCTTTGCATGATCACTTTTTTATGGCTGATCGTTTGGTGGATGGATAAAAAGAAAATTTATGTGAAGGTGTAAATGTTTAGAATTTGCTGCGTATGTCCCAACAGCTTTTAGTTAGTTCAAAAGTGTAATCTTATAGCTCGTCTTAAATAAAGCAGATTCTCCCGGCTCAAGCGTTATAACTCCCATGCCATTGTTAAATGCATCGGGGGCACCGCTCAAATTTTCGATGGCAATATTTTTGCGATGAGGAGGAATATAAATTTGTAAATAAGGATAAGATTTTTCCGGATGAAATTCTATCTCAATATTTTTTGACGGATTTCGCAGAACGCACATTGGCTGGCAGGCATCCATATTCAATGTAAAACAATTATCGAAAAAAGTATTGCCTATACTTTTTAAGGCGTTGAATTCGGTGTAAGGAATTAGATTTTGCGTCGGAATTAATTCGCTATTAAACTCCACCATTTCTTTTGATTGAAATTCCATTTGCAATTCATCGACAGAATCACCTAAATTAAAATAAGGATGCCATCCATCCTGCATGGGTATTAAACCTTTGTCTTTGTTGATGCACTCAGTCGTTACCGACAGCTTATTATCTTTTTCAAGTTGCCAGGTAACTATACAATCGTAGTTAAAAGGATAACCGGGCTCTTCGCCCCGGTACTCATATTTCATGGTTAATGATGCATGTAATTCGTTGGCAGTTTCGCCTGTAACTTCATAAGCCTTATTGTAAAGAATACCATGAATGGCACTTTTCCCCATATAAAACTTTTCGAGCTTATATTCATTTTCTCCAAAATGGTACCTGCCATGGTTTAGTCGGCAAACAAACGGAGAAAGTTTAGAACCCATAAAACCTTTGGCTTCATGATTGTTGGTAAAATTTTCAACCGTATCATAACTGTCAATTACGTTTATGGCACTTCCGTTATACGATATTGTAAATTCATTAAGAATAGCTCCGCAAACAGGAAGTATTACAGCAAATGTGTTTGAATCATTATCTTTTAAAATAAACTTTTCAAAACCATTCTCTTTTTTTGTATTGATTGAAAACATAGTGCGCCAATTTACAGAATGTTTTTTTTAGTTGGACTCCAAAATTTTCAGAACAATTTTTTCTTCTGGTGTAAGGTCTCCTTTTTTATCAGTCTTTTCGGTGTTATCAAGCTCATCCATATATTTTTCGAGCTTTTTACTTTCATATAAGGAAAGTATCAAAGGGTGAACATAATATTTTTTGCAAACGGCACGGGTATTACCGAGTTGTCCTGCAACTATGTCAAGTGCTTCAACAATTCTTTGCTTCGTTTCTGTTTGCGTATCGCAGCATCCAATTGATTTTAATGCGAGAAAAGCCAACACGGTTCCAGACCAGGTTCTGAAGTCTTTTGCTGTGAATTCGCCCTGGCTAATTTCGCGGATATAATTATTTACCAGGCCAGAGTCTATTGATTGATGATTACCTTCTTCATCGTAAAACTGAAATAATTCCTTTCCCGGAACATCGCGGCATTTTTTAATTATGCTCGCAAGCTTTTTATTTTTTAAGTGTAACATTATGGGTGATTCCCTTTTTTCCAACAAATGCAAAGGTTGCTGAATTTCCATTGAACTTTACATGTTTGTCTTTTAAAGTAGTTAAACCAAATGATCCATATGTCTTTTCATAATAACTGTTGCCCACTCTTATATTAGTACGTTCCATTAACTTTACAACAGCCGCGAGCACTTTTTTTAGAGACAGGCCGGGCGTGTTTAATATCCTTCTCCAGTTGTGTTCGTATTGCGGGCAAAACTTTTGCAAAATCAATGAGTCGGTAAAATTTTGTATGATTTCTTAGTGAATTCCAATGTGAATGATATTTATATTGCTTTCTGTTTTTTGTATCGAAACCAGTGGCCTGCAAATGGCCATTTTCTTTTTTGCATATCCACACATGTTCCCACGCAGGGGGAATAACCAAATGTTTTATCCGAAGCAGCTCTTCATCGTCTACAATTTTTTCGGAATTAAAATAATATTCAAATTTATCTCCTTTCTTTTTTCTTTCTATGCCCGGCTCCTTATCGGAAACATAAATTAGGTTAGCCGCTCTTGCAGTCCTCTCTTCATCAT
The DNA here is from genome assembly GCA_963756945.1 of uncultured Chitinophagaceae bacterium. GTDB lineage: Bacteria > Bacteroidota > Bacteroidia > Chitinophagales > Chitinophagaceae > Ginsengibacter. The sequence goes on along the minus strand of CAVWQJ010000007.1, from coordinate 168,963 downwards.
TAATAATACTTCTTAATTTTCTTTTAGAAACTTTTGGAGGCGTCGATTGTTTCATTCATTTTGTTTATTCTTCTTTGAGGAAATTACTCTACAACAAGTTTTTATATCAAAAAAAGGCAGACGATTTGGCCTGCCTTTTACTTTGATGTAAAAACTTATTCATCGGTGTCTTCTGCACGTGGAAACGCATATTCACCAACCCTGTCCTTTTCATTTTTGTCATTCTTACTATCCTTTTATTGGCTTTACTCTTTTTGTGGCTTTTTGCAGCAAGATGAAGCTGGGTGTCTGTTCCGGCAGAAACGCCGCTTTCCAGGTGTGTATCATTTGTCTCTGTTCCCAATTCATTACTTCCTAATGAGGGTTGGGTTATTTGTTCTCTGTCTGCCATAACAATTAATTTTAAAATGGATAATATTTAAGCAATGAAAATAATATGCCAATACCCCCGATTGATATTTTATAACCACCTATTAACAAGGAATCGTGTTATTTTGAATATGAATTATTTGGCTCATGCATTTCTTTCATTTAATAAAAAAGATATTCTTGCGGGAAATATGATTAGCGATTTTGTGAAAGGAAAAGCAAAATATACCTACCCGGGAGGAATACAAAATGGAATTCAATTACATCGTTTAATCGATGAATTTACTGATGGGCATCCTGTAACAGCAGAAGCAAAAAATTATTTCAGGCCGCAATATCGTTTATATTCCGGCGCATTTATTGACATTGTTTACGATCATTTTCTTGCACTTGACAGCAAACAATTTTTAGTTATACGGAAACCTTGAAATGTTTTCACAACCAGGTGTATCAATTACTTGAGCTTAATTCTTCTTTTTTTCCACTCGCTTTCAAAAAATGTTTCCTTATATGAAATCGCAAAACTGGTTGTACAATTACCAATTTAAAGAAGGCATTCAAAAAAGTTTTAACGGGCTTGTTTACAGAGCTGCTTATTTAAATGAATCTGTTATTGCATTTGAAATTTTTAATAAATATCTATACCGAACTTCAAAATTGTTACCGGGAATTTTTTCCGGAATTGTTGGAATTTGCCTCAGAAAAAAATGAGCAATTTCAACACAGTTTAAATCCATTTATATTTGCAAATCAAAAAAAGATGAACTCCATTTTTCATCTTTGAAATTTAGAATCATCATTCGGTAATTACCCGGACTAAAACCCACATCATCTTGAAACTCGCGACAAAATTAATTCATGCAGGCCTCGAACCTGACCCTTCAACAGGAGCCATTATGACTCCTATTTTTCAAACTTCCACCTTTGTTCAGGAAAGCCCGGGTGTGCATAAGGGTTATGAATACGCAAGAACACAAAACCCCACGAGGCACGCATTGCAGAATGCTTTAGCTGCGATAGAAAATGGTAAATACGGACTTTGTTTTGCAAGTGGCTCTGCAGCTACAGATGCCGTAATAAAACTATTAAATCCTGGTGATGAAGTTATTGCTGCCAACGATATGTATGGAGGAACTTACAGGATGTTTACGAAAGTGTTTCAAAAATATGGATTGAAATTCCACTTCATCGACATGCAGGATGCGAAGGAAGTTTCAAAATATATTAATAAGAATACAAAACTTATATGGACGGAAACGCCAACTAATCCAATGATGAACATCATCGATATAGAAGCTGTTGCTGGTATTGCAAAGCCGCATAATATTTTGCTTTGCGTAGATAACACTTTTGCTTCACCCTATCTACAAAATCCTTTGGATTTAGGTGCGGATATAGTAATGCATTCCGCAACAAAATATATTGGCGGCCATAGCGATTCCGTGCATGGATGTTTAATTGTGAACGACGAAAAGCTTCAACAACAATTGGCATTTATACAAAACGCAACAGGTGCTGTTCCTGGTCCGCAGGATTGTTTTTTAATGTTAAGAGGATTGAAAACATTACATGTAAGAATGCAACGCCATAGTGAGAATGGAGAAAAGATTGCAAGATGGCTTAAGACAAAATCCAAAAGTTGATAAAGTTTACTGGTGCGGATTTGAAGATCATCCCGGCTATGAAATTGCAAAAAAGCAAATGCGTGGATTTGGCGGAATGTTAAGTTTCACATTAAAAGATGATAATATAGCCGCAGCAAATAAGGTACTTTCTTCAACTAAGCTTTTTGCATTGGCTGAAAGCCTTGGTGGCGTTGAAAGCCTTATTGGCCACCCTGCGAGTATGACGCATGCAAGTATTCCAAGAGAAGAAAGAATTAAAAATGGCCTTGTTGATTCATTAATGCGATTAAGTGTTGGTATTGAAGATGCTGATGATTTAATTGCTGATCTGGACAATGCAATCGGATGAACTTACTCTCCATGATTTTATACAACTGAATCTATTGTTTTAATGAAGAAAGCTAATGCGCAAAATGAGCTTAAGAAATTTCTCGATCAAAAAGTAATTCAGTTTAATAATCCCTCTTTTATTAAAGAAGATCCGGTTTGCATTCCGCATTTATTTTCAAAAAAGCAAGACATAGAAATTGCAGGATTTTTTGCCGCCATTTTTGCCTGGGGAATTCGTAAAACAATTATTAATAAGAGTAAGGCGCTATTAGAATTGATGGACAACTCGCCCTATGATTTTTGCCTGCACCATAATGACGAAGATTTAAAAAAGGTGGAAAAATTTTGCCACCGAACATTTAATGATACTGATCTTTTATATTTTATTTATTTTTTAAAATTTCACTATTCGAAACATAATTCATTAGAAACTGCCTTCTTCAACAATAAAACAACCAACCAATTTGAGAATGCAGTCGAATTGTCCTTAAACCATTTTTACCAATATTTTTTTTCTCTTGAAGATGTTCCTGTAAGAACAAAAAAACATATTGCTTCACCTCAAAAAAATTCCACCTGCAAACGATTAAATATGTATTTGCGTTGGATGGTTCGTAATGACGATAAAGGTGTTGATTTTGGAATTTGGAAAAAAATTACACCTGCACAATTAATTTGCCCGGTAGACTTACACGTTGCAAGAGTTGCCAAACATTTTAATTTACTTGCAACGAAAACAAGTAGATTGGCTGGCGGCTGTTGAACTAACTGAAGCACTTGAAAAAGTTTGATAAAGATGATCCGGTAAAATATGATTTTGCTCTTATTCAGTTTGGGCGTATTAGAAAAGTATTAGTATCAAATTGAGTTGGGCCAAACAAGATTTTATTTCAATAATTTACTTGATAGATCCGGGATAATTTTCTGCTGTTATTGCACAATTTTTTCTACAAATTCTTTTGTTGGCTGGGTGCGATTTTTCTTATTCTCATAGCTTATCACTGCAATTTTTTTTCATTGAATTAACATCTATGCAAAGATGTTATTAAAATTGATACAAAAAAGTCTTAGGTTTATGCAATAAAACCCTGTCGGGCATTGAGTTTGTTGCACCTAAAGCAAAATATTTAACTTATGAAAAAAACAATATTATTTCTTTTAGGATTGGCCGGCTCATCACTTATTTATATAGGATGTACTAAGCAGCCACTTGATAATTTATCTACTGATGAATCCCGTATCTATATAACAGATCATGATTCTACGGTTAACTTTTCTAATTATAAAACTTACAGTATTTCTGACTCGGTAGCTGTTATCAACAATGGAAATTCAACACGTGAATTGAATGATGTGGATCAGGCGTACATCGACGCCGTAAAAAAATACATGGATCAAATGGGATATGTATTAACTGATAAAAATAATAATCCTGATGTAGGCGTGGACGTTAGTCGTATCGTAAGCACAACCACAGGCGTTATCAGTTACGGCGACTATTGGGATTATTATAATGGGTACTGGGATCCTTATTATTGGGGATATCCCGGGTACGATTATTATGTACCATACGCTTACAGCGTTTACCAGATAAAGGAAGGAGCGATGTCGGTTGATATGTTAGACTTAAAGGATGCCTCGAGCAATGATAAGATCAATGTGATTTGGACCGGGCTTAATAAGAGGATCCGGAATTTTCGATTCCACAGCGGCTGATAGCCAGGTTAAAGCATTGTTTGATCAGTCATCTTATTTGAAGACCAATTAAAAATTATAAATATGAAAAAAATTAAAATATTGTTTGCCAGCTGTTTGTAGTTTGTTTTTCATTACAATTTCTGCAAAGGCGCAAGACGGAAAATTGAAACTTCACTTAAATTATAATTACAGCATACCGGTAGGTGGCTTTAACTCCGATTTGGTAAGTAATTCTTCGCCCCGCGGATTTAACGGGAGCCTTATGTATACTTTTAATAATAAATGGGAAGGAGGATTATCAGTTGGCTACCAGGATTATTATCAAAAATATGGAAGAACGTATTTACGCCCTAAGTAAAACGCAGGATGTTTCTGCCGTATTAAGCAATTCTATACAAACAACACCTGTTTTGTTAACGGCCAGGTTTTTTCCGCTCAATACAACTTCCGTTAAAGCCATATATTTCGGCCGGGGCGGGCACTTAATATTATTGATTTCCGGCAGTACCTTGGAGAATTTGGGAGCGAACAAACCAATGCAGGTTTTATTGCACAAGGCGGCCTTGGCGTAACCATTCCATTTGGAAGATTAAAAACGTCCGGTATTGAGGTTGGTGCCAATTATGATTATTCACCTTATAATAAATATGGGTTATAACGATTTGAATACTGTCAATGCCCATGCAGGTGTATTTTTCCAGATAAAATAACTTTTTACACCAGGTCTATTTTAGAAAAGCCTCCGTCGTGTTTCGGAGGTTTTTTTATTTACTTTGTGTTGCCACATGCAATCAAGCAACGACATATCTCTTCCGGATAAAATTATCGAAGCTGCCAATTCTATAACCGAAAAGCCCCCTGAAGTTTTCAGACTGCAATTAAGTTCTTTTATCAATGATTTAATTAATAAAGATTTTAATGCATTAATTCAACTCTTATACCGCATAGATGTAAATGAACAGAAGTTAAAAACTCTCTTAAAACAACAACAGGATGTTGATACTTCGCTTGCTGATTGCGGACCTCATTATTGAACGGCAATTGCAAAAAATTGCTACAAAAAAACATTTTGATGAAAGGGAAAAATCGTCGCCGGACGATAGTTGGTAAGTGGGCGATTTTTGTATCTTAGTTCTCTATGATATTGGAAGTAAACGATAAAAAAAGCAGGAAAGAATTTCTTTTACTTCCGCAAAGTTTATATAAGGATGACGCAAATTTTATCTCTCCTCTTCATAAGGACATAGAATCAATTTTTGATCCCAAACAAAATAATTTTCATTCTCACGGTATTTGTAAAAGATGGATTTTAAAAAAGGACAATGTAACCATTGGGCGAATCGCCGCTTTTATTAATTATGAAAAAAATAAAAACCCCGAATTAATAATTGGTGGCGTTGGTTTTTTTGAATGCATAAATGATCAAACTGCAGCATTCCAGCTTTTTGATACAGCAAAAAAATGGCTACAGGAGAACGAAGCAAAAGGAATGGATGGCCCGGTTAATTTTGGCGAAAACGATAAGTACTGGGGATTGCTTATTGAAGGATTTGTAGCCACCGGGTGTTGGGCATGAATTATAATCATAAATATTACCAGCATTTTTTTGAGAACTATGGCTTCAACAGGCTTTACGATCAATACACAAATGTTATACATGTAGCCAAACCATTTCCGGAACGGTTTACCAAAATAGCGGATTGGATCAATAATAAACCTGAATATTCTTTTGTTCATTTTGAAAGAAAAAATTTTGAAAAATTTGCGAGAGACTTTATGGAAATATATAATGATGCCTGGAGCGATTTTGAAAACTTTACGCCAATCAGATTAGATACGATAAAGCAATCTTTTAAAGAAATGAAACCTATTGTAGATGAAAAGATAATATGGTTTACTTATTATAATAATGAGCCGATTGCATTTATTCTTGCGGTTCCCGACATTAACGTTATTCTCAAACCGCTAAAGGGAAAGCTGAATTTAATAAATAAGCTACGGTTTTTGTGGCTTAAAAAAACCACTACTATTCATCGTATACGCTTTATAGTTATGGGTTGCAAAAAGAAATTTCAGAACAAAGGAATTGAAAGCGGAATGATAAGAAAACTGCAGGTTGAAGTAATACCAAGAAATACGATTAAAGAAGCAGAACTTGCCTGGGTTGGCGATTTCAATAAAAAGATGATTGCCTTGCATGAAGCTACGGGAGCTGTCCGCGAAAAAGTACACCGCACTTATAGAAAAATGTTTTAAAGAAATTAGTCTTTAAACATTAAGTTTTTGTACAGCTTCTTTATCTTCCTTTTCTTTTTTTAAATCGAATGATGTTCCAAAAACTTTATCCCATAAATGTGAACTTACGCCAAACCCTTTTTCATCATTTTTATAATGGTGTAAATGATGATTTCGCCAGATGGGTTTTAGCCATTTAAATGGCGGATGCCACGCATGAATTGCATAATGCATGCTTGCATAGAGAAGGTATCCAAAATAAAGCCGGGAAAGAAGACAAATGCATTGTCGAGCATTAACAGGTACATCATTAGAAAAACTACTGATGATATAATGATGCTTGGCAACGGTGGCATAAAAAGACGCGTGCGGTCTCTCGGAAATTCGTGATGATTACCGTGCATGATGTAAGCAAATCTTTTTGTTCGTGGATTTTCAGTTATTAAGTGAAAAACAAAACGATGCATCATGTATTCAAAAAATGTCCAGAATAAAACGCCTCCCAAAAAGATCAAGGCAATTTTCAGATTTGTAAATCCATAATTTTTCGATGCATAGTATGGGAGATAAATAATTACAGGTAAATAGATACTCCAGATAACCAGGGGATGTGTTTTTGTAAAAAATTCCAGATGTTTTATTTGAAAATATTTGGGCCTGGCCTTTGTTATGAATTTTTTCAAATTTCATACAGATGTTTTCTTTTTACAAAATTAATAAAATAATAAAAATGGTTATTTGTAACATGCTACAATTATTGAGTCATATATAATTTTTTCATTCGATTACTGCATAAAGATTTGAGTTTATAAATCATTTACCTTGCGGTCTTTAATAAATATTTACTGATGAAATTAGTTTCTTATTTAAAGGAAGATCATGCGCAGTTAGCTTTTTTAGTTGACGGAATTTTATATGATGCTGACAGGCTGCATCCTGACTTGCCCGTATCAATGACAATGTTTTTAAATTATTGGGAATACATTTTTCCTATCGCTCATTCTATTAACCGTTCTCTTGTTGAAGGAAACAAAAAATTTACAGGTATTGCTGTTGAAGATGTTGAAATTCTTGCACCGGTACCCAACCCAACCAGTTGCCGCGATGCATATGCTTTCAGGCAACATGTTGCAGCTGCAAGAAAAAACAGGAGAATGGATATGATACCCGAGTTTGATCAGTTTCCCATATTTTATTTTACAAATCATAACAGCATACAAGGGCCGGGAGAAATTGTATGCATGCCTGATCATCTCAACAAACTTGATTTTGAACTGGAAGTTGCTATTGTTATTTGCAAGCCGGGTAAGAATATTAAAGCCGAAGAAGCTGATGAATATATAGGTGGCTATATGATCATGAATGATGTAAGTGCAAGAGAATTGCAAACAGAAGAAATGAAATTAAATCTTGGCCCGGCAAAAGGGAAAGATTTTTCTACCGTTATAGGCCCGATGCTGGTTACGCCGGATGAGTTGGAAGAATATTTAATTGAGCCAAAAGAAAATCATATTGGTAATGCTTATAACCTGGAAATGAAATGTTGGGTAAATGATGTGCAGGTTAGTGAAGGAAACCTAGGCGACATGGAATGGACATTTGCTGAAATTATTGAACGTGCCAGTTATGGGGTACAATTATATCCCGGCGATATAATTGGCAGCGGCACCGTTGGCACCGGCTGTTTTCTTGAATTAAACGGAACCGGGAAATTAAATGATCCTGAATATAAAGAGCAATGGTTGCAGGAAGGAGATAAAGTAGAAATGGAAATTGAAAATCTGGGAAGGCTGGTGAATACCATTGTAAAGGATGAAAGCGATTTTTCGATTCTTGCGTTAAAAAAGAATCTTTAAATAATTATGTATAAAACGATTTTATTAAAAGATATTAAAACATCGGAAGTACAGAATTTTCTCAATCATGCAATAGCGCCCAGGCCCATTTGTTTTGCTTCTACTATTGATTCAAATGGGAATGTAAATCTCAGCCCATTTAGTTATTTTAATTTATTTAGTGTTAATCCTCCCATAATTGTTTTCTCACCATCACGAAGAGTAAGAGATAATACAACCAAACACACACTCGAAAATCTGCTTGAGGTTCCCGAAGTGGCTGTTAACATTGTAACGTATGATATGGTGCAGCAGGCAAGCCTCAGCAGTTGCGAATATCCGAAAGCGACAGATGAATTTATAAAGGCAGGATTTACCAAAGAACCATCGCAATTAATAAAACCACCAAGGGTAAAAGAAAGCCCGGTTCAAATGGAATGTAAAGTGATTGAGATAAAACCGTTAGGTAAAGAAGGCGGTGCCGGAAATCTCGTTATTGCGGAAGTACTCATGATTCACATCAATGAAAATATTCTTGATAATGATGGAAAGATTGATCAACCAAAACTACACCACGTGGCTCGTTTAGGAGGAAATTGGTATGCAAGAATTAACAGCGAAAATTTATTTGAAGTTGCAAAGCCACATACATCATTGGGTATCGGAATTGACAATCTTCCTGAATCTATTAAACACAGCACGATACTAACGGGAAATCATCTTGGGCAATTAGCCAACCTGCATGAATTACCGGTTATTGATCCTTCGTTTGAAGATGAAAAATTGAAAAATATTTTTCAATATTATTCATTAAATCCGGCAGAGATGGAAAATGAATTGCATTTATATGCAGCAAACTTGCTGGATGAAGGAAAGGTAAATGAAGCCTGGCAGGTGCTATTGGCGTTAGCCTGAAAAAATAATATCTTTATACTCATGAGTGCAGTAAAACTTTTACCATATTATACTTACGAAGATTATTGCCGCTGGGAAGGAAGATGGGAATTGATTGATGGAATTCCATTTGCAATGAGTCCGGCACCCACGCCGAGACATCAGTGGTTAGTATGCGAATATTACATTATGAATTCAAAACCGCATTGAAAAAATCAAACTGCAAGCAATGCAAAATGTATGATTTTATTGATATAAAAATTGAAGAAGATACTATTGTGCAACCCGATTGCTCCATTGTTTGTAAACCAATCACAAAAAAATTTCTTGATTTCCCTCCTACGCTTGTTGTGGAAATTTTATCGCCATCAACCGCTTTAAAAGACCGGTATACCAAATTTTCTATTTATGAAAAATTTGGTATTAAATATTATATGATTGTTGATGAAGAAAAAAATGAAATAGAAATTTATTCGCTGGTCGATTCAAAATACTTGCTTCAACCAATTAACAGAGACTCAACCTTTATATTCAACTGGATGATGATTGCCATATAGAATTATTGTTGAATAATATCTGGGAATAATTTTAACTTTTTACAATTATATCATCGTTCGTTTCGGTATCTTATGTAATGTAATTTCGCCAGATGAAATCGTTTTTAATCCTTCTGTTCTTTGCCCAATCCTTGTTTTTTCTCAATATAACTATCAATATAAAAATTTAGTTCTTGAAGGTGGCGGAGTTCGCGGACTTGCCTATGCAGGCGCACTCGAAGTTTTAGAACAAAACGGTACACTCGCAAATATTCAAAAAGTCGCTGGGTCTTCTGCAGGCGCAATAGCTGGTTTAATGATATCGCTTGGCTATACATCAAAGGAGATCGATTCTATTTTGCAAACATTAAAAATTCAGGACTTTAACGACGGAAGAGACATCTTTGGAAAGATAAAAAGAGTGAAAAGAGAATACGGCGTATACAAGGGTGAAAAATTTGAAAACTGGCTTGCCGATTTGATTGACTCAAAAACGGGTAATGCAAACACCACTTTTCTCCAATTGCACGAGCTACATGAGAAGTGCAATAACTATAAGGATTTTTATTGCACAGGAACCAATGTAAGCAAACAGGAACTGGAAGTTTTCTCCTGGAAAAACTGGCCGGAGATGAAATTAAAAACTGCCGTACACATTAGTGGTTGCATTCCTTTCTACTTTAAACCGGTGCCTATTGACAGTTTAGGTAATGAAGTTTCAATGAAAGATACTTCGTGTACCTATGACCTTTATGTTGATGGAGGAACGCTCTGTAACTACCCTATTAATATTTTTGACTCAACGACAGATGGCACTGATCCGTTAGTTAGCGAGCACGTAATTTATAACTCCGAAACGCTTGGCCTGAAATTGGAAAGAGATGAACAACTAAAGTACTACGACGAAAATAAATCCGGTATAGCTGGTTATGAAATACGCAATATGAAGCAGTACACCAGTGCCGTATTGAATTTAGTGATGGAGAATATATATCGTAAAACTCCCGATCTCAGCAATGAAAAGGGCCGTACAATTTATATTAGCTATGGAGATATTTCTGCCCGGGTTAGAAAAATACCCATTGAACAAAGAAAATGCTTCATGACAATGGCGTAATGGCAACAACAAAATTTTTTAATGAGTCTACTGCCAATTTAATTACCACAAAAGCAAAGTAGGAAACATTCATTTTTTATTATTTTATATGGCTTTGTTCATCTCCATGTCAAAAGTTACCTTTGCAAAAAATTATACCTTGTTTGTCGATTTAATGGCAAACATTTTTATTTAAATTTATGAGCAGTCAACATTTATCGGAGCAGGAAGTTATCAGGAGAGAGAAATTGAAGGAACTCGCAAAACTTGGAATTGATGCTTACCCCGCCGAGCTGTATCCGGTGAACACAAACGCCGCATTTATAAAATCAAATTATAAGGGAGAAGAAAATAAAAGTGACTTTGCGGATGTATGCATTGCCGGCAGAATAATGGGCATACGCGATATGGGCAAAGCATCCTTTGCAGTGCTGCAGGATTATAGCGGAAAAATTCAGATATATGTTCGTAAAGATGATATTACTAACGGAGAAGATAAAACGCTTTACGAAGTTGTTTGGAAAAAGCTGCTCGACATTGGTGATATCATTGGCGTTAAAGGTTTTGTTTTCACTACTAAAACCGGGGAAACTTCTATTCACGTTACATCGCTTACACTGCTTTCAAAATCCTTGAGACCGTTGCCGGTTGTAAAGGAAAAAGATGGTGAAACTTTTGATGAAGTTACTGATGCAGAATTCAGGTATCGTCAACGTTATGCTGATTTAATTGTTAATCCGCATGTGAAAGAAACATTCGTGAAGCGAACAAAAATGATCAATGCGATCCGGCAATTTCTTAACGATCGCGGCGCACTTGAAGTTGATACACCTGTTTTGCAGAATATTCCCGGGGGCGCAGCTGCCAGGCCTTTTATAACACATCATAATGCATTGGATGTTCCTTTTTATTTGCGCATTGCGAATGAACTTTTTTTGAAAAGACTTATAGTTGGCGGCTTTGAATGGGTGTATGAATTCAGCCGTAATTTTCGCAATGAAGGGATGGATCGTACCCATAATCCCGAGTTTACCATACTTGAATTTTACACTGCCTACAAAGATTATTTCTGGATGATGGAAACAACAGAGCAGTTGTTAGAGGCCGCTGCGCAAGCGGTCAACGGAAGTGTGAAGGTTATGTCCGGAGAAATTGAAATTAATTTTAAAGCGCCATACAAAAGAATAACGATGTATGATGCTATTAAAGAATATACGGGAATAGATATAAGTGATAAAGATGAAAACGGGTTAAGAGATGTTTGCCAACAGTTAGGCATACACGCAGATAAGACGATGGGAAGAGGCAAGCTGATTGACGAAATTTTTTCTGAAAAATGCGAGGAACATTTTATTCAGCCAACATTTATTATTGATTACCCGGTAGAAATGAGCTCCCCTTACAAAAAAGCACAGGAGTAAACCAGGATTGGTAGAGCGTTTTGAATTGATCATAAACGGCAAAGAAATTGCCAATGCCTACAGCGAGCTTAATGACCCGCTGGAACAAAGAGAGCGCTTTGAAGAACAGGCAAACCTTATGGCACGCGGAGACGAAGAAGCGATGTTTATAGATTATGATTTTTTGCGGGCATTGGAATACGGAATGCCACCCACCTCTGGTATTGGTATTGGGATTGATCGTTTATGCATGTTGCTTACCAATCAACCTTCAATACAGGATGTATTATTATTTCCGCAAATGAGGCCGGAGAAAGGGTTTGAAAAGGAGGATAGCACCGTCGGAAGTAAATAATTACGCGACGTTTTCTTTTTCTTCAAACTGCATTTTATGCAATTTGTAATAATGTCCTTTTAATCGTAAAAGTTCCGCGTGAGTTCCTATCTCCTTAATTTCTCCCTTATCAAGAACAATAATTTTACTTGGCCTTGCGTATCGTAGACAGGCGATGCGCTATTACGATAGAAGTGCGTCCATTTATTAAAGTATCAATTGCATGTTGTATCAATAATTCGCTTTCGCTATCTATTGAAGAGGTAGCTTCATCCAAAATTAAAATGGAAGGATCAAAGAGTAATGCCCTTATAAAAGATAATAGTTGTCTTTGTCCCAAAGAGAGCGTAGCGCCTCTTTCCATTACATTGTAATCATATCCGCCCGGCAGCTGCATAATAAATTCATGAACACCTATCATTTTAGCAGCTTCTTCTACCTGGTGTTTTGATATTGCATGGTTTCGAAGCGTTACATTATCGTATACCGAACCTCCAAATAAAAAAACATCCTGCAATACAACGGCAACCCTGCTTCTTAAAAATTCAATATCGTAGTCTTCAATATTTTTATCATCAATTTTTATAGCTCCTTTATTAATATGATACAACCGGTTAATGAGACTGATAATAGAGGTTTTACCGCTCCCGGTGTGTCCTACAATCGCAAGCGTTTCTCCGGGCTTTATGAGGAAGGAAATATTCTTTAAAACATATTCTTCATCAATATAAGCAAACCAAACATTTTCAAATTCTACTTTCCCTTGCATTTTTATTTGGTTAATGCCATTGTGTGTTTCCGGTGTTACATCTGTATTGTCTAAAACTTTAAAAACCCTTTCACTGGCAACCATGCCCATTTGCAGCACATTAAATTTATCGGCTATTACTCTTAACGGGCGGAAAAGCAGGTTTAAGATACATGATGAAGGCAATAATTACTCCTGCATTAAAACCATTATTAGCGCCCCACCAAACCAGCAGTCCGGTTGAAAATGCCAAAACAATTTCTACCACCGGAAAAAAAACTGAATACGCAAGAATCGCCCTGATATTGGCATTGCGATGTTGTTTATTAATTTCTTTAAACTTTTTAAATTCTTTCTCTTCCACTGCAAAAGCCTGAACAACGCTCATTCCTGTAATATGTTCCTGCACAAAAGCATTTAACGCAGCAACGGCATTCCTCACTTTTATAAACGATTTATTTACACTTTCCTTAAAAAAATAAGTGGCAACTATTAATATCGGAAACGGAGCAAGGCATATTAATGTTAAACGCCAGTCAACAAAAAACATAAACAGCAAGATCGAAATAATTGAAAGCAAATCTGAGATAATTGGAATGAGCCCGTCAGAAAAAATATCGTTTATTGATTCAATATCATTGATGGTTCTTGTAGTTAATGTACCGATGGGCGTTTTATCAAATTGAGAAAGATTAAAACCAAGAATTTTTTTATAAACTTTTACCCGCAGGTCTTTTACAACTGTTTGGCCCAGCCATGAAGTTAAAAAAGCAAAATAAAAACGCATGCCTGTTTCAATCAATAAAATTCCTATTTGTATAACTGTTATAAGAATCAGCCAATAAGTATTTCCATCTTTAATAAAAGTATTAACGGTGTATTGAATAAGAAAAGGACGGAGTGGGGAAACAACAGCCAGCAGTATCGAAAGGAAAATCGATATATATAATTTCTTTTTATAAGGCTTGGTAAAAGCAAAAACTCTTCTGAGAACGCTTAAATCCAGTAGCTTTTTCGCTTTTTCTCTTCCGGCATTTAACAAATTTAAATGAAAATGACCTCATCTCAATAGCAGGCCAGCTGGTCTGCTAAGCCCCTCCCCTGGAGGGGTTGGGGGGCCTCTATTGCACCACCTCACCACTACGGCTATACGCTTTTATAAATAAAGCGCCAAGATTTTTTTGTGGAGGAATATAATCTTCAAAAGTCTCCCGCAATTCTTTTGGGGCTTTATTGAAATAGTTGGTTAGCCCCGCCCACATTTGGCGCCAGTCAATATTACCTCCATTGCGGAGCGTATTGTCAAGTGCATCGATAATAGGTTTGTTAACATTCTTGGCACCTGTTTGTTTTGTGGAAATTATATGTGCCTCCGGAGCATTTTTCAAGATTGTTTTAAGATTTTGATATCCACCGCAGGAGCCGAGCATAATAATTTTTGCATTTTCTGAAAGCTGCTGAATAGTATAAGTGAAGGTGGTAACTGTGGCCCCTGTGAATAACAATAGATGGATTTAAACCAAGTCCATCCATATAATCAATTAAATCTTTTTGCGCATCGGCATCTTTATCGGTTGTATTATCCAGCGGTAAATTGGCAAATATCCAAATCGGTTTTCCTTTTATAGATTTTATTTCTATCCATTCTTTCTTATGCGTAATCTGCCAATCGTTAGATGGAAATGAAGTAAGATAACTGTTGAAAGATTCTTTACCATCTTTATCGCCATAAAAAAATACCTGTTCAATTATGCGGCCTGAGTCATCTGCGAGATAATTATAATTTACTGTGAAAACCGGTGGTATGCCAATTTCTTTTGAAAGATCAATGCCATTTTTTTCATCTGCTGAAAGAAAAATAATTTTCAAAAGACTGTAAATCTTTTTACCATGTTCATTATTATCTTTTATACACCTTTGTTCGTTGGTTTCTACGTTTCGCAGCATGGATTGCTGCAGTACAGGATTAGTAATACTTCCATAAGAATCTGCCACGTCCACTGCATCTTCCAATGTTCCTGTTCTTTCAAGGTTCGACACAAAAGCCTGCATTAAAGTTTCGGATTCCTGTGCAGGCATGCTTTTTAAAAATTCGTCCAACTTGTTATAACCGGCCGCAGTTTTAATAAATTTTTTAAAATGGTCAAAGTTTAACGTCATTAGCAGAGAATCTCCATGCGGCACAGGTCCCATTTTTTGCATCATCCGGTCAAACGCGTATTTATAGCTCGAAGTATAAATATCGTTTTCTCCCAACACCATCATGTAATACAAATCCTCTGCACTTAATGGTTCAATAGCACGAAAGCGTATAGCAGGGTTAGGATTTTCATGAAGATCATTAATCGGGTTAATAAAATGCTGAACAGCTTTTCTTTGCAACATGTCGAACAATCCATCTGAACCAAGCATGGCAACGGGTGTATCGCCCGCAACCAGCCTGGGATAGTAACTTTCTTCTGTTTTAACCAGCAATTTATAATAGCCCACGCTATCATAATCCTTATCTGAAGTGCCTGCATACTTTGCAATATTTTCCATAGTTTGTCTGCCATTAATGAGATCATCCAAAAATGGAAAATAGAAAAGCGCCCGCTGCTGAAGTTTGCTCAGTGCGACGATTGTTTTCACCCTCAGATCAGTATTTTTTCTTATTAATTTTCCCTGTGGGCTGCCAACCGCCTGGGCGTAGGAATACAGTTGGCTGGGACTATAATTAAAAGCCTCAATTACCAATGAATCGGCAAATGGTTCATGTACGTAAGGCCCGATATTAGCTAATATTTTATCGGGATTAAGTTGGCAAAATTTTAGAAACAAAATCTCCTGGCTTTCTTTATAGCCGGCATTTTCATTGAATATTTCGGCATTAATCAAACCTACTTCGTACGGAACCTTTTTTATTAAGCGGAGCCATGTTTGCGCCCTTTAGATTATCAAACATGATTTCGGTAAAATTATCGACTAACAAGGGGGCCAATGCAGGTTCAAGTTTGTGCGAACGCCAATCATTTGTAAAACTCCCTTACCAATGATTCTACAAAGCGCAGGTACCTTATTTTATCATTATTGGTAGCGAGCTCGGTGTCAATTTCAATATCGTTCCTCAATACATTTACTTTTCTAAAAATAGCATCACTTACCTGCAAGTTTATTTCAGGATTGGTAGAAACTTTTATTAACCCATCCAGGTGGCCATCTGCCATGTCTGCTCTTTTCTGCTCAGCTATAATTTTATCGTGAAATACCCGCCTGTTCAAAGGGATATTTGTTGTATCACCATTTGCGAGGGTAAAAAGGGGGATAAATAAACATGTAACTAAAATGTAAAAAATAAACCTCATAATTTCTATGTGCTAAAGAAGCAAAAATACAACCAAAGGTTGCAAATTTATTGCATTGCCTGATTTATAAGAGTTTAGGCAAGAGTAAAATGCTGCGCAGCAACAGGGATTAACCTTTTTTTAGGAAGTTAAAAGGACAGGCGAGACACTCATTAAAACAAAATTAAAATGAGATTTCAATATTAAAAAATTGTAAACAAGTTCTTCCAGATAATATTTTGATATAGGTTTGCGCATCATGGCACAAGAAAATAAGCCGAGAACAATTTTAATTGCAGATGACGAACCCGATATCCTGGAGATTGTAAGTTTCAATCTGCAGGCAGAAGGCTATGAAGTTATTACCGCAAAAAATGGCAATGAAGCTATTGAAGTTGCTAAAATTCATAATCCTGATTTGATCATTCTTGATGTAATGATGCCTGGAAAAACAGGCTTTGAAGTCTGTAAAATTCTACGAACACTTCCTGCGTTTGAAAATACCATCATTATGTTTTTAACTGCATTGAATGATGATAGCACAGAAATAAAAGGCCTTGAAACCGGCGGCGATGACTACATTACCAAGCCAATAAGTCCAAAGGTTCTGGTTACCCGGGTAAATGCATTGTTCAGGAGAATCATAAAAGAAACAGGAAGTGTTTTGCAAATAGGAGATCTTACAATTGACCGCGAAAAATATGTTGTTACTTCCAATAATGAGGAAATTGTTTTGGCAAGAAAAGAATTTGAATTGCTTGCATTGCTTACATCAAAACCATCTAAGGTTTTTTTGCGGAATGAAATTCTGCATAAAGTTTGGGGTACTGATGTAATTGTGGGAGACAGGACGATAGATGTTCATATTAGAAAAATAAGACAAAAGCTGGGTGGCGATTGTATTACAACCGTAAAAGGTGTGGGATACAAATTCCAGATGCAATAATCTTCATTTTATAATAAAGCCTTCAATACTCCGTTTTCATATACACCTTTTGGCTTTAGGCAATACATAATTTTCACATTTGGTTTATGGTTTAAAAGGTAAATTTGATCCAAATTTTAATTTATTTCTATGAAAAAAATTCTTACCTCAATCTTGTTTTTATCTGTTTCCGTTATTCTATTTGCACAAAAAGATTCCTCGTCCAATATAAATGGCATGTTTAAAAAAGCAAGCTCATTATTTGGAAAAAAATCCACTTCTAATAGTTCTTCATCAAGCTTGTCAAGTAGTGAAATCGTTTCAGGATTAAAAGAAGCGTTGTCTCTTGGCGCTCAAAAAAGCGGCGATAAACTATCTGCTACGGATGGGTTTTTTAAAGATGCTGCAGTAAAAATATTATTGCCACAGCAGGTACGTGATGTGGAAAATAAAATGCGTATGCTGGGTTTTGGAAAGCTGGTAGATAATGCTGAACTAAGTATGAACCGTGCAGCAGAAGACGCATCAAAAGCAGCAGCGCCTATTTTCCTGGATGCTATTAAAAAGATGACGGTAACCGATGCACTGAATATTTTAAGAGGAAGCGACACTGCTGCCACCGGATACCTTCGCAAGACAACTTCTCCTGAATTGACTACTGCATTCAAGCCAGTGATTGATACTTCTCTCGACAAAACTGACGCTAAAAAATATTGGAAAGCATGTTTTCACTACGTATAACAAATTTTCCAGCAAACCGGTAGACACCGATATTGTAGGTTATGTTACCGGCAAAGCGCTCGATGGTTTATTTTACTATGTTGCACAGGAGGAAGTGAGTATAAGAAAGGACCCTGCGGCACGTGTAACAGATGTTTTGAAAAATGTTTTTGGCGGTAAATAAAATATTTTTACTTTTATACAAATAGGCTAATATTCTTGTTTATAGGATACTTTTTTGTAAACTATTTTTACAAAAAAACACATGCGCATTTTCTTAGTTGTAATTATTCTCGGTTTCAATTGGTTGTTTTGGTTCTCTCAAAATATTGCGGGTAACTGGCGAGCATATATTGACGTTAACAGCAATAAAATTCCGCTAATATTTCATTTCTATAAAGACAGCCTCGGAAACATTAATGGCAAATGGGACAGTCCCGCTCAAAACGCTTATAATCTTCCCTGCAGTGGCATTGCCGTTAATGGGGATAGTATAAAAATTGGATTAAAAATTATTTCAGGATATTATAACGGAAAGTTTATGACTGCTGATTCCATCGCCGGAATTTGGCACCAGGGCAATGGGGCAGGGCCATTAAATTTTTTAAGATTTGTTGATAGTGTTCCGACTGACAAAAGCATTTCTTATCCAAACGAAAAAGAAATTTCTATTGCATCTGCAGGGGGAGTTGAACTTTTCGGCACATTGCTTTCAAGAAATAACAAACAAAAACTCGCCATAATAATTGCAGGTTCCGGCCCCACAGATAGGAATGGAAACAATCCGATGGGAGTTAAAGCAGATTCGTACGAAATGCTGGCGCATGCGCTGGATTCACAAAATATTGCAAGTTTCAGATTTGATAAACGAGGAGTGGGAGAAAGCATTCCGGATGATTTTAAGGAAGACAACTTAATATTTGATGACTATATCAAAGATGCAGAAACGATTTTTGACTACATGTATGACACGCTTGGTTTTAAAGACATCTGTTTTATTGGCCATAGCGAGGGTTCATTGATTGGGATGATAGCCTCACAAAAGAAGAAAGTAAAAGGTTTTATTTCTATCGCCGGTGCTGGAAGACCAATTGATGAAGTAATAGAAGAACAGGTAAAATCTCAGCCGATACCGGATTCTTTAAAAACCAGGATCAAACTTATTTTTAATGAACTAAAGAATGGAAGAGAAGTGAATGATATCCCCGCTTCATTAAATTCTATTTTCAGAAAATCTATTCAGCCATACATGACATCGTGGCTGAAATATTCTCCGCAAAAGGAAATCAAAAAGTTGAATTGCCCTGTTTTAATATTGCAGGGCACTTGTGATAAACAGATAAAAATTGCTGATGCTGAGAATTTGAATAATGCTGATAAAAAAAGTTTGTTGGATATTATTCCTTTAATGACACATACTTTAAAAGACACGGATGAAGGATGCAAAGATGAAAATGACAAAACTTATATGGATCCTTCATTACCATTGAACCAAAAACTGGTAAGAGACATCGTGAATTTTTTGCGAAAATAGTTTTGAATAGATTCTTGCAAAAGCGCTGCATCAATGGATTTCCTGAACAACGTACATCGTACATTTTAAATAGGTCACTCACCTGCACTCTCCGCAAACTCCTGTTACAACCATTTCTGAATGCTGCGGCTTAAAACCCTTCGGTAGCCTTACTTCGGGAACATCCACTCCGTCCAGGCAAATAGTTTTATTACATTCATCGCATATAAAATGAACATGATTGTCATGATGATGGCCTGGTGCACAATCATTTTTGCATAGAGCGTACTTTATAGAATTGTCCGTAGTTGGAATAAGATGAATGATACCTTTCTCGGTAAAAGTTTGTAATGTGCGATAGACAGTAACGCGGTCAAAAGATTCACCGGTATTTTTTTCAATGTCGGCATGCGAAAGCGCCCCATTTTGTTTAAGAAAAAGTTCGAGAATATTTAAGCGGCTATCGGTAATGCTTAAACGATTTTGTTTTAATATGTCTTTGGTTTTGCCTGGCATAAAAAATTAACCGGGATTATTGCTAAATGTTGAATGATTAAAAATATTTCCTTTATACGGCTCCTTCAAAAGTTTTTCAATGTCGTCCTGCAAGCGTTGTAATTCATCATCTTTTAGCCCATCGTAAATACCTCTTACTCTTCTTTCCTTGTCAACTAAAGCAAAAAATTGCGTATGAATAAACTGATCGTTAATATTTAACGAGTCATTTTTAGCATTATCGAGCAGGTAACTTTGCTGCGCCATTCTATATAAAGAATCTTTTGTGCCTGTAACAAAATACCATTTGGCTGCAAAATGCGGATTCTTGCCAATCATTTTTTCCTCGTAGGCTTTTAATAAAGGAACCGAATCAGTTTCAGGCATAGAAGAATGAGAAATCACAGCAAACTCACTGTCGTTTCTGAAGTTCTCAAAAATTGTCGCGAGGTTGGCATTCATCTTGGGGCAAATGCCTTTGCAGGTGGTAAAAAAATAATCAGCTATATACACTTTACCATCCACATTGTGTTCAGTAATTGCATTTCCATCCTGCCCAGTAAATGAAAAGTCCTGCACATAATTCATTACCGGCAATTTCACTTTATAGTAATCGGTTCCCGAAAAAAGAAACAGGAAAAATGCAGTTATCAATACAAGGAAGAAACCTGTGTAAAAAAATATTTTCTTTTTCATAATTTAAAAAGGTAGCTTTTTTTGCAGCATAAAGTGTTTAATAAAGTGTAAAATTATTAGTGTGCAGAAAAAAGAAAATTTATTTTATGCATCGTTGTTGCAAATATACTATTTTTGTAACCATGATCAATTTTATAAAAAGAATTAATTGGGATTTGATGGGAATGATAACCTCTGTGGCTTGTGCAATCCATTGCGCAATACTTCCTTTAATTTTAACATCACTTCCTTTATTTGGCATAAACATTATACACAATCTTTTTTTTGAATGGACTATGATTAGCATTGCGTTTATTGTTGGATGCTATGCTTTATCGCACGGTTACAGAGGCCATCACAGAAACTTAAAGCCTTTATTAATTTTTACGGCCGGTTTTATTTTTTTAATTCTGAAACAAATTTTCTTTAAATACGAATTTGTTTTTTTAGCTCCTGCTGTTTGCCTCATAATGTATGCGCATTTTTTAAATTTTCGTTTTGTAGCTCAATTTAAAACTGCCGGCGGCCCGGTTCATTAACAAAATGATCATTGTAACGAACTATGGGAGATGTGCAGAGATATTTGGAAAAATTAATGTTAAATGGTTAATTGTTACTGTTTAATTAAAGCGATCCAGTCCTTCAATTTTTTTATACGGATTTCTGAAAAAATTGCCCACCACTTCATTAAACTGATCTTTAAAATAAACCGGTGTTGAGTTGCCGGATCCTGGCAATATCCATAAATAAGACTTTGGGATAGACGAAGCAATAAGCAAAGTATGTTTTGGAAGTATTACATCATGATCGCCGGCGATAACGAGTGTTGGACAGTTAATTGACGACAACAGGGCAGTTGAAAGATGTGGCTGATAAGATAGCAGACGTGCCACTTTAATTCTATTTTTTACTTCAGGAGTTTGTTTAATTTTCTTTAAGGATTCATTGAACTTTAATGCCCATTCGTTAGCTGTAGCATCGACCGCACTTGTATCAGGAGATAATTTAGCTCCGGTAATTGCAAGCTTTTTTATCTTAACCGGATGACGTATCGCGAGCAACAAACCGTTGACTGCGCCATCGCTCCAGCCGATTACATAACACGAGTCAAGGTGAAGGGCATCTAACAGAGCATTAAAGTCATCGGCCATCATCTCGTAGCTTAAGGAATCTCCTGTATCAATAGATTTGCCCTGGGCTCTGCTATCAGCTACTATTACCTTATAACTTTTTGAAAAATAAGGTACCTGGTACATAAAATTGCTGATGGAGCCGCCGTTGCCATGAATTAACAGCAAAGGTTGCCCTGCGCCATAAGTTTCATAATACATATTAAAACCTCTTATTTTAATATAGTGTCCCGCTTTTTCATTGTCGCCGATTTTTGCCGTATCAATAGAAACATTTTGTGCTGAAGCAAACTGCATCGTTACTATTGCTATCGCTAAAAGAAATAAAACTTTTATACTTTTCATGCTGCAAATGTAAACAGTGAAAAGATTATTGATTGTGAAAATTGTTAATTCAACCGCCAGCGATGAGTAATTTATTGCTTCAGATTCGTTCGATTTGTTCACTGCATCATTCCCTTATTTTTGTATTATGGAATTAGGTATCAGTACGTTTGTCGAATTAACTCCCGACCCATTAACAGGTAAAACCATCAGCCCTTACCAACGTATTCAAAATCTTCTGGAAGAAGTGGAACTGGCAGATCAACTGGGCCTTGATGTATTTGCCATTGGCGAACACCACCGCCCCGATTTTCTCGTTTCGTCGCCGGCAACATTGCTTGCAGCTGCAGCGGTAAGAACAAAAAATATTCGTTTGTCCAGCGCCGTTAGTGTATTAAGTTCGGATGATCCCGTGAGAGTTTTTCAGCAGTTTGCCATGGTAGACCTGCTCTCCGGCGGAAGGGCCGAGATAATGGCAGGCCGAGGATCTTTTATAGAGTCATTCCCGCTTTTCGGGTACGACCTCGATGAATACGATAGTCTCTTTGATGAAAAGCTGAAGCTGCTGCTTGCAATAAATGAAAAAGAAAAAATAACCTGGAAAGGGAAACGCCGGTCTCCCCTTTACGATGCCGGCGTTTACCCGCGACCGTATCAAAAACAATTGCCCATTTGGGTTGCGATAGGAGGAACCCCTTCATCTGTGTTACGTGCAGCAACTTTGGGACTGCCGCTAACAATTGCGATTATTGGCGGAATGCCCCGCCAGTTTGTTGAGCTGACCAATTATTATCGACAGGAATATGTAAAAGCAGGTCATGATATCAATGCTCTCAAGCTTTGCATCAACTCGCACGCATATATTGCTGACGATAGCTTACAGGCGGCCAACGAATTCTTCCCTGTTTATGCAGCTGTAATGACTAAGATAGGCCGTGAACGTGGCTGGCCACCTACAACCCGTGAGCAGTTTGAATCGATGCGAAGTCCTTCGGGCTCATTGCTGGTCGGCAGCCCCCAACAGGTTATTGATAAAATATTGTACGAATATGAGTTGTTCCATAACACACGTTTTATGGTTCAATTCAGCGTCGGCACTTTGCCGCATAAACAAATGATGCATGCTATTGAATTATTTGGAGACGTGGTGGCGCCTGCTGTTCGCAAGGCATTGGGGAGTGTTGGATAAATATGATGCATAAAAATGTGATTGAACCGAATAGCCGCATTTTATTACTAAACATGAATAGCAGGCTTACATTTTTTTTATCCCATAAATGAACATCTCTTTTCTTATGGAAAAGCCCAAAGCATTGTACAATTTTATAGCATTGATATTTTCCTTCTTTACATGTAGAAAAGGAATGGCGGATTGTGACAATATATTTTGAACTTGTCTTACAATAAGATTCGTCGCGTACCCATGACCGGTATGTTCGGGATGCGTGCAAACAGCGCTTACTTCTATGTACTCAAAAGGGCGCATTCTTTGCCCCGTCATCGCTACCAACTCACCATCCTTAAAAATACCTTCATAGTTACCAAATTCAATAGTCCTTGTAAGAAAAGGGCCGGGATTTGTCAGTTTCGTTAAGGCAAGCATTGCAGAAATATCATTGCTGGTTAAAGCAACAATTTCATCACTAACAGTTTCCTTTTGGGTTACTTTATCATGAACCATTTGCAAAGCCTGTGTGCACTGACCAACTTTCCACGGTTGTGGTATTCCAATCTCTTTACTGCTAAAAAATGCAAAGGTACTGCCGGCATACGCGATGTCATAAAGTAGTTTTAACTCTGTTGTTGTTACTGTATTTACCCCTGCAAAAGGCGCAATATCTTTCAGGAAATACTTAGCTCTGTCATTTCCTGTCGAGAGGTTTTTGTTACCAGAAATTAACGCATTCCATACCGGGTTATCAAGAACATGTTGCATGAATTAATTTTTACCTATTCTTTTAGTTCACTTCTTCAAATACACCTGTTTGTTTATTCTTCCAAACATTGTCCCAGTTAAAATACCGGCCATTCATTGCCACATAAACGCCTTCGGGAAGTGTTTGAGCAAAGGCTAGTGCGCTGCCAAGGTTAAATAACCCATCTGAGCTCCCGAATTTAATAGGTATCATCGCTCCCGTTAGTATAATTGTTTTACCAGGTACATTTTGGGCCAAGACTTTTGCGGTAATGGTCATCGTATCTGTACCGTGTGTAATTACAATTTGTGTTTCATCACAATTGTTACACTGATGTATGATTAGCTCCCTGTCTTCATCTTTCATTTCAAGGCTGTCAACCATCATTAATGTACGTATCGCCACCGGAACCCGGCTTCGCCCCATTGCAAGCAAATCTGCCAGGTGGCTATCTTTAAAATACAATTGACCGTTCAACTCGTTGTACTCTTTATCAAATGTACCGCCGGTAATAAAAATACGGATTGCCATCTTCAAAAATTTTGAAAGTGAAGTTAAACGAATTTGGGAATTGTTCATTTGGGATGACTCACATTGTCTTATAAAACAAAACATGAAGGGTAATAACGTCAATGATTAAACGCCAAATTAAATTCAGGCGAATGAATACTTTATGCCTAGGGCTACCGATGTTCCTGTAACTCTTCGAATTTATTGCGGATATTTCACCACAAGGTTGTTAACTGGATTTACAGAACGGAGGTATGCGTAAATTGCTTTCAGGTCCGAGTCTTTCATACCTGAATAATCAACAACCGGCATCACAGTATTCATTTTACCGGGATCATAGTTATAACCTTTCTCCACACGGCAAACGGTGAATTTGTTCATAAATCCTTCAAGATCCCATTTGCCGATACCCGTGGTGGAATCCGGAGTGATATTAGCTGAAGTAACTTTAAAATTTCCAAGAACAAAGGTATTTCCACCGGCAAATTGGCGGCTGAAGTCCGGCTGTCCCTTTACGTAAGGAGTATGGCAATCACTGCAGCCAGCCATATTTACAAGGTAGGCACCATATTTTACCTCGTCGCTTTCCGGCGGGCATACATTTCCATCGATAGATTTTTGAAGCGCCGGTGCCGGGTATGCCATGCTTATGGGAATCATTAATTGTCTGCCAGGAATTGTATTTTTTATGGGTTTCAATGTTCTGAGATAGGCTATAATGCTCATGAGATCAGCCTTTGCCATTCTGTTGAAATTGGCGTAGGGCATTAAAGGAAACAACGTATCACCCTTCTTACTGATGCCCTGGGTGATAGCCCTCACCAATTCATCGTCTGTCCATGCACCAATGCCGGTAGCGGAATCAGGAGTAATATTTTTGCTATACATTGTCCCTGGAATTGCATCCAGGATTGAATGATCAAACTTTCCACCACCACCACCTTCGGTACCCCGAATGTCGGGTCCTGCATATTTATTAAAGTCCCTCATGCTATGGCAATGTATACACGCAGCTACATGGATTGCAAGATATTCCCCCCTGGCGACTACCTTTCGCATGGAATCTTCCTTGTTATTTGCTACAGGCTCAGTTGAAGTATTGTTGGTGTTGTTATTGTCGCAGGCCGTAAAAAAAATAGTGGTAAGCGCAATAAAAAGTATTGCGGATAAAGCAATCGTCTTTCGCATGTTGGTTTGGTTTAGATTATAAATATTAAAAAAATAAATGATATGCACAATTTTATTTTTCAATACCATTTCATGTGGTCACATAATATTTTATAAGATGACCTGAAGCATGTATGAAGCGCCTGCTGGCATGGCCAAGCTAACAATTAAATGCCAGTCAATACTTTTGAAAAATGATTGATAGATTGATAAAGCCGGTAAAATTATTTTGACGTGAAGGGATATTCGAAAAAATTGTTATTGTTTCTATTTCAGACAACTTCAGTATATCGGGTGGAATACGGCGGGAAAAAAATTGTAAGTTTGGGTCGAGAGATTCAATATTTATTTTGCAATAAATATTCCTGTAATTATTTCATACATCGATCAACAAAAATAATAATGAGACAAATACCCATTACTCTTACCGCTCTTCTTATGTTTATATGTAACGCTTCGTTTGCGCAGGCAAAAAAAGAAGGCACGATCGTTAAAGTTGAGGTTAGAGAGGATAGTGCTTCCAATTTTAAAATGCCTCAAAAATCGATAACTCATGGTACAGTAACGGTGGAGGGTACCCGAATTAATTATGAAGCAGTTGCCGGAACAATAATTCTTAAAAATAATGTTGATACACCAACGGCAAGTATATTTTATACTGCTTATTTTAAAGAAGATGGAAAAGATGCCAGCCAAAGGCCCGTAACTTTTCTATACAACGGTGGCCCGGGAAGTTCCACCATCTGGCTTCATATGGGTGCCTTTGGGCCTCAAAGAGTCTACCTGCAGGATACCACCCGCACAAGGCCTCCTTACAAAACGGTCAATAACGATTACAGTCTTTTAGACGCGAGTGACCTTGTTTTTATTGATGCACCGGGCACGGGTTTCAGCAAACTCATCACAAAAGAAATGGGAGGCGCAGGTAAGCCCGAAGAATTTTATGGAGCCGATCCTGATGCAAATGCCTTTGGTTCTTTCATCGCCAAATTTCTCACAGAATATGGCCGCTGGAATTCGCCAAAATATTTATTTGGCGAAAGCTATGGCACCTTTCGTTCGGCTACTCTTGCAGATGTCCTCGTGAATGGAAAGGGAATTTCCCTCAATGGCGTCATCCTGCTTTCACAAATTTTGAATCTTGCCAACTCACCCGACAATCCACACGCCGAACCGGGGAACGATTTGCCATACCAACTTGCTTTGCCTTCTTATGCGGCAGTTGCATGGTATCATCATAAGTTGCCCAACCAAACTGAAAAGCTCGAGCCTTTCTTACAGGAAGTGGAGCATTTTGCCATGAACGAATATGCGTTGGCGTTAGGTAAGGGTGCTTCGCTCGACGAGGCTTCATTCGATCAGATCGCCGCAAAGCTTCACGACTATACCGGGCTGGATCTAAATTATATAAAAAAGGCTAACCTCAGGATTGAAGACCAGCAATTTGAGCAGCAATTGCTTGCTGATGAAGATATGGTGACAGGCAGGCTGGATGCACGTTTTGGTGGGTACGCCATGAATCCCCTTGCTGAGAAAAGCCAGTACGATCCGATGGATTCTTATGTAGACGCACCGTTCATCGGGGCATTTAATAACTATGTGCGTGGCGAATTGAAGTATGGATATGACCAAACTTTTTATCCCGGCGGGGCAGGTGTATACGATCAATGGGATTATCGGCACAAGATACCCGGCTTTACTGACCCTCAGGAAAATGTGTATCCAAATGTAATGACGGCCCTCGCCCGAGCCATGATTGTTGACCCGAATTTAAAAGTAATGTTGAACAGTGGCTATTTTGATTTGGGCACCCCTTTTTACCAGGGCATCTACGAACTGCAACACCTTCCGATGCCGGCAGCATTGCAAAAAAATATAGAATGCAAACAATATTTTTCGGGCCATATGGTTTATTTGCAACCTGAGTCTTTAAAATTATTGCACGATAATGTGGCGAAGTTTATTAGTGAGAGCCATTAAAATTTTTGGAACCGGTAAAATTATGCTACAAGATTTTTTGCGAAATTATTTATTTGATCCAGCCGGACAGCATTAATGGAATAATATTTATTCTTCCCCTTGCAAAGTATCGACACAACACCGGCTTTTCTTAATATAGCAAGGTGCTGCGATGCTACTGATTGTTCAATTCGAAGTTGTGTATATAGTTGAGTTACAGTAACGCTTTTATGTTGGTGAATTGCCGCGATTAACTCCTGCCGCAACTTATGGTTAATCGCTCTCAGAATCATGGCTGCTTTCTTAATTTGGTAGGTGTCTATAGTCAGCTCATAGTCATCTTTTGTTGCCTTTGGTTCATCCAATGTCTGCATCACCCGAAAGTACCCTATTTAATTTACAAATAATAGCTTATTATAATTTATGAAAATTATTCAAATGTAGCATCAGCGAAAGAAACTGTGAACTCAATTCTGAATACACTCATTTGAAATATGTTTGTGAATAAAAGATTTCAATTGCTTCTCTGAAAAGAACTAAAACTATATTTCTTCTTAACTTTCCTAAATCATATACTCACAAAAAATTGCAGATGAAATATATCCATGACATTTTATTTTTCGGTTTTTTTATTTTTTTGACAAATCCTCCTATGCATGCACAGGATAGGCTCATGGGAAGAACTTTCGCCACCCGCTCCGTTGTGATGGCGCAACACGGTATGGCCTGCACAAGCCAGCCGCTTGCAACGGAAGCTGCTATCGATGTTTTAAAAAATGGTGGCAATGCCATTGACGCTGCCATTGCTGCTAATGCTGTGCTGGGCGTTACCGACCCTGAAATGAATGGGATTGGCGGTGATCTTTTTGCGATTGTGTATGATGCCAAAACAAAAAAACTATATGGGTTGAACGCTTCCGGAAGGTCGCCTTACGGACTTACATTGGATATATTGAAAAAGCAAGGACACGGGAACATTCCTTTCAGCGGCCCTTTGTCCGTATCCGTTCCGGGTTGTGTGGACGGATGGTTTCAGCTTCACGGAAAATTCGGAAAGTTGCCGATGACCACTATTCTTTCTTATGCTATTAATTATGCACGAAAAGGATTTCCTGTTGCAGATGAAGCCGCTTTCGAGTATGCGCAACTGAAAGGTTTGTATGGAAACGATCCGAATGTGCAAGCTGTATTTATGCCAAATGGCGAAGCACCAAAACGCGGCGAAGTGTTTAGGAATCTTCAGCTTGCAAATTCACTGGAAAAAATTGCCATAGGCGGAAGAGATGTTTTTTACAAAGGTGTAATTGCAAAAACAATTGATGCATTCATGAAAAAGAGAGGTGGTTATCTTTCTTACAAAGATCTTGCAAACCACACATCGGAGTGGGTAGATCCCGTATCAACAACCTATCGGGGATATCGTGTATGGGAACTGCCTCCTAACGGCCAGGGCATCACCGTACTCGAAATGCTTAATATTCTTGAAAAGTTTGACTTTAGCAAAATGGATTTTGGAAGTGCAGAACACATTCACCTTTTTACCGAAGCAAAAAGACTGGCTTATGAGGACCGGGCAAAATATTATGCTGATCCCGATTTTGTTAAAATTCCTGTTGATGAATTGATTTCAAAAAAATATGGTGCTGAAAGAGCCAACTTAATCGATATAAAAAAGCCACTGCCACATGTTGCTGCCGGCGATGATAAAGCATTGAACGGTGGCGAGACTGTCTACTTAACTGTTGCAGATGATGAAGGTAATATGGTCTCTCTTATCCAGAGCAATTTTGCGGCATTTGGTTCAGGCCTGGTACCCGATAGCCTTGGTTTCTTTTTACAAAACCGCGGTTATTTATTTTCATTGCACAATGGGCAGAATAATACATTCGCTCCGCACAAGCGCCCTTTCCATACAATTATTCCCGCGTTTGTTACTAAGGACGATAAACCCTACATGAGCTTTGGTGTTATGGGTGGCGGATTTCAGCCCGAAGGGCAAGTAGAGGTTCTCATGAACATGATTGATTTTGGCATGACCATACAGGAGGCTGGCGATGCACCAAGAATCGCTCACGAAGGTTCCTCCGAGCCAACGGGAAAAGCAGGAGGAGACGTGGGAACTATTTACCTTGAATCAGGATTCTCGCCTGAAACCATACGCACTTTATTGCAAATGGGATATAATGTTGCTGCGGGAACGCCGGGAGAATTTGGCGGTTATCAGTGCATTAAATTTGATGCAGTGCAGCATGTATATCATGGAGCATCCGATCCCCGCAAAGATGGAATGGCTGCCGGTTATTGATTGATAAGAATTATACGCCAGGTTCTTTGATATTAAAAAATTGTGTTCTGTCGCGATATTATATCTTCGGGGTTGCTTTAAAATAAATTGCCTTCGCAACAGCTCCATAATACTTCTTTAGTAATAAACGCCAAGAGCTAAAGTAATAAAGTGAGAAGAGATTTTTCATCTTTTTTGAAGACAGATTTTTATTGGTGAAATTTTCTAAATTCTTAAATTTACCATATGTTAATCGTCTAACTTCATTAATAACTAATTGCAAAAAATTACTGTATGAAAAAGGTTTTCAGAATTCTTGGCTATATTTTGTTATTTATAATTGTCGCGGTTGCCGGCCTGTTGATTTATGTAAAGGCAGCACTTCCTAATGTTGGGCCAGCGCCGGATATGAAGATAGACTATACAGCACAACGGATTGAGAGGGGCAGATATCTTGCCAACTCCGTTACGGCTTGTATGGATTGCCATTCTACCCGCGACTGGTCAAAATTTGCAGGACCACTAATACCCGGAACACTCGGGAAAGGAGGTGAAAGATTTGATCAGAAAGCAGGCTTCCCCGGCATATTTTATTCAAGAAACGTAACCCCGGCGGGTATCAGTCGCTATACAGATGGAGAACTTTTTCGTGTGATTACAACCGGTGTTACTAAAGAAGGAACAGCTTTGTTTCCTGTGATGCCCTACTCGCATTATGGAAAAATGGACCCCGAAGATATTATGAGCATCATTGCCTATGTCCGAACCTTGCCATCCATTCAAAACACAATTGAAAAACCGGCTCCTGATTTCCCCATGAATTTTATTATTAACACTATTCCCGCTAAAGCTAATCTTCAAAAGTTACCTCCAAAATCTGATCAGTTGGCTTATGGCGCCTACCTTGTAAACGCCTGTTCATGTATTGAGTGCCATACTAAAGCCGATAAAGGCAAGATTATTCCGGACCTCGCTTTTAGTGGTGGCAGGGAATTCATGTTTCCCGACGGATCTGTTGTACGCTCAGCAAATTTAACTCCGGATATTAAAACGGGGCTGGGAAGCTGGACAGAAGATATGTTTATCAGCAGGTTTAAGCAGTATGCAGATTCAAGCTATAAACCTCAGTCCGTTGCCGCGGGAGACTTCAATAGCATTATGCCGTGGAACATGTATTGCAATATGAACAAAGAAGATCTCTCCGCAATTTACACGTATTTAAGAACAGTGAAATCAATGCCCAATACGGTTGTAAAATTTATGCCATCAAAAAAAGCACTTTAATAACGGTACTATGCCGTCAGTGATCGCACAGCAGAAGTCAGCTTTGGTTTGTCTTTATTCTTGTAGTAGCCAGCTTTTTTGCGAAGACAGTGGTAAAATTAGATAATCAATACATACATTTTAACAGCGGTTTCTAACGGAACACTTGTTCAACAAACTCAACCATGAAAGACATTTTATCGCTTTTTGTTACAAATGAGGAAGCCTCTTTATTTATAAAAAAAACATTCAGAGTTACTACCATTCTGCTGTTTTGCAACTTAATTTATGCTTTGCTCAATTTATTGGATTGGTATCATTATGTTCAAAAAATTCCAGCCCGGTCGCCTGGTATTTCTAACTACGATTATTACTACACTATATGGCCTGTAATTGGAATGTTAGACATACTCGTGATTATAATAGGTTCCGCATTAAATTACCAGGGTTATGCGCACCTGATGACGGCTCTGAAAAAGAATGAGGACAGCGCCCTTACTAACGGATTTAAAAAGTTTTACCGTGCTTACCTGATTTTTTTAATTTCTACAATAGTTCTGATCCTAAATACAGTTTACAGAATCTATTATTTAGGTTAAGATTCATGAAAAAGTTTATACTGAAAACATGCATTATAAAAGATAACCACGCAGTAAATTAAACACCCCGAATCTTTTGCTTCAACCATGCCTGGACGATTTCGTATAATAGTCCGGCACTCGTTTTAACATGAGCCTTTCCATCGATGTAATTATATTGAGTTCTAAAAAAATATACGACATGAAAAAGACCAGATGCCTTTTGCTAAGTTTCGTAATGTTATTTTCTGCGATACATGCTTCAACTGGACAAACCCCAAATATATTACCTGGTGGCGCAAGCGAAAGAGCTTACCTCGTCAGTCAACTCACGCATATAGCGGACCCGGTATTGGATGCACTAAGCGTTAATAAATTAAAAGAAAAAATGCCGGTGGAAGCTGCCCTGGGTCAGGAAGCAGATAGAAGAAACTATACTTACCTCGAAGCCTTTGGCCGTTTACTTGCCGGCATGGCTCCCTGGCTCGAACTTGGCCCTGATGGTTCTGATGAAGGAAAATTGAGGGGTAAATACATTTTGCTGGTAAGAAGATGTTTACATAATGCCACCGATCCGCAATCTCCCGATTTCATGAATTTTAATAAAGGAAAGCAGCCCGTTGTGGATGCTGCTTTTCTTGCACAGGCTTTATTACGTGCGCCGCACCAATTATGGGAGCCACTGGACACTACTACAAAAAATAATATTATTAATGCCTTTAAGTCGTCTCGTGTTATTGAACCATATCAAAATAACTGGTTGCTTTTTAGTGCAGAGATAGAAGCATTTCTTTTGCAGGCAACCGGGCAATGCGATATGATGCGTGTAGACGATGCCGTTAGTCACATCATGCAATGGTATAAAGGTGACGGATTTTATGGCGATGGCCCCGATCTTCACTTTGATTATTACAATAGTTATGTAATTCATCCTATGTTGCTTGAAGTATTACAGGCTGTAAAAGGAGAAGGTAAATATTCCGCTCTTTATGATATAGCGCTCAAGCGTTCGCAGCGTTATGCGGAAATACTCGAAAGACTTATTTCGCCCGAAGCTTATTTCCCGCCTGTTGGCCGCTCATTGGCCTATCGTTTTGGGGCATTCCAGTTACTGGGTAAAATTGCTTTGATGCACGACTTAAAAAAAATTGATCCGCAGCAGGTTCGATCAGCACTCTATTCAGTAATTAAAAAACAGGTAGAAGCGCCCGGCACTTTTGATGCAAACGGCTGGCTTCAGATTGGTTTCCATGGCCACCAGCCGGGCATTGGCGAAGATTATATTTCTACCGGCAGTTTATATCTCTGTTCGGAAGGCTTTTTGATATTAGGTCTACCCACAGAAGATCCTTTGTGGACAAAGCCGGATGAAGAATGGACACAACTCAAGGCAAGTAAAGGTGAGGCATTTCCTATCGATCATGCGATCGGGAACTAAGAAGGAAAAGATTCTTTCGTTTATAACTTAAAAAATATCTTTTTTCGATACAGCCAATAACACAACAGCCATTCAAAAATAAATATAGTGACTGATGTAATAAATAATATTGCTGTTTCGGAGATGCCCGTAGGCGAAATAACTCCATTAACAATGGTGCTTATGTATGTAAAAAGCCAGCGGCTCATAACTATTTCAAAGAAGAGATAAATAAATATGGAGTTCATTCCTACAATGGTAAAAAAAAGCAACCATCGCTTATGGTTTAATACATCGATCCAAAAGTAAAGAAGTGCCAATGCGAGTAAGCAATAACCACCTGAAACAAGTGTAAAAGATGTTGTCGCAATTCGTTTAATGATGGGCGTTATGCCGGCCAGATCCAGGCCATAGCCGAGCGCTAATGCAATAATTCCAAAGATGACTATATAACTGATTTTGGTTTTTCTGTTTGCCAATGTAAGCAACCATTTACCCGCAACAGCTCCCCAAATAGTGTGCGCCGCAGTAGGAATGCAATTGATAGCGACCCAGCCTCCGGGGTTAATCTTATTCATTAATATCACATCAATATAATTTCCAAAATTATGCTGATCTGTAAAAGGCTGATCAAAGCCGGGAACTTTTATTAAACGATAAAGACATTCCGTAAGTACCAATAAGCCGAGGCTGAAAAGTAATTGGTACGAGGCTTTCCATCTAAAGATGAGAAATGCCACAAGCATGGTAAACGACAATTGCGTTAGAACATCCCAAAGTTCAAAGGACAGATGATTACCTCTTACAGCATAATCAAGTACGCCCCAGAAAAACAGCCACCCGCTCCTTTTTAACGCATGTTTTGCCTGGTGGTTCCATGATAATCCCTGGGCGGTTTGTTTTGTAAGAGAGAAAGCCATTGCGGTGCCGGCAATGAACATGAATGCCGGTTGTATTAAATCCCAAAAATGTAACCCGTGCCATGGATAATGCGTAAACTGTATTGCTAATGAATGGAGAAAAGAACCTTCTTGTGTATGCTCATTAAGATGGTCATATAAGCCTGAAGATTCAAGCATTAAAAGTACCATCACCAATCCGCGGTAAAAGTCCAGCGAAGCGAGCCTGTTTCCTTTTTCAATAGTTTTTATTTCGGATGTTGTGCCAATTGTACTGCCGGGTAGTGAACTCATATTTTCGTTTTTTAAAGAAGACATTATGATTTGATTTTTGAATTAAAAAAATCCTTACCTAAATGTTTTTCCCAGGCCTGATTTCACTCGTTGATTTATTTCGGTTATAAAATAGTTTATGTCGTGGCCGATTAAGCAATCCAAAAAAATTTTCCGCCGAATATGCAAATAGGTTAATCCGCCTTTCAAATATAGAATATGTTTTCGTTCACTTTAACAACAGGTGTAATTTAAAAAACTAACTTAGTTTACTTGTTTATCACCAGGCATTGCCGCAGATTCGGTACACATCAAAACCTAAGAGTAAATTTTTTTCTTTATGAAAATTAAAGAAGCAGAAACCCTGATTGAAAAAGCATTTGAGGCAGAAGATGGAATTAAATATTGGGCAGACTTAGGATGCGGTGGTGGAACATTTACTTATGCTTTAGCAAATTGCTTACAACCGGGAAGCACCATTTATGCTGTAGATAAAGAAATGCCTTTGCTGGTTTCGGAAAATGATGTAAACATTCAATGCATTCGTGGAAATATGGAAACTGTTATTTTTCGGGGGCAGGAATTAGATGGAATCCTGATGGCAAATTCTTTTCATTATATAAAAGATAAAAAAGGACTGATACAAAGACTACGAACCTTTTTAAAAAGAGATGGCCGGTTTTTGATCGTGGAATATGATACAGACAAATCGAACAGGTGGGTGCCATTTCCAATTACTTTTCAGGAGATGTTATCATTACTTAAAAATAATGGCTTTCGTAATGTTGAAAAGATCGGCGAAAGAAATTCGATCTTCGGTCCTCAAAAAATGTATACATGCATTGCATGGATTTAAAGTGAAAGCCTTGCAGAAAAGTTAATGCAATAGCTTACGTTTATGATATCCGCAAAAATAATGTGAACTAACGATGAAATTTATTTCGTCCGGGTTACCTTTTCAAAATCGTATGAAATGTTAGCCATCATAATGCCTACAGTGTCTGCACCCTTATAATGAATATTTACATTGAACTGGCAAACAAACATTTTTTGGCCTATTACAGGAACATAACTTACATCTTGTATGTTGAATGTTACGCCCGGGTTAAGTGTTTTATGCAGGTAAATACTCATGGTTTCTTTCAACTTATTTTCAAGGAAGTTTCTTTTTGAAGATTTAGGTTTACATCCCACTTCTAAAACGAAAAAGAGTATGACAGTGAAAAAATATTTCACGTGAAGGTTTGCTATAAAGTTAGACAATAAGTGGTTTTCATTTCAATAAACTGTCATGGGAAACTGGTTTATTACGTGCTAAAAGCCAAGGCTTATCGTTAGATATACTTTATTTTTTGATCTGATCTACTGCTAATTGTTTGAATTGTTTATTACGTTCAATTTGTCTACAGTTGGCTGTAATTAACTTTTTTTGGTTTTCTAATCGCTCTTCAAAATCACGGGAAAATATATTTTCTATTGTTACCGAATATAAATAATCCGACTCGCTATTCCGAATTTTATCTATTGCAATACCTCTATAGACTGCATTTCTTGTTGTGTCTCTTGCAATCATAACATTCATATCAAGGTCTCCAATTTCCCTGGCTATAAAAGGCACGGCAGCTTCTTTTACAATTTGGTCGGGCGTTTTGGCTATAAATTCTTTCGCTTTCTTTTTACAGGAAGTTATTGTAACTACTATGAGTATTATCGCTAACCTTTTCATTTCGCTTTTAATTTTTAGATTATTAATTCAGAAATACTGTAATGAGCCCTTACATAACTTCAATAGTTATACCCAGGCAACTGCTTTGAATTATAGCGTTACAAAATATTCTTTAGATACTTTGATACAACAAACAAGGAAAAAAAGGATTAGTGCTAATAATTACATTTGATAGGGGATATTGTCTGTGCGACAATGTAATAGTGTTAGCGTAAAGATTTTCAAAAGATTGGGAGAGTAACGGAGACTGATGTGTGATTATAAATATAGGCAACATTTTTTTAATTTGCAACCCCTCTTACCTTGTTCCCGGACATTGGAAAAAATAAATAACCATAATTTTAATAGAATAGCAAATCCTTTAAGTTTGCCGCAGCTTTGTTATGGGTAAAATGACTTTATGAGCCAAATGATTAATTCGCAGAACACTACCAGGCGCATCCTGGTAGCCAGCCTCGCCGGCACTACAATTGAATTTTTTGATTTTTACATTTATGGCACTGCGGCCGTGCTCGTTTTTCCAAAATTATTCTTCCCATCTGCTGACCCAACTACAGGTATCCTCGAGTCATTAGCAACATTTGCACTTGCTTTCTTTGCCAGGCCGGTAGGGGCAACCTTATTCGGACATTTTGGAGATCGTATTGGGCGGAAGGCCACACTTATTGCGGCGTTAATGACCATGGGCACTTCAACAGTGGCTATTGGCCTCTTGCCAACGTATCAATCCGCCGGTATTGCGGCCCCATTGCTGCTGGCTTTATTCCGTTTCGGACAAGGTTTGGGTCTCGGGGGAGAATGGGGTGGCGCCGTATTATTAGCTACCGAAAACGCTCCACCCGGCAAAAAGGCGTGGTATGGTATGTTTCCACAATTTGGTGCTCCCATCGGGTTTCTGCTATCCACCGGCATCTTTCTTATCCTCGGCAAAATCATGAATGATGCACAGTTCCTGAGTTTTGGCTGGAGAATCCCTTTCATCGCAAGTGCCTCATTGGTATGGGTAGGTTTATATGTGCGGTTAAGACTTATAGAAACGCCCGATTTTCTAAGGATTGTCGAAAATAATGAGCGGGTCAGATTCCCGATTGTCGATGTCGTCACTAAATATACTAAAGCCCTTGCCCTGGGTACGCTCTCTTCAATTACCGTTTTTTTATTTTTTTATATAATGACGGTGTTTACATTGAGCTGGGGCACTAACGTATTGGGCTACACGCATTCCGGTTTCCTCGGCGCCCAAACAATCTCGATGCTTTTTTTTGCGCTGGGTATTTTCGTATCCGCTCCGTTGGCAGACCAATATGGACGTGGCAACATACTGCTGGTTGCTACAGTTGCTATTCTAATATTTGGCCTTTTCTTCTCACGGTTATTCATACCCGAAAACTTTATGGTCATCGTCATATTCCTTGCACTCGGTATGCTCTTAATGGGCCTGGTATATGGTCCGCTGGGGACGGCCCTGGCGGAAATTTTCCCTATTGCAGTGCGCTACACCGGTGCATCTCTATCTTTCACTTTGGCCGGAATATTGGGTGCATCTCTTACGCCCTACCTCGCCACCCGCCTTGCCAAGTCGTGGGGCCTTGCATATGTAGGTTATTACCTTTCAATTGCCGCGGCACTTTCATTCGTCGCCTTATTGATTGCCCGATCCTCAATGCAGGATGAGATTGCGGCTAATAAACATATTTGAACCGGGCTGCTTTAATCATACTTTCTAATTATCCTACAAATATCCCCAGTGCAAATGGGTTACTGCATGGAGAATTTTTCTGCATGGAAGAGGAAAATGAACCCAGTATACGAATCATTATTAAGTAGCTGTTAAAGTATAATTTATCCAGTACGATCATTTACGTTTAACCGTATCCGTTACACTTCACGAAAGAGATTGGAAATAATGTCGTAACAGTCTGCATTACATCGGTGTAAAGCTTTTTAAAACGGCTACTGCATCATGATAATATTCCTTTGCGTAAGATATCCAGATATAAAAACTAAGTTCAGGATAATCTGGATTTACAATGAGCATCACAGTAGCAGGAAAACCGCTTTTAGTACCATCAATAGCACAACCCCAATAGCCGTTAATATTTTCAAGATAAATGGGCTGGGTATCACCGGCAGAATTTTCCGGGCTATATGAAAGGCTTAAATCAGTTGCCCATTTCACAATTGCATTTTTCATTCCATCATAGGTAAGATTTTCTCCCTTGCGGGGATAAATGTCCAAAGCCATAGAACCGTTTTTGGCCTCATAAACCGTTGCATCATTTTTTTGAACAACAAGATTACTCGGCGCTTTAAATTTTATTTTGTAAGTATCCCATGTCCATGATTGTAAAGTTTGTGCATGGGCAACAGAACCAAGAGCAAACAATATTATAGTTTGCAAAATTTTGTATCTCATAATAGTTTAGTTTATTTTTTTGAAAGTTGGGAATTAGAATTGCTATCTAAATTTAGAAAAAACATAGCAATTTTAAATCGTGAGTGACTTTTTTTTGGGAAATGTTTTCGGAAAATGGAATTTGTAATGGAAATATGAATCAATTCTGGTTATTGCATGGGCAATTCCAAATGCGCAGGTCGTTTGCCCGTTATTCGTTAATGTATATTTCCATTTGAAAGTGTTAATATTTTTCAGGAGCGGTATCAATTTAAAACACTGGCTTCCTTCACAATTTCAATATTTTTTTGCTCTTTTATTTTTGCCCAACCACCTGAAATATTCCGAATATTGTGATAACCTTGTTTCTTGAATATTGATGCAGCTATCAGGCTTCTGTAGCCATTTCCGGAATGAATGTAGATATTTTGATTTTCCTCCAATTGCGCTATCTGCGCAATGTCCGACATATCATTAAGCGGAAGATTTATTGCATTTTTTACATGACCTTCCGCAAATTCATTTTCGTTCCGCACATCAAGTACTACGAGGTTATCATCAAACGGAATATCCATACCAAGCTCATCTGCTTCAACATCAATAATCATGTCCATTCTTTCACCTGATTTTTTCCATGATTCAAAGCCACTATTAAGATATCCTTCCACATTACTAAAGCCTGCCTTGGCCAGCTTGACATATCTTTCCTCTTCTTTCCCGGAATCGGTTACTAACACCAATCGTTGTTCGAATGGTAAAATCTTCCAGCCCACTCAGTAAATCGGCCTTCAAGTCCAATAAACATTGAGCCCGGAATAAATCCAAGTGAGAAATTACGCGACAGTTCTTGCGTCGAGAACAAGGTCGTCTTCCTTAATTTTCCGTTTTAAATCTTTTACATTTAACATAGGGGGAGTTTTTAATAAGTATACTTTTTTGTCTGCTTAAATTAAGATGGCGCTCTCAAAACCTGCGCAAACGTAGATCTATAATGAATTTATCTTGGCTTTGCGATCGCTGGCAAAATATGGAGCTACTTCTATTGCATGGTGGATCAATAACTATTGTGTCTCAGTCGCTTGCTACAAAGTATGCTCCATTGCGAAAGTGAGTCATACGGATTGATCCAAATACATATTAATATTTTTTTAAATAATTTTAAATCAATATATCTCCTTACTATTTAAGGAGATATACCATCAATTAGTTTTGCCGGCAAAGGTAAAATAAAGAGGAAAAGGTGAAGATTACAGTATATAAAAGCCGGGGTGAAAAAATCACCCTAAAAGACTTTTTACAAATTGATTAATAGCCTCGATTCGGAGGAGCATTGATGGTGTAAAAAATAAATTTTCCTTCCCGTTGTGTTAATACAATTCCGGCCTTTCTCAATATAGCAAGATGCTGGGAGGCTACGGATTGTTCCAGGCGTAATTTTACGTAAAGCTCAGTAACGGTAAGCCTTTTATTCTCATGAATCGTTTTAATTATCTGTTGACGAAGCTTGTGATTCAACGCCCTTAACACCAGGGAAGCCTTTTTTACACTATGATAATCGATCTCAGGAAGATTTTCAATTTCTGTGTCTTGCCCTTGTTCATTTAAAGATTGTATAGACCCTAAAGCGGTCATAATATATAAAGTTTAATAGATGGGATAACCCTTAATTGTACTATACAAAGATACATATTGCTTATAAAAAAAATTTAAGAGAAATGATAAAAAAATAAAGAGCATTCTGTAGAATTCGCAATCTATTTTTTTGAAATAGTATAAAAATCTTTTATATATAACGGTTGCGAATAGGGTATATTTTCAATATCATTTTTTAAATATTTTTTCCATGAAATTTCCGCAAGAGATTCAGTATTTATCTTCTCATTCTATGAAAATGGAATTTGAGCTCTTATTGAGTTCTTTAAATTTTTCGATACCACTGCCTGAGAAGCAAACTTTGTTTAAAACCAGAAATTCTGCGTATGAATTTTCGTCGAGAATCATTGCGGTGGGAGGAAGCATTTCCTGCAAAGTGCAATTATAAATCGCAGTAAATACTTCCATACGTCTTGCATCAATCATCGGGCAATACAATGCAGCATCGTCGTTTACAAATCCTGATTGCAGAAAGAGCCATTAACTCCAATGAATTAAAAGTAATAAGCGGAATGCTTAACGCATAACACAGCCCTTTTGCACTGGCAAGCCCTACACGCATTCCGGTGTAAGAGCCCGGGCCCCGAACTGACACCAACTGCATTTAGTTCCTTTATATCAAGATCATTTGTGTTTAGCAGTTGCCGGATTGCAGTGTGTAGAATAGTTGCATGTTGCTTGGCATCATCATTACTAACAGTGCCCAGAAC
Organism: uncultured Chitinophagaceae bacterium; assembly: GCA_963756945.1. Taxonomy (GTDB): domain Bacteria; phylum Bacteroidota; class Bacteroidia; order Chitinophagales; family Chitinophagaceae; genus Ginsengibacter. Next base: position 128,008 of record CAVWQJ010000007.1, on the reverse strand, counting down.
TTCGCCATTTTTTACGAGGTTAATAATTGCTGTTTCAGTAGCGGTATGAATATTTAAAATGTAAGACATCGATTACTTTGAAAAGGGGAATTTTGAATATTTTTCTTCCAACAACGGCGCCACGGAATATCGTTTATCCGTTTCCGATAGTTTATGCAGAAGCTGAGTAAATATTTGCTACACCTATTTTTTCCAGCCATTCAAATGGGCCATATGGATAATTTGTTCCGAGCTTCATAGCAACGTCAATTTCTTCCATAGTGCTAACTCCTTCGGCAAGCGCAAAAAAAGCTTCATTCACAATCATGCTAATTACACGTGCCGAGACTAATCCTGGCTCATCTTTCACAAATACGACATCTCCAGCCAAGTTGTTCAAATATATCGTTTGCCTTGCTCGCGTCACCTGAAGCCACTTCCCATGTTTGTCTTTTTAAAAAGCCAGGCCAACCATTTATGCGGCTGAAATTAGCCGAGGCAAATTATTTTCTTGCAATGTTTCGATTACTGAATTGATGAAAACGGGTTTATTGCTGTTTTTATGTACATCCGCTTTCTTGGCCGTCATCAAGAAAAAAAATGGCATCATAATCTTTAGAAACTTCTAAATCCAAATATTCTTCTGTAAAGATCATTTTTACGGCCGGATTGGTATTCTTACATAGAATCTCTTCCTGTTGTTCTACATTTGCCACAACAATAACCGTCATATTAGTTTTTCGCAAAAATAGGTTTGTTATTTGATGGAAAGTTTGCAACTTTAATATCCTCATTCAAAAAATTTAAATGGCTAAAAAAATTATTTATACATCCGATGCGCCTGATCCAATTGGGCCTTACAGCCAGGCTGTAAAGGCGGGAAGAATGCTTTTCATTTCGGGCCAGATAGCTATGAAACCAGGAACTTCCGAAATTATTACTGATAATATACAAATGGAAACTCAACAGGTTATGAACAACCTCAACGCCATTTTAAGAGAAGCCGGACTTAGCTTTGCCAATGTGATAAAAACAACGATCTTTTTAAAGGACATGAGCTTGTTTACATCTGTTAACGAAGTTTATGGTAAGTTTTTTGAATCAGATTTTCCGGCAAGAGAAACAGTGGCTGTTAAAGGACTTCCTAAAGATGTGAATGTGGAGATAAGCATGATAGCCGCCGAATAATTAAATACATTATCTTGAAAAAGCAGGTAATCATTACATCGAAAGTGCATAATTATTTAATAGATGCACTTCAGCAAAAAGGATATTCAGTTCTTCATAACGAAAAAATCAGTTATGAAGAATTAGGCGCTATTATAAGCCAGGCGGATGGAATAATTGTAACAACCCGTTTACCTATTGATAAACCGCTTATTGATAAAGCAACCCGGCTCAACTGGATTGGAAGATTAGGAAGCGGAATGGAATTAATTGATGTAGAATATGCAGCGACTAAAGGTATTCGTTGTGTAAGCAGTCCCGAAGGCAACCGCAATGCAGTGGCAGAACATGCTTTGGGATGCTTCTAAATCTTACCAACAAAATAAGCTCCAGCTTCGAAGAAATTAAGGATAGGAAATGGATACGGGAAGCAAACAGGGGAGTGGAATTAAATGAAAGAACCATTGGCATTATTGGATATGGAAATACGGGATCTGCCTTTGCAAAATTGTTATCGTCGTTTGGCGTTACCGTACTTGCTTACGATAAATATTATTTTGGATTTAGTTCGGGTCACGTAAAAGAGGCCAATTTTGAACAGGTTTGCCGCTATGCTGATGTAATTAGTTTGCACGTGCCGCTCACAAGAGAAACAGAACATATGGCCAACGAAAAGTTTTTTAATTCGTTAGAAAGATCTCCATATTTTATATCTACTTGCAGGGGTAAGGTAACAGATACAAACGCCCTGCTGGAAGCTCTAAAAAATAAGAAAATTGCAGGAGCCGGGCTGGATGTTTTGGAAAATGAAAAACTGGAAACATACACAAAAGAAGAAAATCAGCGGTTTAATTCGCTACTAGCGCAACCGAATGTTATTTTAACTCCTCATGTTGCCGGGTACAGCGTAGAAGCTTTTTATAAAATGGCAAAAGTTTTACTAAAAAAGCTTGAATTGGAATAATTATTCATTTTTTTTTATATTTGTAATTATACAACGTCTCAGTAAAAATGGGGCGTTGTATTTTTTTTCGATTTACCCTAAGTGAAATCATCAATTTAAAAATGAGGTTATGAGCCAGATTAATTATGTAACAAAAGACACCTTTGAGCAAATGAAAAATGAGCTTCAGCACATGAAAGGTGTTGAAAGACCTGCAGCATCTAAAGCTATAGGCGAAGCCCGTGAGAAAGGTGATCTTAAAGAAAATGCTGAATATGATGCAGCAAAAGAAGCACAAGGTATACTTGAAGCTAAAATAAAACAATTGGAAGCGATAATTGCTACTGCAAGAATTGTGGATGAAAATGCGATAGATACCAGCAAAGTTTCCATTCTTACAAAAGTTACTCTTACCAATCTTGCCACAAAAAAGCAGGTTACTTACCAGATTGTGTCTGAAAAAGAAGCAGATCTTAAGCTTCAAAAAATTTCTGCGGCATCGCCGATAGGTAAAGGCCTTTTAGGTAAAGCTGTGGGGGAAACGGCTGAAATAAAGGTGCCTGCAGGAATGATAAAATTTAAAATAGAAAATATAACAGCGTAAGAAAATTATCGATGGTTAATAGAGTAACCCCGGCAAGAAGAAATTCAAACAACAATTTGCATGACTATTTTTTCAAAAATAATTGCGGGTGAAATTCCTTGTTATAAGATTGCCGAAAATGAAAAATTCTTTTCGTTCCTCGACATTAATCCATTGGTGGAAGGACATACGCTGGTAATTCCTAAACTGGAAGTTGATAATTTTTTTGATATGCCGGGTGAGTATCTTAAGGAGATAATAATGTTTGCACAGCCAATTGCAAAAGCGATAGAAAAATCCTTTGATTGCAACCGCTGCGGGATAAGTGTTATCGGACTTGAAGTTCCTCATGCACATATGCACCTGGTTCCTATAAACAGTGCCGATGATCTAAATTTTACAAGAAGAAAACTAAATCCTTCGCAGGAAGAATTAAAAGCAGCGCAACAAAAGATTTTGAAAAACTTGTAAGACTATAAACTATTTTGCAAAACGGTTTTCTATTTTATTCGCCTGGGATTTTGTGCCAAAAAATCCTTCCAGCCATTTAGCTTTTTTGATCTTTTATTTCCATTACTTGCCGGAATATTACCCTGGAAATGATGGCATACCGCAACGGCTAAAGCATCGGTAGCGTCCAAGTATTTAGGATCTTCTTCAAAACTCACGATACGCTGAAGCATCTTCAATACCTGTAATTTATCAGCATTTCCATTTCCGGTAATGGATTGTTTTATTTTACGGGGAGAATATTCGGTTACCGGCACACCAGACTGCATTGCTGCAGCAATTGCTACTCCCTGTGCTCTGCCGAGTTTAAGCATGCTTTGAACATTTTTTCCAAAGAAAGGCGCTTCAATTGCCAACGCATTGGGTGCATGTTCTTTCACCAGTGTACATACTTTTTCATGAATAATTTGCAATCTTTCATAGGCATCTTTTCTTGACGAAAGCTTTAGCACGTCCATCATTATTAAAGCAATTCCTTTTGAAGAAACTTCTATAACACCATAGCCCATTAAAATGGTGCCGGGATCAATCCCTAAAATGATTTTTGAATTTTTATGCAATTGAAGATTATTTTTGACGTTCACACACACCTGTTAACGCCCAATAAAAAGAAATCTTATTCGCGTATAAAGCTACATGATCCGTGCCCGCAAAAATATCAAAATAATATTCAAGTATATTATAGCTCCCTTGCTCGGGGCATGGCTGTTTTATTCGCTGTATAAACAAATTAAAGGGCAACCCGATCTTCAGCAATCCATTGACCTCATAAAACAAGCTCCTTATGGCAAACAGGCATGGAAATTCTGGATTGTTATTTCTCTTGTTTTTGTTAACTGGGGCTTAGAGGCAAGAAAATGGCAGGTACTTTTAAGAACACATACAGCCATTTAGTTTTTTTACAGCTTATAAATCTGTATTAAGTGGCGTTACACTTTCTATAAATACTCCTAATCGCATCGGTGAATATGGTGGACGAATATTATATGTCGAGGAAGGCAAAAGAATAAAGGCCATATCGTTATCAATTGCAGGAAGCATAAGTCAACTTATTATTACATTGTTTATGGGTTGCTGCGGATTGGTCTATATTATTTTTTACCAGGGCGATAACCATACTTTAGTGATGGGCCTTCCTGTTTTCTGGCTTAAAACTTTATTATTTTTGTCGTCATGTGCAACTGCAATTACTGTGTTATTTTATTTCAGATTATCATGGCTCATAAAACTTATTGAAAAAATTCCGGCAGCAGCAAAGTATGTTCAATACATCAACGTGCTTGATAATTTTAATGCCAAATTATTGTTAAGGTTACTTTATCTTTCTTTCTTTCGTTATGTTGTATTCGTCATTCAATATATATTACTGCTGCAGGTTTTAGACGTATCAATATTATGGTTAAATGGATTCTGGATTATAAGCATTCTTTTTTTAGTATTGGCGATTGTACCTTCATTTGCGATTGCAGATCTGGGAATAAGAGGAAAATTTAGTACAGAACTTTTGAGCTTTTACAGCACAAATACCGTAGGTATAATAGGCACTACTTTTGGAATCTGGTTTATTAATTTATTTATTCCGGCTCTTGCAGGAAGCGTGTTGATCCTGGGTATAAAATTTTTTAAAGACAAACAATAAAGATTGAAAGCACTTACAACCATATTTATTTTACTTTTTGCGTTTGCGACAAAAGCAGATGACGAATTTTGCGGAATTACCAATACCGCCTTCAATAGTGGCGAGATAGTAACTATGAAAGTTTATTACACTACTTTGGGAATGTACGTTGGCGCAGGCGAGGCTGTTTTTTCTACCAACCTTGAGAGATTTAACGGTAAAACGGTATACCATTGTATAGGAACCGGTTCATCATATTCCTTTTTTGATAATTTTTATCGTGTTCGCGACAGGTATGAAACCTATATTGATACAGCAACTATGTTGCCGGTAAAATTTATTCGAAACGTTGATGAAGGCGGAACAAAATTTTATGATAATGTAACCTTTAACCATACTGCCGGAACCGCCGTTAGTACGAAAGGCGTTTATAAGATAGGGTCATGCATCCAGGATGTTATCAGCTCAGTATATTATGCAAGAAACATCAACTTCAATAAATATAACCCCGGGGATAAAATTCCATTTGATATGTTCTTAGATAATGAAACGTATCACTTGTACCTCCGTTACGAAGGAAAGGAAAATATTAAAACCAGGTATGGCAAATTCAGGGCCATTAAGTTTAAACCGCTTTTAATTAAGGGCTCCATTTTCGAAGGAGGAGAAAAAATGAATGTATGGGTGAGTGATGATGAGAACCATTTATTATTGAGAGCCGAAAGCCCCATTTCGGTAGGCACGATTAAAGTTGACATGATGGGATATAGAAACCTGCGTCACCCGCTTAAATCATTAATCAGCTTCCGGTAAGAAATATTATTTCATATTTATTCTTTCTTTTTTTCAGAAGATTTTATTCTTATCAATCCTAAAACACTTAGTCCTACAATAAGGTATAAAACTGAAAGGAAAATATTTTCTTTGTGGGTGAGAACAACGCCTTTAAACTGTTCTTCTACAAAAAAATAAACAATGAAGGCCATGCTTGCAAGAGGATAATTATTAATACATTTTTCATTTAGATTTCTTCAAGCTTAAAGGTTTCATTGCTACGTGTACCCCTATCTGTTAGCTGCAGGTTACAGCATTCGATTGTTGGGTCGTGTTCAAAAAAAAGTATATAATCTTTTTGCCGGGCTTCAGAAATTAATTGCTTTTTTTCTTTGAGTGTTTCCAGTGGCCTTGTATCATAAGCCATAATATAGGGCACAGGAATATGCGCCACGGAGGGCAGCAGATCAGCCATATAAATTATGGTTTTGCCTTTGTATTGTATTTGCGGCAACATCATAGCTTCTGTATGACCGCTTACAAACCGGATTTTCATATTATCGCTAAAGTCAATGCCATCAATTATTTCAATAAATTTTAACTGCCCGCTTTCTTTTATTGGTAAAATATTTTCTTTTAAAAAGCTTGCTTTTTCCCTGTCGTTGGGGTTGGTAGCCCATTGCCAGTGCTTTTCATTGCTCCAATAGGTTGCATTTGAAAATGCAGGAATTAACTTGTCGCCAACTCTTTCTATTGATCCGCCACAGTGGTCGAAATGAAGGTGGGTTAAAAATACATCGGTGATATCTTTCTTTGAAAAGCCATACTTAGCTAGAGATTTTTCCAGCGTATCGTCTCCGTTTAAAAAATAATATCCAAAAAACTTTTCATCCTGTTTATATCCCATGCCATTGTCAATAAGGATTAGCCGGTTTCCATCTTCAATCAACATACATCTCATTGCCCAGTTACACATATTGTTTTCATCGGCGGGGTTTAACTTTGTCCATATACTTTTTGGAACAACCCCAAACATAGCGCCACCGTCAAGTTTGAAATAGCCTGAATTTACAGCATACAATTGCATGATAATATTTTTTACACAGCAGGTTCAATTAAAGCGAGCTGTTTCTGTTTAGTAAGGGCTAAATACAAAATGATAAAGCCTATTATAAAAAAACACATAATTACCAATACTGAATTTTTCATACTGCCGGTGAGTTCCTCGATCAATCCAAAGCTAAACATACCAATAACAATACCGATCTTTTCTGTAACATCATAAAAGCTAAAAAATGATGTGGTATCTTTTGTAACAGGCATCAGTTTAGAATAAGTTGACCTGCTGAGGGATTGTATGCCACCCATTACCAAACCTACAACGGCGGCTAACACATAAAAATAAATTTCAGCGTTTACTCCCTTGTCGCTGATGGTGGCAATTTCATAAGCGCCCAGGCATACCAATACCCAAATAACAACAACCCATAAAAGAGTTTGAAAGTTGCCAAATTTTTCAGAGAGCTTTGCCATTATGTTAGCGCCTGCAATGGCAACAACCTGGATAATAAGTATCGTAATAATTAACTTCTCCGTAGGCAATTTTAATTGCTTGCTTCCAAACAATGCTGCTACCAACATTATGGTTTGAACTCCCATATTGTAAAAGAAAAATGCCAACAAAAATCGTTTTAAAATCAAAAGCGTTTTTAGCTGTTTAAAAACTTTCCTTAGCTCGATAAATCCATTGGCGAAAATATTATTTTCAGGCCGTGATGCTGCGGGCGTGCCTTTTGGCATTACGTTCAATGTTAATTGTGCAAAGCCAAACCACCAGATTCCAACTAACAAAAATGAAAAGCGTGCCGGCAAAGTTGCGTCGTTTTGCATGCCAAACCATTCCGGTTTAAAAACGAATACAAAACAAACCAATTGCATAATAACACTTCCTATATAACCCATGGAAAAGCCTTTGGCGCTTACTTTGTCCCGGTCTTCCGGCGCTGCTATTTCAGGCAAATAAGAATTATAAAAAACAACACTGCTCCAAAATCCAATACATGCAATCATGCTGCAGAGAATGGCAATCCAAACTGTTTCTGTTCCCTTAAAAAAGAATAAGCATACTGCAGGAGGCGCTGCCCAAAAAACAAAAAAAGCGAAGGAAACTTTTTTTGTTGCCTTTATAATCTGCTATTGACGAAAGGATCGGCGACATGATGGCTACAATAAAAAATGCCACACCTAATGCATAGTTGTATAATGCTGAATTCACAAAATGTCTTCCCAAAAAAATTACCTCATTATCGGAATTATTTTTTGTTACACTTTCGTAATATGCAGGGAAAATGGTTGATGTGATAACGAGGCTATAAACCGAATTGGCCCAATCGTACATCGCCCATCCGTTAATAACTTTCTTAGAAGCAGTTTGCATGTGTAAATGAATGATTGCTCAAATTATGAAAATTTGTTTGGAAGCAACCTAATTCAATTGTAGAAATCGTATATGCCGTGCGTGAGCATTTAAGAATTTAAGTAACCCGTGTAAAGCATAATGAGCAAAGCAATACCCACCACCACACGATAGATTCCCCACATTCTGAAACCATATTTTTTTAGCATCGTAATAAAAAATTTAATAGCAAGAAGCGCTACAACAAATGCAACGATATTTCCTACCGTAAGAATTTTTATTTGTTCTGAAGTGAAAGCACCGTTTTCCTTTATGTATTTATAAATCTTATACACCGTTGCAGCCAGCATCGTAGGTACTGCCAGAAAAAATGAAAATTCAGCGGCAGCGCTCCTGGTAAGCTTTTGCTGCATGCCGCCAATGATGGAAGCTGCGCTTCTGCTTACACCGGGTATCATGGCGATACATTGCCAAATGCCAATTATAAATCCCTTTGCCATAACTCACTTCCTTTTCATCGTGAATTACCGGATTTTTAAAAAGATTGTCTACGAAAAGTAAAACGATACCTCCCGCCAACATACTTATGGCAACTGTAGTTGAACTCTCAAGCAAGTCATCAATTTTTGATGAAAATAAAAATCCTAATATCAATGCCGGCACAACAGCAACAGCAAGCTTTACATAAAACTGCCAGCGTGAAAAATCGAAGAACTTTTTCCAGTATAAAACCACAACAGATAAAATAGCACCCAATTGAATTGCAACAGTAAAAACAGTATTGAAAGGGTCATCATTTATCTTCAATAATTTTTCAGCAATAATCATGTGCCCTGTTGATGAAATGGGAATAAACTCTGTTATACCTTCAACAATTCCGATAATAACAGATTGAACTATGTTCATTTTTTTAAAATTAAAAGCAAATAAACAAAAAAGGCGATGATAAATCACCGCCCTGGTATTATTTAATAATTAATTACTTTGGCTTTTTCATGATAGCAAAAATTTCTATCAGTAACCCTGCAACAATTAGTATAGGCGCAACCGTTATGCGTATCGGGCTATAAATATCGTTGTCGTTAAATACTTTCGGGTCGGGGCTTTTACCGCCAGCCATTAAAAAAAATCCAAGCGCCATTATCGCTAATCCTATCACCATCCATTTATAATTTTCTTTTGTGAAAAGAATATTGCCTGCTGAAGAAGGTTCAACCGGTGCAGTTTTTACCGCAGGTGATTTTGCACCGGGAGTTGTTTTTTTTATTGGTTGTTGTGTTGCCATTGTGAAATTTGAATTTGCAATATTAATGCATAAAATAAAAACGAGCGTAATTAATATAAATCATCCAGTTTCATTTTTAAATATTTTACTACAGACCGGTGGGTACTAAAAAGCGTAATAAATAATCCCAAAATAATGATCCCGGAAAAAATAAGGATCAGATTTTTTGTATCGTGCAGTACCTTAAGATATGGAATAAAATTTTCTGAAAGCCATATAAACCCAATCATCAGCCCTATAGCAATACCGGAAGCAATCAACCCGTTTACGACGGCCCGCCCGTCCAATGGTCTCGCGATAAACCCTCTTGTAGCGCCCACCATCTGCATAGTTTTAATCAAAAACCTGTTGCTGTACATCGCAAGACGTATCGTATTATCGATGGAAATAATAACAAGAATCGATAATATTATGGCCACAATTAATAACACCAATGTTGTGTTTTTTACAAACTGGCTCACCCCGGCCACAGTTTCTTTTGGCGTTTGAAACTCTGATACGGTTGTTGGGAAATTCGTTAGCAGATAATTTTCAATATTGGCAAGACTGTCTTTATCGATATAGTTTGCCTTCACGTAAAAATCAATACTTTCAGGCAGCGGGTTGTTTATCGCCAGCTTTTTCCAAAGCGTATCATTTTCTTTATTATACTTTTCGATGGCCATTTCACGGGTAATGTATTCCACGTTCACGGCATACGGCAGGCTGGTAATATAATTTTTTACAGAATCAATTTGATTGGCATTCGCAGTGCGATACAGGTAGGCGTGCAACTGAATATTTTCCTTAAAATAATCTCCCGTTTTTTTAATGTTTAAAAAGATCCATCCCACAACGCCAAAAAGAAATAACACCAACGAAACACCGATGATTGCATATACGTAGGAAGGTTTCCCTCTTTTGGCAGACGCTTTACCTATTTGCGACATAAGTTGAAAAGTAGTTTAATTAGCATGAACTCACCATAGTAAGCAGTTCGCAAAAATAAATGTTTTTAAACAGTTTAGTATTTTTGCACGAATACTTAAAGTTGCTAATGTAATTTACATGACGCATCAGCGGTAACAATCACTTAATGAATAACATTTCTTTCACAAATAAATAATTTCAGGAGCTTAACCGGTTTCTTTTCTGAAACGCCCTGTTTTACAGGACGGGCCTATCAATAAGATTACAAGTTAACCACGAGATAATTTAATGACAGAACATTAAAATAAAAATGGAATACAATTTCAGAGAAATAGAAAAAAAATGGCAAAACAAGTGGAAAGAAGTCCAGCGTGTACGAAGTAAGTAATACCTCCGATAAGCCAAAATTTTATGTATTGGATATGTTTCCGTACCCAAGTGGTGCCGGGCTTCATGTTGGTCATCCGCTTGGTTATATTGCCAGTGATATTTATGCACGCTATAAAAGGCTTAAAGGCTTTAATGTATTGCACCCGATGGGATACGATAGTTTTGGCTTGCCTGCCGAACAATATGCGTTGGAAACCGGCCAACATCCTGCAGTTACTACTGAAAAGAATATTGAAACTTTCCGGCAGCAATTGGATAATATAGGTTTTTGTTTTGACTGGAGCCGCGAATTACGAACCAGCGATCCCAAATATTATAAATGGACGCAATGGATATTTCTTGAAATTTTTAATAGCTGGTACGATAAGAATCACAACAAGGCAAGAAAGATTGAAGATCTTATAAAAATTTTTGAACAGCAGGGAAATAAGGAAGATAACGGTCAACGTCAAACGCAGAATCATTTTTCCGCTGATGAATGGAATGGCTTCACCGGTGAACAAAAGCAGGAAGTGCTGATGGATTACCGGCTTGCTTATTCAGCTTATGGAGAAGTAAACTGGTGCGAAGCATTGGGAACTGTATTGGCAAATGATGAAGTTATAAATGGCGTAAGCGAACGTGGCGGACATCCGGTAGTGAAAAAGAAAATGCGGCAATGGTATTTACGCATTACCGATTATGCTGAAAGATTATTGGAAGGCCTGGAAACCGTTGATTTTTCTGATGCTATGAAGGAAATGCAACGCAACTGGATTGGCAAGAGTGAAGGGGCGGAGATGGATTTTGAAATAAGCCTCACCCCTAACCCCTCTCCTGAAGGAGAGGGGAACCGCAGCTCAATAAAGACAGCGGAATCAAAAGTATGGCCACAATTAAAAGACTTATCAAGGGAGAACAGGAAAGAAAAGACTTTTGCAGAAGATATTTTATGGCAGAAATTAAGAAATAATCAATTAGGTTCTAAAGTGAGAAGGCAACACGTAATTGATGCTTTTATTATTGACTTTGCTTTTCTTAATGAAAAACTTTTAATTGAAATTGACGGTCGAATATCACAATGAACCTGAACAAAAAAAATACGATGAAGCAAGAACAGAATTCCTGCAACAGTTAGGATTTAAATTAATACGGTTCACGAATGAGGAAGTTGAAAGAAATATCTCTGAGGTAATTAAAATAATTAAAGATGAGTTGGCGTCACATTCTCCCCTCTCCCTTGGGAGAGGGGCCGGGGGTGAGGCTTTAGAAAACGGAGCATCAGAAAACGATTCTTTAAAATTAAAAGTTTACACAACCCGCCCCGACACCATTTTCGGTGTCGATTTTATGGTGCTGGCTCCGGAACATGAGTTGGTAGAAAAAATAACCACACCTGAACAACGGCCAGCCATAGACGAATATCTTGCTTATGTAAAAAGCAGGAGCGACCGGGAACGAATGGCGGAAGTAAAACAGGTTACGGGTTGCTTTACCGGAGCTTATGCCATCAATCCATTTGATGGAAGAAAAATTCCTATCTGGATTGCGGAATATGTTTTGGCAGGATATGGAACCGGCGCCATTATGGCCGTGCCTTGTGGTGACCAGCGGGATTTTGACTTTGCCAAACATTTTAATATTCCTATTACAAATATTATCGGCGATTACTTTAATGGTGAAGAAGCCAATCCAACAAAAGAAGCGATACTTACCAATTCCGGTTTTTTGAATGGTATAAAAATGAAAGATGCCATTGATATTGTTTTGAAGAAAATTGAGGAAGAAGAAATCGGGCAAAGAAAAGTGAACTATAAGATGCGTGATGCAGGCTTTAGCCGTCAACGTTATTGGGGCGAGCCCTTCCCGATTGTCTATCGTAACGGTGTGGCCTACCCGCTGGAAGAAAAAGATTTACCTGTGGAACTGCCACATGTTGAAAATTATAAACCTGGTCCCGAAGGAGAAGGGCCTTTGGCAAATATTACAGATTGGGTGAACTTAGGTAATGGAGAAAAAAGAGAGACTAACACTATGCCCGGTTATGCAGGCTCTTCGTGGTACTTTCTCCGTTATATGGATCCGCACAATGATAAAGAATTTGCAGATAGAAAAGCAACAGATTACTGGAACCAGGTAGATGTATATGTTGGCGGAACAGAACATGCCGTTGGGCATTTATTCTACAGCCGCATGTGGACGAAGGTTTTGTATGATTTGGGATTATATTGGTTTTGATGAACCGTATAAGAAGTTGGTGAATCAGGGGATGATACAGGGAGTAGTAGGTTTATTTATAGAGTAAATTCCTTATTGGAAATGATGCTCGAAATTGCAAAAGAACTTTAGATATATTGTAGCTACTGATTTTGACATCAAGAGATTTTGATTTCAGAGTAATTTAAATGATAGGACATATTTCTGGAAATCTTATGTAACAATTGCGTCTAAATCAAAATGTATTATTCAAAATCAGTAGACAAAGAAAATATCATCGCAATATTATCTGACAGTGAATTCATTTGGCAAATCTTTAAGCATGAAATATTGGTCAAGGCATTTTGAAGTAGAAAATTACTTGAATATAATGATAATATCATGCTATTCTAGTGAAATAAAGCAAGGATTTGATGAATGCATTATGATGCATTACATGGATGTAATATTGTGATGGAAGATGGACATCTCGAATTTAAAAAATGAAAATGGAGAATGCATCAGAGTCATATTAGAATATATACATCTGCGGTATTGAAGTCGAAAAAATGTCTAAATCGAAATACAACACTGTTAATCCAAATGATTTAATCAACAAATACGGCGCCGACACCTTCCGCATGTATGAAATGTTTCTTGGCCCGGTAGAAGCAAGCAAACCCTGGGATACCAAAGGCATTGAAGGTGTTCATCGTTTCTTAAAAAAATTATGGCGGTTATTTTATGATGATATAAAAGGAAAAGTCTGGAATGAAGAAAAGGCCTCTGATGCCGAATTAAAAGTACTTGCACAAAACCATCAAAAAAATAGAAGAAGACACAGAACGGTTTTCGTATAACACGGCAGTTAGCGCCTTCATGGTTTGTGTAAATGAGTTGACAGATTTGAAATGCCATAAGAAAGAAATATCTGGAACCATTGCTGATTTTATTAACTCCTTATGCGCCACATATTGCTGAAGAATTATATCATGCAATCAATTCCCTCTGCTTTGGAGAGGCTAAGGGTGAGGTAACAATTCTTGACGCTGCATATCCAAAGTTGGAAACAAAATATTTAATTGAATCTGAAAAAGAATATCCTGTTTCTATTAATGGTAAAATGCGTACAACTATTACCATTTCTTTAGATGCTTCGCAATCTGAAGTTGAAAAAATTGCGTTGGATAATGATATTGTTCAAAAATGGATTGAGGGAAACAGCCTAAGAAAATAATCTTTGTAAAAAATAAAATGATCAATGTGGTTGTATAGCCTCCCCGACCCCTCCAGGGGAGGGGCTTTTGAAACCTTTGGCTAACTTAAAGTTTACTTGTTTTGCAGAGATGTAATTCTTACTCTCCTCCTTTGGAGGAGCCGGAGGAGGCCACTTCTTGCAACATCTCTTTTACTGCGGCTTCAATCTGTTGATCTTCGCCGCTAAGAATTTTATTATAATCATTCTGAACTTTAATATCCGGCTCAAGTTCCATATTTTCAAGCGGCCTTCCTTCCTTGATGCCAACACTTGCAATCATCGGAATACCAAATATCATAGTAGGATCAATTTGTGTTTCCCACCAAACAGCAGTGCCGGTGCCGGGCACTGGCATACCAATTAATTTTCCAATTCCTTTTGCACGATATGCATAAGGAAACATATGGGCATCGCTATAGTTGGCCTCATTCATAACAACACAACTTGGCTTATACCATTTGCCTTCGGGCTCACCGCCACCAATTGGCTTTTCACCATACGGTTCGTAACGGATATATTGTTTGCCCGCAAGAAAATTTGATAAGTCTTCATGAAGCCAGCCGCCACCATTAAAACGGGTATCAACTATCAATGCTTTCTTAGTAAGATTTTTACCAAGCACTTCATCATATACATTTCGATAGCTTGCATCATTCATAGATCTTACATGTACATAACCCACTTTGCCATCACTAAGCTTATCCACCATCGCTTCCATTTTTTTCGTCCACCTCCTGTAAAGCAGTTCGGCTTCTTCCGAAGGCTTCATTGGTTTCACAACTTCATCAAATGTATTTTTTGTAGCGGGGTCAAAAACAGTCAACAAAACATTCATATCATTTTTCCTGTTTAAAAATATTGCCCAGTCTTCTGAATTATCAATTTCGTTACCATCAATTTTCATAATCACCTGGCCAGCTCTTATCTTACTTTCAGCCTTATCCAACGGCCCTCCTGAAATAACTTCAGCTATCTTCAGTCCCTTGCCACCTTCCATTTCATCATATAGTAAACCAAGCGATGCTGTTTCATCGGCATTCTCGGTTTTCGGAATATAACGGCCACCAGTATGCGAAACATTCAGCTCTCCCAGCATTTCACTAAGCAACTCCCGGAAATCATAATTATCAGCTATAAAAGGCAAAAACTTAGCGTAAGTTTTTTTGTACATTTCCCAGTCAAGCCCACGCATATTTGGGTCGTATAACTTTTTCTTTACCTGCCGCCACGCATGATTAAAAATATATTCTCTTTCTGCGGCGCCGTCAACCACCATTTCACTGTTTATACTTATGGGAGTTATCTTACCATCCGCAGTGCTTACCTGCGACAGTTTGCCATTCGACAGAACGTAAAGCATTTTGCCGTCCTTAGTTAATTCAAGTGCTGCATTACTTGCCCCGAGTTTTGCAAGTGTTTTTAATTCATGGGTCCTTGTATCAATTTCCCACAGATCATAGTTCTTTTCAAACTTAACCGTTAGATACAGTTTATCACCTTTGGGTGAAATACGATAGCTGCTTAAATTCACAGAAGCCTGGCGTAAGCCTTATTCTGCGTGTATCCAAATCAGTTAGATCCATCTTAAATGGCTCTTTTAATTTATTTTCAAGTGCAGAATCTTTTTTTTCTTTCGCATCTTTATCTGTCTTATCCGTTTTATCTTCTTTTTCTTTTAGCAGTGCATATTCTTCTTTGCTCAGTTGAAACTGATCGTAGGTTCCTTTGTCAAAAAACATAGCATACACATCCACTTCCCGGCGCCTTGTATTGCCAGCGGGCGTTTGCCATTTCTATCGGTAACCCACAACAGGGCTTTGCCATTGAGCGCCCATTGCATACCTGCGCTCGAAAATCCTGATTCAGTTACATCAATCCCCGGATCATTTTTTGTTACATTAAAAAGTAAAATTTCGTTTGCGTTGTAATATCCTTTGGCACTGCGGGCAGCAATCCATTTGCTATCGGGACTCCAGGTGTAAGATTGATCACCATCCGCATAAGAGAAATTCTGCCCTTCCGGAATTATAGTGCGTGAAGTTTTTTTATCAAGATTGAAAACCTTTAAAATATTTCTTTCTTCGAGGTAAGCGATTTCTTTTCCATCGGGTGAAACTTCGGGTTGAAATTCGTCCTTATCAGTTGCCACAACGGGCTCGGTATTTAAGATGGTAGAAGTAAAAAAGTAAGGCTCTTCTTTTCTTGCGATAGAGGTCTTCATGATATCCCAGCCTTTACCTTCATGCTCCGCGGCATAATACAAACTTCTTCCATCCGGGGAAAAGGTTACGCTTCTTTCCTGGAAGGGTGTATTGGTTATGCGCTTCGTAATACCACCTTCAACTGAGGTTACAAATATTTCTCCCGCGAAAAACAAATGCAATTTCTTTTCCGTTGGGAGATGCCTCAAATTCAGTAGCGCCGCCATTTACAGGCATTACAGTTTGTGTGTTACTTTTATTTTCGGTCGTGATTGCCACGTTTAATTTTTCAGGAGAACCACCGGGCTTCATTGTATAAATTTCACCATCGTAGGTAAAGCAAATGTATTATCGTTTGACCGGCTTAAGAAACGCACGGGATTATTTTTGAAGGTCGTTAACTGAGTTTCATCACTACTGTTTAGTGATGCTTTGTACACATTTAATGAGAGCCACTTTTTTCATTCAGGTAAAAATAATTTTGATCGTCTGATGCGAAAACCGGTTCGCGGTCTTCTCCATTAAAAGAGGTGAGTTTTTTATACTCATTTGATTTGGGCGTGTATAACCAAATATCTCTTGTTATTGATGAAGTGTGATGTTTGCGCCAGGGATCCTCATAGCCTTTATTATCCTGGAAAATAATTTCAGTTCCTTTTGAATTGTAATGGGCAATATCCATTCCGGCACTGTTAAGCATTATGCTTCGTCCACCTGCAACCGGCACTTCATATAATTTCTTAAATACTGAGTTCACAGGAAATCTTGCGGAACTTGCGGGATCGTTTCGGCTGGTTCCAAAAATAACTTTGCTGTCATCAGGAGAAAAATCATAAGGATAGTCAGCAGCCGAATTATAAGTAAGCCTGGTGGGTTCGCCGCCATCAGCATCTATTACAAACACATCGAAGTTTCCAAAGCGATCGCTTGCAAAAGCAATTTTTTTACCATCATGACTCCATACAGGCATAAAATCGTGTGCCTCATGTAATGTAAGCGGGTAGGCAGTTCCACCGTGAAGCGGATACTTTATATAAATCGCCTTTAAAACTAAAAACGATATTTTTACCGTCCGGGGAAATGGCAGGATATCTTAACCATAACGGCGCTTTTTGAGCGATAGCTTGAAATGAAATGAGGAGAAGAAAATAAAAAATTTTAAACTTATTCATAACGCAATTAATGTTTGTAAGAAATGATGAACTTGCAATTTATTTAATAAACGCCAACTCGAATTTTGAAAGGAACTATTTTACATGAATGGTTAAAAAGTAACCAGCAGCATTTTCATCCTGTTGTGCAATTCGATGCTGTAACAGAAAAATTAGTCCATGTTGATTTCTCCGGGAACAATAAAGCATTACAGGAAATTGACCTTTCAGATACGGCATCCCTTTGCAAATACACAAATGAATTATTGCAACATGCAAACGCAAAGTTTGGCATCGGTGGCTATAATGAATTAAGAACGGTTTATGGAAGAAGCCCTCTTTTTAATAATGATATTAATAACGATGGGGCAGATGATGAACCAAGAAGATTGCATATTGGCGTTGATATTTCCGGACTTGCCGGGACAGAAATATTTGCGCCCTGCGATGGTACGATACATAGTTTTGCCAACAATAATAGCTTTGGTGATTATGGGCCAACGATTATATTGACGCACCAGTTTGATGGTATTTCTTTTCATACACTTTACGGGCATTTAAGTCTTGCAGATTTAGAAAATATCAATGAAGGAGATTTTATAAAAAAAGGACAAAAATTTGCTCACTTCGGTTCAACTGAAGAAAATGGATACTGGCCGCCGCACCTGCATTTCCAGGTAATTCGTGATATTGAAAACTATAAAGGAGATTACCCGGGTGTTTGTAAATTTAGCGAGAGAGATAAGTATTTATCGAATTGCCCTGACCCGGATTTGATTTTAAATATGATGCGATATGTGCAATAAGAAATCTCATATTCTAAAATCCATAGTTAATTCATTGATTTTGCTGCCAGGGATACTATCTTTTTCCTTTTTTCGTATATAATAAAGAGAGTTGAAAATTTATTTTCAAACTTATATTATTAAAAAACTGTTTAATTACCATTAACAACCCAAAACCATAACTTTGCAACGTAAAAAATTCGCAGATGGAAATGGAAATAAAACCAGGCAAACTATTACAGGACATCAATAGCCCGGCTGATTTAAAAAAACTTAGCAGGGAGCAACTGCACGAAGTATGTGATGAATTGCGCCAATATATTGTTGATGTTGTGAGTGTTCATGGTGGCCATTTCGGAGCAAGCCTGGGAGTAGTAGAACTTACGGTTGCATTGCATTATATTTTTAATACGCCTTACGATCAATTGGTTTGGGATGTTGGCCACCAGGCGTATGGCCACAAAATACTTACCGGCCGCAAGGATAATTTTAAAACAAACCGGAAATATAAAGGGTTAAGTGGTTTTCCAAAAAGAACTGAAAGTGAATATGATGCTTTTGGCGTTGGCCATTCATCCACTTCCATTTCGGCGGCCCTGGGTATGGCAATGGCTTCGCATTATAAAGGCGAAACAGACAGGCAACATGTGGCAATTATTGGCGATGGCGCTATGACGGCAGGGATGGCTTTTGAAGCACTGAACCATGCGGGAATTGAAAAAAGCAATCTCCTCATTATTTTGAATGATAACTGCATGAGCATTGACCCTAATGTGGGTGCTTTAAAAGAATATCTTACCGATATTACTACTTCTCATTCTTATAATAAACTTCGCGACGATTTTTGGAAAGCGCTGGGAAAACTTCCGGCTAAAACCTTATCACGGAAAATTGTTTCAAAGATGGAAGCCGGTTTAAAAGGAATTTTAAGTAACAGCAGTAATCTTTTTGAAGCGCTTAATTTACGTTACTTCGGGCCCATTGATGGGCACAATATTACCAAGCTGGTTGATACTTTAAAAGATATTAAAGATATTCCCGGACCGAAATTGTTGCACATCAAAACTGTAAAAGGAAAGGGATATGAATTGGCTGAAAAAGATCAAACGAAATGGCATGCGCCGGGATTGTTTGATAAGATAACCGGTGAAATTTATAAGAAGAAATTTGAGCTTCCTCAACCTCCAAAATACCAGGATGTATTTGGGCATACTATTATTGAGCTGGCGGAAGTAAATGATAAAATTATGGGCGTTACGCCGGCTATGCCCAGCGGAAGTTCATTAAAATATATGATGGAAAAAATGCCGAATCGTGCATTTGATGTAGGCATCTGCGAGCAACATGCGGTTACTTTAAGTGCCGGGCTTGCAACACAGGGAATGAAAGTTTTTTGCAATATTTATTCTTCATTTATGCAGCGGGCCTACGACCAGGTAGTGCATGATGTAGCCATTCAAAATTTGCCGGTTGTATTTTGCCTCGATAGGGCAGGGCTGGTTGGTGAAGACGGACCAACGCATCATGGAGCTTATGATATTGCCTATATGCGCTGTATTCCGAATATGATTGTGAGTGCGCCAATGAATGAAAGTGAATTGCGGGATTTGATGTACACGTCACAATTGGAAAAAATAAAAAATCCTTTTGTAATTCGTTATCCACGCGGAGAAGCTGTAAAGGCCGAATGGAAGACTGAAATGAAGGAAATTAAGATTGGAACAGGAAGAAAATTAAAAGACGGAGAAGAAATAGCGATTCTATCTTTTGGGCATCCCGGAAATTTTGCGGCTTCAGCCATTAGAGATGTAAAGCGTGAAGGTATTAATCCTGCACATTACGATATGCGTTTTGTAAAACCGCTGGATGAAAAAATGCTTCATGAAGTTTTCGGGAACTATTCAAAAATAATTACTGTTGAAGATGGAACAGTGAAAGGCGGGTTTGGTTCTGCAATTTTAGAGTTTATGGCAGAAAATAATTATAATGCATCGGTAAAGATTTTGGGTATTCCGGATGCTACTGGTTGAACATGGCACACCTAAAGAGCTATATAACGAGATAGGGATAGACGCAAATAATATTGCAGAAGCAATAAGAGATATGGCTAAAATAGAAGTGAATAAACTAATAGCAAAGTAACCTCTCATTTCAAAGAGGGATATCAGACATCATACTAATTCTGAAGCGGGTCTACAAACGGCAGTTCTGCGACCGTGGCCTCTTCCACTCTTTCAGTATTGTATTCAATAATAAAATTATTAATACCTCCTCCCATAATTATAAAAAGATATTTTTGCTGAATAAGTTCCAGCATATTCAGGAAAAGAAATATAGCATGAATGCGGTTTTCTGAAATATCAAATATCTTTTCGAAAGAAATAGTACGTTCTTTCTTCACGAGGTCAAGCATATATTTTCTGCTGCCTTCCATTGTATAATTATATTGCACAACGGTATGTACAGGCTGATGTCTTTTCTCATGAAGACGACTGGCAACTTTTTCAAAAGCCTTCATCAGCTTAAACAAAGAAACAGCCTGAATTTCCGTTCCTTCGCCAGACTCTTCACCAATTTTAGAAAGCTCTTCCTGTATATTTCCCCGCTTAACCATTAGCATGCGTAGTGCTTCCAGTTCACTCATCTTATTCGCCGCCTCTTTAAATCTTTTATACTCAAGAATTTTATCCACAAGTTCCTGCCTCGGATCTATTTCATTCCCTTCTGCATCCAGTTCTTTCCTTGGCAAAAGCATCTTTGCTTTTATACGCATCAGCGTACTTATAAATAAAATAAATTCACTGCTTAACTCAATATTAAGCGATTCGCTTTTGTGAATGTAAGCAAGAAATTCGTTGGTAATTTTTGTGATAGGAATATTATAAATATCCAGTTCATCCCTTTCAATAAAAAAAAGTAACAAGTCAAATGGACCTTCAAATTGTGGTAGTTTTATCTGGTATATTTCTGTATTCATTTACTTATTCGAATGGTCGACAAAAATACTTTAAAATTAGTTGTGAGTCTTTTCTTCCTTCTTCCCAAAAGTGGTACTTACACCAATACCCAATATTGATTTTGATTGCAATGCAGAATGATCTTTAAAATACCCGAATTTTTTTATGTCATCGTCATAAGCAATGTCAAGGCTATAAATACAGCTGAGCCAATTATTTATTTTTAAATAAAATGTATTGGTCCAGAAAAGATCAACATTACCTGGTTTGTTATGAGTGAGATCTGAAAAAAGATCGAGGCGGCCTGAATAGGTAACATGTTTATAAATTTCTTTGTTAACTGCAACAGAATATATAAGGTCCTGCCTGGAGTTGAACTGTTGTGATCGGATCGACTCCATACATTTCTGCGAGAGATCTTTCTTTAGTTCCCGGATTTTTTTCATTGATCATATTATTTGGAATAATACCACCCTGGAATAAATAGCTATAAGGAGCATTGGAAACAAAAACACCGCGAAAGCCCAACAGCGTTGCATATACTTCAATATTTTTTTGTGATACGCCACACCTATCGGTGCAATAGTAATATAAGCCGGTGCAAAAAATCCCGATGTTCTTCTCTTAAGTCCCTGGTTAAGATAATCGCGGTCATAGCCGTTTGAAAACTGCGAACGAAAATTAAAAGCAGCTCCAAGTCCCAGTACTGGTTTAGTTTTTAAGTATATGCCAGCACTCGAAAAAAAATCTATCTTATCATCATTTTTTATCGTCGCAAATTCATCAGTGTTTACAAATCCGTAAGAAGCAACCAGCGCATTTTTAAAATACCATTTGCCTTTTTGAGCATTAGCGAAAGCATTTAAAAATGAATTTGCAGAAATTGAAAACACATCATTTCCGGAAGCCCAATTTTTGCTTCCGGCCTGCCCAACTACTAATGAAAACTGGCAACCTTTTTCCCAAACCATTTTATTTTGTTTATCGGGAATATTTTCCTGGGCAAAACTTTATGAACAAAAGAGAATACAGAATAAAAATATCCAATTTTTTTTCATGTTAGCCCGGTATTATATTGAGTGGCTCATCAATAAAGAAATGAAGATATATTAGTGGTAACGAAAGTAATTGTTTTATCTGAAAAGGAAATTGCATCGCTTGGATGCGAATAATGAACAAAAAAATATCAAGCGTTTTATTGCCTGATATTTTTTATAAGCTATCTGTAATTTTTATTTACGATTTTTTTAATTCATCTCTTATTTCCATCAAAAGTTTATCTGTTGACGATGGGCCTGCAGGTGGCGCTGCTTCTTTTTTCTTTTGCAAGTGAATGCTATTGACCTGCACAAGCATAAAAATAACAAGTGCAATAACAAAGAATTTAATTACGGCAGCTAAGAAATTTGCCATATTTTACTGCACCCCAGTGTTCAACTCAGCAATATCTTTCAGCCGCCTATCGCCTTAAGATGCGGGCGTAAGCAATAAAGAGGCGTAATAATATCATCTACCAAGGAAGAAACAATTGCACCAAAAGCAGCGCCGATAATTACCGCAACTGCCAGGTCCATGACATTGCCTTTCATGGCGAAGGCTTTGAAATCTTTAATAAAGCTCATGATGTTTGTTTTTATGGTAATGAAAATTGATACTATTTTTTAAGGCCCGGGTATTGCATTTTCAGTCCTTCTAATGTGTCCCTGAGTTTTGATGCAATAATATATTCTTTATACCAGTTCTGGTCGCTGGGAACAATTGTCCAGGGAATTTCGTTGCAATTTTCAAAACAATCTTCGTACATCTGCATATAAATATCCCACAGTTTTGCTTCTTCAAAATCGTTAGCATTATACTTCCACATTTTTGATGGGTCTTTTATTCTTTCTGAAAGCCTTTCCTGCTGCTCTTCCTGCGATACATGAAGATAGAATTTCAGAATGCTGGTGTTGTTGTGTTTTGATAATAAGTCTTCCCAGTCGTTAATGGCTTTCATTCTTTTTTTTGCCGTTTTATCATCACACCATTTATGTACCCTTGTTATTAAAATATCTTCATAATGGCTTCGGTTAAAAATCTGTATCATTCCTTTAGCGGGAGCGTGTGAATGAATTCGCCACAGAAAATCATGACTCAGTTCTTCAGGAGTGGGTGCTTTAAAGCTTTTTACATTAACGCCCTGCGGATTCATTGATGTAAAAACATTTCTTATCACGCCATCTTTGCCGCTGGCATCCATCCCTTGTATCACAATTAATACTGAATGTTTGTTTTCGGCAAATAAAAGATTTTGCAACTCGTCTAATTCTGCAAGAATTTTTTGCGGTTTTATCTTTTGTCTCTAATTTATCAAATTCTTTCCCTGCCCGTGTACTTATTTCTTTAAGATTTATATGGCTCATTATATTTTATTAAACAGGAATGAAATACTTTCGAAATAATAATTTAAAGTAGCTAAAAATTTTACACATAAAACTGTTTTCTCAGTTTATATGATTTAAAATATTTTTGAAGCCATTATAGATATTCTTTCTGACTAAATTTATTGGAGAATTGTTTTTAATACTTCTAATACATTGAAAATCAGGAATTACTTTGAATGAAGTAATTCTTTTCTAAGTTGTTTTGCAGTTTTTGTACTTCCATCATGGCTCCAGCCGGGTGGCATTACGAGGTATTTTATTTTTACAAAAAGAGGTAATTTCTTTTTCAGGTCAGCGCCGATATTCTGCCATTCGTGAAAAATTATGTTTGGTGAGGTGATGAGGATTTTGCAATTGTTTGGTAAGTCCATATTTCACAGGATCTTCTGCTACTTCATCCTGGAAGGTTCCAAACATTCTATCCCAGATTATTAATACCATTCCCATATTCCTGTCGAGATAGCGGATATTACTTGCATGATGAACCCTGTGATGGGAAGGGCTTACAAATACTGCCTCAAACCAGCGAGGCATTTTATTGATATATTGGGTATGTACCAGTATGCCATATATCTGCGTAAGCGAATACATAAATACAATATCTATTGGCTTAAAACCTAATAAAACCAGTGGCAAAAAATAAATAAACCTGTACAATGGCTGCAATACCGACGAACGAAAACCGGTGGTTAAATTAAATTCTTCTGATGAATGATGGGTAACATGTACGGCCCAAAAGATGCGGCAATAATGATCGATCCGGTGTTCGATATAAAAAGCCAGGTCTTCCAAAATAAAAAGTGCCGGCCAATACAAATATGGGCTTAGACGAAAAATCAATAAAATGAAACCGGTAAATTGAAAGTAAAATAAATATATAAACAGCCCTGAACAAAAGATCAATTCCGCCATTGAGAAGGCATAAATAAATATTGATGAAAGTATCCTTAAGGGTATAATATTTTTTTAAATGAAGATGGCTTAATATCATCTCCGCGCCAATTACAATAAGATATAACGGAGTAGTTATTAATATGAGTAATTGTTCTTTCAAAATAGAAACTTCTAAAAAAATTTATACTGCCATAATCTCTTTTTCTTTGGCTTCAAGATGTTTATCTACCAGGGAAATATAATTATTGGTTATTTCCTGCATTTCGCTTTCGCCGTCTTTTGCGGCATCTTCGCTCAGGCCATCTTTCTGTAATTTCTTAATTTGTTCAATAGCATCTCTTCGGATATTTCTAACAGCAATTTTTGCATGTTCACCTTCAGCATTGCTTCTCTTTACAAGTTCTTTTCTTCTTTCTTCTGTAAGCGGTGGTAGAAATAATCGAATCATATTGCCATCATTTTGTGGGTTGATTCCGATATTGGCTGCTATAATAGCCCGCTCTATTGGCTGAAGCATATTTTTTTCCCACGGTTGAATAGTAAGGGTTCTTGCATCCATTACACTTAAATTGCCAACCTGCCCGATTGGAGTTGGATTGCCATAATAATCAACCACAATTCCATCCAGCATATTTGGGCTTGCTTTTCCGGCCCTTATTTTTACCAGTTCAGATTCAAAATGATCTATTGCTCTTTTTCATCGATATTCTGCTATCGTCTAATATTCCTGCTAAATCGTCTGACATTTTATTTAAAGTTTATAATAAAAATATAGCACCCGAAGAGTGATGCCTAAAAAGTGAACAAATTTAGTAAAATCAGGCTGATAAAAAAGTTAATACAGACTTAATTCTGCTCAACTGTTTCTCCTGCCAGAGTAAGTATTTTGTGAGATTTGAGAATAGTTTCTTTTTGACTATGCCCAGGTAATGCAAATGGTTTGGCCTTTGTTTTTGGACGGCTGTAATAAACAATACTTACAATAGTAAGTGACACTCGCCGATAAAGCAAGAATAACCATTGTAGTGCCCGAAAAGCGAAGCAGGTAAGCTAAAGTTATAAAAGCAATGTTGCCTATAATACAAGTTATGGTAATCATTCGGTGGCTATAGCCGAGGTCGAGTAAAAAATGATGAATATGATTTCTGTCAGGGCTAAAAGGTGATCTGCGGCTTATAATTCGTATGGTTACAACTCTCAATGTATCAAAAAGAGGAACGATTAAAATTGCAAAACCAATAGCAGGAGCAGATTGCACTGGCAAGCCAAAAGATGGATCTGCAGCAATTGCAATAAATTTTATTACAAAAACAGAATTTAAAAGCCCTATTAATAAAGAACCGGTATCGCCCATGAAAATTTTTGCAGGAGAAAAATTATAGATCAGGAAACCAATAAGGCTACCTACAAGCGAAAAAGCCATTACCGCATACATTAGCTGAGATGTTGCCAGAAAGTAAGCTCCAAAAATTGATGAAGTTAATAATCCGAGACTACCGGCAAGTCCATCTACTCCATCAATAAGATTGAATGAATTGGTAATTACAACAATTGTAAACAGTGTGAGCAAAATACTTGCGGTGTGAGGTATAGTATGCAATCCTAAAAAGCCATGCATATTGTTAATCTGAATACCTCCAAACTTAATGATGATGGCTGCCGCTACCAATTGGCCAATGAATTTTTTAGAGGCAGAAAGTATTAAAATGTCATCTTTTATTCCAAGGAAAAATATAACCATGATGGCGGCAACAAAATACTGGAAAACAGGTGGAACTGAAGAAGGAACACCTAATAATGAAGCAACGATAAAACCGGCAAAAATTCCAAGTCCGCCAAGGGTAGGGATAACTGCTTTATGCACTTTTCTTTCATCAGGTTCATCGAACAGCTTTTTATCTTTGGCAACTTCAATAATTACGGGTATCGAAAAAAACGTAATTAAAAACGCCAATCCCCCGCTTAGTAAGATATTATCCATGCCGCAATTTTAAAATAAGCATTCTGCTACAAAAGTATAATTTAGTTTGAAGTAAAACTATATTATCCTAAAATTATATACCTAATCTTAAGTACCAGATTTATATAAAAAAATAAGTTTAAAATAATCTTTATTTCTCTGTCAATCGCCATGTGAATATTATAACGATGATAGCTGCCTACTTATTACATTCCGGTCACAAATTTATAAGCAGTCTTATTCACTTATTTTTTCATCAACGGCCCCGGCTACAACATTAGCGCTCATTCTGTTTATAGGATTTTTTCGGTTTTCCTCATACAGTTCTTTGGTTATTCAAGTATGTCAATACAGCTAAAAATTGCTGCCCTGAATGAAGAAGGATCTGCTCTATCCTTTCCTGCAATATCAAAAGCAGTTCCATGGTCGGGGCTTGTGCGAATTCCCGGCAATCCCGGCAGTAAAATTTACGCCTTCGCCAAAGGCAAGTGATTTAAAAGGAATCAGTCCCTGGTCGTGGTACATTGCCAGCACAGCATCAAACTTATTGTATTGCGCCCTGGCAAAAAAAGCATCGGCACTAAAAGGTCCCATTACCAGCATATTGCGCTGCTTTGCTTCTTTAATAGCTGGCCTTATAATTTCTTCTTCCTCTGTTCCAATTAAGCCCTTCATCCCCCGCATGCGGGTTTAAAGCCAGCACCGCAATCTTTGGCCTTTCTATATTAAAATCTTTTTTTAGAGAAGCGTGCAGAATGATCAGTTTACTTATAATACTCTCTTTGGTAATATGCGCTGCAATTTCTTTTACCGGGAGATGTTCTGTAACCAGGCCGATTTTTAAATTTTCGGCAGTCAGTAACATTAATACATCATTCACGCCAAAAAAATCTTTAAGAAAAGGAGTGTGGCCGGTATATGAAAAATCGGCGCCTTGTACATTTTTTTTATGAAGTGGTGCAGTAACCAGGGCATTAATTTTCCCATCTTTTAAAGCACCGGCAGCAGCTTGCAAACTTTTTACCGCATATTGCCCGGCTGTATTACTAAGAGTTCCCGGGTTAATAGCAACTTCTTCTTCCCAGCAATTAAAAACATTTACCTGGCGGGGATTTAATTTGTAAAAATCTTTCACGCTTGCAAAGCTGAAGTTCATTTCAGCGATGCTTTTCCTGTAAAAATTAATTACTTTATTACTGGCAAAAACAACCGGAGTGCAAAAATCAAGAAACCGGTTATCTGACAGTGATTTTAAGATTAACTCTGTGCCAATGCCATTAAGGTCACCGCAGGTAAATCCAATTACAGGTTTATTTTCTGATAAGTTATTACTCAAATTATTAGATTGAAATGCTTTGATGCAATTTAGTAATTAAAAATTTGACGGCAATAATAGTGCTTGTTTAATCATTCCGCGTTCAAAATATCACGGAATTTGAATGTTAGCTATAATTTATTTCCCACGTAATTTTCTACAGGTATGCGGTTGGAAATGCTTCGTGCCAGTGTCATTTCATCAGCATATTCCAGTTCGCCGCCAAAAGCAATTCCACGGGCGATCGTTGTAATTTTTATCGGTGGTTTTTTTATTTTTTTACTGATGTAAAATATAGTAGTATCTCCCTGTATATTGGGACTTAAAGCAAAAATAAGTTCTTCGGTATTTTCATCATCTACTCTTTTAATAAGTGAATCTATCTGGAGTTGATCAGGCCCAATGCCATCCAAAGGAGAAATGATGCCACCTAAAACATGGTAAAGTCCGTTATATTGTTGGGTGCTTTCAATTGCAATTACATCGCGTATGCTTTCCACAACGCAAATCATATGCTGCCTGCGTGCCACGGTCTGCACAAATATTACACAATTGTTTATCGGAGATATTGTGACAGCGGGTACAAAAATTAATTTCTTCCCTCATTTTTACAATTGCTTCGCTGAAACCTGCTACGTCTTCAACATTTTTTTTAAGCAAATGAAGAACGAGTCTTAATGCCGTTTTTTTACCGATGCCGGGTAGTTTTGCAAATTCGTTTACCGCATTTTCCAAAAGAGTAGAAGAAAAAATCATGTTACAAATATAATGTACGATGTACGATGTTTGATGTACGATGTCGATTGTTTGCCTTGTCTATTGCTCATTGCCTATTGCTCATAAGCGAATTACCACATTATAGCAAATTATAAAACAATATCCTTTTCATTCTCCCAATCCTGGCGAATGTCTATTTTTTGTTTTATGGCAAAAACTTTTTCCGGTTGTTTTTTTAACTGGTAGTTACCCGGATCCCAGATTCCATTTTTATTATCATCTTCCAGTATCCTTATTTCATAAGACCCGGGATTAAAAAGCTTCGCACTCCATTTTGCTGAAGTTAAAGGATAGGAATTCACAACTTCATTATTTGAGACAAATTGCAAAACCGGATTTTTAAATTTTTCAAGATTTTTAAAATTAATAGTGATGGTTCCGTAATCGCTCTCTTTCTTTGTTTTGAAATGAATCGTATCAGATTTTAGTAATGCTACACCAGAAGTATCAGTAGCAAAATCTTTCGGAATTATCAGCCTGTAATCTGTATTGTCCGTCCACTTATTTGCAACAGTTATTTTCGTGGCTGTTGTATCTATGCTCACGGTCGCTGCGCCAATTGGGTTATAAAGTGTATCGGTCAACTGAATTTTAAGACTGTCAAAATTTTTAAGTTTACGATTGAACTCCATTGTAAGCGGCGTGAGTAAATCCTGCCGTGCATTCTCAATTGAAGTAGTATATTTTAATTTTTTTTCTTTAGAAGCCGATCGGGATGAAGAATTTTTTTGTTTTGGTTTTTCCTGGGCATATGCAAATAATTGTATGGGTTTCGTGCTATCGCTTACTGTAACAGTACTATCTGCAAAAGCAAACAATTCATCATCATGATTATATATTTTTTGTCCGCTCTCATCCTTCAAGGCATAAACATTATAGACGCCACCCGGAAGGTTATGAAATGTAAAATTGCCCGAGCTGTCCAATCTTGTTATATATTTTGGCTTATGCTTTATTACGGCCGAGTCGTCAAGGTCTTTATATAAGAATACTAATAATGTAGAATCCGTTTTTCCTGTTTCTGCTAATCGAACATTTCCGGAAAATTCAAGAGAATCAATATAGGAACCCGTAGAAAATATGAACGAAAAATTTTTAACCGGGTTGCCTTCATTAATATCCTGGATGGCGTTTCCCATATCGAAACGATAAGTAGTATTGGGTTCTAACGTATCGCGTATTTTGATGGTAACCGTTTTTAATTTGTAATCGATATTCGGAATAATTTTTGGCGTGGGAGAGACCAATAAATTCTCCTGTAATTTTTGAATCTGCACATATTCATCATAAGTAAGTGTGATGCGATTGCCTTTAAAATTTGTGGTTCCGTTTGGCGGGTTGGCATTCAAAAGTTTCGGAGGAATGGAATCTCTTGGTCCTCCGGTGGGAGCGCCTATTTGTGCACAACCGCTTCCCATAATTGAAACCGCATAAACAGCGCAGCAGGCAACAATAAAAAATAATAGATTCTTAAAATTCATTTTGGAAAAAAAGCAAACATAATTGCTTTCAGGTGATAAAGCCTTTTCCACCTCCTAAAATAATTCTAAATCTCTTCTTCAGGCTCTTCTATTACTTCATGCAAAGCAATGGCCATGTTGTTTGTCTTTACAAATTCACACCAATGACAATCGGGTTTGCCGCAGCCTGTATAAAAATCATGTTGTTGAATTTTATCCCAAACTGTTTTTATTTGTTGCTTTACTGTGGTGATGTCTTCCGGGTTGATATAGATTTTTTCTTTGCGATAAAATTTCTTTTTATCCGGTTCAACGAAATCAAATTCGCTGCTCACCGCAATCCAGTCGCGGTTGTGATTATCTAATAATATTTTATAGAACACGGCTTGCCGCCAGTAGTCGCCACCGTTAGGTATCTTTTCCTGCGGCGGTTTTAGTTTATCTCTTGCTTTATCAACGTCACCGGTTTTATAATCAACTACATTTACTTCTTTGCCGGTAAATTCCAGTTTATCTAATTTACCCTTTAGCGGAACGCCATTCACCACTACACCTTTTATATTTCTTTCCAATGCAACAATTTTGTTCCAGCTATGCAAATACTTATCATAGTAATTAGATAAAACTTCTTCGCCATATTCAAGTCTTCTCTCAAATTGTTCTTTGGTAAAGCTTTCACGATGACGATGCATGTACCAGTTAAAGTCTTTTATAAAATCTTCTTTGGGCGGAAAAACATTTTTATCATTCTGCATTTTCTTAAACAACTGTTCCAATGCAAAATGCACTGAGGAACCAAATTCTGTTGCTTCATTTTTTGGTGAAGGAATACGGATGAGATTTTTGAAATAAAATTCCAACGGGCATTTTAAATAATTGTTCAATGCAGTTACGTTCATCACAAATCTTTCCAATAAACTATTGATATATTCTGTTTCAATTTTTTCTATTTCAGGTTGATGATCATTTTGCAATTGTAAAACCTGAAACTCCACCTCGGTTGTTGTCATCAATGAAAACTTTTTCCGTTTGCAATTCATGATTATCTAAAATCTCAGCGATAAACATAGAAGGCTCCAGTTCCCTTCCATCATCTTTAAAGCAACAATAAGAGATAAATAAATTTTGTTCAGCACGGGTAAGGGCTACATAAAAAAGCCTGCGCAATTCTTCATCTTCTCCCCTCTCCTTTGGAGAGGGGTCGGGGGTGAGGTCAAACATATTATCCGGAAATTTATAACCGCCAAACGGTTTTCGTTTCTTCTCCCAGAAACTGGCGTTGCATCCTGCGAAGAAAACATACTCAAACTCGAGACCTTTGGAACCGTGCGCTGTTAAAAGATTCACACCTTTATCATTGCCGCTTACTTCAACTAACGGAAGCGATAAACCTTCGCTTTGCATCAGGTCAAATACTTTCATCAATTGTTTAAGATCAAGATTAGGATTGCGATGCGTTTCCGTTTTTATAAAATCAAACAAGCCGGTAAGCACCTGCAACAACCATATTTTTTCGTCACTTTTCATGATGAAGCTTAACACCCCGGCTTCACGAACAACGCATTCAAACAAACTTTGTAATGTAACATTCGGCACTGTTGCAATAAGGCTTTCCATTGCTTCACTCGCTTTCTTCAAACCTTCGTTCATGCCTTGTGTAAACAAATCACGAACAGGTTGTTTACTTCTTTCATACAATAATTTTCTTATCGAAGTCTTATCCTTTGTGAATTGCTTGTCTGCTACTTCAATGCTTACTCTTGCAATTTCTATTGGCGGAATACGGAACCAATCGTAATGTAAAATCTCAAATAACAATTCATCGCCACTATAAGGAATATCATGTTCAAATGAAAGATATCTTAAAATGGAAATGATCTTTTTTGCAAAAGGAATGTTGAGAATATTCAAACTGCGTTTACTGTAATACGGAATTTTTTTCAGTTTGAAATATTGCGCCAGTTCTTCGCCGTATTTGTTTTCTTTATAAATGATGCCGATCTTTTTTGGCTCAATGCCTTCTGCCAAAATTTTTTCAACCTGCTGCGTAATGCCGATCATTTCCTGCCGTTGTGTTTCATATTGTTGAATGATAGGCTTGTGCGTAAGATGGCTGATCTTTATCATTAGATGATAAGAGCTCTTTACTTAAACCTTCTATCTGGTTTATTAACCGGTCAGCATTTTTATCAATAATTGTTTTGGAAACATCCAGTATAGATTGCACCGAACGATAATTGCTGGTAAGCACCACCGTTAGTAAATCATTTTTATAACTGTTGGCAAAGCCCAGCATGTTTTCCACGTTGGCTCCCTGGAAACGGTAAATGCTCTGGTCATCATCACCTACAACAAACACGTTCGGTTTATCCCAATAGTTAATGAGCAGTTCCACCAAACGGTTTTGTGTTCCGCTGGTATCCTGGTATTCATCAACGAGAATGTATAAGAACTGTTCCTGGTAACGCAATAACAAATTCGGATTTTCTTCAAATGCTTTTATCACCCAGTTGATCATGTCGTCAAAATCGTACAAATTGTTTTTGCGCATGAGCTGCTGGAAATTGCTAAACTCATTTACGGCAGCACGCAATCTTTCCATCTTTTCCATTTCTTCTTCAATCTTATCAATGCGCACATCTCCTTTCTTAAAATCTTTGGTGGCACGTTTGGCAATGTATTCCTCACGGTCACGCAAAGACGAAACGTACGCATCAATTCTTTCATTAATAAATTCCGGCGACCAGCCTTCCCGCTTCATCGTGCTGAATAAAGATTGCAGGTTATTGATCTCGTAATACACATCGCCGCGATAACGTTTCAGCGGATGATTTTTCGGAAATGAATCAATGAGTTGTTTAAATAAATCTATGCGTTGCAAATCGGAAACAGGATCGAGCGCTGTCTTTTCAAACAAGCTTTAGATTATCCTGTATCACATCATTACAAAAAGCATGAAACGTGTAAATGTTTACTTTATACGCATCAGCGCCGATGAATTCCAGAATGCGTTTGCGCATGGCGATAACGCCGGCATCTGTATAAGTTAGGCAAAGAATATTTTGCGGCTGCGTATCCGTATCCAGCAATATTTTTCCAATGCGTGCAGAAAGGATTTGTGTCTTCCCTGTGCCCGGCCCGGCGATAACCATTACCGGCCCTTCGATGGTATCAACAGCTTTCTTTTGCTGTGGATTCAGGCGGTTATATTCTTTGTTGAATTTTTCTAATTGATAATTTTTGCGGGGCATATGCAAAGATAAATTATGTTTCAGACCTTACGTTTATAAAACATGATATCTTTTTCAAATGGATGCTTTTTGATTAAATTTGTTATATGTCAAAAGAAAAAGTAAATATCGATTTTAAATTGATGAAGAAGGCGCTTAAAGAAAGTGTTCGTGACAAAGCTATCAAAGCGGGCAGTACTATTGTTTATCTTCAGGATGGTGAAATAATTGAAGAAGATCCTAAAACGAAAATAAAAAGAATACTCAAAAAAGAGTATAGCCTTTAATGCCAATCTTATATATTCTCGGCGGTCCAAACGGAGTAGGAAAAACAACCTACTATTACACCGCATTACAAAAAAAATTTATACATCAGCAGCTTCCCTTTATTAATATTGATGTACTTGCCAGAGAAGCTGGTGGTTACACTGAAGAAAATTTTGCTAAAGCTGAAATGATTTATCGTGAAAAGCTTACAGCATTGTTGCAGAGCAAAGCAGATTTCATGATAGAAAGTAATCTCGCCAGAAGTTCAGATTATGAGTGGATTGAAAAGATAATAAAACGCGACTATGAGGTAATACTATTTTTCTTGTGTACTGATGATGTAAATATTAATATCAATCGGATAACGAGGAGGGTTAAAGAAGGTGGCCATAACATTCCCCCGGAAATTGTTATTCACAGGTATAAAATGGTGCTTAGTTATTTGAAAACTAAATTATGGTTATTTAAAGAAATTTATTTTATTGATAATTCGGCTGATGAAGCAATTGAATGCGGGTTTATAAAAGATAGGGAGCTAACAGAATTAATTGCTGCTAAACCCAAATGGTTTGATGAAGTTTTGTCTGTTGAAAGAAAATTGCAAAAAAGAAGGTAAAGCCGAAAATCAATCAGATATTTTACAATAATTATATACCACACCCCATAATATTTTTCCAATGTGTGCAGAAAGAATTTGTGTCTTGCCCGTGCCGGCAATAACCATTACCGGCCCTTCAATAGCATTCACGGCTTTCTTTTGCTGCGGGTTCAGTCGGTTGTATCCTTTATTAAATTTTTCTAATTGATAATTGTTGCGGGCATGGTGTAAAGATAAATTATGTCTACTTTTCCTACGCATCTTCGCAATCATCTTTTTCGAATAAGGCTATATATTGTTTAAATAATCTTTCCTAAATTTTCTAATTAGCTTTGATCATGCAAAAGCCAAATATTTCACAGAAAGCCTTTTGGGATGTTCGTTTTTCGGAAATTGATTTTGAAAAGAACTCATTGCATGTAATGGAGAAAGTGTTCAATTATGGAACCGTGGGAAGACCAGGTCTTTTAAAATATTAATTGTTTTTTCTAATTCGCAGCTTCTTTTTACTCAATACTGAAAAAGCATCCAGTAATTCATCTGAGTGCTTTTCTATAGTTTTTAATATGAGCCGGATTTTATCTTCAATGTTAACTCCCGCAAGTCTTAAAAGCATTGCTCTTGAATGAGAAACTTTTCGAAACACAAGTTCGTCTCCAAAATCTTTATCTTCTGTTATAATATATGCTCCCTTGTCCATTGCAAGTTGAATGATATCAATATCATCTGTTCAAGGCATCATTTCCTGTATAGAAAATATTTTATACCCTGCGCCTGTTAAGGCTTTAGAGATTCTTGCATCTGTGCTTTCATCCACAATGATCAAAGGAAATTTATTCAACATCTATCAATGTTTCATTTCTTACAGATGCTGCTCCATAAGATATACAGGCGAGAATAGCTTCTTTTTTCAAAGAAGGGTAAGCTTTTAAAAGTTCTTCAATTGTTTCACCGGCTCCTATCTTTTCCAATATAAGATCAACACCGATTCGGGTATTTTTTATTACTGCCTTTCCTCCTAACACTCCAGGTTTTTGTTCTATATAATCCATTATCATAAAAATAGTTCGAGCTTAAAGTTACAAAATTATGTAAGGGTATTTAATCACTGCAACTCTTAAAACTTTTGATACAGCTTCTGTTATCAATTTCATGAGCAAAAATCTACAATCTGAAGAGTTTAAACGATATTATCAAAACAATCCCTACTCATTTCGCAATCATCTTTTTCAAAGATTCCCAACCAGAATTGCTTTATAATTTTCACTATAATCTTCCTAAATTTTCTAATTAGCTTTGATCATGCAAAAACCAAATATTTCACAGAAAGCTTTTTGGGATGTTCGTTTTTCGGAAATTGACTTTGAAAAGAACTCATTGCACGTAATGGAGAAAGTGTTCAATTATGGCACCTCGCAAACACATTGTACTTCCACGATATTTATTTTAAATTTATAGAATGGAATTACCTAAAGTAAAATCAGTAACGGCGGTTAGAAATTATCTTTTGCATGTTGTATTTACGGACAATACAGAAGGTGATTACGATGTAAGCCACCTTGCAGGCAAAGGCGTTTTTAAGAGCTGGGATGCAGATAATAATTTTTATAAAGTTTTTATTAATCCTGAATCAGGAACTATTTCATGGCCGGGTGAACTGGATATTGATACTATTAATGTGTATTGTGCTATCAACAATCTTGACGTTGATTCTTATTTAAGACAATTATACCATACCGCGTATTAGCAGCTTCTACGGCATAGTAATATGGATGTATTGGAATGACCATAATCCTCCTCACTTTCATGCAACGTATAGCGATTTTGAAATTCTTATCCGGATTGATGATCTTTCTGTTTATGCAGGTTCATTACCACCTCGTGCGCTTGGGCTTGTAATCGAATGGGCAGCACTCCATCAAAATGAGTTATCAGAAAACTGGAAGTTGATGACTGAAGATAAACCTTTGCAAAAGATAGATCCATTAGGATAACGCTTCCGTAGTACAACTTCCTACTCAGCAGCAAAAATATTATTACACAAACAATCCCCACTCCATCTTCGCAATCATCTTTTTAGCAGTTTTTCTAATTTCTCTGTTTCGGCAAGTTATAATATCGGCAGTTATTCTATATATTAATGGATAAATTTATTATCAAAATTGCTGGACAAGTTCCGGCAATTTTTGTTGATGCTTGTCTTTTTTAAATTGCTATAACCTACTATATTACTTTTTTCTAATAACGGGCTATTTCTATTCAGCCTTAAATAATTTAGTCTGCACAACTGTATTATTATATCTTGTACTTAAGAAATAAACACCTACCGGTAGATGCTCCACGTTATTAAGAATTGACTGAGAGTTACCTTTATTAAGATGTATCATTTCTTTGGTTATTGTCCTTCCAAAAGTATTGAAGACAACGAATTCCACATTGCCATCCTCTGGTAGAAAAACATTAATTTTCAGATCACTTTTAAATGGGTTTATTACAGAAACCTTTAGTAAAGCGTCTTTATTGTATAATGCAATTATTTTCGAGTATTCATTCCTGTTGTCGGTTTGGCTTGCCAGCCTTAACCTGTAATAAGCAAAGAAAGTGACGCCTTCCGGATCATCAAAAGAATAGTTAACCATGTCTATACTATTTGTTGCTGTTACGATCCCGATCTTCGAAAAATTAATTCCATCGAAGCTTTTCTCCACATCATACTCTTTCATATTTTGCTCGTTCATGGATTGTCCATTTTAAAATCGCACTTCTCATTTACTAACTCTCCATAAAAATCAACCATCCGGGCACTCAGCAGTGTACAATTAATATTGTATACTTTTAAAAATATCTTTTGGCTATTATTAACAGCACAAACCGGATTGCTAAGATTGGTGAAAGTGGTTGCCACTTTAAGGCGATAATATTTGCCACTGTCGGCTAGCTACAGAATTAAAAGTAGTATCAACTACATACTGCCATAAGCCATTAACTAAAACCGGCGTGCTGGTTCCACATACACCAGTGCCGGCCCAGCTAACGCCATCACTACTTTTTTCCCAGCACCAGTTTACGTAGTTGTTGAAATAACTCTTAACCGTATCACTCATAAATACAGGTGAGCCAGCACATGAAGTAGCTGTATCGCTTGGGTTCATTATAAGATTAGGGTAACAAGTAGCTAGTTTTATATCGTCCAGCACCCAATCGTTGCCACCGCCACCAGCAGCATTATTCTTTACAGTAATTCTGAATTGAGTTTCAGTAGGGCCCGTTTTATAAATAAATCCTCGCTTGACCCATGTCTGGTCATAAGCAATCGTTCCCGTTGTAAAGTAGTCCACGTCATTTATTGCATAGGACAGGTTGGGCAAAACTCCTGGAGTATATTTTTGAATACTATTAGAATCTGCGCTGCATTTGCCACAGATATTTCGAATCCACGCCGAAAATTCATAGTAGGTATTGGGGCACACATTTTTAATGGTATCTCTATACGCTTCACCCGTGGGGTATGCAGCGTTTACAACCAACATATAGCCACCCATTTGGCCTGCCGGTGTTGGAGGATTTCCAAGAACCGGATTAACTGCACCTGTATGATCCCCGATTATATCCCAAAAACCGTTAAATACCCGGTTAGCATTGGCAGTGGGTGCATAGGGACCAGCGTTATTTGTTGTTCCGTTGGAACTCGTGTTATTAGTGATGGCATAATAATTATCATTGGGAGTATTAAGGCCTATGTTTACTTTCGTGTAGCCTGGAACGGTAGCCCCCAATGCCCGATTTTGCGTATTCCCACTTAGAAAGGAACTATCGGCTGTAAAGCTGGCACTTGAAAAATTAGTACACAAATTCTGGTTTTGAATAATTTTGATTCCTGCATAATCAAAGCGATAAGTTCTTTTCGTGCCCGATGTATCCACATAGTAATTGCCGGTAAGATAAATAGTATCTCCGTAATTTGCTGTTATCTTCAGTCGATACGCAACAATAAAAAGTGTGGTACCATAGAACTTAGGCGTATTCCCGGGAGTAACTGTTCCGCCACCTACGGTAACTCCAAAATTTGCAAGACCTGCATTTGGCTTTAAGGCCCCGACACCAAGGTTTACCCTTACTCTCGGGATACCTCCACTTACATCGTACAAACCTAAATCATCCGCCGTCGCATCAGTATAAGGCCCTCTGAATAAAACGCCCTCATTGGTTACTATTTTAATAGAATTATTTACGTATTGTGTTCCGGTACGAATAGTATCGATGTAGTAAAAATTTTTAGTAATAGCATTCACTTTTACCAGTGCATGTACCTCTATGGTATCTCCCTGTTCAAGAGTGCCGCCGCCATTATTGCGGGACAGGTTCATATAACTATAACTAAATTGTAGTGCCTGGGAGTTTGCCGTAAATGAAAAAAATAATGGAAATACCAATATCCCGACTTTAAAAAGCAGAAATTTAGTTTTGCCGGCATAATATTT
This sequence comes from uncultured Chitinophagaceae bacterium, assembly GCA_963756945.1. Taxonomy (GTDB): domain Bacteria; phylum Bacteroidota; class Bacteroidia; order Chitinophagales; family Chitinophagaceae; genus Ginsengibacter. Next base: position 89,502 of record CAVWQJ010000007.1, on the reverse strand, counting down.
TGCCTTCACATTTGATGACACATATTTGCAGGCATAGGTGTATAGATTTCTCATAAATTGGAATTTATAAGATTATAAAACAGGATAGGTCATCTATTAGAACGATTTATCCCGGTGTCTTATTATAGGTAGTATTACTTTATTCGATGCCTTTGAAAACCAATTCAAAGGGGAATAATATTTTTTGAATTTTCGGAAGCGCGAGTCTTTATGACTTATAACATGATACGCTACACCTTGAATAAAGCTAATTCGACTTAAATAGCTTATTTTGAATGACTTTGTTATTGAATTCAGATCTGAGGATATAGATGCCGGGAGCAAGTCGTTCCACATCATCTAATATTATTTTCGAATTGCCTTTACTTAGCTGCAAACTCTTTTTAGCTACAATTTTACCAAAGACATCATACAAATTGAAATTGGCAAATCCATCTTCAGGTAAAAAAACATTGATTTTTACCGCTGCCTTAAACGGATTAACCGCGTTCACACTAAACAATGCATTATTATTATATAATACAATAATTTTAGAGTACCTGGTATCATTACCGAATCGGCCCGGAAGCTTCAACCTGTAATATGCAACTGATGAAATTGGATCAGGATCATTAAAAGAATAATCGCCACCATTGCTATTATTTAATGTTGCTACAATGCCTGTCCTGAAAAAATTTGTTCCATCCACGCTTTTTTCAACTTCATACTGTTTAAGATTTGTTTCACCTTCAGATTTCCATTTTAATACGGCATTGTCATTGATAATACTTCCACTGAAATTTAGCAACTGCGTAGTTAGTAGGGTACAGTTTACATTAAAGATCTTGACGAATATTTTTTGACTGTTGCTAACGGAACATAGAGAATTGGTTAAGTTGGATGCGGTGGTTGCTACTTTAAGTCGGTAATATGTGCCACTATCTGCAGCAATGGGAGTAAAAGTTGTATCAACCACATACACCCACTCGCCATTTACAAGTGCCGGCACTTTTGAACTGCAATTGCCTGTGCTAATCCAGTTAACGCCATCAATACTTTTTTCCCAACAATAGTTAGTGTAGTTATTGAAATAGCTCTTCACTGTGTCGCTTAAAGACAAGGGAACTCCCGCACATGAACTTGCGGTGTCTTTCGGGCTATTGACGAGATTAGGATAACAGGTGGCAAGTTTTATATCATCCAAAACCCAGTCGTTTCCACCGCCACCTGCAGCATTGTTTTTTATAGTAATTCTAAATTGCGTTTCAGTGGGTCCTGTCTTATAGATAAAGCCACGTTTTTCCCAAATCTTATTGTGTGTCATATTCCCGGTAGTATAATAATCCACATCATTTATGGTGTATGACAGATTAGGCAATACTCCAGGAGTGTACGTTGCGGCGCTGTTCTGATCTATTCCGCATACACCGCAAATATTTCTTATCCAGGCTGAAAATTCGTAATAAGTATTCGGGCAAACATTTTTAATGGTATCACGGTAAACTTCCCCGGTAGTGAACGCAGCATTTACTACCAGCATATATCCACCGGGTTGTCCTGCGGCAACCGGCAAGTTACCATTTGCTTGATTGGCGGCGCCCGTATGATCTCCTATTATGTCCCAGAATCCTCCAAATACACGTGAATTATTTGTAGTAGGTTTAAAAGGACCTGCATTATTCGTCGTTCCATCTGCGCTGGTGTTGTTTGCGATGGAATAATAATTATCCGCCGGGTTATTTAATGCCAAATTCACTTTTGTGTACCCGGGAACAATGGCCGGTGCCACCCTGTTTTGAATGTTCCCAGAATCAAAAGAACTTTCCGCGGTAAAAGTTGCACCCGAAAAATTATTACATAGCGCCTGGTTTTGTATCACTTTTATTCCGGCATAATTAAAGCGGTAAGATTTTGTTGTGCCCGATGTATCAAAGTAATAATTTCCCGTAGGATGGATGGTATCTCCGTTGCTGGCTGTAACCAAGAGTTTGTATGCAACGATAAATAGCGTGTTACCATAAAATTTAGGCAGGGTTGTACCATTAACCACGGTTCCACCCCCTGTAGCAAGGCCAAAATTGGCGCCGTTTTTAGCATTTGTAAATCCTGTTCCGTTTCCCTTTATATTAATCCTCACGCCTGGAATAGTGCCATCATATACACCGCCATCATCATTACTGGCATCAGTATAAGGCCCGCTACCGGGAAATGAAACTCCCTCATTAGTCATCAGTTTCAATGAGCCACTAATAAAAGAAGTACCTGCAGGTATTGTATCAATGTAATAAAAATTCTTTATGGTAGAATTTACTTTGACGAGCGCATGTATTTCAATAGTGTCCCCGTTTTCAAGGGTTCCTCCACCATTGTTTCGCGTGAGATTAAAATAACTATAACTTAATTCGAGTTTTTGTGAAAAGGACCTTAAAGGAGCGGCAACTTGAACAAAGACGAGTAGTAAAAAATATCCGGTTACAAATTTCATCCTACGGCTCAAAAATTGAGAGGCTGAAAATTTAGTCGGAGATATTACATGAATATTGAATGGCCCAGAGTAAAAATTTTTCATATTGCCTATTTGACGGATTAAAAGAAGTTTTTCCAGGATATTCACCTAATAAAACGATTTTATTTATAGTTTATTATGATTGTCTCTAATCCTAAGATATTAAGTGACTTATAAATATTCTTTTTATTAGTGTAAAATAATAATCTTAAAATTTTCGTTTTAATGAGTGCCATTACTAAGAGGACCTTTAAGATTCGTTATTAATTAAATCAAAATCCGTTGAAAAATACTACTAACAACAACCGGCTTTCTACTTGGATCAATAATTTTAATTTCCAATTCTCAAGCCCAAAACGAACCATTTAGTATGCGTGTTGTTAATCCAGGCTATCAACTAAACTCAGCCTGGGAACTTACATGGGGGCCCGATGATTCATTATGGGTTACTGAAAATTTTGCTTATAAAATAGATAGAATTAACCCTACTGATGGAGGGAAAACGCAACTAATCGACATTAGTGCGCTTAAAGATTTTGTCAGTCCGCCTATTTGGCCGCAAGGAGGATTAATGGGGATGGCTCTTCACCCAAGCATGTACAGCGAATGGCCCAATCCTTCTAAGCCCTGGGTATATATATCATATGTTTATCATTACATTGATGCCGCACATGGCGGTGGTGGCTGCAACAGTGCCAGCACTAATAGTCCATGTAATTATAAAACCAAAATAGTTAGATACACTTACGATCGTACGACGCATACTTTGAGTAGCCCACAAACAATTATACAAACGCTGAATGGAAGTAATGACCATAATTCCGGGAGATTAAAGATTGGCAATGTAGGGGGCACCGATTATCTTTTTTATACTATCGGCGATATGGGTGCAGGGCAGTTTAATAATTCGAATCGAACAAATAATGCGCAAACAAGGGATACGCTGGAGGGTAAAATATTGCGATTTAATCTTGAACCCGACGGTGATGCCGGTGCTGTTGACAAATGGATTCCAAATGACAATCCCTACATCGACGCTAATTCAAAAAATACCGCAGTATGGAGTTGGGGACACCGCAATGCGCAAGGGCTAGCGTTTGGTTCTAACGGTATACTATACCAAAGTGAACAGCAGGATAAAACCGATGACGAAGTAAACATTATTGAACAAGGGCGCAATTACGGTTGGCCGAAACTGTCAGGGTATTGCGATGGGAATTATAACGGTTTAACACTGGCAAATAAACCCGTAGTAAGTGAACAAACCCAATGTGCCACTTTAAATTCAAAGGATCCGGTTTATACATTATTTACAGACTTGAACCCGGGTGCTTTAGGAAGTAATTATTTAACCTGGCCAACAGTGGCTGCTTCCAGCATAAACGTTTATGAAAAAAATGTGATTCCGAACTGGAATCGCTCTTTACTCGTAACCTCACTTAAAGCCGGAAGGATTTTCCGTCTGCACCTTGATGCGGCGGGAACCAGTGTTCTCGATAGCTCTACAATTCCTGCAATGCGAGGGCAGGGCAGATACCGCGATCTTTGTATTTCGCCGGACGGATTAAGAATTTATGTTGCATGCGATATTTCGGGACAAACAAGTGGGCCAACAGGTTCATACAATGGTGGTGGTACTCCGCCCGTAAATGCCGGAAGAATTCTTGAATTTACGTATACCGGACCTTTACTAAACTTAGGGTATGATTCTCTCTATACTTATATTAGAAATACGTCGATAATAATTTCGCCCAACCCGGCAAGCAGTATTTTAAGTGTGAAAAGTATAAGAAATGAAAGCAAACCGTTACAATACAAAATTTATGATGCAACGGGCAAATTAATTCTTTCAGGAAAAAGCAATAATGATTATTTCTCTATAAATGTTCAAAAGCTCACATGGGGGCATCTACATCCTTAAATTGTACAATGCTTACCAGATAAATATTTCAACAGAAAAGTTTATTGTCAAATAGTATTAATTTCCTGTTTGCCAAAAATAAAAAGCATAAGATTGAATGCCTTTATGCTTTTATTGAAACATCTTTTTTTAAAAATGGAGTAGCAGTTATATTTTTCCAACCATCTCAGCAGGTACAACCCATTCGTCAAATTGCTCGGGTGTTACATAGCCAAGCTTTACTGCCATTTCTTTTAAGGTAGTATTTTCCTTGTGGGCTTTCTGGGCTATTTCTGCCGCTTTGTAATATCCAATTTTTGTATTGAGAGCTGTCACCAGCATCAGCGAGTTATCCACATGTTTTTTTATGTTATCTAAAATGGGCTCAATTCCTTTAGCACATTTTTCATTGAAGCTATTGCAACCGTCGCCTATCAAACGGGCACTGTGTAAAAAATTGTAAATCATTACAGGTTTGAAAACATTAAGTTCGAAATGGCCGGTAGCTCCGCCAATACTTATTGCCACATCATTTCCCATAACCTGGGCAGCAATCATCGTAAGCGCTTCACATTGCGTCGGATTTACTTTGCCTGGCATAATCGAAGAACCCGGTTCATTATCGGGGATATGAATTTCTCCGATGCCACTACGTGGCCCTGATGATAACATCCTGATATCGTTAGCGATTTTCATGAGGCTTACCGATACAGTTTTTAAGGCGCCATGTGCTTCTACAATCGCATCATGAGCGGCAAGCGATTCAAATTTATTTTCAGCAGTTTCAAATGGAAGTCCTGTAAGTTCCGCAATGGTTTCTGCAACATTTTTTGCATAACCCGGCGGAGTGTTTATTCCTGTTCCCACTGCCGTGCCTCCTAGAGCAAGCTCGCTCAAATGTGATAATGTATTTTTAATTGCTTTTAAGCCATGTTCTAACTGAGAAGCATAGCCGCTAAATTCCTGGCCGAGGGTTAATGGCGTAGCATCCATAAAATGTGTACGCCCGATTTTTACAATAGGCATAAATTCTTTTGCCTTTGCCGTTAATGTGTTTTTAAGATTTTCAATTGCAGGTATGGTAAGTTTATTAAGAATTGTATACGCCGCAATATGCATAGCCGTGGGGAAAGTATCATTGCTCGATTGTGATTTATTTACATCATCATTAGGGTGAAGTATTTTTTCTTTATCAGTAAGTTTGCCTCCGTTTAATACATGGCCACGATAAGCGATTACTTCGTTTACATTCATATTGCTTTGTGTTCCACTCCCGGTTTGCCATACAACAAGAGGAAACTCATTATCTAATTTACCTTCAAGAATTTCATCACATACTTTGCCAATGAGTTCACATTTTTCTTTGGATAAAACGCCGGCATCAAAATTTGTAATTGCTGCTGCTTTTTTTAGATAAGCGAATGCACTGATTATTTCTTTCGGCATTTTATTAATGTCTTGCGCAATTTTAAAATTTTCAACGCTTCTTTGGGTTTGGGCTCCATAGTAAGCTGTGACAGGCACTTTCACCTCTCCCATTGTGTCTTTCTCTATTCTGTATTCCATTTTATTTTATCTTCTTTGTAATTAGTTAATTTAATTTGCTTGTGCTCCTGTCAAACAATCTTTCGTATTTTTTGCGCTTCGCCATTGTTCTTTTTCTCAAATAAATCATAATTAAAAAATTGACTATCGTAATCGCAATTACAATCAATATTAAATAGACCGAAACAATAAAGCCGGAAGAAAATTTGCCATTCCATAATCCATTTTGCTTTGTATAGTGAAAGCGGGCATTTTCAAGTATCGCTAATGATATGATACCCGCCATAAAATAAAAAACGCTCCACAAAAAATAAATTCCATTACCAGTACGCCAGTAAAAAATGTTGGAAAGTAACAATAAAATAATAGAAAAAATTGTAACAATATTATACAAGAGATCATTGTTCAGATCAAACAAGCGAACTACATTTGTTGGCGGACCATCATTTTGTAAAATGGTATGCGTATGAAAAATCCAAAAAGCAGTAAACAAAATTATTACCGATAATAATAACAAAAAGACTCTGTCTATTATTGCCATCTTCATTTTTCTCAAAGTTAATGCAACAATTTTAATGTGAATGGCGAATCATGAATGGTGAAAACAGTTATTTAACACTGACCAATCACCATTCACAATATCAGCCTCCTTTAAAAACCGGTTTTCTTTTTTCAATAAATGCTGTAGTTCCTTCTTTTTTATCATCAGAAATAAATGCTTCTCCAAATAATTTTATCTCTTCGTTAAATCCATCTTTATCAAAATCATAAAATGCATTAACGGCTTCTATTACATTTGAAACTGCGGATGGAGATTTAGTAGAGAATAACACTTAATATTTCCTTTGTTTTGTCAAGAAGATTTTCAGAAGGTGTAACATGATTTACCAGGCCAAGTTCTTTCGCCTCAACTGCATCAATCATATTGCCGCTCATCATTAATTCCATTGCTTTGCCTTTACCAACGAGCATGGTTAAACGCTGAGTGCCTCCGTATCCCGGAATTAATCCAAGATTCACTTCCGGCTGGCCAAATTTTGCATTATCGCTCGCTAATCTGAAATGGCAAGCCATTGCCAGTTCACATCCGCCACCTAAAGCGAAACCGTTAACCGCCGCAACAACAGGCTTCGGGCAATTTTCAATTTTAAAAAAAATTTGCTGGCCTTTTGCTGCTAATGCTGCGCCCTCCTCATCACTTACTTCTATAAATTCAGTTATATCTGCGCCTGCAACAAATGCTTTATTTCCCTGGCCTGTTATTATAACGGCTTTAATTGTTAATTCGTGGTAAACAGTTTGCATCACCTGGTCAAGTTCATCTAAAACTGTTTTGTTGAGTGCATTTAATTTTTCGGGACGGTTAATAGTAACCGTAAATATTCCCTTTTCCAGGTTTGTTAAAAGTGTCTGATACATATCTGTAATAAATTTTTAAGAGAAGTAATTAGAATTGATGCAACGCTAAAAATCCCGTGTTCTTTCACCCAATCTTTTATATAATCTGCGATGTCGCCCGTTGGGGTGCCTGGAGAAAATAATTTTCCAACACCCATTTCATTTAGCGATTTCATATCATCTTCGGGAATTATACCGCCACCTGTAAGCAACACATCGTCCATCTTTTTTTCTTTAAGTAAGTGTAATATTTTTGGGAATACTGTATTATGCGCTCCTGATAAAATACTTACGCCAATGGCATCCACATCTTCCTGCAATGCAGTATTCACAACCATTTCAGGAGTTTGCCGAAGTCCCGTATAAATAACTTCCATGCCCGCATCACGAAGCGACGTTGCAATCACCTTTGCACCACGGTCATGGCCATCCAGGCCAACCTTGGCAATAAGAACCCTTATAGGTCTTTGCTTTGATGAAATATAACCTCCACCCGTATTTTTTTGTACTGCCATCAGCTATAAAGATAAAATGGTTTTTTACAATGTATGTTCTATGCATTTTTATTTAGAAGTGATAATCCATGTTGTATTCTGCCAATAGTTTCTTCTTTGCCTAATACCGAAGCTATATCAAAAACGCCCGGCCCTGTTTTTTTTCCTACCAACATAATTCGCAAAGGCAACATGAGTTCTCCGGGCTTCAATTGATTCGTTGCAGCTATTTCTTTAAAAACATGTTCTGTTTCTATTTCATTCCAAAGGTTTATAAATTCATAACTCCTGGCCAACTCATTAAAAAAGAGATTTTTATTTTCATTCCATTTTGATAAAATTGAAGCAGTGTCTATGTCAATGGGTTTTACAAAAAAGAAACTCGCCTGTTCCCAAAAATCTGCAAGAAGCGTACATCGATCTTTTACCAGATCAATTATGTGCAACAGTTGCTTGTCATCTTTGTTTGTAATGCCTTTTTCAAGAAATACTTCATTAACAAGCGATTTTAAATCAGAAGAATGTGACTTCTTTATCCATTCATGATTGAACCATTTTGCTTTTTCAAAATCAAATTTTGCACCGCTGGAATGTACTCTTTCAATAGAAAATTTTTCTATCAATTCGTCCATTGAAAATATCTCCTGTTCTGTTCCATCATTCCAGCCTAGCACTGCCAGCAGGTTTATAAATGCTTCGGGTAAAAACCCAAGTTCTTTAAATCCTTTCAATATATCCCCGGTGTTGGGGTCTTTCCATTGCATTGCAAAAACGGGAAAACCCAGCCGTTCGCCATCTCTCTTACTTAGTTTACCATTACCATCAGGTTTTAAAATCAAGGGAAAATGCGCCCATTCCGGCATGTGATTTTGCCATCCAAGATATTTCCATAATAGCACATGAACAGGCGCACTTGGTAACCATTCTTCGCCCCTGAAACGCATGAGTTATCTTCATTAAATAATCATCCACAACCACGGCGAGATGGTAAGTTGGCATGCCATCTGCTTTTAATAATACTTTATCATCTACATTAATTGTATCCATTGCAATGTCGCCTCTTATCATATCTTTAAAAGAAACGAATTCGGTCGGTTCTATCTTAATACGGATTACATGAGGAAAATTTATTTTCAATAATGCTTCTGTTTCTTCAGCCGGGAGTGTAAGTGAATTATCGCATGTTATTTCTTACATGATAGCCATATTGCAAATTACTTTTCCCTTCCGATTTTAATTTTTCTCTTAAAGATTCAATTTCTTCAGGAGTATCGAAAGCATAATAAGCATGACCTTTTTTTACGAGTTCTTCTGCATATTTTCTATAGAGATCTTTTCTTTCGCTTTGCCTGTAAGGCCCATAATCCCCTTCATGATGCGGACCTTCATCAGGCCGAATGCCGCACCAATTAAGGCAATCAATTATATATTGTTCAGCACCTTCAACATAACGGTTTTGATCGGTGTCTTCAACTCTTAACACAAAATCACCATTATGTTTTTTTGCAAATAAATAATTGTATAAAGCCGTGCGAACACCTCCTAAATGCAAACCTCCTGTTGGGCTTGGCGCAAATCTTACTCTTACCTTTTTCATTTTGTAAAGATAAGAGAGATATAACCCGTACGAAACCGGTAAAATAAAAAAGCCACAGTTAACTAGCTGTGGCTTTTTTTAAAATTTTATTTCTTAAGGATTGATAAATTAATATACTCCTATATACGTAAGTGATGTACCATTGGGACCAGTCCAAACCGCTTTGTAGTAAAGAAGTACCGGGCAATTGCTTACGGGATTACCTGACGAGTCAAGTCCAAATGTTACAGTAGAGGTTACTTTTGGACCGGAATGTTGTACCTGGCCACTAACCAGGTTAAAGTCGCAACTTTGGCTTACTACCAACGGTTCAGTGATAGTTGTAGTAAACGCATTTCCAAACCTGTTAGTCCCGGTTACAGAGCCGGTAGTTGAGATCACAATGCCATTATCGTATTTGAATACGCGGGTAAAATGTGTTTCCCAATTGCGTTGTTTATCATTGTTGAATGTAACCGACATATTGGTATCATCAATTTTATGAACAATACTGTCTGCGGTAGCGAGATTTTTCAAAAGCCCGCCCGAAACATTTGTGATGGTTCTTGTACCATTTATGACAACGCTTTTGCCATCTGCATTACGGGTTACTTTAAAGTTTGTGAACTGAATGGTTAAAACTGAATTTGCTTCTTTCCACCTAAAGCCCTGGGCAAACGAAATAACGATGGTGCCGGTTCTTGTTCTTCTTAGGTCACAGCTAGTGCCGTTATACGCAATCGTGATCGTGTGCGGGTTACTGGCCGTGTCAACGGTAACGGTTGCATCGCAAGGTAGCGCAAATCCTGGAGGTGTTTCAATACCAACTGGAGTCTGAACTGAAGATCCACCATAAGCGTCAAAAGAGGCATTGGCATCATTTGTGGCGACATCGGTTTCATTTGAAAAAAAGCTCTGGTCATCAGCCTGGGCTTTTGTTTCAGTAGTAGTATCCGTTGATGTACTATTATTATTTTTTTTACAGGAAGTAATTCCTAACACAAAAGATACAATCGCAGAAGCGATTAAAAGGTTTTTTAGTCTCATAAAGTGGGTTTTAATAAATTATTTTTAATGAATACTATGACGGCCTTTTATTCACAGGGTTTAATTCATTAAAAAGATTTATTTTTCTTAAATGTTTTATCTCGTAAAAACGCCGGCACTCATTAAAAAATTGTATCCCGAATGTCTTTGGGATGTAAGAACGAATGAAAACATAATATACCTCACGTTTGATGATGGTCCGACCCCGGAAGTAACTTCATACGTATTAGATGAATTAAAGAAGTATAACGCTAAAGCGACTTTCTTTTGCATTGGCAAAAATGTAAAAGAGCATTTTGATATTTACAAAAGAATTATTAGCTGAAGGACATAAACCGGGTAACCATACATTCAACCATCTTAATGGATGGAAGACAGGTGACAGGATATATCTTGAAGATATTGAACAAGCGGTCAATATAATTGACTCCGAATATTTCAGGCCTCCTTATGGCCGAATTACTAAATTTCAATTAAAAGCTTTGCAAGGCGAAAAACTTAAGTTGAAGACCGTTATGTGGAGTGTTTTAAGTGGAGATTTTGATGTAAAAATTTCTGCTGAAAATTGCTATCTTAATGTAATTAAGAATGTTAAGCCTGGATCAATCATCGTTTTTCACGATAGCTTAAAAGCCTTTCCCAGGCTGCAATACACGCTGCCGAGGGTTTTGAATTTTTTTTCCGATAAAGATTTTCAATTTAAAATCCTTTAATTATAATATCAAAAAAAATTGGGCCTGGGTAGATACCCAGGCCCGTTTTTAATCCGTACCCTATGAAAACTGTGGTGAAGTTAATTAATTATTTTTAACAAATCAACAACAATTTTTACTTGTGCAGGGTAATTATATGTGTTACTCCATTTATTGTAATAGTAGCCTTATTATCGCAGGCTCCATCACCATAATCCAGAATTGCCATAGTTGTATCTCTTGTGATTTCTACAGTACCTTTAACTCTCCATGGGCAGGTGAATCTTTTAATTAAAGGAGTCAACAATTTCTGCAGTCCACGAATTGCCATTTGAGTTTGAACCCGAAGAATTGCCGGTTATTTCAAATTTGTCATCTAACGGGTAAAACGGTGTGCCATTTCCTTCAACTTGTGTATGAATTCTTGTGCTGTTCCAAATTCTCCAGTTTCCGCTGTTTGTGTTGGTGATCTTCCCATCAATAACTTTTACAGTCCATTGTTGCTTATTCGATAAGCTGGTATTTTCTACAGTATGTGTTCCTTCAATTTTAAAACTATCAACTGAATAATCTATCAAATGTTGTTGAAGTTTTATTGCCTGGAATAAACATAGGACCTGTATAAATAGTTACAATTTTACCTTTGCGTAATTTTCCATCTTTACCAAGACAACCGGTAGTGCCAAAATCGATGGTTACTGTTTTTGGAAATTGATGTAAAATGTGTGGCACAACAGTTACTGTAAAGCAACGTGAGTGATGCAGAATCAGGAGTGCCTGTAGGTGCTTCCATCCGGATTGGTAGTATTGTTATAAATAACATCAACGCCGGCTCCGATACCAATGTCTTCTCCAGCATCAGATGCCTGAACTCCCATTGTAATATTAAATACATCATCGAATTGTGTTTCCGCAATAGCATCACTTTGTGAGCATCCATCGTTGCAGCTACTGCGGGTGTATCTGCTGGCTGGTTGGTGGCATTATCTTTTTTGCAGGAAGAAAATGTAACAATACCTGCAATGAGTAACAGGTTGCCAATTTTGAAATTTGATTTACTTGTTTCATAAATGATAAGATTAAGATGAATATTTTTTAAACACAACTTATGACCGGGAGTTGCATGAACAAGTTTAATAAGAGCGTTAAATATTTTTAATTTTTCTTTGCTTCATGAATCTGATTGATACGCACACGCATTTATATGTTAAAGGAATTTTCAAATGATATTCAATAAGTAATAGAGCGTGCCGAAAAAGAGGGTGTAAATAAATTTTTTCTTCCTGCAATCGATAGTTCTGAAACAACAGCAATGTTTGATCTTGAAAAAAAATTCCCGGGAAATGTTTTGCCATGGCGGGATTGCATCCATGTTCAGTAAAAGAAAATTATAAAGATGAATTGGCATATAGTTGAAAAATTATTAAACTGAACGAAAATTTGCGGCGATTGGAGAAACCGGACTTGATTTTTATTGGGATAAGACTTTTGTAGAAAGAGCAATATGAAAGTCTTAATATTCAGGCGGAATGGGCACTACAATATAATATTCCGTTAGTGTTACACACACGAGATGCCATGCAGGAAACAATTGATGTAATTAAGTCATATAACGGGCAGAGGTTTAACAGGAATTTTTCATTGCTTTGGTGGAACAATTCAAAATGCAAATGAGATATTATTGATCAAAATTTTTTATCTTGGAATAGGTGGCGTTGTTACTTATAAAAATTCAGGATTGGCCGAAATTATAAAAGATATTGATCTTGATTATATCGTTTTAGAAACTGATGCTCCTTATTTAACTCCGGTACCATTCAGGGGTAAAAGAAATGAAAGCAGTTATTTAAAATATATAGCTCAAAAAATCGCGGACATAAAAAATATTTCTATTGAAGAAGTTGCAGAACGGACAACAAAAAATGCAGAAAAAATATTTGGGATTTAGTTTATTTTACAAGATGAATTTCTAATAGCCTTTTCCAGCTCAGCGTATAGTTCATCATATAATTTTGTATTTGTTGGTTCAACTTTTTTCAATGGTTTAAATTGGCTGAAAGCCTCGTCAAAATTTTTATAAATGCCTGCTCCAATACCTGCACCCAATGCCGCTCCCACGCTTCCGTCATTGCTGTATAATTCAACAGGCACGCCCGTTGCATTTACAAATGATTGTATAAAAACATCACTTAAAAATAAATTGGATTTACCTGCACGAATAATGGTTGGGTGTAAATTATTTTCACGCATAATATCCAATCCATAACGAAATGCAAAAGCAATTCCTTCCTGCACTGCACGAAAAATATGTGCTTTAGTATGTTTATTTAAATCAATATTACTCAATATGAGCGCCCACCATTTTGTTTTGCAACATGCGCTCTGCGCCATTTCCAAAAGGCAGAATAAACAACCATCACTGCCGGGTGAAATGCTGCTACACATCGCATCCATTTCTTTATAGCTTAAACCATCGCCACACATTTTCTTTATCCAACTATTCATAATGCCTGTTCCGTTTATACAAAGCAACACTCCCAGGCGTCTATCCATTGCCGTATGGTTCACATGAGCAAAGGCATTCACTCTTGAATATTTATCACTGAACAATTGATCTGTAACTGCATAAATAACTCCGGAAGTTCCGGCCGTAGCCGCAACTTCTCCGGGCTTCAGTACATTTAATGACAACGCATTATTGGGTTGATCGCCTGCTTTATAAGTAACGTTGTATTTTCATTTAAAGAAAGTTGTTGGGCAACTTCTGGCAATAATTTTCCATGAGAAGAAAATAAAGGCTGCACTTCGGGGATTAAAGAATTTTCAAATCCAAAGTAATTCATCACATCTGAAGAAATATCATTCTTTTTAAAATCATATAAAATTCCTTCTGATAATGCAGAAGCAGATGTCGTGATTTGGCCGGTTAATTTCATGGCAATAAAATCACCGGGCAGCATTATTTTATCAATCTTATTGTAAATTTCGGGTTCATTGTTTTTTACCCAACCCAATTTTGAAGCAGTAAAATTTCCAGGCGAATTCAAAAGGCAGGAAGAGCAAATCTCTTCACCGATTGCATTAAACGCTTCTTCACCCGTTTCAACAGCTCTGCTATCGCACCAGATGATACTATCTCTTAAAACATTTTGATTTTTATCTACCACAACCAGTCCATGCATTTGATAAGAAATTCCGATGGCCACTATCTCTTTTGAATCGAAACTTTTTGCAGCAGTTAATTTTCGTATAGCCTTAACCGTTTGCTTCCACCACATTTCAGGAGATTGCTCCGCCCAGCCCGGCTGTAATGATGTGATCGCATTTTCCGTTTCAGGACATTGTGCTGGTCGCAACGCATTGTTGAGTCGCGGCATCCACAACTGAAACTTTTATAAATGAAGTGCCGATATCAATACCTAACAGGAGCATTATTATTTTTTAATAATTAACAAATACACGAACTTATTTTATTCTAAGAATTGCCTCCGCAGGTTTCGCAGCACCGAGTTCTGCACTTCTTTCAGAAGGCAAAGAACCTGCGATACTAATTTTAATATCACCGGAATCCAAAACGCTTTCTCCATTTTCATTTACCAGTTTCAACATATCAGGTGTAATTTTGAAACTTACTTTTTCAGAGGCGCCGGCGGCAATATGGATTCGTTTGAAACCTTTTAAAGAATAAAGCGGAAGATCTGTTTCTCCCTTCAAATGGGTAATGTAAAACTGCACTACTTCATCGCCTGCAACTTTACCACTATTCGTAACCGTTACTTCTGCATTTACTGATTCATTTTTACTGATTGTTGTTTTGGATAATTTCAGATTGCTATAAGTAAAATTTGTGTAGCTCAACCCAAAGCCAAAGGGATATAACGGTACTCCTTTAAAGTAACGATAGGTTCTGTTCTGCATAGAATAATCATCGAATGGAGGAAGGTCACTATCACTTTTATAAAAGGTAACCGGTAACCTTCCAGCAGGATTGTAATCCCCAAACAAAACGTCTGCAACGGCGGTTCCTGCAGCCTGTCCGCCATACCATGCATTGATAATACCAGGAATATTTTCCTCTTCCCAGGGAATTGCAATAGCACTTCCTGTCATCATTACAAATACAACCGGCTTGCCTGTCGCTTTCAATGCCTTTATAAAATCTGTTTGCACTGTTGGCAAAGCAATAGTTGTTCGGTCTCCGCCGCTAAACCCAGGCGTTAGTTACTTTCATTTCTTCGCCTTCAAGCCGTGGTGATATTCCGCCAACATAAATAATTACATCGGCATCTTTTAATACTGTCAATCAGCTTTGAAAAATCCTGCGGTTCTGTTGAAACAAAATCAGTTGCTCTTGAATAGAACACGTCAGCATTTTTCAATTTATCTTTTATTCCCTGCAAAACAGTTGTAACAACTGATGGCTTTCCGTTATAATTTCCTAATTGGGTATTTGCATTATCAGCATTAGGACCAAGCACTGCAATGTGTTTGATATTTTTATCAAGCGGAACATGTTATTTCTGCATGTTGCGAAGTAACACGATAGCTTCCTTTGCCATTTTTAATGCATGTTCTTTATGAGGTTCACTTTCCAAATCTGTAATTGGAATTTGTGCATACTTAACCATACTAACCGGATCAAACATTCCGAGCCTGAACCGAATCGTAAATAATCTTTTTAAAGAAACATCTAAATCGTTCTCCGTTAGTTTACCATCTTTTACGGCATCAAGTAATGTTTTGTAAGTGTGATTACCGCATTCTACATCAGTTCCATGAAGTACCGCATCTGTAGCGGAACTTTCCGCATCGGGAAACATTTTATGAGTCTGATAAAAATCATCAATAGCTCCGCAATCGGATGTAACATAACCGGTGAAATGCCATTGATTTCTTAAAATATCAACCATCAGTTTATCATTTCCACAGCAGGGTTGGCCTGCGTAAGCATTATAAGCGCACATTACACCTGCCACTTTTGCATTGACCACGAGTTGTTTAAATGCCGGTAAGTAAGTATCCCAGAGATCATGGTTACTAACGTTCACATCAAATGTATGGCGCGAAGACTCGGGGCCGCTGTGGATTGCATAATGCTTGGCACAGGCAGCAGCTTTTAAATATTTTGGATCATTTCCCTGTAAACCTGCTACAAATGCTTTTGCTATGCTGGCTGTTAGAAAAGGATCCTCGCCATAAGTTTCCTGTCCGCGTCCCCATCTTGGATCACGAAAAATATTAATGTTAGGCGTCCAGTAAGTTAAGACCGGTGTACCGGCTGTAATCTTTTTTTCGAAGACTTTCATTGTGAATTGCCCGCCCTTCATCTGATGTATAATCGCCCATTGTTTTCATTGCGCTTACATCAAAAGTTGCAGCCATGCCTATTGCCTGCGGGTAAGATGTTGTGGGATATTTTGTTCTGGCAACGCCATGCAAACATTCATTCCACCAATCGTACGGAGGAATGCCCAAACGCTCAATGGCAGGAGTTGAGTTAAGCATCTGGCTCACTTTTTCTTCAAGTGTTAATCTTGAAACGAGATCATTAACTCTTGTTTCAATTGCCAAGGAAGGATTTTGAAACGGGTAAGTATATTTGTTTTGAGCAGTTGCTGCTGAAGCCGCAATTGCAAAAATCAGTGTATAAAAAAAGTTTTTTTTCATTGACAAATATTTTGTTCTCTTTTGTGAAGTTGTTCTTTTTATTTAGCGACGCCTAACGGAGAGAAGTAAACGAAAATTGACACAATAATAGCCACTACAATCAGTGATAAGATAACATCCCATTTGTTCCAACTTGCACGACTTGCAGCTTTGTCTTCGGCAACGGTAGTTGCAAAAGTGAGCCCTCTTATCTGTGCCGCGTCGGGTTTTGGCGTGAGCAAACTCACTACAACCATCACTGCGACCGAAAACAGGAATAATAAAATACAGAAGTAAAGAAAATTGATTGTAGCAAAACCATGCAACACCCCGGTTAAATCGTTTTGGAATAATTCTAATGTTAGTTTTATAATGCCAATAATAAAGCCCACAACCATGCCGGTTAGTGCGCCTGTTCCGTTAATACGTTTAAAGAAAACGCCCAATAAAAAAACTGCAGCGATAGGAGGAGCCAGGTAGGATTGTACGCTTTGTAAATATTGGTACAATGTTCCCGATATCCGGCTCATAAGTGGAATCCATGCCATACCAAGCAACACGACAACACCGGTTGCGATGCGTCCTACTTTAACCAGTTCTTTGCCGCTTGCTTCGGGCTTCATCTTTTGGTAAATATCCATGGTGAATAATGTGGAACACGCATTGTAAACAGAAGCAAGCGAACTCATCAATGCAGCGAGTAAGCCGCCTGCGAGCAAACCTCTCAAACCCAGCGGCATTAAGGCTTTAACTAACGTTGGAAAAGCGGCATCATTATCAGTTAATGTTAATTTGCCCTGGTGAACAAGAGCTAATGCAATTACCCCTGGTACTAAGAAAATGAAGAAAGGCAGCAGTTTTAAATATGCGGCGAATATGGTTCCCCTTCTTGCCTGCTTTTCATCGCGGGCAGCTAAGCATCTTTGAACGATGTGCTGGTCGGTGCACCAATACCAGATTCCGACAATGGGCGCTGCGAAAGTTATACCAAGCCACGGGAAATCAGGATCGCTCAACGGACGAAACATATTTAGTTTTTCTTTCGGCACGGAATCTATCAGGGCATGCCACCCGCCCACTTTATCCAACCCGATAAATAAGAGTACAGCAGAACCAAACATTAATACAAAAGCCTGGATAGCCTCCGTGTACATAACAGTATGCAAACCTCCGAGAATAGTATAAATACCCGTTATGATCACCAAAATAATTGCACCAGTCCAGAAATTAACGCCCAGGAATGAATTAAAAACAAGGGCGCCGGCGAAGATTGTTACGGAAGCTTTCGCAATTACATAACTCAAAAGCTGTATAATCGATAATAGTCTCCGCGATTTTGCATTAAACCGTCGCTCTAAGAACTCGGGCATGGTGTATACCATGCTGCGCATATAAAAAGGAACAAACAGCCAGCCCAATACAAGCACGATCCATGAATGCATTTCGTAATGTCCCATTACAAGACCTGAGGTTGCTCCCGTGCCTGCAAGCCCTACAATATGTTCGGATCCCACATTTGAAGCAAGAATTGAGGCGCCAATTACCCACCAGCCCAGATTACGGTTAGCTAAAAAATAATCTGATGGAGAGGCCTTACTTTTTCTAATTGACCACACGGAAACGGCTGCGATAATTAGAAGATAAAGGATTACAAAAAGCAGGTCAACGGTTCCAAGAAAATGCATGATCTCGATTTTTAGTGTGTGGATAATTGATTGAATAAACGATTAATTATATTGGATGATTCTCTATTTTCAAATTCTTTTCCGTTATCAAAAGAAGCATAATGTTCCTTCCTTAATTTTTTGTAATCTATTCCTTTATATTTTATTTGAGGTATGTTTCTAAAAAACAGGGACTGCCTGCCATTACCTACGGAGTGTAGATTATTTATTTGTAAATGAATTATCGGCCTGCTTGTAAATTTAATGCCCAATCGTAATGAGGTTTAAAAGCAAATGATTCTATTAGAATTCACTATTAATTTGAAACTATGAAGGGGCTAATTTAGAGGAATTATTTTAAAAAATGCAACCGGTTACATTTTTATTTTGAAAATATGCTTTTTGTATAGTTTTCTGTGGGCGGCTATAACCGAAAGTAAAACAACTAACGCCCACCCTTACGTGCAATTTACAACATACATTTTATTCTGCAAACACTGTGAAACCTGAACCCGCTTAGATAAATGAATCACTAAGGTTTATTCTTAATGCGATTGCTGCAGTTCGTCCATCGTGAAAGGTTGTTCCCTTTTGCCGTACTTCTGCCTGGCAGATTTTACATCATCTTCGATTATTTTATCGGCATGATTATTCCAGGCATTACGGATGTATGATAGAATTTGTGCGATATCCTGGTCGCCAAACTTATCATTATTACCAATGGCAGGCATTTCAGGAGCTACTTCAGGCGGCGCATATAATTTATCACCCACTTTAACCGGGCCGGTAAGGCCATACAACACGATGGCCAATAGTTTTGATTTGTCACCCTGCACCCAATTAGATTCGTTCAAAGGAGCTCCAAGTCCCTTTATCCCGTTGCCATCAACGCCGTGGCACGTTTGGCAATTGATCTGGAACAATTGCATTCCTGCCAGCAGATTTTTATCCATATTTTTATTGGCAATGGCAGCCAGATCCTGCTTCTCAGCATTTTCTATCACTTTATCTAAGCGTTGGATAAATGCATCTGAAGTATCTTTTACATATTGCTGGTAAAGTTTTAAAAATGCTTTTTCTTTATCGTGAAGGCCGCTAATAACAGCATCGGCTACACGAGGATTTTCTTTATATTTTATTATTGTTTTTACTAAAATATCGCCCGCTGCTTTGTCGTGTTGCAGTGCGCCGGCCCCCAGGTAAGCAATATAAGGAGCCAGGCCTGGGATATTTTCATCCATTATTTGCTGATATTTCTTTAGCCAGAAATCAGCATCCTGTTTATTTTTCATGATTGCTATAGCTGCGGTAAGTATCTGCTGTTTCATAATGACAGAAGAATTTGTCCAGATGGCTATAAGATCGCTATTGTGTAATTCATTCAGGCCTTCGAGTACCCATAAAGCATTTAGTTCTTCCTGTTAAACTGCTATCGGAACTCAGCATATGTTGAAGTGAAGGGGTGAGGCTGGTTAGTTCTTCATCAACAATATAATTATGGGCAGCATGCCTTAACCATTCATTGGAACTATTTAAATAAGATAAAAGAGAATCTGTATTTCTCTTAAAAACAGGAGTCGGTAAACTCTTCCCGTTATAGACTACTTTATAAATACGGCCACAATTAAGAGGTTGGTCTAATCCTCTTTTCATTGCTTCACCAGCGAGGTAAGGAGTTAAATATGTTTTGTGTTGAATAATGCCGCGATACATATCTACGATATGCATAGCTCCGTCCGGCCCCACATATAAATTTACCGGCCTGAAACGCTCATCTGTGCTCGCCAAAAACTCTTTACCCTGGTAAGCCTGCCTGCCTGATGTTGAATCAGCATCAAATAATAAAACATTTCTCTTTATTAAATTAGCTGCAGGCTCTGCTACAAAAGCGTTATCATAATAATCTTTTCCGTACGCATAACTATTAAAAAGAACCGGGCCACACGCTGCTGTAAAATCAACAAGACGGAGGCTATCATCCAAAACGCCTTTCATGTAGCCGCGATTTACGCCCGGAGTTGGATGAATGGGGTACACCCGGTTATCAGGAACTATATTTTCATCATAACCCTGCACCGCTTGCTGGTGGGGATTATCACCGCCAAGGCCGGGAGAAAAATAATCGCCGATCAAATTATCTGAATTGGTATTATAATATAAGCGGCCACGCTCATCCTGCGAAATACCCCACTGCCCGCGGAAATGCGTACGCTCCTTTATCCATTTATTTTTACCAATCCTACGGTAACGCATAACCGATTTTGCGTTGTATATCCAGTTATCCAATCCGCGTAACAGGCCATTGGGCTGATGTTCTACATTTCCCCCATTGGCATAATTACTATCTACTAAATATTTTTTGCCGGCTTTATCATGATCATTTTCAACAAACCAAAGGTTCGGCGGTTCCGCCACCAGTATGCCATCATCAAAAAGGCAAATGGCTCTCGGCAAAACAAGGGAATCCATAAATACTTTTCGGGTATCCATCATACCATCATGGTTTTTATCTTCCAGTATTACAATTTTGCCGATAGGTTCGTCCTCTCCATTGCCGGAAGTATCGGGCATGTAAGCATTCATTTCCACAGCCCAAATCCTTCCTGCATTATCAAAACTTATAGCTACCGGAGCACTCACCAATGGTTCTGACGCAACCAACTGGATGTTGAAATTTTTTTCCAGCACAAAATGCTTCAGCGATTCAGAGGGTGTGATCACGGGTGCGTCAGCGTTATCAATCTTTTTTCTCAATGCTGTTGTGGAATTATCTTTTGAATTATTGCCGGAATTGCAGCCGGCAAATAACATTAGCGATGTATATAACACAGTTGAAAAAAGAAAATTAATTTCTTTGAAATCGTGTTTACTCATAAAAAAAAATTAACCGGAATATCAATAAAATAATTTTGTTTTTACTGCTTCAGATGAAGCTATTTATAAATTGGCGATTACCATTTCCTGTCCCTTTTTTTCTGCAGAAACATAGCCAGTATAAATGGTGGCAATAACATCGGCGGCAAGGCAGCTATCACTTGCCGGGGCAGTACCATCGGCAATTGACTTATAAAAGGCATTCATCTCATGCTGATATCCCGCAAACCAACTTTCATCAGGAGACATAGATGACCAGCCTTCTTTTGTTTCAATTTTTTCCACTACATACACATCTTTAAAATTGTCTCCCGAGGGCGTATAAGCCTGCATGGAATTGTTGGGATTAATATTACAAATCGTACGATGATTATTGGTATTAATCGTGAGCCAATTGCTTACGCCGCCTAATACTAATTCGCTGGCGAATATGTCGGCAATAGTTCCATCTTCAAATACAACATGGAGCATCGCAAAGTCCTCAATATCTTTATAAGTGGTTCTTAAATATCCTTCGTTCCTATAAGAATCCGATCTTGTTATAGCATGTGTTCTCGCAGAAATTGATGCCGGCCTAATAGGCTTTCCGGTTCTGGCCTTTCCTTCCACGTGTTTAAAATAAATAGCTGCTGATAAAGGATGACATCCTTTTCCAATCATGGAGCCACCTCCTGATAATCGCCATTGTCCATAAGCCATTGAGTGCGATCCTGAGTGAGATTGTTCGCCATGCATCCAGATAATCTGGGCGCCCGTTTTTTCCAAAACTTCACGCTCCTTTTGCACTGCCGGAGCGTACACCCAATTTTCAGCATACATAATTTGACCCTTACTTTCTTTTTCTGCGGAGAGCATTCGTTCTATACTTTGCAAAGTATGTGATAATCCTGTTTCGCGGGAAAATGTATCTCCACTAAAATCTTCGTTGCCATCGCCAAAATAACCAGTAAAAGGCTTTTCCACAATGGCATGTTTATCTTTTTGCAGAGCAGCAATTACTATCGCTTCATGAGAAACGGGCGGCGTACAAACATGGATAACATCTGATTCATTTATCAGTTTATCAAGACTATCAAAAGCTTTTAACTGTCTTGGCGTAGTGAATGCTGCAAGATTCTGAGGAGATAAGGAATAGGCACCGGTGACATCAATATCTGCGCTAAAAACATGTTGTAAGGCTTCGTAATGAAATTTGGCGGCAAAGCCCGAACCGACTATGCCTGCCTTTACCTTCTTCTTCGCCATTTGTAATTAAACTATTTTTTAAGATTGAAATGATAACGATAACGAGGCCTAAATTGTTCCGGCTTTTATACCCTTAAAATAACCTACTGATTCAGCAATACCAGGCAATGGATCTTTCATATCTTTTTCAAATTCGATACTGCAATGACCTGCGTAATTTATCTTACGTAAAGCTTTTACAAATGCTTTAAAGTCGATTATGCCCCGTCCGACCTCTATAGCCTGTCCATCTTTTTCACCCTTTGTGACGTCTTTTATATGCAGATCAAAAATTCGCTTGCCATATTGTAAAACAGCTTTTGCCGGATCAACTCCTGCACGGCGGGCATGGCCTATATCGAGGCAAAGCCCCATTCTTGAATCCCTGTTTTTTATACGCTCATATACATCTTCAGGGCTTGGATATAACTTATCTTCAGGACCATGATTGTGAATTGCCAGTTTTATATTATAGGCTTTTACCTTTTCTTCTGCATAATCAATAAGATCGTGATCAGGTACACCTATAATAATAAGAGCTCCTGCTTTTTTGGCATACTCAAAAGCCTGGTCAACTGCATCTTTTGTTTTCATATAAATAACACCCACTCCATAAATCGTTATGCCTCCATCCCGGTATTGTTTCAGCACTTCATCTATTTTTTCCTGCGAACTATCCATTGGTAAATGAAAATCTTTGATTGACATTAAATGAATATCCAGCCTTTGCATCATTTGTATTGATTGGGGGATATCAAAATGAAGAAAAGTGTAATCAGCTATACCTATTGGCAGCGTACCTGATGTTGGCGGATCATTGAAAAGTAACTTTTCTCCATGACTTATTATCGGGTAAAAAGTTGCAACTGTAGCCCCGACTGTTGTTGCTTTAATGAAATTTCTTCTGTTGGACATTTTAAAATATTTATTACTGAGTAAATGATTTAGTTATCTAAGATTGGTTCTTTTAAGCGGTCATCCCAAAATAATATCAGGCTTCCAACCCGACTGATATTCCCTGCTCCATAACGCTTGCGCCTCCTGGTCGTTCAAAATTTTGCCACCGTTAGTTGCATCACAATGAAGCGTCCTTCCTACCCGTTGGGCAATGTTACCCAGGTGACATAACAATACACTTTTATGTCCTTCCGTGATAGGAGAGTTCAGTGGTTTACCTTCTCTTACCGCGTTAATAAAATTCTGAAAATGGTAAGCGTCTAACTGCACACCCGGACCCAACGAATTGATAGTATCCGTTTTTTGTTCCGGTTTACTTTGTTGAATAAGCTTGTTATCCTTGTCGTAGATTTTATAATCGTCATTACCTGTGTTAACTAAAGTCCCTTTTCTGCCATAAATCTTAAAACCTCTTCCACTGCCCGCTTCGGGGTAATTATTACAACTGCGGCCTTCCCAACTGATTGCTTTTTCTTCAGGAAATTCGTAGGTGATAACTTGCGTATCTGTTGTTTGCCAATCATCATTAAAAGCATATCGGCCACCGCCGGATACAACCTTGGAAGGAAAGTTCACATCGAGGGCCCACCTCATGCAATCAATCTCATGCGTACCGTTGTTACAAGATTCGCCTGTGCCCCAGTTCCAGAACCAATGCCAGTTGTAAGGCACCACATTATCCCTGTAATCCTCACGTGGCGCCGGTCCTTGCCAAAGTTCCCAATCTAATGTAGCAGGAACAGGGACGACTTTTCCATGTCCTATAGATTTACGGTTATTAGCATACCAGCCTTTTCCGAAATAAACTTCTCCGATGACACCTTCGTGTATTGCCTTCATGGCCTCCGTTATATTTGGCCAGGAACGCCTTTGGTTTCCCATTTGAACCAGGCGGTTGTATTTCTTTGCGGCGGCAATGAGCATCTCACCTTCTTCCGGGTTATGACCGCAAGGTTTTTCCACGTACACCTGCTTGCCCGCGGCACAGGCTAAAATTGCTGCCGGCGTATGCCAATGATCGGGAGTGGCGATCGAGACCGCATTGAGATCTTTATCATCAAGAATGGTTCGAAAATCTTTAATGGCTTTAGGTTTCTTACCATTGAGCTTTTCCGCCAGGTTTATACCTTTCGCTAAGGCATGTTCTTCTACATCGCAGACATAAGCAATTTCTACATTGGGAATGGTGTGATACGCTTCAATATGCGCTAATCCTCTGCCATTGGTGCCAATTACCGCAACCCTCACTTTGTCAGCCGGGCTGTCAGCAAGGGAAGATAAACCTACGTGGTTGAGGCTTAACCCCAAACCGGCCAAGGCAGTGCTTCCGATGAATTTGCGTCTTTGCATAGTTAGACTCGTTTAAATGAATTTATTTATTGAATTTAATTCCTTTGCTCTTCCTCCAATATAATTGCAATCCCATTTTTAGCTTCCAATTGGAAATGAAGTATTGTATCCGACGTAACTGTTTGTTGTGTCATGCTAAGGTGAGTCGGCGAAACAGATTGCGGATCATCGCCATATATTGTGGCAAGGTACTTTTTTTCTTTGTTAAGAAATCTAAGTGGTATCGTTAGTAGACGGGGTTGATCTGTTAAAGAACCAATAAACCAATTGCGCCCGCTTTTCCTGGCAATAGTAGCATATTCCCCAATTTTACCGTCGAGCACTTTTGTATCATCCCAAACAGTGGGCAATGCATCATAAAAAGTAAGATCCGGAATTTCACTTATAACCGATGCTGCTGCACCGACACCACCTTTGTGACGAGGAGAATTTTCAGGACGATCGTACCAATAAATAAACTGCCAGGGGCTGTAAATGCAAATTGCCTTTGCCATTTGCGAGGCATGCGATCCCATCTTTTCGTCTACCCGTGGAGCAAAATAACAATTGGTTTGGTCACCTGCGCCGGCAAGCATCCTTGTAAATATCGTAATTAAGACATTATGGTTATCCGTACTTTCCTCGTCTCCCCTGATGCCTTCCTGTGTTATTAAATTCGGAAAGGTTCGGGAATATCCGGTGGGGCGGTATTCATCATGAATGTCCGCCATCAATTTGTATTTTGATGTTTTACGGACTGCCTCATGCAGCCAATGCGTTGCCTGCTGGGAACCTACATTCACAAAGCCATATTTAATTCCTTTAATACCCCATGAATGATAAAGATGAAGAATTGTATCCAACTGTTTCGTCAAGGCTTTTTGATTAACATATAAGATAACGCCTACGTTTTTACTCCTGCCATAATCGATTACGTTTTGAAGATCAAGTGGACCCGGAGATCTGGCAGGATCAACATGGACAGCGGTCGCATCCGAAGCGCTGTCATTTTCAGGGCCATACCATCCGGCATCAAATTCAATATATTGAAGATGGTGTTTCGCAGCAAAATCAATGCAGGCTTTACCTCCGGCAGTCGTAAGGGTAACCTCCCGAATTACTTTTCCGGGCTTGATCCGCGTTACATCTTTTAAAGCATTAGGAGCATTCAGATTAAGAATGAAATAATTATTCTCTAATAATTTCCCCGGCGAATCCGCAATCATTACATAACGCCAAGGTGTTGAGAATGAAGAATTATAGAAAGCCTTACCATCCAGGGCTGCTAACAAAAGCAAAGAATCTTTCTCCGACCGGTCAAATTTCATTCGCGGATTATCGACAAGTTGAGCTTCTCCAAGTGCAATGTATTTACGAGGATTTATTTCAATAACATATGGACGTTCGCATCCAATCCCTGTTTTACTAATTGAAGATTTTACATATTCACCTTGAGCTCTATGAGTTATCCATGACGTATCATCCCTATCAAATTGAAAACCTGTTAGCTCCCGTGAAATAGCAATGGGTTTGGTTATTTCGATAAAATACTTAAACGCGATTCCCTCATTATATGCTCTGAAAGTGATAGAAAATTTTTGGTTAGGAAGAATTGATTCTTCGAGTTGAATCACCATTTCGTTATAGCGATCGGGATATTGTTTCCTTTCTCCATAAACGGGTTTCCATGAAGTGTTCACAGACTTTCGTTGCACTGAAACGATCCGAAGATTTGATCGTAATGCCTTCTGATTTTCAAATTCAAAACCCAAGGGCGATTCGTTTAGTATTATTTCTCCCTGGTTGGAAACTGAATAAAAAGCTCTGTTTTCTTTTTGAACATCAATCTTAAAAATAACCTTAGTCTTTTGATTCGGGCTAGAGACAACTAAACTTTGAGAATGCGCAGTCGACATAAAGACGAATCCTGGTATAATGAGCGATAACCTTAATGAAACAATCAATTTCACCATTTGGAATTTGATGATAAGCACAAATGTAAGCAAGCTCTGTGCACTTCTATTGAAATACCGCCTTCGAATATTTTTTATTTACGCAATTAATTATTAACTCTTTTTGATTATGCAAACTTCCACCGTAAATTTTAAATTGTCGCACACGGGCAGCGGAAAACCAACTGGAATCGGCTCTACTGGCGGCGTTTGCCCGTCAATACTCAACCGCTGCCCGGCGACAATTTAATGCAATTCGCAAATAGCTTATAATTGATTACTCAGGCAACGTCTCGAGCGGAGGCACATTGCTTCCCGCTCCCGAATAACCCTCATTCTGATTGATGTGCCCATTAACATTGGCATCAATAGCTGATTGGGGTATTGGCCACAATACGTGATAAGGACTTAGCGTATACTCGTCTCCGTGAATCGTGTGAACACCCTTGTTATAAAAGTCGGTATGATCTATGATCCAGTCGTACCAAAAGTTGTTGGTAGAAAAGTTACCCATGTTGTAAGTTCTTCCCTTATAATCGGATTGTCCCGTTTGAGCAAAAAGATAAGCAATACGGGTAAGTTCTACGTTGCGATACTCTTCTAAATACAATTCACGAGCCCTTTCGTCAAGTATGCTTGCAATAGTTACATCTCCTGCAGTAATTGGCGCAGCGCCGGCCCTTGCTCTTATTACATTGATGTCCGCAGCCGCATTAGCCATATCGCCTTTCCAGTAGTACGCTTCTGCTCTCAATAAATAAGTTCCGGCCAACCTGAAAACATACCAGGGTGTATGACCACCATTGTTTAAAGAATTTTCATGATCGGGAACAAATGTTTTATACTGTGGCCAGTCGTACCAACATCTAATTGTGTCCGAACACAACAGCGCTCCGGAAGAATTAAATTCCTGCAAGTGCTGACCATAGTAAGGATCATTAAGACCCACCAGGGTAGGGTTATTATAAACCAGGTCCTGCATCCTCATCCAATTACCAGGAGCATGGCGCAAGTCACCGGAATCATTGGCCCATATTTCATGCGTACTGTACCAACTTCCCCTGCAACGACCGATCCCTCTGCCATAAGCAGTTTGCTGATCGTATTGGATGCCGGTAGTTCTGATTGTACCAGCATGACCATCCGGTGTATTAATCTTTGAATCCCAAAGGGGCACATTTTGTCTCATCGTGGAACCTCCTGCGCTGTAATCTCCATTATTGATATATCCCTCTTCGTCTATTACATAAAATAATCCTTCCGTATTAGAAGGCAACACCTTATTATTCGGACGGTGTAAGTCCCAGATAACATTATCAGGATTGCCCCGATCCGTTCCAAAGGGCTGCGTCATTAAATTATACGCTCCTCCATTAATGAGTGCGGAAGCATCAGCAATAGCATCATCAAAATTCCCGAGGGCTAAATCGATTTTAACAAGCATGTGTTGACAGGCACCTTTTGAAACTTCTCCCTTTGGAACACCATCGGGAACCCATTGCACGGCATATTGCAACTCCTTTTTCATTTCTTCAAGAATCACTTTGCGGTCAACGGTTTGGAAATCCAACTTAGGAGATGAATATAATTTCCCTGCATAAGGAACATCGCCAAAAGAATTACACAGTACATAATAGGTATACGCCCTGAAGAAATAAGCAGCTCCTACCAGCGCATTCCGCTGAGCTTGTTGAGTTGCATCTGTCGTATCCCATTTGGGCACATCTATATATGCCAATACTGTGTTAGCATACTTAAGCCGGTAATAACTTTGTTCCCAAAACCAGTAAATACGGTTATGGTCTGCATTATCATTACCTGACGTAATAGCATCAGGAGTAATATCAATATTCATGTCCTGCGCTGGTCCGGATTTATCGGTAGTGCCTTCAACTGACACATCAGAAAATATTTCCTGGGAGATAATAGGCGCTCCGTCGCCGAAAAAATCATACCTTAAATTTCTTTGGCAGGCAACTAATGCATCCTGCAAAGCGGCGGGAGTAGTGTAAGTGGCTTCAGGTGTATAAAATGACAGCGGTTTAGGTTTGAGATAACTTTTATTACAGCCAGTATCCGGAAGGGCCACAATTAAGATGATCGCAAATCCATATATTAATTTTTTATTGATCGTTTTCATGATTTCTGTTTTATCTTAATAATTTATAAAGTCAGGTTAAATCCAAAAGTGAACGTTCTTGGAGTAGGACCTGGGCCGTTCGGATTCCTGTTAGTATCAGGATCCCATTCAGGGTCCCAATATTCCCAATCTGGTTTATACAATGCTGCATTTTTTACTGAGAAATAAACTTTGAAATCCTGGATGCTGGCTTTGTTTAATAAAGGTTTGGGGAAAGTGTAGGCTATTGCTATATTATCCAGCCTTATAAAATTTCTTTTCCTGTAAGTGCTGTAGGCAGCACCACCATCACTGGAATATATTCTCGCAAAAGTAGTTGTCGGATTATCTGGTGTCCAGTGCGGATAAACGTATCCGTCGGTACGATCTGGAAATCCACCGCGGTTTTTGGCCTGGTTGAAACCGGACATATAACCCCATTTGGAATAGATCAAAAATGATAAATCAAAATCTTTAAAGAAAGTAAAATTATTTCTCAGTGTCCACTGGTAACGAGGCTTTGAAAAGCCAATAAATTGACGATCATCATTTGTATATTTTCCGTCATTATTTAGGTCTTGCAATTTAAAATCGCCAGGGCTTTGCCCATATATGGCTGCCTGGTCTTTATCAGCGGTTTGATATACACCCAGCACCTTAAGATCCCAGACGGCATCAATCGGATGGCCGATGAACCATTTATTTGGAATATCACTTGCTTCCTGCTGACCGATTACATTTCCGTTAGCGTCTTTTATGTCTACCATATTGCCATACAAATGAGCAATTTTATTACGGTTTAAAGAAAAATTAAATGAAGTGTTCCAACTGAAGTTTCTGCGGGCGATATTAGTAGAATTTAAGCTGATCTCCAGGCCTTTATTATCTACTTCGCCCAGGTTGGATTGGACATTTGCAAAACCGACTACATCTGGCAAACTGCGATTCACTAACAAATTTGTTGTCTTGCCTTTGTAGACATCAATGCTGCCACCAAGTACATTGTGAAAAATAGAGAAATCCAGCCCGATATTATAAGCTGCCGTTCTTTCCCATTTTAGATCTTGATTTGCCATTTGAGTAACATACAACTGGGAAACGACGTTTGTCGTTCCATCAGGGTTAATCTCCAGGTATTTACCAGTTGCCAAATTAGAAAGGGCTGAGTAACGACCTATATCCCTGTTACCGTTTATACCATAAGACAAACGCAGTTTTCCATAATTCAGCCAACTGGTTTTCAAGAATGACTCATCTGTAAAAACCCATCCCAGTGCCGCCGCCGGAAATTGTGCCCATGGATACTTTTGACCAAATGCCGAATAGCCATCCTGGCGCATGGACAATGTAAGCATATAGCGATTTTTATAAGAGTAGAAAAGTCGTCCCATCAAAGCGGCCCCGGTGCTATATTCATCATCGCTGCTAAATGTTTGATTTAGTGCAGCGCCCATATTGTGATAACTTAAAACATCACTTGGGTCGAAATTAGTGCCTATCATATCATTTTGCCAATATTGATATTTT
Organism: uncultured Chitinophagaceae bacterium; assembly: GCA_963756945.1. Taxonomy (GTDB): domain Bacteria; phylum Bacteroidota; class Bacteroidia; order Chitinophagales; family Chitinophagaceae; genus Ginsengibacter. The sequence goes on along the minus strand of CAVWQJ010000007.1, from coordinate 59,073 downwards.
TCTGCATTTGCGAGTAATGTTACTTCGACGTGATGGTCATTATTAAATGTTCTATTCCAACTAAGAATATTGTCTATCTGCCATTGGTAAATTGTATGGGTTTCCCGTTCACCGCGTCCGCCGGTTTGCGTATAATCGGGGTCTTTAGCGGAATTGCCATTGAAATAATTATAAAACTCCAATTCGGGTGAAAAGTTTACGGTATATTTTATACCAAATGGTAGGTTTACCTTACCATAAATAATAGAATTAAGTGTGTAATATTTTGTCAAACGGTTAGTGTAAGCTGTCTTTATGAAGGGGTTCCTGGAACCTCCGCCCGGATCGTCCTGCGGGCTATAGCGATAGTCCGATGAATCATCAGTATAAAAACTTCCATAAGGTGAGTTTTGGACAATTTTTGTCCAGTCCAGCGGCACTGAGCTTTCATCCCTGTCTGCAAACTGAGTATTGACGCCTACCGTTAGAAACTTTGTCACCTCGGCTTCCAGCTTCAGCCTACTTTGTATAGTAGAATATTTGTCCCCAACAATGATTCCCTTATTTTGGAGGTAGCCTCCTGACCAATAATAATTGAACTTGTCACTTCCTCCGGATACACTTAAGGTATAATTCTGTTGCATAGCATTTTGAAACATCTTGTCATACCAGTTAATTGCCTGTCCTGCTCTATAATTCTTTTGTTCAACGGGAGTAAAATTCAGGCGTGTAAGCCAAACAGTTACCGGATCGCCACTTGAGGCATCATAAGCCAGCCAGTCATCAGTGGAAATATTGGAAGGTAATGTACGAGGGTCATTAAACTCGTAAGGTTTCTCATTAAAACTGTGAATACTATTTTCGACATCGATACGCCAATTCACAAAATCCTGTCCCTGGTAAACAGGTTGATTTAATTCCATGGTAGCTAAAGCAAGATTAGAATTGAAATTAATAGTGGGTTTACCGCTCCTGCCCTTTTTAGTGTTGATCATTATTACACCACTTGCTGACTTCGCTCCATACACCGCTGCAGCGCTTGCATCCTTTAATACGTCTACGGTTGCAATATCCTGCGGGTTAATATCGGCCATAGCTCCGTAATAAATTACTCCATCTAAAACTATCAGCGGGCTGGTGCCGGCATTTAGAGAATTAGTACCTCGTATCTGTAAATCACCGCCCGGTTTAGCTGTAGTAACAACTCCAACACTTAAACCCGGTATATTGGCACGAAGAGCATCCTGGACGGAGGTTGGGTTTTCATTTTGCAGTTTGGCCACATTCACCGAAGAGATAGCTCCGGTAAGGTCCTTTTTCTTGGCTGTGCCATATCCAATTACAACTACCTGGTCAAGAGCGGCAATGTCGCGTTGCAATGTTATGTCAATCTGAGTGCGCCCACTAACCGGTTCTGTTTGATCTTTATATCCAACGAACGTAAAGATCAGTGAGCTCTGCGGGCTTACATTGGGTAACTGATAGTAACCACTCTTATCGGTTGACGTTGCCGTTGTGGTCCCTGCCACGGCCACCGTTACTCCCTGGATACCGCCGGGATTTTCCTGGCTGACTACCCTTCCTTTGACAGAAAGTTTTTGAGCAAATGAGACTTGCGAAAGTCCAAGTATTAAAATACCCATTAGCAGAAACCTTTGTCGAAATAATTGTTTCATAATGAAGTTTTTTTAGATTTTTAAGATGGTTATGATGATATAGAAGTCCTGTTCAACAGCTTATAAAAGGTATTATTTGGCTATAAAATTATCCGCACGAGCACAACAGTTAGATCGTATTCATTCAATTATTCTTAATTAGAAATCTCATCATTACTACCGGGCCATTTCCAATGCTTTTGTAGTGGTGTAATATTTAGCAATCATATCCGGCACTTCCCAGTCAGGTAATTTGCCATCCTTCAAATATTGAAGGTATCGTTTCATTACCTGCGCAAAATGTGCTTCGTGCCCCTCCATATATTTTTCAGGTATCACTACTTTCCATCCATTCTTGTATTTTTCCAGGCTCACTCCCGGAAATTCCTGGTTAATCTCTTTAATTGCATTCTCCAGGTCGCCGGTGAATGCCTTTATATCGTTCACAGCTTTTGTTGGCCACACGTACAACGTTGCCAGCCATGCCTCTTCCTTACCTTGTCTTATCTCAAGTTTGGCTTTAGTTCCAGCCAACAATGATGAATAGGTATCACCTGCTCCTTTTGGAGCATCGTAAGTCCATTCTGCAGTTACCCTGGCATGGATACCTTTGATGGCATAATTGATTGTACCATTTCCATGGGTCAATAAGATGGAATCGTCCCTGCCTGATCGGTAGGCAGGTTTCACGTATTTTTTCAAAAAATCAGGGAATTGATCTTCTTTCGTAATATTTGAAAATTCAGGAAGGGTAAGGGGCGTAGGCCAAATCTTTGATGACTGAATTTGTATGTCCTTTGTATAGTCAAGCGATACATCCGGAAAGCAAACCCATTGCACAAGGTCCACCAGGTGAGTTCCCACATCTGCAATAGCATCCCCTTCCTGAACCGGGTCAAAAAACCAATCTGGCCGTATAAGAGGTTTCCCTGAAACTTCTTTAAAATAGCGGTGTACGCTTTGCATAATTACCGATGGCGAATCCGAAGTTCCTTGAGTTAGTTCGCCAAAAACGGAAGGAATATGTGCAAGCTTTTTTTGAAGAATAGTTGCTGCCACAGAGCGTTCTGTCATGATATCATACAAAAGAACTCCTTTTTGTTTTGCATCTGCAAATGCTTGTTTTAGTGAATCGAATCCCGCCGTACTTATTGCCATGGGTTTATCGGCAAGTACATTCATACCATCATCAATCGATTTTTTAATGTATTCTGCTTTGTGAAGATTGTTACCGGCAATTACCACTACATTTCCTTTCTTTTCTTCCAACATTTTTTCCAGGTAATCATTTCCGTGTATAAGTTTTTTCGACCCAATTGGTTGGATCTTCTGCCCGGCTATTATATTGCTTTATATAATTGAGTTGTTCATCTAAGCCAAGTCCCTTTGGAGCATACACGTATACAACGGAATCAATACCAGGATACATACTCTTTTGCACCAACGCTGCATGAAAATGCGCCGGGTCCAATGTGATCAATCTCACCTCATCACTACTATTTTTTTGCATTTTTTTATTGCCTCCTGACTGGCAACCTGCTGCCATTAAACCTATTAGAACAGAAATTACAGTAATCTTCTTAATATTTCGAATTCTTCTCATTTGATTGTTTCAGATTTCAAGGTTCAGATAACAGTTTTTAAATCATATTCCAGGTTTAGCTGGTATGGCCAGCGCTCTGACCTGTGCAGCATCGCATTAGCTTCTGTGTCGTTTTTGAATCTTTCTTTCATAGGGTCCCAATATAATTTTCTCTTTAGCTTCATCGCGATTGCATTAAGAAGGCAAACGGAACAAGCCCGATGACCTACCTCAATTGGAGCAACTGTGGGCTGGCCGCTAACAATACACTCCAACCAGTTTAGATGCTGTTCTTTACTCTCATATAAATGAATTTCGTTGGGGCCTATTACAGAATCAAGAATTTTTGGATCGCTTGCAGACAGTGCTTTTGAATTTTGATTTTTTGATTTTGGATCGCTGGCTGTAATAGAATAATTTCCGCGTCCAACAAATATCCATCCATTTGAACCCACAAATTTTACTCCGTTATCATAGCTATCACTGGCCAGTACTTTCACACCATTTGCAAATAAAGTTTCTGTTTTAAAGGGTCCATGAACATCCCACAGAGCATCCTTAGCAGGCCAGGATACTTCCTGGCAGGAAATTTCTATTGGACCGGTACGTTCCGTTCCCATACCCCAATTGGCAATGTCAAAATGATGCGCTCCCCAGCCGGTGATCATGCCCGCTCCATATTGTTCACAGCGAAGCCAGCCCGGGCGTGAGTAAGTACCATCCTGCGGATGCACACGGGTTTCCGTATAAACAGAATAAGGTGTACTGCCCGACCACATTTCATAATTCAGATTTTTAGGTATGGGCATTTCCTGTTCCGGTTTTGATTGACTGGGATCATCTATCGGTAAGCCAACATAAATTGTATGAAGGTCGCCTATCCGCCCATTGCGAACCAACTCGCAAGCCTTGTGAAATTGGGGCCAGGGCGAAAAAGATCTTTGCTGACTGCCCATTTGAAATGTAACCCCCGATTTGTAAACTTCATCACTCAATATTCTGCCTCCTGCGATTGTGAGAGAAGCAGGTTTTTCCATGTAAATATGTTTTCCGGATCTGGCTGCATGTATAGCTGCCAGCGCATGCCAGTGGTCAGGTGTGCAAACCAGTACGGCATCAATATCTTTATTGGCAAGCATCTCCTGGTAATCTCCGTAAGTTTTTGTTCCATTATAAGAGGCTCCTTTTTCCTTTGTGTAATGACCGTCAATAAGTTCTTTCCCTTTTTGTAACCTGTTGCTATCGAGGTCGCACGCTGCCATAATATTGGCCAGGTCCCACTTCCAAGTGCCTGGTATATCCCATGTGGTGGCAATACGTCCCATCCCAATTACGCCGATATTGATCCTGTTACCCGGAGAATATTTCCCAATAACACTAGACGGAACTATAGTGGGAAATCCTTTTCCGCTGCCGGGCAAATGAGTTAAAGCTAAGGCTCCAACCGCGCCTTTGACTGAAGTTGATAATAAATTTTCTCCTGTTGGTTTGATTTCCTAAATCCTTAGTGTCCATATTTATTAGTTTTTAATTTATATAGATAAAAAATCGCTTTACAAATAACTCAATACGGTGTTGGATCATCAGGACTTTGCGCATGAGCTTTTGAATAATCCAACGGTTTGTTTTGGCCGACCACCCATTCTATTCCACCCAGAATGATGCTTTTCGAAAACCGGATCGGAATATCTTTCTCCATCATGTCCCAAAGCAGTGTACCATTCACGTCCGCCATCAAATTCCTGGCACCAGGCAGATGGAAAAACATCTCCATATGTAACAGGTTTATCCTTATCCTCAACCGTGGTAAGATCATGTGCCATCAACACATGAATATCCGGGTTAATGTCTGTTACGTAATAACACTCGTCATTTACATCCCAATGTCCTGGTAAAAATGAAGTGGATGGATTTGTTGTATCAACAATGATCTCCTTAAACTGCTGGTGCTTGGCATGGCGAACAAATGTGCCTCCTACCAATCTCTTAAACCATTGCCAGTGCCGCTCAGTTCCGGTAACGGAATGAATGCCAACGAATCCGCCTCCAGCCTGTATATATCTCATCAATGCAACTTTCTGTGCATCGGAATCAAACACATCATTGTTGGTACTGGTAAAAATCAGTGCATTATATTTTTGCAGATTGGCATCATTGAAATCGGCAGGATTGTCTGTAACTCCACTTCGAAACCGTTCTGTTTCCCCAATCGCTGAATACAGGCCACTGCTGATGGAATATTATCATGTACATATCCTTTGCCATTTTTGGTATAAACAAGAACGCTTACTTTTTTCCAATTGACTGTATTGCTAGCCGATGTGCCTTCCGGCGGCGCAGACCGCAAAAAATAAAAATCAGGGATATTGCGACTATTAAATAATTGGAAATTCTTGTCTCTCTCATATTCGTTGCAATTGATAACTTATTTTGAAACTTTACTATTGTCTTATTTTGTAATAATTACTTGTGGCGGATGAGCAAAGCCATTCCACACCATTTCTGCCTGCTTTGGAGAAATTGTTCCATCATAAACCAGCATCCTGTATTTTAAAACATACTGCTTGTCCGGTGCCAAAGGCCAGTCCATGTTTCGGGTAGGACTGAAACTAAAGAATACATCCCCTCTTCCATTCATATTCTCAGGCCATACTCTCATCGGCTCAGGAAAATTGTAATTGGCCGGATAATCCATAAACAATACACCTGAATGCCCGTTGCCTGCATCACCGTCAATCATACACCAGCGGGCACGTGTGGCATCCGCATCTTTACGTGTCTTGCCGGCTGATGTAAAAACCTTGCTGTTTTTATTATTCCAATCAGGTGTTGCTCTGAACCCAAAACCTCCATAACGATATTCTTTCAAAATAACAGAATCGGATGTAGCGCAATTAAGTGCCGAGGTAAAATCCCATAACCACATGTTAGTTCCAATGTTATAGACTCTAATATCCCACACTTCGTCCAGCGCAACTTTCTCCTTATTCATCATAGTATCCTCGAAAGCCACATGTTCCTGCAGTGCTTTAAATCCCCCGTACACCGGGCCTTCGGTTTTTGAAATGAATTTGGCAAAGCGCACTGTTCCCTGCTTTTTTACAAGGTTCCAGAAATCCACATCTTTGCCTTCAAAAGAAACCTCTGTCCATGGATTCCAGATACCTACATGATGGCGGTGATCAGGTGGATTGATGCGGGTGAGTATATTACCATCGGGGGACCACAAGGGATGTATAAATCCGCTTCGTTTATAAACTGTGTCTACTCCATCGGGCGGATAAACTGTTTTAAAATTATATTGTAATACGTTTTTTCCATGATCGGTAAGAAGTAATGAGCCGCCCTGGTCAATAACTTTTACAGGTGATTCACCTGGGCTGGCATTTTTTCCTTTTGATAATTCATAAACCTGGGATTGGGATTCAATACCTCCGTTGTTTTTCACTGTCCACCAAAGAAAGCGATGGTATCCATGTTCTATTTGAAATGGAACAACCACTTTCTTATTTCCAACCAGGTGACTCAATACCAGGGAAGAATCTGCCACATAGGTTAATGCATCCAAATCAACGTTGACAGGAATATCAATGCGGCTATTTACATTGTGAAGAGTGAGTTTTGCAATTTCCTGAGCAGATATACTTTTGCAAATAACCAATAATAATATCAAACTAAGGATATACTCCTTTCTCATACAAGCTATAATCAATGAAGGTGATTCAAAAAATATGTTAAAATAAAGATAGACTAAAAATCTTAAAATGCAACCGCTCCCACCAAAAATATATTTTTTTTCAATAAATAAGCTTTTTTGTGGAAATCTAAATATAATTACAACGGCAGTACTGTAAAAAATACATGTTTTAAGACACACTTTAAGATTGCACAATTAATGTTAGAATCGGTTAAAGTTAAAACAGCAGAAGCGGCTATCTTTCAATTCAATTTTAAAATTTTAATACTTTATTTAACCGTGTAATCCTTTGCAGAAGGTGATTCTATTGTTGTCAAACTTTTGATCCAACATGTCCAATTATTGTTAATGTATCAGAAAGACAAATCCTTGCTCGCGGAGCACAGCGTATTGTATTTATGGGTATTGAAAGTAGGGATAATTGATTTTATGATGTAATATTTTAAAAATTGTCTAAATTTATTTTTTAAACAACCGATTGCATGAAAAATAACAAAGAAGTTACAATTTATGACATTGCCCTTAAATTGGACGTCTCGCCTTCAACCGTAAGCAGGGGCCTCAACAACCACCCCTCCGTAACAAAGGGAACACGTAAACGGATTACAGAGATGGCAAAGCTCATGGGATACCGTTCAAATTTATTTGCCAGAAATTTACAAAAACAGCGCACCCATACCTTAGGCGTTATCGTACCAAAACTTAACAGCAATTTTCAGTCTTCTGTTCTGGCCGGCATTGAAAAAGTTGCTAATACGGCAGGCTATAATCTGCTTATCTCGCAATCGCTGGAAACTGAAACTAAAGAAGTCGCAAATGCTGCCATCATGTTTAATAGCAGAGTCGATGGGTTAATTGTTTCCCTCGCATCTGACACAAAAAATTTTTCACACTTTGAACCCTTTTTTGAAAGGAATATTCCGGTGATTTTTTTTGACAGGGTTGCCGATGGCAAATTAAGTACAAGCGTAGTTATCGATAACTTCAAAGCAGGCTATGATGCTACAGCACATCTTCTGGACCAGGATTGCAAAAGGATCGTGCATATTACGGGTAGCCTTTCCCGTAATGTCTATGCCGACCGTATGAAAGGCTATCGCCAGGCGCTTGCGGAATATGGTATTCCTTTTGATGAGAAATATGTAATCTCAAATAATCTCGATGAAAAAAGTGCCGTGGAGGCCGCCAAACACTTGCTCACAATGAAACCTATGCCTGACGGAATTTTTATAAGCAATGATAATTGTGCTGCAATCTGCATGCAGGTATTGAAAGATGCAAACTATAATATTCCTGGCGACATACGGATTGTTGGGTTTAATAACGATCTTATTACAACGCTTGTTGAACCCAAATTAACTACCATCAATTATCCGGGTCATGAAATGGGAGAAATCGTGGCACACGCCATCGTTAATCATTTGGAAGGAAAAGCACCAATGACAGTTACCAGTACGATCATTATTAAATCTGAACTGATAATAAGAGAATCATCACTAAAAAATATTAAAAAGGAAAACGCTGCCTGATTTAAAATTAAATAAAAAGGCATTCAAAATAAAGCGTGATGTATTAGACTTCTGATAACTTGGAATGTAATTGGGGAACCCTGCCGCCATGAATATTTAAAATGATTACAACGCAGAATTTCCGGGCCCGCCACACATCCATATAATTCCAATAACCCCGGAATGCTGCAGCAAACAAAATATTCTTAACCCAAAAATAGCCGGGCATAATTTACAAAAAAGATGCTGTCCTAAATTTCTTTAAAACAGCACCTTTTTTGTAACTCTTAAGCTATTGGTCTTAGCCTTTAAATGAATAACCGTCTCTATATTGCCGTCTCACAAATTGATTGGCGTCCTCAAAGTTGGTAATCTTCATATTTTCGGCATCCCACAATAATTTCTTTCTTCCAGGGAAGTTGCCGGACGCATCCTTGAGATCCCAACTGCGAAGCGCAAGATTGGCAAACAGCACCGTTTCAGTAAGTGGCCCTGCATAATCAAAGTGAGAGCTCGTTTTACCTTTACCATATCCCGCAATGCAGGCATTCACCCACTGGGCATAATGCCCTTCCTGTCCTCCCGGCACTCTTTCCACTGTTTGTGGAACATGCACATCTTTGGTTTTTGAAGTAGGTAATAACGTAGGATCATCACCATAACAACCGCACATCATTTTTCCTTTTGTTCCTTCTATAATAGCCCCGCCATCTGAGTTACCCATTTCTTCATTGGCTCCCAATTCTTCGGGACGCTCAGGCCTTATATTGCCATCCATCCAAGTTAATGTAACATCTGGCTTGCCATTCTTTCCCGGAAATTTCATTTTTATGGAGGACGCAACCGGGCAACTCTCGGGATGATATGCAGGTGTCCACATTTTTTCATAGATATCAGCAACACTGCATTCTACTTCCGATGGATAGCCAAGACCAACTACTTTAAATGCCGGATCGATAATATGACAACCCATATCGCCCAATGCGCCAGTACCAAAGTCCCAATAGCCACGCCAGCTAAATGGAACAAAGCCAGTATGATATTCATGAAACGCTGTCGGCCCCAACCACAAATTCCAATCTAGTTCAGGAGGTATCTCATCTTTGGTTGTAGGATATCCTGTGCCCTGCGGCCACACGGGGCGGTTAGTCCAGCAGCGAATGGTGTGTGCATCGCCTATAAGCCCGGCATTATACCAATCTTCCATCAGGCGTACGCCATCACCCGATGAACCCTGGTTGCCCATTTGAGTGACCACCTTATATTTCCTCGCTGCTTCTGTTAATACCCTTGCTTCATAAATATCATGCGTCATTGGTTTTTGCACATATACATGCTTGCCCATTTGCATGGCCATTAATGCAGCAACCGCATGGCCATGGTCGGGGATGGATACAGATACGGCATCAATGTTTTTTCCCTGCTTGTCCAGCATTTCCCTCCAGTCTTTATAGTAAGGGGCTTTGGGAAAAGCGGCCCTCGTTTTAGCAGACGAGCGATCGTCAACATCGCACAGGGCAATTATATTTGCATTACCCGATTTAAAGAAATTGGCGATATCACTTTGTCCTTTACCGCCGGCTCCGATGGACCCGATATTAAGTTTATCACTGGGAGCAACAAATCCCCTGCCTAAAACATGTCGTGGTACAATGGTAATACCGGCAGCAAATAAAGAGGAATTACGGATAAAATTTCTTCGCGAAGAATTTTGTGGTTTGTGATCATTCATACAGCAATTTTTATTATTAATAAGATAGTTTTTTCAAATTGATTTTTTCAATTCGATGCCTTAAAGTTAAGAAGTTGTATACATCAGGCTAATCTTTTTTGATAGCTGTCTTTGTAGTAGTGTCCGTTTCTTATAACAAGTGTTCGAATGCGAACAGTTTTCCCGGCTAATTCTTTATCTCCCTGTTCTTTTTCAATAACATATATAACTGGTACGGTCGTTGAATATTTGTATCTGAAAAAAAACTGATAATACAAAACTCACATTGTATGTTTAAGACGTATTTAAAAACCGCGTGGCGCAATGTAATTAAGAGCAAAATGTTTTCCATTATTAACGTGGTTGGTTTATCGGTGGGGCTCACCTGTTGCATGCTCATAACCTTGTATATTATCAATGAAACCAGCTATGATGCGTATCAAAAAAATGCCAAGAATATTTACCAGTTGGGAACGGAATTTATTGGCCTGGGCAACTTTAAGAAGTTGCCGAACACGCCGGCACCTATGGCAGAAATGATGAAATCGGTTTTCCCGGAAATAAAACAAACGACAAGGCTGGCAGCATTGTTTGGAGAGGACAAAACCCTTTTGCAATACCAACCAACAGCAGGCGCTGCAATGAAGTCGTTCTATGAAACGAATGGTTACCTGGTAGATTCTACTTTCTTCAGAATGTTTACTTACAATTTTGCGGAAGGCGATCCTCAGCATGCTTTGGATAATCCCAATACTGTTGTTCTTTCTGACGAAATTGCGAAAAAATTATTCAATAATGAGCCGGCATTAAACAAAGTGATTCACATAAGCAGCAGTACAAACGGTGATCATGATTTTTTAGTAACCGGGGTTTTTAAACCCATTGATAAACCTTCGCACATTGACGGAAATTTTTTTATGAGTATGATGGGTGGAACAGTTGCCAGCATGATTAAGAATGCGGGAACGAACCTCGTAAATAACAATATGTATTTTACATACCTGCAGCTGAAACCGAATGCAAACGTAAAAAAACTGGAATCAGAATTCCCGGCATTTATTGAAAAGTATGCCGGCGAGGGGTTAAAAAGCTATGGCTTTGCAAAAAGGCAATTCCTGGTGCCGCTCAGGAAAATCCACCTCGACGAGGATGTAAAAAATAATGTAACGCCCGGCGGCAGCATGACGTATCTATATATTCTCGGTTCAATCGCTTTGTTTACGCTACTTATCGCGTGCATTAATTTTATGAATCTTGCCACGGCGCAATCATCCAAACGCTCTTCAGAAGTAGGCATCAGGAAAGTGTTGGGGGCTGAAAGAAGATTTCTTATAACGCAGTTTCTCGGCGAAGCAGTTTTAATGAGCCTTTTTGCATTGCTACTTGCTTTTGCATTTACCAAAATGTTATTGCCGTTATTTAATTCCGTTTCGGGTCGGCAGCTTTCTTTCACATTTGCAAGCAATGTACTTTTAACCGGAGTGTTTATAGTATTGTCGGTTATCACCGGTTTAATAGCCGGAAGTTATCCTGCCTTTTATTTATCGTCTTTCAATCCTGCCAGGGTTTTAAAAGGCAAGTTTTCTAATTCTTTGGCGGCAGTTTCTTTAAGAAAAGCGCTCGTGGTATTTCAATTTGCTATTTCCATAGTATTGATCGTGGCTTCGGTTGTAATAGCTACGCAGATGAATTACCTGCGTTCCGCTGATCTTGGTTTCAATCAAAACCAGCAAATTGTTATTCCCCTGAGAAGTGAGAATGCAAAAAAGATATATGGCACTTTTAAAGATCAATTACTGAAACAGGCAGGCGTTGCCAACGTGGGTGCTTCTTTATATTACCCGGGCATTTCCAACGTGTCCGATAATATTTTTTTCACCGATGGTAAAACGATGCAGGAGGGGCATGATGTAAAGATGAATTACATTGATACCCGTTTCTTGCAATCACTCGATATTAAGCCCACTGCCGGCAGAATTTTTTCCGACAGTTATTATACTGAAGATACCACGGGATCAATCGTACTCAACGAAACGGCCATAAAAACGCTGGGATTTCCCAATGCGGCAAAGGCAGTTAATCAAAAAATTCATTTTACTTTTAACGGCACTACTTACAATTTCAATATCATTGGCATAGTAAAAGACTTTCATTATGAAGACCTGCACCTGCCTATTGGGCCATATGGTTTCCAGCTAAATAATCCGCCGCTGTTTAACTATATGATTGTGCATGTGCAATCGGCTGATATGAACGCTGCTTTGCACGCTATTCAAAATACATGGCATAACCTGGATCCAACGGAGCCGTTTGATTATAGTTTTTTAGATAAAGATTTTCAAAAAAATTATGATGCCGAAAACAAGCTTGCCTCAATAGTAAGAGATTTTACGGTAGTTGCAATTCTCATTTCCTGTTTGGGTTTACTCGGTCTCGCCACCTTTAGTGCAGAACAAAGGATAAAGGAAATTGGCGTTCGCAAAGTATTGGGCGCAAGTGTTACGAGTATTGTCGCATTGCTTTCAAAAGATTTTCTAAAGCTGGTAGGTATCGCAATCGTTATTGGTTCACCCATTGCATGGTTTGTTATGAATAAATGGCTGCAAAGCTTTGCGTACAGAACGCATATCAGTTGGGTAGTATTTGTTATTACAACCCTCGTGGCCATGTTTATTGCGTTGCTTACCATAAGCTTCCAGGCAATTAAGGCCGCTATAGCGAACCCGGTAAAAAGCTTGCGAACGGAATAGTCTTTTTGGCCGGATATTCGGGGCCTATAAGGCAAACACTTACTCTGCGTCTATTTGAAACCGTTATAATCGCTAATCACGAAACTACGTTAACTGGAAATCCATCAAGAAAAACCCGAACATTTTTCACCACTTCGTTCATAAGCCGGGAACGTGACTCGTAAGTTGCCCATGCAATATGTGGCGTAATAAGACAATTCTTTGCACGAAGCAAAGGATTATCGGCAGCAGGTGGTTCAGCGGATAAGACGTCGAGTCCGGCTCCTGCAATTTGATTATTGTTGAGTGCCTCAGCAAGGTCTCTTTCATTAATAAGGCCGCCCCTGCTGGTATTGATCAAAAACGCCGAAGGCTTCATCATTGCCAGTAGGCGCTGGTTTACAAAATATTTGTTTTGATCGTTGAGCGGGCAGTGTAAGCTAACGATGTCCGCCTCTTTGAAACAGGTTTCTTCATCAACAAAATGAACCTTGTTCACATGGTCACGCTCAGGATGTTTATGAGAAGCAATCACTTGCATATTAAAAGCAAGAGCAATTGCGGCAACCACCTGGCCTATTTTGCCAAGACCTATAATGCCCAAAGTTTTGTTTTGCAATTCCATCATTGGTTTTCTTTGGTAGCTAAAATCTTTGCTCCGAACCCACTCACCATCTTTTACACTTTGCGCATAGTCGGATACGTGAGTAAGCAATTCAAGTATTATTGCGAAAGTCACCTGGGCCACTGAGGCACTTCCGTAGGCCGGAACATTCGTAACTATTATGTTATGCCTGGTGGCGGCAACCATATCAACTATGTTATACCCCGTGGCCGTTACGCCAATATATTTCAGGTTAGAAGCCTTATCAATAATATCGCCTGTGAGTATTGCTTTGTTTGTTAATACAATATCCGCGTCAGCAATACGAGCGGCAGTTTCGTCTTTTGTGGAACGATCGTATACTATTATTTCTCCCAATTGTTGTAACGAGTGCCAGCTCAAATCTCCCGGGTTCAAGGTATAACCATCCAGTACAACTATTTTCATAATAATGAACGGTTTATTATTATTGCAACTTTTCTTTAATTTTTACAATTTGCCGATTGTGTCTCAGAATGTGCACTATTGCATGTTCCATCATCTGTTCTATATCGTAGCATTGCCCCCATCCTGTTTTTATCTTTAAAGAATTATCCAATTGTTCCAGGTCATCATCATTAATTTCTTTAAAAACTTTTTGCGTATATCCAAAAACGTTAGTAAGGTCATCGGCATATTCCTTAATCACCGGATGAAAAGTTTTTTCCGGCCGCTGAATGTTGTTTCCCTTGAGGTTGTGGATGCCAGTGGCATAACCATAGCCCGAATGTACAACGTGCGATAAAATTGCCTGAAGCGATTTGCAATTTTCGTCTTTTGTTTCTGCGTCAATAATAATAGTTAAAGCACGATCGGGGATATCTTCGACAACTTTTATCATATCTGAAATTGCCTGTTCATATATATCGAGCAGTGCACCCACTGCTCCTTTTCTGTTCATTTTAGTCTCCATATTTAATTTCGTTGATGAATTTTTCGCGGTAATTTAATAATTATACTGCAATATTATTGTTTAGCTCCAGGGAGTTTTATAACGATAAGTTAAGTGTATCGGTGGTTTGTGAAGTCACTCGTTCATTAATTTTCTATGTGTTAAATATTTTGTTTTTTCCTTTGTCTTAATACCGGCGAAACAAAAAATATATAACTTAAGAAATCAAATTCATAATAGATGATTAAGAAATTCCCTTCCTTTTTACGCGGCTTTAAATTCATTTGGTTACTTTTTTTCGTGGCGGCCACATCTGGAACATTAAATGCGAAAGCACAAAGCGATACCTCGTCTGTTACAATACAGCAAATACTGGATGCACATGATGCTTACCGCAATGAAGCGGGCGTTCCGGCACTTTCCTGGTCGAATGACCTCGCTGATTATGCACAAGCGTGGGCAAATGAACTGGCCACCAACAGAAGTTGCAACATGCAACATCGGCCTTACAATGAAAATGATCCATGGAACCAGAAGTATGGAGAAAATATTTATTGGGGTGGTGGTACCAACTTTACACCCACTGCATTAGATGCAGTAGCAGATTGGGGCAACGAAAAAAATAATTTTGATAGCAACACGAAAGAATGTAACGATGGAGGTACCTGTGGTCATTATACACAAATGGTATGGAAGAATACCACAAAGGTAGGATGCGGAGTGGCCAAATGCCCGGATGGTAATGTAATTGTAGTTTGTAATTACGATCCCGCAGGAAATGTTATGGGCGAAAAACCATATTAGTTTGGTTGCTTCTTCAGGTGAAAGAAAATATTCGTAGTTTCCGACTTGCCTTGTCGTACTAATACTAATTTAACCGTAATTTCAGTAGAGGCATAATCAGGCAGTAATGCTCTTGTGGTATGAGTGAAGCCGGTATATCTTTGTACCAGAAGTTGATTGATGTTTAAGAGCATTAATCAAAAAAATCCAAATCCTTCGAAAAGAGCCTTATCCAAATATCCAATAGAAAAATCATTAAAATCTGATATCAGTCAACTTCTTCTTTTTTTATCCGATACCTAAGATTACCAATAACTCAAAGAAAACATCCAATACGAATCCCAATCCCAATATCCTGGCGAAAATGCCGACCCCTGGAATTTTAAATTATTAAGCCCGCAGTAATGTGGGCTTTTTGTTTATTTAATTGACCAACTACCGCAGTGACATTTCGTAACCTCTTCTAAAAAGTAAACCTCCCCTAAAGTATGTAATCATATCTGTTTTCTGCCGGGGACTTACAATGACGCAACCCTAAAATAATATACGCCCGGCAACAACGAAATGATTACGACATTTGCGATTAGATGGAAATATGCCTTTTGCCTGTTGGTAGTTTTTTTAGAATAAATTGATTATAAAATTTGATTGCTATGATAAGGAAGAAAATAGTTACAACTGTTATTTTATTGAGCTGCTTTTCTTTTCTTTTTGCCCAAAAGAAGGTAATGGTTTTTTCGCCCGATAAACAAATCACTCTTGTCTTCAACATTACTTCCGGCCATCCTGAATATGGGGTTACCTATAAAAATAAAAAGCTTGTTGAACACAGCACGCTGGGGCTAACTTTTGCAGGAGATGATTTTTTTGGAAACGATCTCGAAACAGGACCTATCACTCTAACGGATGGCATAGACGATTATGAATTGCCTGAAGGAAAAACAAGCAAAGTGCATGACACTTATAAGGAAGTGCTCATTCCCATGAAGGAACAGAATGGAAAAGAGCGTCTGGTTAACTTACGGGTAAGGATATTCGATGATGGCGTTGCATTTCGTTATGAATTACCTGAACAAAAAGATTGGCACAATTATACACTTACTGATGAAAATACCAACTTTAATCTTGCAGGAAATCCAACAGCCAGGGTGGCTTTTCTTGAAAACTTTACTACGTCTCATGAGCATCTGTATAATGTGATGCCGTTGAAAGATATTCTTAATGACACACTAATGGATATGCCTGCATTATTTGAATTCCCCGGTAAAACATATATGGCAATAACAGAAGCGAACCTGTTGGATTATGCAGGCATGTCGCTCATAAAACGAAATGGAATTCTTACCAGCCAGCTAAGTCCGTTACCGGGTCAGTATGCAATTAAAGTGAAGGCGAATCTTCCGCATCATACACCATGGAGGGTAATGATGATCAGCGACAGGGTGGGTGCTTTGATCGAATCAAATATTCTCACAGACCTTGCTGAGCCCTGCAAAATAAAAGATTTGTCGTGGTTGAAGCCGGGTAAAGCAACGTTTCATTGGTGGAATGGTGATAGTTCTCCGGATACGACCTGGGAACCGGGCGAGAACTTCGATTTTGAAAAATATTATATTGATTTCTGCGCCAGGAATGGCATCGAATACCATACCGTAATTGGTTACCGGCAGGTTGCGTGGTACCAGAATGATGGAGAACAATATGCACCCGGTCCTCATACTGACGTTACGAAACCGAGACCCGGACTGGATATACAAGCCTTAAGCGATTATGCAAGAAGTAAAGGAGTCCAACTGCGTTTCTGGGTTCACTGGCAGGCGCTATATCCCAAACTCGATAGCGCTTTTGCCTTGTACGAAAAATGGGGTATCGAGGGAATGATGGTTGACTTTTTAGATAGGGATGACCAGGAAATGGTGAAGATACAGGAAGAGATTTTGCAGAAGGCCGCAGCACATCATTTGGAAATAGAATTTCATGGTGCATATAAACCCACGGGTTTAAATCGCACCTATCCCAATGAATCGACTCGTGAGGGCACATTGAATTATGAGAATGATAAATGGGGAAACCTCATTACGCCCGATGACGATATCAATATACCTTTTACACGAGGGCTTGCAGGTTGTACGGATTATCATCTTGGTGGATTCAGGGCGATGCCACAGGCTTCCTTTAAAGTGCAGGTTACGCGGCCGCATGTATTGGGCACACGTTGCCACATGCTGGCTATGTATTTGGTTTTAGAGAATCATATGTCAATGATATGCGATGAACCCCAGGCGTATGAAGGGGAAGACGGCTTTGATTTTCTTCGTGAAGTGCCCACTATATGGGACGAGACGGTTGTGCCTGGCGCAGAGGTTGGCCAGTGGGTGAGCATTGCGAGAAGAAAAGGTACAGATTGGTATGTCGGCGCTATTAACAATAGTACTCCAAGAACTGTTACTATTCCGCTTAGTTTTTTAGGCGCTGGCAATTATGAAGCGGAAATTTATAAGGATGCACCTGATGCAGTAAACAATCCCAACCTGCTTGTTAAAGAAACAAAAGTGTTTAATTCATCAGGAACCCTTCAACTTAACCTGCCAGGTGGTGGTGGTGAGGTGGTAAGATTGCGGATAAAGAGATAGCCTGATCGTAGATTTACCATCAGCACCGTAATTTCTGTAGATCAACAATTAAGCGGTACTGCTCTTGCACGGGGTGGGTACCGTTTATATCTTTGTACCAGAAGTTGATTGATGTTCAACAAACATTAATCAAAAGATCCAAATCCATTGAAAAGAGCCCGTTTTTACCGAATCCTTGAAAACCAAATAATCCGATATCAATCAACTTCTTTTTTTATTTATCCAATACCTGTAAGAAACTAAAAACCTATCCAAAGAAAACCAGCCAGTAAAATGGCCATCCAATTTATCCTGTAAAAAATTTACCCCTGGAATTAAAATTATTCCTAAGAGCCCTGCCAAGAAGCAGGGTTTTTTATTGCATTTGTTTTTTGGGTCAGTAAACAAAATAATTTTTAATAAATAATAGTTTTAAAGGCCGGCATGGTTTACCTCAATCCAGAACATCTTACTAAAAAATATTTCTTTATCCGGTTCGTCAGCTATGTTGCAGCGGTATCCGCCAATAAATTGATCTTGCTGTGAATTATAAAAAACCTTTCCGGGATGGCTGCATGCGATAGTAAAATTATATCGTTTAGTCGATGCCGTTAGGATGGGAATAATAAATAATTTTAACAGGAAATTAAGTAAGCTTCAAAATTCCAGGTATCAAATACTTTTTATTATTTCTAATTTTACTCCCCCATTAAATTTATACTATGAATGAACTTTGCCTGAAGGCTGCCTGTGCCTCAGAAAAATCCTTTGTAAGAATCTGTATCGCTTTTATAGCAACGTTTCTATTTATCCAATGCCTGGGAGCCCAGGTTCAGGATACAACTTCAACTAACCTTACCAACCGTCCTCTTCCATTAAAATTAATAAGCTTCACGGGTAGATTAATTAATGATAACGAAGCAATACTTAACTGGCAATCTTCAGGAGGAGCGAACGAGAGCCGGTTCGAAATAGCCTGGAGCAGCGATAAAAAGTACTGGCAAACAATTGGCACAATTGCAGCGACAAATAATGATAGCATAAGCAGTTATTCCTGGAAATATTCACAGCCATCACTTATTAATTTTTATAGAGTAAAAATAATTGACATCGACGGCCAATTCACTTATAGCCCCATGATCCGCGTCAATGGCTCGGAAAAGGCAGTTGTTATTTATCCTAATCCTGCAAAAAATAATGTAATCATAAGTTCGTTTAACGACAAACCTGCGACCATCGTTTTTTTAAACAGTAATGGTAAAGTCATGTTGCGAAAGACTTTAAATGAACCTGTTTCTTCAATAGATATTAGCAACTTCACTCCCGGAAATTATATCATTCGGATCATCCGGAATAATAAAACAACAATTTATCAATTGGTAAAGCAATAAGGTCTTAAAGGATTAAGTAATACTTCAATAACACCGGGAGAAAATTGATTATCGCATTTGGCAACTAATGTAGGGTGGGTGATCCGGGTAATTTATAACCAATAATTCACGTTCTTTTGCTTTTATAAATTCGTAGGTTTACTATCGTCGCCGTAATTTCAGCAGAGCAATAATTAAGCGGTACCGCTCTTGCACGGGGTGGGTACCGTTTATATCTTTGTACCAGAAGTTGATTGATGTTCAACAAACATTAATCAAAAGATCCAAATCCATTGAAAAGAGCCCGTTTTTACCGAATCCATGAAAACCAAATAATCCGATATCAATCAACTTCTTTTTTTATTTATCCAATACCTGTAAGAAACTAAAAACCTATCCAAAGAAAACCAGCCAGTAAAATGGCCATCCAATTTATCCTGTAAAAAATTTACCCCTGGAATTAAAATTATTCCTAAGAGCCCTGCCAAAAAGCAGGGTTTTTGTTGTGCGATTGCCAGACCCATACAAAATTCTCATAATTTTTATAGACTAACGCAAAAGCTTACCCGATCAAAATTCGGAGTAAATATTTCTGCTGAAAACGCAAATAAAAACTACTTTCAGATAATGAAAAAGATAACATTACTCATGCTCGTTTTTACTTGTACCCGTTTGGTTGCACAGGAAAAGTATTGGCAACAATACCTGCATTTTAAGATAGATGCGCAGTTAAACGACCAGGAAAAATCAATTACCGGAGCAGAAACGATCGTTTATAAAAATAATTCCCCGCAACCACTTACCTATATCTGGTTTCATCTTTATCCCAATGCATACAAAAACGAATCAACTGCTTTGTTTCAACAGATAAAAAATGATACTGATGGAAAAAATAAACTGAAAGATTATACGCCTGGTTTTATTAGTGGGCTTGCCTTTACGGTAAATGGCAGCATCGCTGAAACAGAGGCACATCCTAATCCTGAATACACAGATATTATCAAAGTATTGCTGACTGATTCTTTGCAGCCTGGTGATTCCGTAACTATTGCTACACCGTTTAAAGTGCAGTTACCCTCTTACTTTTCAAGATCGGGTTATGAAGATGGTGAGTTTATGGCTTGCCAATGGTATCCCAAACCTGCAGTGTTTGATAAAGATGGCTGGCACGAAATGCCCTACCTTGACATGGGTGAATTTTATAGCGAATATGCTTCTTATAGCGTAAATATAACTGTGCCTTCTGATTATGTAGTAGGAGCAACGGGAGTATTGCAAACGCCATCGGAAGCTAATGCATATAAAACGGTGGGAAGTTATAATACTGCTCATCACGATAACAACCCGCAATTGTATCAACCTGTTTCTGCTGAGCCAAATAAAACGCTCAGTTACTATGCGGACAGTGTTCCTGATTTTGCGTGGTTTGCAGACAAAGATTTTGTTATTGAGTATGATACGATGCGTTTGCAATCGGGCAAAATAATAAATGCATTCACTTATTATCATAACCATAAAAATACATTATGGCAGAAAAGCATTGATTATGTAAAGGATGCCGTACGCCATTATGGAAGCTGGATTGGTGAATTTGATTACCCGGTAGTTCAGGCGGTAGAAGGGCCTAAAAATAATTCGAGCGGCGGCATGGAGTACCCCACTATTACGCTTATTACAAGTCCGGATGCAAAAGCCGAAACGCTAGATGCAGTTATCGCACATGAAGTGGGCCATAACTGGTTTATGAGTATGCTGGGAACTAACGAGCGGGATCATGCATGGATGGATGAGGGGCTGAACAGTTATTTTGAGTTTAGGTATGAAGCTGAAAAATACAGGACTAATGCGGTATTTGGAGATCGGATTCCCGCTGACATCAAGCAACTTAGTGAGCAGGATTTCCAGGCCGAAGTTTATTTGACTTTAAGACAGATACCCATTCACCCTGCCATGGAAACAACATCTGCCAAATTTAAAAATGATGAAGACTATTCACTAACAGTTTATGTAAAACCGGCCGAGTGGATGTATATGCTTGAAAAAAAGTTTGGAAGAGAAAAAATGGATAGCGCTTTTCATAATTATTTTAATGAATGGAAATTTAAACATCCGCAACCTTCGGATATGGAAGCGGCTTTTGAAGAGGCATTACATCTGGACCTCTCATCATACTTTGCATTGCTTAATAAAGAAGATAATTTATCAGAGTAAATATGTTATTCGTAGGGATAGCATAATTAATTTATTCGCAAAATATCACCTGTTCGGAATTTTTATAATGCGGCCAAAATATTTTAATGCAATTTTGTAACTTAACTTTTCAGAATAAATATTTTTCGGGATGTGGCGCAGCCCGGTAGCGCACTACGTTCGGGACGTAGGGGCCGCTGGTTCGAATCCAGTCATCCCGACTTTTCATATAAAGACTTGTAAGTATAGGAAATTAGTTCTACGATGTCAAAATAATCCTTCGAAATGAATCTGCCGGTATCTGCCGCCCCGATTTTATTGAGCGACGATAAATATTATTTAGAAGCGCCAGGTCTTCATTTTACAAATATCAACTCGTCTGCCTTTGCTCCATGCTCATTCACTATCATTTTAACTGGCTTGCCTGTAGCATCCTTCACAAACTCAAATGTGAGATCACGATCTTTTGTGAAAAATAAAGTATCAGACTTAGGATAGAGTGTAAAGATGCTATTGTCTACCGCGAGTTTGAGTAATTTGCTATCTCTGGTAACGCTCATAATACCGAATTGAGCACTCTCATACTTTCCTACCAACTTGTCAAGTTGTTGATTAGTTAATTCAATCTCAGTCCTGGTATTTTTATATTCTGCCGCATGATGATTAAAGCTCAGAATGCGGGCCATTTTCCATATACCGCTTCTTAATAGCCAAAGCTGGGTAAAGTTCGCATCGCCATCGGGAAATTCCGGCTTACCTTTTTCGTTAACATAAAATACATGTTCACCCGAGATAATGGCTCCGTATATTTCATTTCCACTCTCCATAGGATAAACTTTTACGGTACCAGCAACGGCCTCTCTTCTTAGATGGTAATCAGGATTGCTACAAAGATTCTTATTAAGGGAGTTGATAAGTGCTGGTGCGCCAATAGTAACACCACCTTTGTCATGATAAAATTCTACATCATCGGTCAGATAGTTTATAAATTGAGTCGTATCACAATTATTATAGGCATTCCAGAAAGCGCTATCGAGGCGTATAATCGTTGCCGTTAGTTTTTGCTCTTCAGTTTGTGCAGCTACCTGTTTGCAACATAAAGTTAACAGAAGTGCGCTTATCGTTGAATAGAAAATTAGTTTTAGATTCATAACTTTTATTTATTTATGGGTTAATATTTTTTTTATTCCCTGGCACATTGATTTAATTGTATGGTATGCCTCATCTGTATTTTCGTCTTTATCGAATTTTATTTCAAGAACACCCGGCGATTTCTTTATGTAAAATTTTGTATGATCATCAAGCGTAATCAGGCCATCAATCCTCGAATTAACGAAAGACATCCTGCTTCCTCTTCCAATCCTGTCATCCATAAATTCATCCACATGCCTTGTTTGGCTCCTGGGGAAATGTGCATTCATTGTATAATAGTGGCTATACTCGCTATAGGCAATATCAATATTGTGATCGTTGTGCAGGCACGAAACAAGACTTACACAGGCGAGTACGGAAAAAAACATCACAGTTAACTTTTTCATTGTAATTGTTTACGGGTGAATAAAAATAATTGCAAGAACCGGCAAATGCCAATTCAGTTATTTCTTTAAAGTTGAAGAAGATTGAAAAAAGCCTTGTGAAGTTGAATTACAAAAATAATAATGAAAACGGAATTTTATTTTCATTTATATAAATGGCAATAGGCGCCATGTAAGCGGAAGACAATACTCATTTTTCTAAGAAATAACGCCATGTTGTCATTAACAAAGTCTGGTAAGAAATTCGCAGGCATTTTCATAAAGAATTATATGAACAACAAAATATTATTTGTAAGTAATGAACATAATGATGCCCATTTGTTGGATGCTTATTCCTCAACAATAACAGGTGTTGTCAGCAATGTATCATCAGCTGTGGCACATATACAGGTGGAGAAAAAGGTAACGGACCGGCGTGGAAAGATGCAGATGATGCCGGCTTCAGGGTCAGGCTTTGTTATTTCCTCTGATGGATACATTATTACCAACAACCATGTAATTGAAGATGCGCAAAAAATACAGGTATACTTTAGTGATGGCAGGCAACAGTTCGCCGAATTGAAAGGAGCAGACTCATCCACCGATATTGCGGTTCTTAAAATTTATGACAGTAACCTCAAAGCATTGACGTTTGCCGATTCAGACCAGTTACAGCCGGGACAAATTGCTGTTGCCATCGGCAATCCACTTGGTTTGCAATACTCCGTTACAGCAGGCGTAGTAAGTGCCCTCGGCAGAACTTTGCGTGCTAAAAACGGAAGGCTCATTGATGATGTTATACAAACAGATGCTGCATTAAATCCCGGCAATTCCGGCGGTCCCCTTGTAAATTCTGCTGGTCATGTTATTGGTGTAAATACCGCTACTATTCCATCAGCGCAGGGTTTATGTTTTGCGGTTTCTTCCAACCTGTCATCGTATGTTGCTGGCAAAATAATTATGGAAGGAAGGGTAAGGCGTGCCTATATTGGTATAGCCGGCCAATTGGTTAACCTTACCGAAAGAATGGTAGCCGCTAACAAGCTTCAAAAGAATACCGGCGTCTACGTGTTCGAGTTAGTTGCCGATACCAATGTTTATAACAGGGAACTTCGTGTCGGAGATATTATTGTGGAACTCGATGGTAAACCTGTTGGTTCGGTAGATGATATGCATAAACTTTTTTCATACGAAATGATTGGCGTGCGCAAGGAGGTGGGAGTTTTAAGAGAGGGCCACAAGCAATATGTGCATATTATCCCGGGCGAAATGAAATAAAGTTTTTCAGCCATATTTTCAAATTACAGTTTCGGAGTATCAACTTTATTGCGGGAGGCTTGTACCCCCAACTTAGGATTAAAATTCAAAAAATATTTGATAATTTTAAAATAAGTGTTAGATTGACAATTATTTAATTACCAGGATCTATTTCTTCGTTGCCCTTCGAATGTAACCGGTTTTACTTCTCTGGAAAATAACGATTCCGGTTATACGACTACGTTAGTAATGGTTGGAGACATAACTCAATTTAACGAATGAATTAATATATACGAATATGAGACTGAAACTACCTGTTCTTTTGTTATTTATTTGTTCGCTGGCAATCGCCTTTCTGCCAAAGCAAGCCCGTGCCCAATCTAAAAAAGAATTTATAGTTAAGGTGAATGCACCCAAGGGAAATGTGCAACCTACCATGTGGGGCGTTTTTTTTGAAGACATTAATTTCGGTGCTGATGGCGGCCTGTACGCAGAACTGGTAAAAAACCGTTCATTTGAATTCAGCAAGCCGCTTATGGGATGGACAGTACAACAAAAGAAATTTACAGAAGGCGCTGTGCTGGTGCTAAACAGGAAAGAAATTGATCCTGCTAATCCTCATTATATACGACTAAATGCCGATCATGCATTGAAAGGCGATCTTGGATTAACCAATGAAGGCTTTCGCGGCATGGGAATAAAGAAAGGTTTGCGTTATGATTTTTCCGTCATGTATCACCAGGAAAATGCAGGCGTAAAATTATATGTGGAGTTAGTTGATACTTCCGGTAACATCATTGGCGGTGCAGAAGTGATACCAAATGAAACAGGTGATGGATGGCACAAAGCTGCGGTAAGTTTTACAGCCAACGCGACGGTGATGAAGGCAAAGATGAATGTGTGGATAGAAGGAAATGGTGTTATTGATTTGGATATGATTTCTTTGTTTCCTTCCGATACCTGGAAGAATCGCCCTGGTGGACTGCGGGCAGACATGGTTCAGTGGCTTGCTGATATGAAGCCGGGTTTCATCCGTTTCCCCGGCGGCTGCATTGTTGAAGGATTTGATTTATCAAACCGCTATCAATGGAAAAAAACAATTGGCCCCATAGCAGAACGCCAGCTAATTATGAACCGCTGGAATGTTGAGTTTGCACATCGCCCTACGCCTGATTACTTTCAAACCTTTGGCTTAGGGTTCTTTGAATATTTTCAACTGGCTGAAGATATTGGCGCGGAACCATTACCTATTCTTAATTGCGGCATGGCCTGCCAGTTTAATACTGCAGAACTTGTTCCGGTAGATGAATTAGATCCTTATATACAAGACGCATTAGACCTGATTGAGTTTGCTAACGGAGACGTACACACGAAGTGGGGAAAGGTTCGTGCTGACCTCGGGCATCCTCTTCCATTTCATTTAAAAATGATGGGGGTTGGAAATGAAAACTGGGGCCCGCAGTATGTATCAAGATTAAAAGCTTTCACTAAAATTATTAAGGCAAAATATCCGGACTTCAAATTAGTAAACAGTTCCGGAACAGATCCTAGTGGTGAACGGTTCGATTATCTTAACGGCGAGCTGCGGAATATGAATGCCGATATTATTGACGAACATTATTACCGAAAACCCGAATGGTTCTTTGCCAATGCCAGGCGCTATGACAATTATCCAAGGAACAGTTCAAAAATATTTGGCGGAGAATATGCGGCACAGAGCGATCATACCGTAAGTGTAAATAATGAAAATAACTGGATGACTGCATTATCGGAAGCTGCATTCATGACAGGCCTTGAGCGCAATGCAGACGTAGTGAGCATGGCTTCTTATGCACCTTTGTTTGCTCATGTAGAGGGATGGCAGTGGAAGCCTGACCTGATATGGGTTAACAACCTGCAATCTTACGGAACGACTGATTATTATGTGCAGAAACTATATTCACTTAATAAAGGAACAGGAGTAATACCGATCACATTAGGTAATGACGTAATAGCGGGGCAGGATAGTCTCTATGCTTCAACAGTGATTGATGCAACAGCAAATGAGATAATTATAAAGATCGTCAATGCTTCCTGTAAACCTCAACCAAACAGTATTTCATTGCAGGGCGTAAGGAAACTGTCGTCTACAGGATCCGTTACTATTTTACAAAGCAACGATTTGAATGCCATGAATTCTTTTGACGAACCTCAAAAGATTTCTCCCAAAGAATCAACACTGGTTGTAAAAGGCAAAAAAATCAATCTTACTTTACTTCCTTATTCATTTACTATTATAAAGATTAAACAATTGTAGAATGGTTATTGAAAGAAAATAATAAGATCATTATAAAATAAAATTAAGGTATGAGATCACTAAATAACCTGGCTGTTGCTTTTGTCCTTATGTCTTTCGGCTTTTCCGGTTTAAAGGCCCAGGTAGCGCAAACACCGCCAATGGGATGGAACAGCTATAACTGCTTTGGCTCTGCCGTACACGAAGATGAAGTAAAAGCCAATGCTGATTATGTTGCACAGCATTTAAAACAATTTGGTTGGCAGTATATCGTGGCTGATTTTTTATGGAGTTACGATAATCCTCCCGGAAGCAACATCGGTAATCCTTTTCAAAAACAATTACAGGACGGCTCTTATGTGCCCTGGTTAACTATGGATAAATGGGGAAGACTAATGCCGCAACCAAATAAGTTTCCTTCGGCTTTTGGTGGCAAAGGGTTTAAACCGTTGAGCGACTATGTTCATTCGCTGGGATTAAAGTTTGGTATTCATGTTATGCGTGGGATACCAAGGCAGGCAGTGTGGGCTAAATCTCCGGTATTAGGAACTAACGGTATAACGGCTGATATGATTGCAGATACATCATCAACTTGTCCGTGGATGAACCACATGTATGGGTTGAATATGTCGAAACCCGGTGCACAGGAATATTTGAATTCAATCCTTGAATTATACAAAGACTGGGATGTTGATTTTATTAAGGTAGATGATATAGCACGTCCATATCATAAAACAGAAATAGAAGGATATAAGAAAGCGATTGAGCATTGTGGAAGACCGATAGTTTTAAGTATTTCACCGGGTGAAACGCCGCTCGCAGATTCTGTTCATGTGAAAGAACATACCAACATGTGGCGCATGGCAGATGATTTTTGGGATAACTGGGAAATGATACTGCACATGTTTAACTATGCTATGAGTTGGGAAGGTACCGGCGGCCCCGGTCACTGGCCCGATTGTGATATGCTGCAGATTGGTAAACTTTCAAAACGCGGACCGGTTGGGCCTGAACGTTATAGCCGCCTTACTAACGACGAACTATACACGCATATGAATTTCTGGTGTATTTATCGTTCGCCGTTAATGATGGGAGGCAATCTTCCTGAAAACAGGGATATTGAATTAAATCTACTATCCAATGACGAAGTGCTGGCGGTAAATCAACGAGGAGAAAACCCACGACAATTATATAAAAAAGATGGAAGCATGGCTTGGGCATCTCAGGTAAGCGGTTCCAAAGATTGGTATGTAGGCCTGTTTAATATTGCCGACGATGCGCATGACGTATCAATTGATTTTTCATCGCTGGGATTAAAAGGAAAAATTAAAGTGCGGGATCTTTGGAAGAAAGCAGACGTAGGAGTGTTCAGAAAGAAATATTCACAAAAAATAAATCTGCACGGAAGTGTATTGCTTCGTTTAAGTGCGCAGTAGTCACTTGTTCAAAAACATCAAAACATTTTTATTGGGGTCAACAGCCAATTTAACAAGAGCGTATATGCGACGCAGTTAGTACAGCCAATTTGCCAATTCGAAGTGTACTTGAATTTCACCTGAGAAGCGTAACAACACCCTTGCTTGTTCTTTTATATTGTAAGTGTAATGATAATTAAATCATGATCGATAGAAGTATGGGGGATTGTATTTAATTGCTTTTATCATTTACACTTTCAATAATATCTTTCAGAAAAGCATTTTCATCAAATGAGTGATCAAGTGTTAGCCCTAACCGTACTACCACGAATTTTTTTGATGGAATTATATAGATGTCTTCAAAAGCATAACCATCGCAATAGTACATATCATCGGGCACGTCAGGGTATGCTTTTTGCGACGGATGTTTTTCATCAAAGCCATTTAACCAAAATTGATAACCATAATTTTTATAAGGATTAGCCTGCGTAGATGTCTGCGTTTGTTTCACCCAGTCAGCGGGTAAGATTCTTTCTCCGTTCCAAACACCATCATTATAGTACAATAACCCAAAGCGGGCATAATCTCTTGCTGTTGCGTTGATGTAAGAAGAGCCAACATAAGTACCTGATGCATCAGGCTCAAATAAAGTGTGGTACATACCAATCTTATAAAACAATTCTTTGAAAGGAAATGCTGTGTAATCTTTTTCTCCAACTGTTTGTCTTACAATTCGTGAAAGTATATTGCTGTTGCCGCTGGAGTAATTGAATGTGGTTCCGGGTTTGTGAGCCAGTGAATGGGAAGAGGCGTAAGCAGCCATATCATCTTTTTTATACAGCATGTTGGTTACGTCACTTGCTTTGGTGTAATCTTCTTTAAAGTCCAGCCCGCTTGTTTGTTGCAATAAATTTTTTATCGTGATGGAACGCCTCGAATCATTTGGATCATTCCATTCAGGTACAGGAGCCGGCGCATCAACCGTTAGTTTTCCTTTTTGAACAAGGGTGCCAATCAACGCTGCGGTAAAACTTTTTGCCATGGACCAACCGTACATTTTTGTATCCTTATTAAACCCAGGCGCATATTTTTCTGCAATTAATTGACCATCGTAGAGGACAACCACTGCTCTTGTGCGTTGCTTTTTTCCGGGATGAGGTTCTTTGAAGGCATTGTCAACTGCCGCCCGCAATTTGGGTTTGTTTATGGCAGCGGGAAATGTATCTACTATCTTATCGCCATTGGGCCATGGTATACTGTCTGTAGTTTGCACGGATGAAACCGGTATTACGAAAGATTGAGAGCGCAATTGTTTTTCACTTATATCATTAATAAGTGTACAACCTATTCCACTTCTGTAAACGGCTTTTTTTGCAGCCATTCCCCAAACTGTACTGGTTACTGATGAGTCTTCGTAATTAACTTTATTGGTGGCGATGCTTAACGGAAGTTCCCCAAGATCACTGGTGTCAATATCTTTTGGATCTCTTCCTGAAACAAATACACAGGTACACATTTGTTTGGCATTATAACCGCTGATTATCGGAAACGATACCCATACATAGTGGATGCCCCAGCCAATTGCTACTAATATAACGATCAACAATAAACGAAGAATTAATCGCTTCATGTTACCATCTGAATTTTTATATCAGCCTAATAAAATTATTCAAAATTGTCAGCATCAAAAATGAAGATTTACTTTTCTCTCATCCCTATCATTACGCCAAATAGTACCCCAATGGCATCCTGCAGCGAATTATCGATATCTTTTCGTACCCATATAATGAAGGGCCTTTTTTTAAATTTAACAGCCCCTATGTGTTCACCGTTACTGTTGATAAGAACTGCATCAGCTTTAAATGATGGACGCTCTAAAAATAAGGAGTCTTTTTCTGATTTTAAAAATCCCTGGGGCGGTGGTAAAATGATAAAAGGAAGTTGCTGATTTCCCAAGCTGTTTGAAGACAAATTGTCCAGGCTAAAGGTCCAGGCAGTGGCTGCGTTGTTTCTTTTTATCGTTCCCGAAATCGTGGTTGTGTCGCTTAATACTTCATTTTTGCCTTCATCGTTTTTGCTTAATACTTTGCCCAGGAAAGTTTGTCTTTTTTGATTTGATTTATTAGCAACTGCAAACAAAGCTTCAGTCGAATTTTCATCAGTTCCTGCTTGTAATTTGTAAAGCCGGCTTTTTTTAATCGTCATAAATTTACTGTGATCGAAACCATCTGAGCCGGAAAATTCTATTTCAGCACTATCTCTCTTTTTCTGTTTTAGTTTACCGGAATCCAGTTTTATTAAATTCATAGTAAATGTTTGATTTGACCCTGGTTGGGTAAGTGTGAATGTTCCTTGTTTGTAATTCACATTCCACTTTTCGCTATTAGCAATCATAATAGAATCTTCTATTGACTGGCAAACTACTTTTGCGAATGGAAAGCAGAGTAATAGCGGATATAATAACTTAATTGAAATTTTCTTTTTCATAATAAATATAATTTAGCGTAAGGCATAATGTAGTCAGCGGGACAAATATTATTTTCATTTGATTTTTTTTATGTTTTGAAACGAATACAGTACTTGTGGATCATAACGTACGTACTAAACGGTTGAAAGTCCGGACCACCCTGCAGCATCCATCATCGCTTATAACAACTGTATTTCCAGGTTTTGCATCTTTCAACCCGTCTCTGCATAAGACTAACTTGAAAGTCCCGCGGCCACTGCACAAATCAAGTATGCAACTCCCATAAACAACGGGTTCATCTGTTACTTCCCATTCTTCACAATGGCTCGTTTCTTTGGTACAGGAAGAAAAAACTAAAATGATCAGAGCTGCCGCCAACATCTTTAAGGTCGAACTCTTATTAAGTATTGTTTTCATGATTTAATATTTATCGTGAAAAAAATTGATTCTGAACTTAAGATTGCCAACATTTAATAGGTCAGCAATCTTAAATGAAACAGCTTGCAGATAAAATTCTATTTATGAGTATGACCACCAAAGAAATACCCAATCTTTATTGAAAAGTATTTATTCTTGATAGTGCCGGCATCGCCGCTGCCATCATCATTATTGATTTTGCTTAAGCCGAGGTTATAATTTGCTGAAATCACAAAGCCGCCTTCCACTTTGTAACCAGCAAGTGCATTTACGCCGAATTCAAGCGCTTTAACTTCATCCGCGCCTGATCCAAATTTTACTTTTTGATCATCCTCAGGCATGCCATCGGCGGTAAATTTATCCTTGCCAGAAATGCCATAAGCAAGCGAAGGTCCTGCGCCAATAAAAAATCCTTCATTTTTTTGAGTACTATACACGAAATTCACTGGAACCTCCAGGTAGTTAAAGTTTACAGTTTCTTTGCTGCCCTGGTCTTTAACCTTGTAGCCCTTTTGAATGAAGTTCAATGCCGGTTGAAAACTGAAGTTGGAACTCAATGGAGCATCGATTGCAATACCAAAAGTAATCCCGGTTTTTGATTTTGGCGACGCAGAAATGAAGCCTGATTTTATTGTTACGTTAGCAAATGAAGCGCCGGCACTAATACCAATGCTTGTTTGTGCTGTTAAACTAAATGCCGTTAAGAGAATCATTAACGTCATTAAAAGAGAAATTGATTTCATGATGATTTGTTTTTGGTTTTGAAAATTTGGTTGTTATTAAAATTTGTATCGCTGGGTTTATTGCAAAATGAGTTTCAATAATTCATCGTGGAAATCATAGAATACTTGTTGGAGGTTGCTTTTGGCATCGGTGCCGTAGTTGATTAAAAATATCTCTGTTACTCTGTTGTTGGGGAAATAAAATAAATTGGCTGAGTAAGCGAGGTCACGGCCTTTGTGCCCAATTCCATAATCACCATTTGGCTGGATGTATGATTTTTGCAGCCCATAACCGTAATAGTTAGTGTCGTCTTTTTTGCCATATGTTTGCATGACAGCAAGAGACTTTTGACTTAGCAAAGTTTGCCGAATGAACAGGGCGTTTTCAAATGTAAACAGGTCAAATAAATTGCTATAAATACCGCCATAACCATTACCGCTTCCTGTAACCAGGTTGGAAACATTTACGATGGTGTTGTTATTATATAAATCAAAATATCCCTGTGCAACAGTGTTAGGTAATATATCGTGTGGCTGGTAAAATGTATTGGTAAGATGCAATGGGTTTAAAACATATTGTTTGAGCAGAGCGCTATGTTCTTTATGGGTAGCGGCTTCAATTACCATAGTAACCAACACGGTATTAGTGTTAGAATAAACAGCGGTATCACCGGGATTGAAAACAGGCGGTTTGTTATAAATAAACTCAAGTAATTCTTCAGGGCTCCATATTTTATTTGGATTGTTTAATACCGCCAGGTAAAAAGCATCCTGTTCTATCACGTCGGGTACTCCCGTTTCATGTTTCATGCATTGGCCTAATGTTATTTTTTTTCCATTGGGAAGTTTATTAATAACCGAAGAAGGAAGCCATGTATCGATCTTTGTGTTGAGGGCATTATATCCAAGCCCCGTGTTTGCAGAGTCTTCGATAAGTTTAAACACCAGGGTTCCCATAAACAATTTTGTGATGCTGGCTACTTTAGAAACCTGCCCCACTTCAAAAGGAATATTTTTTTCAATGTCTGCTTTGCCAATTGCACCTACCCAGGTACCGTTAGCATCAGTCACCAGGAGAGATATGCCCGGTAAACCTTTGTCATGATATTTTTTTAGCAATGCTGTGAGGGCGGCGCTTTTTGGATGTTTATTACTTGAATCAAGCCATGGAACAGGAAAAGATGAAGCTTGTGTAGGTTGTATCTGTGCTTTTTTACAAGAGAAAGCAATAACAGTTGCACACATCAAAAGGATAAATGTTTTCATACTTATTTATTTTTCATGTGAGTTTAAAGGAATGCCGCCGCCAATCAACAAACTATTGTAAGGAAGAATGGGTACATAAGCATTTACAAAGGGTGTTTGTAAGAATTGCTGATAGGTCATAAAAACCTTTAACGATTTTTTCGATGCAGGATGAATTGTATATCCAATACCAAGATTTAATACAGCAATGGCTTGCGAACGACCAATGCCTCTATCATTTTTATATTCGCCGTTGCTGCTTAGTTTTAATTTGGCTGTTGCGGGTATTGATTGCATATAGCCTGCGCCCAATGCAACCTGTGCACTTAATGAATGCGAAAATTTGTATCTATATCCGATATCGGTATATAATGGAATGCAATGCTGCACAAACCTGTGATAGAAATAAGAGACTTTAATTTCCTGGAACCAGTCGTGTTTGTTTTTTGTTTTCCAGTTGAAGTTATACCCGATCTCTAAACCCGGATGTTCAACACCGGTTAAGAGTTTGCCAAATTGTGAGAATGGATAGACGCTTGCAGTATTTAGAAAGGCAACACTTATTGTCTTTCCGTTTTGAGCAGTCGCCAGCGTCGAAACAAATAGAAGAATTAAAAGGTAGTTTGCACTTTTCAGGATGAATAGATTTTTCATGATAATTTATTTTGGTTAAAATGCTTTTGTAAAACAAATCGACGATAAACCAATGAACCATTTTTCAAATCTTCATGTAGCCTGGAACCTTTCACTCCGGCAAATTCTTTAAAAGGTTTTGCCAGTCATTTAGGGATATTCTCTGAAATTCTTTTTTGTTTTACATCTTCTTCCATCTCAATTGCACTGGTCACATTTCGGGTGATATCTTCATCAATCTTTATTTGCATTCGGGTTGCTATTAGATTGTTCTTTAAAGTTTGCATGCCATTTGGGGACCGCATATCTGTGCATAGAAAATATCCATCCGGGCGTAATACCCTTTTCACTTCCTTTAAAAATGCGGGAACGGAACCATAGGCGTGGCATGATTCCACATTGATCACTATGTCAAAACTTTCATTATTAAATGGGAGCTTTTCCGCATTTCCTTGCACAAATGTCAAGTTCGCGGTCGCGTGTTTTTCGTTTGCAAGTTTTACGGCATTGTGCGCAATATCCAGCCCTGTAATTTTTCCCGGCTTTAGATATTTGTTGATGTAATTAGCTCCGCCGCCGCGTCCACTTCCGACCTCGAGTATTTCTTTTCCCGGAACTTCGAGTATGGATACCAGGTAGTGATATAATTGTATGGAATACCTGTTTACTTCGTCTTCCGGTTGCAGGCTAAGAGGTAACTCATAAGCGTTTGGCGTATAGCCGTAGTTCATAAATTGCCAGTCGGCTACTTTGAACTTTTTAGCAATCGTTTCATATACAGGCTTCCAGATAATACGGCGGAAAGCGGGGTAATCTGTAAGGTCTAAAAATAATCTTGCTATCATATTTTTTTGAATGGATGGTTAATTAAAATTTTGCCAATGCCGGCTTTAATTTTTTTAATGCTTTTGCGATACTCTTTCTTGATCTATAAAAATTATTATACTCCCGGTACCTGGTATGGATGTTACCCTTTCTATCCAAAGCAATGGTTGGAATACTTTTTAATTCGCCGTTTGCTTTTGAGTATTCTCTCCACTTGCCGATACGTTGCCAAACGGGGGCGTATACGCTGTCTTTAAATCGCCTTTGCAAAGGATAGCCTGCAAAGCCAAATTTATTAGTGAAAATTCCCGGCTTAGCCATTACCCAGCTTTCGCTGGCGTAAATGGTTGACTGGTCAAAAATGTCTCCCAGTCCTATCATTAGCGAATCACCATTCATTCTTGTGGCGGGCGTACTATCTGTTGCGGGGAAATAGAAATCGGCACCGGCGTAGCAGGAACCTAGCCCCACTTTTGTCTTATCATCACAATACCGTGCAAGGATTTGCAAATATTTTGTCGCACCGGGATCGTTGATATTTTTAAAATAAAACTGGTCGGTGCCAACGCGAAATGAAGAATAACGGTTACCATAATGCCCATGAGAGTCGAACCAGAGATTATTAATGAGCTTTCTTTTTTTATGGAGGATGCGCTCCACTTTTGCTGTTGCATCTTTAGAAGACCGTGCATTTACAACATAAAAGTCTTTGTGATGAAATAAACTTTTTACCCGTGCCCTCAATAAAGTATAAAATGCCAGCAGGTCAAATCTTTTATGTCTTTCCCTGGTGAATATGAAAACGTTTACGCGGCCGTTAGTAGTTATATTGAATTGCCCAGATTCTTTGTTTGATTCATTTTCATCAATGTTGACGTTACTATTTTTAGACGACTGGCATATTCCCGAAGAATTTATCAGTAAACTAAATGTGAAAAAAATAATCAGTTTCATGCCGTTTGCTTTGAGACATAAAGATCAATAGCTTACCTGCTGAATCATAATTGATGTTATCTGATAGCAGAACTATGTTTTGCAGTTTTCGCAAAAGCCGGATCTCTTTCAATTCTTATTTGCATTTTTCGCATATACTCTTTCAAGTGTTTAATTATGTATTTATATTTAGTTATTAATCTCTATAAACATGAACGCAGCAGAACTACAAACGGCTTTTTTAAAGCAAATAAAAAACCGCTTGCCAGCGCACCTGGCGTTGGTGGATGCAATTGCCGAGCAATTAAACTTAAGTAATGACAGCGCTTATAGACGTATTAGGGGAGAAAAGCATTTAACCTTTGACGAAATACAAATTCTCGCTTCACATTATAAAATTTCGTTAGACAGCTTCCTGCATTTGCAAAATGATTCATTGATTTTCTGGGGAAAAAATATTGACCGTCGCACCTTTGATTTTGAGAATTATTTACAAGGCATCGTGCGGCAATTGGAATATTTTATTCCGTCGAAGCAAAAGCAAATGTATTACCTCAATAAGGATATTCCGATTTTTCATCACTTTATGTTTCCGGAGCTCGCAGCATTTAAATGCTATTTCTGGAGCCGCTACGACCTGGACTATCCCACATTTAATAAAGACCAGTTTTTAATTGAAGATTATATTGATATATTCAACAATACGGGTAAAAAAATTTCCGATTTATATCTGCAAATTCCGTCTGTAGAAATCTGGAACCTGGACTGCATCAACACTACTATAAGGCAGATAGACTATTATAGAGAAACAAGAATTTTTAAATCGAAGCAGGATATTGAAACCGTTTACGATTGCCTCGAAAAATTAGTGGACCATATAGAAAGGCAGGTAGAATATGGTTATAAATTTCCACCCGGGAAACCAGACCAGGAAAATATAGTAAAGTATAGCGTTTATACCAACGAGTTTATTTTAGGCGATAATACAATTGCAGTTGAACTGGATGGAGAAAAGATGGTTTTTTTGAACCATAACGTGATCAATTATATAATGACCAACAACAAAGAATTTATAAATTATACCTTTGAAACACTTAAAATATTACTTAGAAAATCGATGCTTATAAGTGAGATCAGCGAACGAGACCGGCAGTTATTTTTTCATAACTTACGGGAACGCATACATGAAAGAAGAAAAGTTACCAGTAAATGATCATACTCCTCTAAACAATTACATTATCTTAACTTCGATAAACCCGATAATACCAAATTTCTCTTGAGATATTTTGTTCTCTAATTTAACTTTAATGAATGACCACACTTTAATTTGACTTAGTATGCCCGATTTCAAATTAACTTTTTTGATTTTCTTTTTATTGCTACCCTTTCTTGTTGCTGCCCAAACTTTTTCCGGAAAAAAATATGGAGTAAAAATTGGATTAATCATTGCGGCAGGAACACACTTTGATCGAATTGGGATATCATGCATAGGTTATTATGCCCATAAAATTTTTCAAATTAATCCGGGATGTAAGATCTATTATAATTTCAAAAATATAGGCCCTAAAAAAAAATACTTTGAACTAGTTTCTTCCTTTGGGCTGATACTGGGTTTTGGCAGAGATGATTCTATAAAAAGTTTGTTTATCAGTTCCGTAGGAAATCAAACCATAAAAAGAAATAGTATTGGCTACGCATTTAATTATTACCTAAACCATATTAAAACCTCCCAGGCTACCGGAACAATTTCCTTGCAATTTGCCGATTTACAATTCATCGGTGAAGATGATCTGTTTGCAGGCGGAATTCGTGATGAATTCAGGACCGGTAGCTTCCTTGCTCAGTACCGCCATAAGAATTTTCAATATGGAATTAATTTTTTTACTGGATGGACTGGGAAAAGAGGAAAACCTACAGTTGATCAAAATTATCCATCCAGAAATGGATACATGGACATGAGCCATTCATTATATGGGAATGTATCAGCAGGTTTATTTTCGGGCCAAATTCAATATGTTACACCATGTGGTCAAGTGCTGCAAGGGAATGTTGGAATCGATGCGGAGCAGGTAAGAAATTTGATTCAAAATCAACTTGTTCATCGATTATTTTTTTCTCCAAAAGATGGACGATGGAGAGGTGGCGCGGATCTTCCAATGATTGATTCAAGAGGGAAAATGTATTTGTACAAAAGCAATCAAAAAATCCGGCCCGTTAGACCTTACCTTAATCTATTTGTAAACCCAAATCTATTTTATTAAATACCAATATGCACGCAGTAAATAACACTTTAATGGACACATCAATTTTTCGCCAATTATCCGGCTCAATGCAATACCAGTTGCAAATTTATTTTGACGGAACACAAAATGTAAAACCTCAATTTCCCGTTTCCTTCGAAGAGTTGGAACAAAAGGCATCGGAAGTAATGACTGCCGAAGCTTTTGCTTATATAGCCGGGAGTGCGGGCTCGGAAATAACCACCTATAATAATAAAAAATCCTTTAATCACTGGCAGATTGTGCCCCGTATGATGGGTGATGTATCGCAAAGAAATGTTGGTATTGAACTATTTGGGATAACATTACCCACGCCCGTTTTACTGGCGCCTGTTGGCGTTTTATCTATTGCACATCCTGAAGCGGAAATGGCTGTGGCACGTGCGGCTAAAAATCTGCGTGTGCCCCAGATAGTTAGTACGGTATCTTCCAGGACAATTGAGGAGATTGGGGGAGTGCATGGCGATCATCCACACTGGTTTCAACTTTATTGGGGACGTAATAACGATTTTACCCGCAGCATCATTAGCCGTGCGGAAAAGGCTGGTTACTCCGCTATTGTTGTTACGCTAGATACACGTTTATTTGCCTGGCGGGAACGTGATATTAAAAATGCTTATCTGCCATTTTTATATAACGAGGGACTCGCTAACTATCTTACTGATCCTGTTTTCCTGGCAGAAGTTGGTGACCCGGCGAAGGATAAAATGCAAACGATGATGCATTTCGCAAATTGTTTTTCCAATCCTTCGTCTACGTGGGAAGATCTTTCCGTTATAAGAGAATGCACCAAACTCCCCGTGATAGTTAAAGGCATTCAACATCCGGATGATGCGAAAAAAGCAATAGATAATGGCGCTGACGGCATTGTGGTATCTAACCATGGCGGCCGTCAACTTGATGGTGCGATTGGTGCCATAGATACACTTGCAGGAATAGCAGATGAGGTTGCCGATAGAACAACGATATTATTCGATAGCGGTATTCGCAGAGGTGCTGATGTTTTTAAAGCAATGGCATTGGGAGCTAAAGCAGTATTGCTTGGTCGCCCATATGCTTATGGTCTTGCATTGGGAGGTGAACAAGGTGTTACGGAAGTTGTTGCTAATTTACTTGCTGATATCGACTTAACATTAGGGCTTGCTGGCTGCACTTCATGGAAAGAAGTTACGAAAGAGAAGCTGCATGTTGCATCATAAAACAATGTTTTGCACAATTTCATTTTTGGCAGGATAGTCAGTGTTAAAATGAAGGCCCCTGCTTTCATGACGGAGTTGCGCTTCTTTCACAATTAAATATCCAACGGTTATCAAATTTCTCAACTCACAAAGTTGCGGCGATACAAAAGTAGTTTCGTAAAATTGCTCAGTTTCTTCATGCAATAAATCAAGCCGCTTCATCGCTCTTTCAAGCCTCACGTTAGTACGAACAATTCCTACATAATCTGTCATTAGTAATTGCAATTCCTTGAGGCTTTGGGTTATGAGAATCATTTCTTTTGGCGCTGTTGTGCCTTTTGCATTCCAGTCCGGGAATGGCTTCATTGAATTCGAGTGTATCTATTTTTTCAACTGCATTCAAATAACACCTATGTGCAAACACCATTGCTTCAAGTAATGAATTGCTGGCAAGCCGGTTGGCGCCGTGAAGGCCTGTACTGGCGCATTCTCCGCAGGCATATAAATTTCTTATAGATGATCCTCCCCATTCATCTGTTTTTATTCCCCCGCAACTGTAATGCGCTGCAGGCGCCACTGGAATATATTGTTTGGAAACATCAATTCCAACTGATAAACACTTGTCCGTTATGTTAGGAAAGTGATGCACAAATTTTTCCATATCCATTTTAGTACAATCTAAAAAAACATGTTCAGTACCATTTATTTTCATTTCATTATCTATAGCCCGGGCAACAATATCACGTGGCGCAAGGTCTTTTCTTTCATCATATTTTTCCATGAAAGCCTCGCCTTTATGATTTCTTAAGATGGCCCCATCACCACGCACAGCTTCTGTAATTAAAAATGCCTGCCCGCTTATACCAGCTTCATATAATGCCGTGGGATGAAATTGTATAAATTCCATGTTCTCTATTCTTCCCTTAGCCCGGTATAACATTGCAACGCCATCGCCGGTAGCGATAGAAGGATTAGTTGTAGTCCGATATACCTGGCCATTACCACCCGAAGCAAGTAGTGTAATTTTTGAAATGATTTTTTCAATTTCATTCGTTTGCATGTTAAGTACGTATACTCCAAAGCATTCAATATCGGGAGTTGATTTCGTAACCAGGTAACCGAGGTGATGCTGGGTAATAATATCAACCACAAAGCAGTGGTTTATTAATTTAATATTAGGCTTCGAAGCGATGGCCCTTAGTAAAGTATCTTCTATTTCTTTACCAGTAACATCTTTATGATGCAGTATTCTGAATTCGCTATGGCCACCTTCTTTGCCCAGTGCATACTCTCCCGAATGTTCTTTGTCGAAATGAGCTCCCCAGCTAATAATTTCTTTTATTCGTTCCACTCCTTCTTTCACAACTATCTCAACAATTCCCGGATCGCATAAGCCATCTCCGGCTATAAGTGTATCTTCTATATGTTTTTCAAAACTATCATTATCAAAATCGGTAACACCTGCAACGCCGCCCTGCGCATACTTTGTATTGGTTTCATCGCTGAAAGTTTTGGTAAGCACTGTAATACTTTTACCAGGACAATCCTGCGCAACTTTAAGTGCATACGTTAAGCCTGCGATGCCACTTCCAATTACTAAGAAATCTGTTTTCATTTTACAATTTTAAGTTGTTTATTGATGCAAAAAATAAAACCTCCTAATTTTTGAAATTTTAGGAGGTTTTAGGAATAGCTTTTACGATCAGGCAATAATCTAACGCGGTTCTACCCATGCTTCACTTTCTTTTAATAGATTGATGAGCTCTTCAACAGCAATATCTTCGGGAACCGAACGCTTGATAACTTCTTTTCCTTTATACAAAGTTATTTTACCCGGGCCGCTGCCAACATACCCGAAGTCAGCATCAGCCATTTCTCCCGGCCCATTTACAATACAGCCCATTATGGCAA
Organism: uncultured Chitinophagaceae bacterium; assembly: GCA_963756945.1. Classification (GTDB taxonomy): domain Bacteria; phylum Bacteroidota; class Bacteroidia; order Chitinophagales; family Chitinophagaceae; genus Ginsengibacter. The sequence continues at coordinate 18,651 of CAVWQJ010000007.1, read as the reverse complement.
TCTTAACGCCTTTTAGATGATTAGTAACTGCTCTTATTTTAGCGGTTGTTTCCTGCAAGTCGAATAATGTTCTGCCACAACTTGGGCAACTAATGTATTCTGTTTTTGAAATTCTCGTTCGTGTTGCCTGCAATATTCCAAAAGCAATTGAGTTCATTGTTTTATAGTCAGCAACTTTATTTTTATCTCCATAATGATAACCTAAGCAAATACCATTTCCAAAGCCATCAATAAATAATGCGCCCGTTTCAATTGCATAGTGAATAAGGCTTTCATCCATTGTATCATCATTGCTGTCGCATATAAAGACGACTGGATTTTTGATGTTATGTTCATGCAATTCAACCAGCATTCTTCTAATGCTTTGCATTGCATTTTTATTGGTTGAACTTAAACAAAGAACTGCAGTAGCATCATGTTTAATCTTTTCAAAAATATTATTTTTATCAAATGAATATCCTTCTGAATAACAATCCAGCATAACAAAGTTTATGCTTTGTGATTTTAAAATTGTGTCATCCAAATATTGTTTGTCATCAAAAATGGGAACACATTTTTCTTTATCTGCAGATTGCTTCCAGGCATCGTAATAGTTAATAATTCTTAACGTTCCCGGTAATGCGAAATCAATAGTATTGTTAGCGCAAAAAATATAATCAGCGGCCATATCACCAATATTCCATTTATCTGTGACTGCATCATATTGGTAGCCGATATCTTCTAAATCTGCAGGTATTACATTATTTTTTTTGCTGAAATCTGCAATCACAACAGGCACATGTTTCCCACCAACATTTTGTATCTCGAAGGAAGAACGTTTTGTATTTGTATTTAGAACTGATAACGAAGATTTTTCAATTGGCGGAACTTACAGTGCTTTTTACATCAGCATATCTTTTTACAATATCCCTGCAAACAGGAATTTCAAATTCAGGGTCTTCTGTAAGAGAAACACGAATAGTATCTCCAATGCCATCTTCCAGTAATGTGCCAATTCCAATGGCAGATTTTATTCTTCCATCTTCGCCATCGCCGGCTTCTGTAACGCCAAGATGCAAAGGATAACAGTGTCCCAATTCACCATGCATATTTTCAATCAGCAACCGGTAAGCTTGCAACCATCACTTGAGGATTGCTGCTTTTCATGCTTAAAACAATGTTGTAATAATTTTCACTTTCGGCGATGCGCAAAAATTCCATGGCGCTTTCAACCATTCCGATCGGCGTATCACCATAACGGCTCATAATGCGGTCGCTTAATGAACCATGATTGGTACCAATGCGCATAGCGGTTCCGTATTCCTTACAAATTTTAACCAATGGAGTAAAACGGTTTCTGATGCGTTCAATTTCTTCGTGGTAATCTGCGTCAGAATATTCTATTAGCTCAAACTTTTTCTTATCAACATAATTGCCGGGGTTCACTCTTACTTTTTCTACAATGCGTGCAGCAATCTCGGCAGCGTTGGGTGTAAAGTGAATATCCGCAACTAACGGTGTAGTGTACCCCCTTTTTCTTAATTCGTTTTTTATATTCAGTAAATTCTCAGCTTCTTTTTTTGACGGCGCTGTAATACGCACCAGTTCTGCACCCGCTTCAATGCAACGGATACTTTGTTCTACGGTTGCCATCGTGTCCATTGTATCTGTTGTGGTCATTGTTTGTATGCGGATAGGATGAAAATTTCCCAGTAGCAGGTCACCCACTTTTACTTCAAGTGTCGCCAGTCTTTTATATTCAGTTAAAGATGCTGCATACAGCTCCATACAATATCAATTTATGATGTGCAAAAATACGATTAAATAAAATGAGGTTTATCGTCATTCGGCATGATAACTATGAGATAGTTTTCCGGTTAATTCATGTCTTTCCCTTTCAGGAGTTTGGGATAGTTACCAGTCTTTTTCAGGCTTATCGGGAGATGCGGCACCTTTTATCTTATGTAATTTATCCTGTAATTGTTTTTCATTTTCCAGGAGCGATTTCAACTTTTCTTCTGCATCTTGTTTTGACATTTTTGATGGCCTGGGTTTTGGCTCATTATTTTGTTTTTGTTGATCCTGCTTATTTTGTTGATCTTGTTTTTTTTGATCTGGTTTAGGTTGTTGCTTTTTGTCTTTCTGATTTTGTTGCTGCTGTTGCTGTGTTGCTGCTGAAGTTTTAGTGCACGCTCCAGGTTTTGCCTGGCATCTTCATCGTTAGGATTCAGCATTAAAGCATTTTTGTATGCATCGATACATTCAGGAAGTTTTTTCGCTTTTTGATAAGCCACTCCTTTATTGTAGTATGCGTTTTCTTTCGTTACATTATCGCTGCTGTTTTTTATCGTGTTGTCAAAAGCTTCCACGGCTTCATCTGTGTTATCTTTTCTATACAATGTATTTCCCAAATTAAAAGAAGCGGTGGGATTATTATCAGCAATTTTAAGTGCATCACGATATGAATTCTCAGCCGAATTATAGTTATTCTTTTTATAAGCTTCGTTACCTTTTATTATTTCATTTTTTGCATTTTGGGCGAATGAAGCACTGCTGATGAATAAGAAAATTATAAGAGTAGCCGCAACTTTTTTATTCACTCTTTTTCTTTCTGAAATAAAAAATTCCACTATTAATAAAAATAATGCTGCCGCTAAAAAATATTGAAAATATTGTTTGAAGGCTTTATACGAACTATCGCTTATTGTAGGTTCTTTACCTATGCCGGATAGTTGATTTTTGAACATTATTTGCTACTTCGTTTGTTGTGGAGTATAATTGGTATAATCCATTCCCGTTTTTTGCAATATTGACTTAACTCATCCTGGTTTAGTTTGGTAATAACCGTGTTGCCTTTGTCGTCTGTTTTATAGGCTATTTGTTTCAGGATCCATAATAGGAGCACCCTGCGGGGAACCAATGCCGATAGTATTTAACATGATACCTTCCTTTCCCAGTTGTTTGGCAATCTTTATTGCATCGTCATCATGGTCTTCTCCATCACTGATTAAAATAATGGTTTTATATGTTTTTTCCTTTGGGATTGAACGCCGCATAACACATTTTTAATGCATCACTTATTACGGTGCCCTGCGTAGGAACATCATCGGGCGATGCTGTGGCCAGGTACATTTTTGCGGCTTCGTGATCCACGGTCATTGGCATTTGAAGATAAGCCCTGCCCAGCAAAAATTACCAACCCGATTTTATCTTCCGGCGCATTGTCAATTATTTTTGATATTACCTGCTTGGCACGCTCCAATCTCGAAGGTTGAATATCCTGGGCCAGCATACTTTTGCTAACATCAAGCGCTATCATTATATCAATTCCTTTGCGGTTTATTTTTTGTGTTCCGTCCGGTTCAACTAATCCTGCAACGGCAAAGCCGCATAAGGCAAAACCAATTATAAAAACAATAAGTTTTCAGTTTAAATTTTTTTGCAGAAAAACCTTTGGTTAATTGTTGAACCAGTACAGGATCACCAATTTTTTTATTGGCTTTTCTTTTTCCATCGCACCAATAGCATATACAACAATATCATTACAGGAACTGCCGCAAGTGACAAAAGATATGGAGCGTATTGAAAATGTATCATTGTAATGGTGCTAAATTATTAACGATTGGGTATGAAGAAGTGTTAAAAAATGATAATATTTAAACTCGTTCCAATGTTATTCTTTTTAGATGCTCAACGCAAATTTAATTAAGCCTCTCTTTCCTGCGCCCTCAGCCAACGTTCGGGGATTTCATTATTGCTGGCAAAAAGATAATCATTATAACTGCAGGCAATCAGTTTTTTATTGGGCAATCTCCATCCACCATCTTCCCGTTTTTTTACTTTGAATAAAAATGGTATCCACTTCGGCAAACGCAGTATGGTATTCATTAAAGTTCTGTCTTTCACTTAGTTCCGTTTCCTGCATGCTGCGGCTTTTGCCATCAATAAAATACCAGATCATTTGGGCTATTTGCAAAGCCGTTAAATCATTAATATCTTTCTTAGCATTATAACCATAAATACCAAGTGAGGAAAGATTCGGACTTAATCCTGCGTAACGGGAAAGTGTACACGCTTCTTCTCCTGTAAAACCATTAGGGCTGCAATTGGATGCAGGTGCATCACTGTACTTTATTGCCGCCATATCAAAACTAACCATATTAGAATTTCTTATCACCGGCTCCATTTCTTCAATCTGTTCCTTTGCTTTGCCCACCCGGTAACAATCAAAATGCAGCTTATCCATTGTTTCAAGCATACGCGGGTGCACAAAATAACTTTGAAAACCGATGTGATTATAATGTTTGATCATATTAGGTTCGCTGGTTAAGCATTTCCATTAGAAAGTTCTGGCTTCTTACCGATGATTCACTTTTAAGATCAATAGTCGCATCAATCACAGTTGCCTCAATAATCTTTTTAAGGTCTTTGTATGCATAATATTGAGCAAGGGTATTATCGTGAGAACCTCCAATAATAATAACTGTTTTATTCAATTGCAATAACTCACGAACTACTGTTTTTATGGCTGCATAAGTGTCAGCAAAGTAGCGCCGCATTTTATGTTTCCTACGTCGGCAATCGAAATATCTTTATGCCAGTAATACAATTGATACAATTGCTTTCGTACCGCATCGGCAGCATTTCCTTCACTATAAATCCATCTCCGCGAAATTCATTTATGCCGGCAATAACAATATCCACTTCAGCCAGGTCGGGCATTTCCTCTTCATAAATTTTTATAAAACCTGCAATCTGGCTGTCATTGTATCCTTTGTCATCATTTAGAAAAGCTTTGTTTACAGGGTCTAAAAATTCGTGGAGGTCGATACATACTTTTTTTATTTTGAGCAAACCTAAAAGATTAAATGCATAATTATAATGTCACCTATATTTTTTTGGGCCATGATCACATAAAATTTTTGCATAAGGGATTCACTTATTTTTGCACCTATGGATAATTTGTTGCAACAAATAGAGCATTCTAAAGAAGAAATAAAGAATTTTTCGTCGCCGGATAAAAATCCTGCCGAAGTTTTTCGCATTCAGTTTCTGGGTACAAAAGGATTAATAAAATCTTTGATGGGCGAAATGAAAAATGTTCGCCACCGAAAACAGGAGGGAAATGGGACAGGTATTAAATGAGCTGAAATTATTTGCTGAAAACAAATACGAAGAATTAAAATCAGCAGATTGACAAATGAACGGGCAGGAAATAGAAAGTAACCTTGATTTATCGTTGCCGGGGGAGGCCTTGCCATTGGGCAGCAGGCATCCGATAAGTATTGTAAGGAATAAGATTGTTTCTATATTTCAGCGTTTAGGCTTTGCCGTTGCTGAAGGCCCGGAAATAGAAGATGACTGGCATAATTTTACTGCACTCAACTTGCCGGAAAATCATCCGGCAAGGGATATGCAGGATACTTTTTATGTGTCACAAAACCCTGATTGGATGCTGCGCACGCATACCAGCAGTGTGCAGGTACGTGAAATGGAAAAAGGAAAATTGCCCATCCGGATTATTTGCCCGGGTCGTGTTTATCGTAATGAAACCATCAGTGCAAGGGCGCATTGTTTTTTTCACCAGGTAGAAGGATTATATATTGCCGAAGATGTTTCTTTTGCCGATCTTAAGCAAACACTTGTATTTTTTTGTGCAGGAAATGTTTGGCGAAAATTTTAAAGTTCGTTTCCGGCCTTCTTATTTTCCATTTACCGAACCAAGTGCGGAAATGGATATCAGTTGCCTTATTTGTGGCGGCGAAGGTTGTAATGTTTGCAAACATACAGGCTGGGTAGAAATTTTAGGCAGCGGTATGGTTCACCCAAATGTGCTGGAAAATTGCGGTATCGACAGTAATAAATATTCAGGCTTTGCCTTTGGAATGGGCATTGAAAGAATTACCATGCTCAAATACAATATAAAAGATCTGCGGCTGTTCAGTGAAAATGATTTGAGGTTTTTGAAACAGTTTACAAGTGCTGTGTAAATGAATTTCATTCAAAATATATCATGACTATCACCATTTGTATTTGCGGAGCCGGAACGATGGGAAGCGGCATTGCACAGGTGGCTGCACAAAGTGGTTTTAATACTATTCTTTTTGATGTAAATATTCCGCTATTGATAAAGCGAAAATTTTCATTGAAAAAAATCTTCAATATTTAGTTGATAAAGAAAAAATTTCCTCTTCGAAAAAAATGAAATTTATAACCGAATTCAAGTTTACTACAGATATTGAAGCAATGCACCGGCGAAATAATTATTGAAGCCATTGTGGAAATAGAAGAAGCAAAAGTTTCTTTGTTTAATGAACTGGCAAAATATAATAATGAAGAAGTAATTTTTGCAACCAATACTTCTTCACTTTCGGTTTCGGCCATTCAGGAAAAAATAATTTTTCCTCAAAGAGTTGTTGGGATGCATTTTTTTAATCCTGCTTATATTATGAAACTGGTGGAAGTTGTAAAAGGAAATCAAACCGCTGATGAAATTGCTACTGATTATTTTTGAAGTTGCAAACAGATGGGCAAAGAGCCTGTGATGTGCAAAGATGCGCCGGGCTTTATTGTAAATCGCATTGCCCGGCATTATTATCTTGAATCTTTAAAAATTGTTGAAGAAGGAATCGCATCTTATGAAGAGGTTGATGCTATTTTAGAAGCAACCGGTTTTAAAATGGGACCATTTAAATTAATGGATCTTATTGGCATGGATATTAATCTTGCAGTTTCTCAAAGTATGTATCATGCATTTAATGAAGCAGAACGTTTTGAACCTTCACCAATCCAGATTGAAAAAGTAAAAAATGGTGAACTTGGGTAAAAAAACAGGAAAAGGATTTTACGAATATTGCAATCTAACAGAACATAAAATATATTTTCCTCATTTTATTTTTTATGTTGAAAGAAATTCCGAAACTTTATTAATGCAAGACGAAACAGATTTACCCGAAAATATAATTGATCGATAAAAATATTTTGGTAACCGGGGCAGCGGGGCTTGTAGGAAGCGAAGTAACAAAACAATTGCTTGATGCAGGGTTATCGGGTAACAGCACTTTATCATTCGACTCCACTTTCTATATCTCATCCCAATTTAATCATCAAACAATGCGATATCCTGGATACATCTTTACTGGAAGAAGTTATGCAGGATGTTACTCATGTTTATCATTGCGCTGCAATAATTTCCTTTGAGCCAAAAGATAAAAGCAGGCTCTTTAAAATTAATATTGAAGGAACGGAGAATGTTGTTAATGCCTGCATTAACGCCAATATACAAAAGTTGATTCATGTAAGTTCGGTGTCGGCTTTGGGGAGAATAAGAAATGGATGAAATGGTTACGGAACAAACGAACTGGACAGAAGAAACAAGCAATAGTAATTATGGTAAATCAAAATACCTGGGAGAACTTGAAGTATGGCGCGGAATTGGCGAAGGACTGCAGGCAGTAATAGTAAATCCATCTACCATTATTGGTGGTGATAACTGGGATAATGGTTCTACCGCATTATTTAAATCTGCCTATAACGAATTTAAATATTATACAGAAGGAATTAATGGTTTTGTTGATGTAAGAGATGTAGCAAAAGTGATGATTTTGTTAATGAACAGTAAAATATCCAGCCAACGTTTTATTTTAAATTCTGAAAATCTATCTTACAAAGAAATATTTTTTACAATGGCAAAATGTTTTGGTAAAAAACCACCGCAAAAAAATGTATCACCTTTTCTTGCAGAAATTGTGTGGAGAATGGAGGCAATAAAAAGTGCCGTTAACCGGAAAGAAACATTTGCTTACAAAAGAAACAGCACGAACATCGATGGCTTCTGTAAAATTTGATAATAGCAAAATTTTACAGGCCTTTCCAACGTTTCAGTTTATACCAGGATTGCCGATGCAATAAACTGGACTTGTAAAAACCTGAAAGAAAAATATCATCTTTAATTATCCGGCTAAAAAAATCCTATGACAAAAAAATCTTTTCTACCTGCGCTCTTTTGCATTGCAGGTATTTTTATTTTCAACAGTTCCGCCTTTTCGCAGATTACTTATTATACTGTTAAAGGGAAGGGTAATCGATAAAAATACAAAAGCACCACTTGCGGGTGCCTCAGTATTTGCACAAAATACAACTTTTGGTGAAGCAACTAATTCTGATGGGTATTTCACGCTCAAAATTCCGGGCGGTGGCTATTCGCTGATTGTAACCTTTACAGGATATGAAACGGGCACTATTCGTATCAGCAATACTTCTCCGCAAAATGACAGTCTTGATTTTGAATTAAGCCCTAAAGAAAAATCGTTGGAAGAAGTTACCATTGCTATTAGCACTGAAGTTAAAGATGGCTGGAAGAAATATGGAGAGTTTTTCACACAAAATTTTATTGGCCAATCAAAATTTGCCAGGCAATGTGTTATAAAAAATCCGGAAGTATTGCATTTTTATTTCAGTAAAAAAAGAAACCGTTTAAAGGTTTTGGCAAATGAACCTTTGATAGTAAATAATTTTGCCTTGGGATATAATTTGAAATTTGCTATTGATTCTTTTACGAATGAATATAATACCCATACCAATTTATTTATCGGGTATCCTCTTTTTGAAGAAATGCAGGGAACTCCCGAACAACAGCAAACCTGGCGTGAAAACAGGAACATCGCTTATAAAGGTTCTATGCTGCAACTCATGCGAAGCATCTATAACAAAACATTGGCGCAGGATGGTTTTGAATTGCAGTATCATAGTTAAGAACAGCGACAAAGAATTTCCTATACCGTTAGAAAATTTATACGGAGCATTAAACTATGATAAAGATGACAGCACCAATGTGGTTGAGTTTATGCCCAATCAAAATGAAGTTGCTGTAATTTATGATAAGGCCAAACCAGAACAGTCTTACCTTGATACAGACTCTACTATAAAAAAAGATTTTCAGTTATCAACTTTGCTTTTTGCTCCGGGCGAGCCAATCGATATAGAACAAAACGGATATTACTACGACCAGACAGATATTACAACTAACGGTTATCTTGCTTATAAAAAAATAGGGGATATGTTGCCGTATGATTATGTCCCGGTAACAGAGTGATGTCATGAAAGTATGATGTCTGATAAGTTTTATGATTTGCGGTAGGATTAAAACGTTACATCAATACATTTTTTACATCGTACATCTAACATCGTACTTCGTACATTACTTTATTCCTTTCACTTTTTCCCAAATTTCAGGAAGTCTTTTTATCAACACCAGTTCTTTTCTTTTGCTAAAAAATTCCTGGATGGGAGTTCCCCAATAAGTTTTATTTCCTTCTATGCTTGAAGTAATTCCGGCTTGTCCCATTACAACAGCATTGTCGCCAATAGTAATTGTTTTATTTACACCAACCTGTCCCCAAAGAATTACGCCATCTCCTAAAGTAGTTCCGCCGGCAATACCAACCTGTGCGGCAAGAATACAATTTTTGCCAATCACTACTTCATGGCCTATGTGCACCAAATTGTCAAGCTTTGTTCCCATTCCAATTATTGTTGCATCGCTCACACCCCTGTCAATGGTACAATTGGCGCCTATTTCAACATTATCTTCAATTATTACATTACCGCATGAGGGCATTTTTTTATACCATGCCTTGCGATTTTTTTTTGTATTTAAATAAAAGGCATCACTTCCTACAACAGTGCCGGAATGTATTTCTACATTGTTGCCTATAACGGTATAGTCGTATATTGAAACGTTAGGATGAATGATACAATTGTCGCCAACCACTACATGATTTCCTAAAAAAACATTTGGCATTATCACCGTATTTTTTCCGGTAATTGCAGAGTCACTGATCATTTTATCGGAAGATGTAAAGGGGCGAAAATGTTGAACAATTTTCGAGTAGGCCTCAAAGGGGTCTTCCGTTATGAATAATGTTTTGCCATCCGGTACTGTCAGTTTTTTTATTGATGATAATAAATGTTGCGTTGCTGTTAAGGCAGGTGTCATAGTATTTTGGATGGTCAACAAAAACAATATCGCCATCATTTACTTTATGAATTTCATTGATGCCTGTTGCAAAAGAATTTTCGTTACCCGCAATTTCTGCATTGATAAAACCGGCAATCCATTTGGCTGAAACTGGTGAAGGAAATTGCATAAAATATTTTTTAATCATCAAAGATAGAGCTTGTGAAATTTATGCGAATAGTACTTTTTGTATGTTTTAGAGCGCAGAATAATAAAAAAGTAAAATTTTTTTTTTGAAAACTATTTAAAGAAATTTTTGTTGATAAGGAGAAATAAAAAAATAAAAGTTACGTTATTAACGCAGTGAAGATTTTAAATTTAATAATTTATAATTCTTTGCAAAATGCTGATGCAGACTGATTTGTATGCGATGTAGATGTTTTAATTTTGTAGTTATTTTTTTTGAGGACGATAAGAAACAAAATGGAAATCGAAATTTAAGACAGCAAAATTGACGACCCTTATCCACAAGACAATTTTAAATGTTGATAAAAAAAACAATAAAATTTTTCCGTATCGAAAAAATTATTTTTAATATTGTGTAAGGAATTTTATTCCTGTACTTACTAACCCATCCATATAACAAGGCCCGTGCAGAAGTGACGGGCTTTATTATTTTTATTAATTCATCTGCAAATTTTTTTATTGTATTTCTTAAATTCATTTTATTGAATAAGTATTTTGTTGTTCATAAACCCTTTAATGTTCTTTCGCAGTTTACTTCACAGGATGGAAAGAAAACCTTAAAGATTTTTTTGATGTTCCTGTAAATGTTTACCCCGTTGGCCGGCTTGATTATGATAGCGAAGGATTGCTGATACTTACTAACGATAGCGTATGTTAAACAACTATCTTTTGAATCCTTTGCATAATCATGAAAGAGAATATTGGGTGCAGGTAGAAGGAAACAGTTTCAGCCGAAGCAATTGCTGCAAATTGAAAAAGGCGTTGTGATAAACGTCAATGGAAAAATGTATCGCACAAAAAAATGCTGTGCTGAAAAAATTTTACAGCCTGCGCAAATTAAAGAAAGAAACCCGCCGATTCGTTATAGAAAAAATATTCCTGAAAGCTGGTTAAAATTAATTTTGACGGAAGGCAAAAACAGGCAGGTGCGTAAGATGACAGCGCAGGCAGGATTTCCGACGTTGCGGTTAATTCGTTATCGTATAGAAAAAATTACCATCGATGATTTGCAACCCGGAGAAATGAAAATGCTATCTCACACAGAATTGTATAACTTGCTGCAAATTAAAAAAAGATAATCCTTATGTTAAAATCAATGACAGGCTTTGGCAGGGCAGAACAAACCGTAAACGATAAAACTTATTTGGTTGAAATAAAATCACTCAACGGAAAGCAATTCGAGATAAATTTAAAAATACCACCGTTGTTAAAGCCTTATGAATTTGATATACGCAGCCTCTTACAGGAAAGTTTATTAAGGGGCACCATTGAATGTTTTATCACCATTAAACAAAACGGAAGTGCAAAACCTGTGGTTATCAATACCGATCTTATAAAAGCGTATTACAAGCAAATTGAAGAGCTGGCAACCGATTTAAAAATTGATACTAATTCTGTATTAAGTGCATTGCTGCGTTTACCCGAAGTAGTAACACCCAGCAATGAAGTATTAGGAGAAAATGATTGGGCAGAATTAAAAAAAGTAATAGAAGCAGCATTAAAAGAATTGAATCTTCATCGCGTAGACGAAGGATTGTCTTTAGAAAAGGAATTGATGTTGCGTATCAAAAATATTAATGACCAGGAAGAAGAGATATTAAAGCTGGAACCAAAAAGAAAGCAAAGAATGAAGGCTGAACTCATACAGTTCCTGGAAGAAAATGCAGGGAAAGAAAATTATGACGCGAACCGCATGGAGCAGGAACTTATTTTCTATATTGAAAAAATAGACATCAGGGAGGAACAGGTTCGGTTAAAAAACCATTGCGAATATTTTAAAACAATATTGAATGATAATGAAGAAGCCAAAGGCAAAAAGCTGGCCTTCGTAATCCAGGAGATTGGACGTGAGATTAATACTACCGGATCAAAAGCTTATGATTCCGATATTCAAAAATGTGTTGTGCTCATGAAAGACGAGCTTGAAAAAGCGAAGGAACAAATTTTTAACGTTCTGTAATATGCGCCGACTTCTGAAATAAGAAAACAAATTAGTTTTGCAAAAAAAATACTTGAAAAAAATTATTATTAATACTGTTGTTTGCTTCAACTGTTGTTTCGTGTGCAAAAATTGATTTATTTGAAAAGCAAGTTAACATACCTTCCCAGCAATGGTTTTATGATAACGTTCCATCATTTACCTTTCAAATAACCGACACCTCATCTCTATACAATTTATACATTGTTTTGCGCCATACGGATGCTTATGATTATAATAATATCTGGCTGAGACTCGGTTCAAAGGCGCCGGGTGATACCGTCCATTTTCAAAATATTAATCTGCCCCTGGCAACCGATGCTAACGGTTGGCAAGGGACAGGCATAAACGATATTTTTGAAGTTCGAAAAAATATAACCGCCGGCCCGGTACCTTTTAAGAAACCCGGAACTTATACATTTTCCATATCGCAAATAATGCGTGAAAACCCATTAAGGCATATCCTTAATGTTGGTTTACGAATTGAAAAGGTGAAGTAGTTGTGAATCGAAAATTTTTTAAGCTTGATCTTTCTGATAAATTATAAGAAGGTATTTCAATAGAATTTTTGACGAGGATGACAAATAAAGAGGCACTTAAAAGTAGATTCAAAATAAAGGGGCACTTAACCATTTATATCTTATACTGGTTTTTGCTTTCTTATATCCTGGCTGCATTGGCTTTCTGGTTTGTTGTACTTAATAAGCAGAATTTGCAGCTTAGCCAATATCAACAGGACCTGGTTGATGTGGACGACATTATGCATCAGCAAAAGCAACATGAAATTTTAACGGAAAAAAATACAAATGCAGCACAGTACCTTGGCGAAGGAATAACTTTCATAATATTAATTGGAGCAGGAGCCATTTTTGTATTCAGGGCTATAAACAAGCAGTTTACCCAGGCACAGCAACAGGAAAATTTAATGATGGCAATAACTCACGAACTAAAAACACCAATTGCAATAACGAAGCTCAATCTTGAAACGTTACAAAAAAGATTACTTAGTAATGAGCAGCGCCAAAAGCTAATTAGTGCCACTATACAGGAAGCTAACCGGCTGAATGCTCTTTGTAATAATATGCTTCTTACCAGCCAGATAGAGGCAGGTGGATATAGAATAATGCAGGAAAGAGTTGATTTTTCTGATCTTGTTAATGAATGTGCACACGATTTTATTGTCCGTTTTCCCAACAGAAAAATCGAAATACAAATTTCCGGGGAAGCTATCATTAACGGCGATCTGCTTATTGTTGCAGCTAGCTGTTAACAATCTTTTAGATAATGCAATCAAATATTCCGGTAAAGAGGGCATAGTTTTGCTAAAATTGTTTCAGAGTGAGAATGCAATCCATTTCCAGGTAATTGATGAAGGACCTGGTATTTCCAACGAAGAGAAAGAAAATATTTTTGAGAAATATTATCGGGGCAGCCAGGGCAAAATAAAAGGTACCGGACTTGGGCTTTACCTCACAAAGAAAATTGTGGAGGCGCATGATGGAATAACAACCTCCCCCTGGTCGCCGCCAAGGTCCTCATCAGCGACCTTGTCGAGCTGGGCGGCGTGGTCTTCAAGACCCCGCGGCGCAGCGAAGACCCCGTTGTCGACCGCGAGCTGATTCGGACGGTGATCGATGGCGTACGCAGGCCCTGAAGTTGCCGCCGGGCTCCACCCCGAGATCGACCCCACCGAGCTGGAGCGGCCGTACTCGGCGGTGAAGCTGCTGGTCGCGGGCGGTTTCGGGGTGGGCAAGACGACGCTGGTGGGCGCGGTGAGCGAGATCACCCCGTTGCGCACCGAGGAGCTGCTGAGCGAGCTCTCCGACGGCGTCGACGACCTCTCGCTGGTCGAGGCCAAGGAGACGACCACGGTCGCGATGGACTTCGGCCGGATCACGATCAACCCGGAGGTGATCCTCTACCTGTTCGGCACCCCCGGGCAGGAGCGGTTCTGGTTCATCTGGGACGAGCTCGCCACCGGGGCGTTGGGCGCGGTCGTCCTCGCCGACACCCGCAGGCTCGACCGCTGTTTCGCCTCGATCGACTTCTTCGAGCGCCACGGCATCCCGTTCGTCGTCGGCGTCAACTGCTTCGACGGCGTGCAGGCCTACGACGTGGCGGACATCCGGCGGGCCCTGCACGTCACCGACCTGACGCCCGTGCTGCTCTGCGACGTGCGCGCGCGGGAGTCCTGCAAGGAGGTGCTGCTCGTGCTGTTGGAGCACGTGCTGTCCCTCCTGGGTGAGCCGCTCGCCTAGCGGCTCAGGCGGCGCTGCCCTTCAGCCACTGCGCCCAGGGCAGCTCCCAGTCGCCGTAGGTGTCGCCGAGCGGCAGCTGCGCGCCGCCGGAGTTGGTGATCTCGACGACGTCGCCGATGCCGAAGTGGTCGAAGAACCACTGCGCGTTGGCGGGGCTGAGGTTCACGCACCCGTGGGAGACGTTCGGCGCCGCCCTGCGAGCCCACCGACCACGGCGCGGAGTGCACGAACTCGCCGTCGTCGGAGATGCGCTCGTCGAGGTCGACCTTCTCCTTGTAGTAGCCGGGCTCGCCCTCGCACACGCCGTACGTGCAGGAGTCCATGATCATGCTGGGCTGCTTGTCGGAGATCACGTGCGGGCCGATGTGCGAGGGGTAGCCGGGGGAGCCGAGGCTGATCGGCATCGTGTTGACCAGCTTGCCGTTGTCGAAGATCTGCATCTGCTTCGGTGGCGCCGTCGGCCTTGGCCACCCACGCGTCGTGGACGTGGATGGTCTCGGTGCGGTCGGTCTCGCCGTAGATGCCGCTGCCGAGGTCGACGCCGAACAGGTCGGCCTTGAGCGTGATCGTCGAGCCCGCGGTCCAGTAGGCCTGCGGCCGGTAGTGCGCCTCGGTGTCCGACAGCCAGTACCAGCCGCCCGCCTGCGGCGGGTTCGCCGTGACCGTCAGCGCCCGCTGGGCCGCGGCGCGGTCGCGCACCGGGTGGTTGAACTTCACCACGATCGGCTGGCCGACCCCGACGGTGGCCTGCGTCGGCGGCGGGATGAACGACGGGAAGGCCTGCGCGGCCGGGGCGAGGGTGGACACGGCGAGGTCCTGGTGGCTCGCGGTGCCGTCCGCGCCCGCCGCGTCGACGCCGACCGCGTAGCCCGACGCGTAGGCGAGCGGCGCGGTGGAGGTCCAGGTGCTGCCGTCGGCGGCCAGCGTGCCCGCCACGGCGGCGCCGCTGGCCTTGTTGGTGACCGTCACCTTGTCGCGCTGCCCTGCGTGACCTGCACGACGATCGGCGTGGTCGGGTTCAGCCCCGTCCCGGGTGTGATCGACACGACCGGCCGGGGCGGCGCCGCGGTCGTCGGCGCGGCGGGCATCGGGTCGAGTGCGCCGGGCCCCGACGGGGCGGAGGTGGCCACGGCGAGACCACCGCCGAGCGCGAGGAGCACCAGCACGCCGAGCGCGGCGGGCAGTGTGCGCAAGCCGCGAAGCGGTGCCATCGGTGCGGTCACACTCCATCCGATCGGGGGTGGCGACACCCGATTCTGACCCACCCGACCGGCTGGTCCTGCACGCGCCCCGCCCGGTGTGAGGTATGTCCTGATCGCCCCCGGGCGCGCTCCGGGCCGGGCCACGTGGTCGGATGGCGGGGTGCCCGACACGCCGCCGACCAGAGCATGGAACCGCCGGGCGCGCCGGTCCGTTGATCGCCTCGTGAGCGTTCGACCGCCGGAGAGCCGGCCGCGGTCCGTCGTCAGGCTGGGGTCGTCACCGCGGCGGTCGGTGCGGCCGCCACCGCCGCCGTGCTGCTGCCCGACCGGGTCGGCGGCCCCCGCTTCCCGTTCGTCGCGCTGGCCGCACTCCGGCCGCACGTCACCGCGATGGCGCTGGCCGCGCCGCCGCGCTGGCCACCCGTCCGCGCACCCGGCCGCTGGCCCCAGGCGTGGGGTCTGCCGCGCTGGCGAGCGCGGCGGCGCTGGGCGCCCGCCGCGGCGCCGGGGCCCGCGGCCGTCCGCATCGACGGCGGTACGGCGACCGGGGCGCCCGGCGCGACTGCGGGGACGGGCGCCACCGAGCGACCGCGGCGACCGGCGCGGCTGCGGCGACGGGCGCCACCCGAGCGACCGGGGCGACCGGCGCGACTGCGGGGACCGGCGCCGCCCGAGCGACCGGGGCGACGGGCGCCCGGGCGCCACCCGAACGACCGGGCGCCCGGCGCCGCCGTGACCGATCTCACGGTGCTCGCCGCGAACGTCCTCGTCGGTCGGGCCGACACCGGCGCGCTCGCGACGGTGCTGGAGCGCGAGCGGCCCGATCTCGTCTCGCTGCCGGAGGCGGGCCCGGACTTCCGCGACAAGCTGCTCCCGCTCGTCGCCGAGCTGGGCTACCAGGCGTGGGCGTCGACCGCGCCCGGCACGTCGGACGGCGAGGGCGTCGTGCTGCTGGCCGCCGCCCGGATGGGCGACCTGACCGTCACCTCGGGCCGGGAGATGCGCCACCGCTACCTGCGGGCGACGGGCGGTGCGCTCGGGCCGCGGAGCTTCTTCGCCGTGCACCCCGAAGCCCCGATGGGCCCGATGCGCACCGCGTGGTGGCGCTCGGACCTCGCGCACGTCGCGCGGTGGTGCGCCGAGTCGCCCGGGCCGATCGTGGCGGGCGACTTCAACGCCACCGCCGACAACGCCGCCTTCCTCGAGGTGCTGCGCCACTGTCGCAGCGCGGCCGACGGCACCGGCCTCGGCCTGGTCGGCACGTTCCCCGCGGTCGTGCCGCCGTGGTGCGGCATCCAGATCGACCACGTGCTGGTGCCCACCGACGCGACGACGAGCCGCTTCGCGGTGCTGCCCGATCGAGGGCAGCGACCACCGCGCGGTGGTGGCCGGGATCAGGCTGCCGTCGGGCTGAGGGGAGCCGCGATGCATGATGACGCGGTGATCCCCGCAGGCGCACCCGACGCGACCGCACCCCAGGCGTCCGCCGTGGCGCGGGTGCGGGCACTCGCGACCGGGTGGCGGGATCCCCAGAACCGGGACGGGATGGCGCTCGTCCTCAGCTCGGCGGTCTCCTCGGCCGTCGGGATGCTGTACTGGGTGGTCGCGGCCCGGATGTTCGACCCGACGACGGTCGGGATCAACACCACCGTGGTCTCCACGCTGGGCCTGCTCGGCATCGTCGCCCAGCTCAACCTGGGCAGCGCGATGCTGCGGTTCGTGCCGGTCGTCGGGCGCGGCGCCCGCGTGTTCGTGGCGGCCTGCTACGCCACCGGCATCGGCGCGGCCGTCGTGATCGGAACGGGCTTCGCGCTCGGCGCAGGCTGGTGGGCACCGGAGCTGCAGGCCGCGGTCGGGGCGGGCGCGCTGGTGGCCTACTTCGCGCTGGCGACCCCCTTCTGGACCGTGTTCAACATGCAGGACTACCTGCTGACCGGGATCAAGCGGGCCACGGTCGTGCCGTTCGAGAACCTGGGCTTCGCCCTGCTCAAGATCGTGCTACTGGTCGTGGGCGGGCTGTTGGGCTTCTCCGGCGCTATCGCGGGGTCGTGGGCGCTGGGCACCGCGGTCACCGTGGTGGCGATCACGATCTACCTGTTGCGGGTGCTCCCGCCGCACCAGGCCCGGGCGGAGCGGCCGCCGTCGCCCGTCACGCTGGCTCGATGCGCGGTTTCGTCGCCGCCGACTGGCTCGGCAGCATGTGCCTCACGATCGTGAACTTCGGCCTGCCGCTGCTGGTCTTCGCCGAGCTCGGCGCCGACTCGGCGGCCACGTTCGGTGTGTCGTGGCAGCTGGCGTACGCCCTCTACCTGGTGCCCACCGGCATGGGCCAGTCGCTGGTGGCGCACTCCGCGGCCGACCCCTCGGACGTGGACGCGGCGTACCGGCAGATGCTCACCAAGTCGCTCACGCTGGTGGTGCCCGCCGTGCTCGTCCTCTCGACCGGGTCGTGGCTGGTGCTGATGGTGTTCGGCGAGCACTACGCCGAGACCGGCGCCCTGCTGCTCGCCCTCTCCTCGTTCTCGGCCATCCCGGCGTGCGTGAACCTCGCCGAGGTCGCCGCCGCCCGGGTGCGCCAGCACCGGCTCGGCCAGTACGGGGTGACGCTCGCCTCGGGGCTGATCACCGTGCCCGCGGTGCTGGTGCTCATGCCCCTGTGGGGCCTGCCCGGCGTGGGCGTCGCCCTCGTCGGCGGCCAGGGCATCGTGGCGGCGGTGGTGCTGCTCCGCCGGTTCGCGCGCCGCGGAGCCCCGCGCGCGGCCTGACACCCCACCCACCCCGGCGGGGGTAGCGTCGTGCCCGAGACGGGGGGTAGGAGATGGGGCGGGGGCGAGCGCGCCTGCGCGCGGTCGGGCGGCTGGGGGCGGCCTGCGTCGGCGCGGGGGTGCTGGTGGCGGCGATGCTGG
This sequence comes from uncultured Chitinophagaceae bacterium, assembly GCA_963756945.1. GTDB lineage: Bacteria > Bacteroidota > Bacteroidia > Chitinophagales > Chitinophagaceae > Ginsengibacter. The sequence continues at coordinate 124 of CAVWQJ010000007.1, read as the reverse complement.
CGCCGGTGGTGTGGGCGTCGGCACGTTGTCGAACCAGGTCAACGACGCCGTCGGGACGATCGCCTCGAACGCGGACGACGGCAGCCTGACGACAGCGCAGGTGCCGCTCGCGACCACGGTGCTC
>CAVWQJ010000006.1:0-246155 GCA_963756945.1 uncultured Chitinophagaceae bacterium | reverse complement strand
AAAGGCTTCTTCGTTGGGTTTGGTATGGCGTTTCAACAATATGCAGATCGGTTCAGTGGCAATTTCGGCAGCTATGACGATTCACGCACAACGGTAACTCCGGCAGTAAGGATGGGATACATATTCCCGGCCGGATTGCGTGCCATTGCCGTTGAATTTGATCCAACCGGACCTTATTCTTATGGCGATGGAGGTAACGGAACAGTAACAGAGGTATTTACCCAGGTGTCCTTCGGCGTGCGATTTATCTTCTAATAGTTTTGGGTTTTGTAACTAACAACCAAATTATCCACTTTTCGTACGAAATGAAAAACTTATGACTAAATGCGGTGAGAACTATGCCTTTACAGGAACAATTAGGCAGGATCTGCACAATAATTGTTAAACTTTGGTGTTAATATTCGATCATAGTTACAAAACTATTTAAACCAATATTTTATACAATGAAACCGACTCTTAAAAATCTTCCCGCGATTTTACTCCTTGCTTCAGCGATTTTTATGTTGATAATGTCCTGTAAGAAAGACAACAATTCATCGTCCTCGTCTTCCAAAGTGAGCAATAGCGCAGCGGCCAGCATGACGACGAATGCGGCAACGGCAGATAATGCGTTTGACGATGCTTTTGGAGTAGCCCTGGAAACGGGTAATGATAATGGCCTTGATATTATGATGCAACGGACAGGTCATTCCACTGTTCCTGTTGGCATAGCAGGTTCGTATTATTGTGCGAATGTATCAGTTTCAGGAAACACATTCCCGGTGACCGTTACGGTTGATTTCGGTGCAGGATGCAAAAGTGCTGACAGTATCACAAGGTCGGGTTCGATTACTTACGTGTTTTCGGGTCGTTTGAGTACCCCGGGAACAACCATCTCTGCCACATTCAATAATTATGTTGTGAATGGACATAAACTGAATGGCACCTACACCATCGCAAATACAACAACAAACATCAACTCACCCCAATTAACAACTACAGTTACTAACGGCAATATTGTTTTCCCGGGCGACACCGCTTATTCATTTTCGGGTACAAAAACCATTTCAGTAGCATCAGGCAGCGTAGCAAATGTGTCCGGCCTTATTTTCAATGTTACAGGAAATTATGAGATTAGCAGTTCGTATGGTGACTCGCTGTCAGCAACCATTACAACACCGCTTGAAAAGAAAGTATCGTGCCCGTATATCGACCAGGGAGTTGTTTCTTTTACCTATACGAAAAATACTGCCAGCGTAGACGGTACACTTGATTATGGAAACGGCACCTGCGATGACCAGGCGCTTGTAACTATTGGGGCTTTTACAGAAACCATAACCATCAAATAACTCACTATTTTTTAAAAATAGTAAGGGGCGCTTTAGCGCCCTTTTGTTTTGAATAATTCCTGTTAATGTTGAAAAGCCATAACCTAACGGTTAAGATTAACCTAAATCAAGGCGCACTGCGAAACGTGATCGAATTTGCGAGATATCGATGCAAAGTCAAAAAGCTATATTAACACCGGTTACGTAACCTCTCAAAATCTGCAGGCAACTTACTCATTGGGATCTTCTTCAAGATCGTTGTGATCATCGCCGCCGAGGCTGTAATAATTATTTTCCTCGTCTTCTTCGCCAATGTTTTCATTTGCATCATCGAGTTCTGCTCCCGGTACATCAAGGCCCTCCCCGGAATTCTCCAATTCATCCTCATCAAAATGTTCCTCTTTTTCCTTTTTATAAATATCATCCTCCGACTTGTAGATGGGCAAAGGAAATTTTTCATCCTCGCCGGCACGGTCTTTCGATTTATTTGTTTTGCGGCTCATATACCTTTTCATTTAAAAGTTTTAAAATAATGTTCACAATGACTGCTATCAAAAAATCTGCCTCATAATAATTTTCGTTTTACACTCATAATTTTTGTTTCATCAAACGTAAGCAAATTTTTAAAAAGCATAAGAAGGCCTGAAGGAAAAGTATATAACTATTATATTTACTTACATGAATAAAATGATTATCGCTTTACTTCTTGCGGCAGGAATATTTACACAAGTCACTGCCCAACAATATTACAACCAAAAAGAAGGAGATTTTTACATAAAAAACTTCCCTTTTGAAGATAACAGTCACAACCTTGCGCTGTTAAAGCTGCATTACATTACCCTCGGCAGCCCAGTTAGAGACAATAAAGGCGTCGTTACCAATGCGGTACTTATCACGCATGGCACCGGCAGCAGCAGTCGTGGCTTCCTGGGGAAGCAGTTTGGTGGCCTGTTATTCAATAAAGGCCAACTACTTGATGCAAACCAATACTACATCATTTTGCCAGACGATATAGGTCACGGAAACAGTAGCAAACCAAGCGATAGCCTGTATATGCGTTTTCCAAACTATACATACAACGATATGGTGAAAGCGGAATACAGCCTCGTTACAGAGCATTTGGGAATTAACCATCTTCGGCTGGTGATGGGTACATCTATGGGCGCCATGCACACGTGGATGTGGGGTTACATGTATCCCGCTACTATGGACGCATTAATGCCCCTGGCCAGTTTACCAGTTGCTATCTCAGGCCGCAATAGGATGATGCGGCAAATGGCCATCTATATGATAGAAAATGATCCCGTCTGGCAGAACGGGGAATACAAAGCGCCACCTGTGCTGGGCCTCAGCGGTGCAGGCAGCAGCCTGTTTTTTATGAACAGCAGTTCTTATCATCTTCAACAACAGGCTCCTACCCGCAAAGCGGCAGATTCTTTAGTTCAGAAGCTGGAAAACAGTTACCAGCACATGGACGCTAACGATCTTATTTACCAGTTCCAGTCTTCACGTAATTACGATCCCTCCCCGTACCTGAATTTGATAGAGGCGCCGTTATATGCAATTAACTCGGCAGACGATCAAATAAACCCACCCGAATTGGGTATTATGGAACGCTACATAAAACAAGTTCACAGGGGAAAATATATCCTAATTCCCTTCAGTCCGCAAACACACGGCCACGGCACTAACTCATTGCCTGCAGTTTGGGCTAATTATTTGAAGGAGTTGCTGAACACCAAATAGATGTTTGAAAGTTGTTTATCGTGAGCCCGGCACATCCTTTTCCGTTAGCCTGGTTACAATCAATCTGGCTTCGCATGATGGAGCTTGGTTATCGTTTAATGCCCGCCGTTAGTTCGGCCTTATTCAAACCGCTTAAGATAATAATCTGTAAACATAAAGCTTGCTGTTGTAATAACGCCACTGTGTAAATGGTACCAGGGGTTTATCTTCTCGTCATAAGGGTTGCTTAAAATATAAATGGATTGTGCGGGCATATAACCTTCTGCAAGCTTATAAACTTTACTTTTATCCGGAGCTGTTGCCTCATCAATAATAATGCAGGTATGGCCGGGGCTTCCGGGTGTAATAATTACAGTCCCCACTGTAAAGGAATGGGCCGGCTGCAATTCTTTGCAAAGTGATATAGTATTAGCATAGTCAAACACGATGTTGAGATAACTTCTTAATGTGGTATGATTTTTTTCGCAAGCAGATACTCTTATCCACTGTACCATATTACCATGCAACCGCGGCCGCAGGCCGCTACAATACATATTCCAGGAATAAAACTGACCACTGCAAAAATGAAAACCGATTTCATCACACCTCTTTTGTGCAAATAAATATTCCGAACGTAACCGTATTAAGGCGTCAGCACATTGTTGCAGGTCGCTGCTACCTACATCATAATTTATAATAGCAACATGCTTAGACTGATTGCTTATTGCTTTACCTTTATAATCCAGGATGGGCGCATCTTTCACCGGAAGGTGTTGTAAAAAGTGTTGCCAGGAATCCACAGCAAATGTATCAGGAACCAGTTGTTCTTTTTTTATCTGCACAGGCAGGATTTGTTGGCGGGTACTATTTTCGCAATTAAAAAACCATGCACAGATAAGGGCCAACAACAGAACTTTCATATAAATTTCTAAGTGAGATGATGGAAAATATAATTTCCATAAAAGTGACAATGCGGATGCAGAGCGATATCTGAATTACCATTCTCGCAGGTATACCAAAGACCTGTTCTCATAAAAAAGGCAACGATAAGAGCTGAAAATTTGAAACGAAGAAATTGCTCATGATTGATGCAAGGCGCCTGCGGCAACTGGTTTTATTTCGAGCCGTTCACACCACTCCAGAAAACTTTCACAAATGTTATCAAGTGTACTTTTCTGTTCAGGTGTGAGCTGGAATGCGGTGGCACGGCTTATTGTTCTTACCGGCAGTCCTCTTTTTTGCAGGAAGTATTTGGCGCTCATTGGGTATGCTTTATGGATCAATGGATCAACACGGTCTAACTCAGATTGCAGCCATTCCACTGTTTCCTGTTGTTCCGGATCATTAGCATTATCGCACATCCATGTCATGATCTCGGGATAAAAGTTTCCCGAGATAGATGACATTCCTCTAGCGCCGTTTTGCAAACTAAACATCGCGTTTGGTGTATGCGCATCATAAAATTCCAAAACGGCGTTATCTTTTATGGCATCAAGCTTCGCTTTTACACTGGAAGTTAAAATGGAGGTGTCTTTATGATATACAATGCGACCGCTATCCACCAGTTGCTTGAAAATATCTGCAGGAAGAATTCTTTTATAAGGAGCCGGACATTCATACATACCAAGCGGTATGTTGCCGGTAAGCGAAAACATTTTGTCGAAATTTTGCAGCAGAACTTCATCCGGTTCATCCACCTTTGCAAAGTGCCCGGTTATCATAATGACTGCGTCAACGCCGGCATAATAAATCTTTTTAGTGAATTCGGCCTTATCCCGGAGGGTTAATCCAAAAGAACCGGTTGCAACAACAGGCACCCTTCCTTTAACATATTTTACTACGTGACTTGTGAGTTCCAGGCGCTCGTCTTCAGAAATACTAAACATCTCGCTGCTAAGGCAGTTGGCAAAAAAGCCCTTCACCCCTGCTGCCAGGTAAAAATCAATGAGGGCACTCACAGCATCAAGATCAACTTTGGCTTTCAGGTTGAATGGTGTGATCATTACCGGAACAAATTTTTTATCGTGCATATCGTACATCATTAAAAAGTTAGAAGGATTCAGATTTTTCGAGTAGCCGTTTCAGTTTGGTTAATAACACCCCCGTTAAAAATATCGTAAGAGTGCCAATTACTACAATCATATTGTTATCAAATGTGCTTTTCAACCAGCTATATTCCACGCTTATTTTGTTTGAAAAAGTCATCCACAAAATTACGGCAATACCAATGAGGCCCGCCGTGATTGCTTCTGTATTTTTTGTTTGCCTGCTGATTAACCCCAACAAAAATAAACCAAGCATTCCGCCTGCAAAAATTCCGGATAGTTCCCACCACACATCGAGAATACTTTTGCTGCCAATCATGGCAAGACCTGCCATGACACCCACGATGCCGAACACAGCAGTACCCGTATAAAGTACGGTCATCAATTTTTTTTCAGGAGGATCTTTCTTAATGTACTTCTTATAAATATCGACAGCAAATACAGTTGCCGAAGCATTCATACAAGAACTAATGGAACTCATGGCCGCAGAAAGAATAGCAGCAATAACCAATCCCACCAGGCCCACGGGCATTTTTGAAACCATGAAATGCGGCAATACTTTATCGCCAAAAGCGGCGGGCGGGAGCGATGCTGCAACACTCGCAATTTGTTCATGTGTGTGACTATTTCCAAGCTGTTCTGCAGCAGCCTGAAGTTTAACAACGTTCGCCATTTCCGGATGCAAATTGTAATAGGAAAAAAGCGCAGCGCCTAAAATAAAAAACAATAAAGAAACGGGAACATATAGGTACACGCACAACCACACCGAACGAGCCGCCTTCTTTTCACTGGCTGCGGTATGATACCGTTGAATGTAATTCTGGTCCATCCCGAAATTATTAAGGTTGATAAAAAATCCATATAAAAGAATCACCCAGAATGAAGCAATCGTGAAATCAGGAGTAAAACTTCCAAGACTAAATTTATTATTCTTAATGCCCGTTTCAACAACAGTGCTAATACCACCGGGTATATCTTTTATTACATAAAATAACACAAGCAATGCGCCGAGTGTAAGAATAATTCCTTGCGTTACGTCGGTCCAAATGATGGCTTCCATACCACCCATGACGGTGTAAAGAATTATACACAGACCCATCACTATAATGATGGACGCCATAGAAAAACCGGTGAGCGCCTGCAGGCTCAACGCGATTCCAAAGAAGATAGTTCCCATTCTTGCCACCTGCGTTAGCAGGAAACAGGTTACGGCGTAAGTTCTCGCCCATGGACCAAATCTTTTTTCCAGGTGCGTATACGCAGACACTTCCTGGCCACGCCGATAAAACGGCACAAAATATTTTACCGCCACAAACGCTGCCAATGGCATTGACAAACTAAACACAAAGGCACTCCAGTTGCTACCGAATGCCTTGCCCGTTACACCCAAAAAAGTATTGCTGCTTAAAAAAGTGGCGAAGATAGAAATGCCAATTGCCCAGCCGGGAATTTTGCCCGAAGCAGTTGTGAACTGTTCTGAACTCCGGTTCTTTCTTGAAAAATAAAATCCAATGCCCAACGTGGCTAGCATGTAGCAAACTATAACGGTGAGGTCAATAAATGGAAGATGGTGCATCGAAATATTCTACTGGAAATTAATCTTTATCAGGTTGAAGATACAGTTTAAACTAATTGAATTTAATTCAATCCATTACAGTTTTATAAAATCTTATTTGCCATTAATTGTTCAAGTCGATGATTACCTAATGAAGAAAATAAAATCATACAACACGATTCATAAAAATTGCTTCCAGGTCTTTATGTTATCGACCACCCAAAATGTTATCACTTAATTTTCCTGCACACTTCATTTTTTCCCATATAATGCGCAACTAACTCAGTTGTCTTTCCTGTCGCATCTTTTACAAACTCAATTCTTGCGTTAATAATCTTTAAGTAAAAATTGTTCTCATCATCTGCAAACAAAGGCGATTTGGGTAATCCACCTTGTGGCGCTTCCATTTGAAGCTGGTTATTTTCAAGCGTAATGTATACGTGATGTTTTTTATCAAAATCGTACTGACCAACATATTGTTTCAATATTTCATCCGGTAACTTTATCCCGGTATGGCTGCGCATCAATTCATATGGCTTATGAAAAATGATCGCAGACAGATCAGCATTAATTGTGTTCAGAGATTCATCAAACCAACCTACGTTGCTTAATAAAATGATCGTCACATTTTCGGCGGGATAATAGCTTAGGTAGGCAATAAAACCGGGTATACCGCCACCATGCGAGATGCTTTGCTTTCCAAATAGCGAATCAAGATAGACACCGTATCCATATTTATCAAGATGCGGCGTAAGCATGGCTTTCCATGATTCAGCAGAAAGAATTTTTTTATTTGCGATTGCCTGGGCCCACTTATACATATCGCCTGTTGTGCTCCAAATGGCGCCGGCAGCATAAGATACCGTTGAATCCCACCGCCATGCTGACGCTTCTTTTTGAATTGAATCATTTAAAGTTTGATAGCCCGTTGCGATATTGGTATCCAGAGAATGTTTAAAGTCAAATAAGGAATGATTCATTTGTAGTGGCTTAAAAATTATCTCACGAACATTTTCTTCGTATGATTTGCCGGTAACTTTTTCAATGATCAATCCCAATAAATAATAGCCCGAATTGTCGTATCGAAATTGCGTACCGGGTTTAAAATCAAGCTTGTGTTTAAACATGATGTCAAGCGCTAACTCTTTATTTACCGGATTACATACAATAGCAGAATCACTTTCATCAATGTCATTCGTATAATTATAAATACCTGACGTATGGGTTAATAAATTTTCAATCGTTATGTCGCCGGCATATTTAAATTGCGGAAAATATTTATCGAGTGTATTATTCACAGAAAGCTTTCCTCCCTCCTGCAATTTTAAAATGACCGTTGCTGTAAATTGTTTGGTAACGGAACCAATTTGAAATATGGTATTTGAATCATTTAAAACATGTGCAGCAAAATTTTTGTAGCCATAACTTTTCTGCAAAAGAATTTTTCCCCGTTGTGCAATCAATGCATTTCCATTAAACCTGTTTTCCTTATTTGCAACCAATAAATACTCATCAAGTTTTTTAGATACAGAATCAACCTGTGCATTTGCGGTAATTAAATTTGCAGTTAAAAGAATTACAATTACGATAGCTATACAATTTTTCTGAATGAGTTTTATGTTCATCTCCCTGTAATCTCTTTATTTGTGTGGTAATACTTATTACAAAAATATATCGGTTTGACCGACGATCAGTTATTTCAAATCATTTAAACGGTATAACTGCTAACAGCCCGAAGACTGCGTTTGTACAATGATAAATGCAGAAGTTGAAAAAAAGGTTGCCAACTTGCAAATTTAAAGGTGATATTTTCCTTGCCACGACTAATAAAACACAACTGCAAACAACAAAAGGTAGGTTGTGTAACTCTGACGTATAAACGAATTTTAAATTAAAGGTAAAATCTGGATGTAAGACTCTTTGGTAAAAAGTTATCATCAAAAGTCATAGACAAGATGACGGCTCCTATGATTGGCTAATGTGTGTCTGCCAAAACGGAACATACCGGTAAAGCTTACATTCACTTTTCTGGCCTTATCATTGTAGTACCCAAATTGATAATTGTAAAAATATGGAAAAGAAAATGTTTGGAATTATTCTGACCGTCCTTGGTATTATAGGTTTAGTTGCAGCCGCATTTCTCTTTCTGAACTCCGGCAAGGGAACGCATAATTTTAAGATGATCACCGTGTCTTCTATATTGGGCTTAATATTTTTCTTTACGGGCATTGGCTTACTAAAAACAACGAAAGATACTTCTTCTTAACTACGACCGATGCCCGTAAAACGAAGAAATGAAGAGGGTGATAACCGGCGCCAGTCTATCGAGCGTAAATCCATCAAATCTATAGCGAACCTTTCATTTTCAGGGGCTCAACTCTTCTTGGAAACATTCGGGTAGCCATAACTGTTATGATTTTATAGATGCTGTAAATTGCGCCTGTCTGCCTCGGCGGAATCTCAGGACAGCAGTACTTTTTTATTCGAAAAGACCAGGGATAGCTGGGGAAGCCACTTCCCAATCATGTAAATATATCCACGCCATCTGTCTAACTTCTTTGTTCATACAAGTTAAAGTGCTTTTGGCACAGTTATTTCGTTGATAATAAAAAAATCCATGAAAAAATATGTTGTAATAATAGCAGGAATATTTTTATTGCCAGGTTGTGTTGCAAAAAGGTATTTAACCCAGTCACAGGAACGGGTTGCTTCCTTACGCGACGACAGCACTCACCTGGCTAGCCGGGTTATGGATATGCAAAATAATATTACAGAACTTCAAAATAATATTTCAGCTTTAAAAGATAGTATTGGAGAGTTGGAACAAAACGTTACCAATTTAAATAACCAGAATACGCAACTTGGGCAACTAACGGCTGATCAACGAAGTAAATTAACACAAAGTCAGAAAGATTTACTGGCACAGCAACAGAGATTGCAACAACTACAGGATTTACTGCAACAGCAAAGGGAACAGTCAGAGAATCTTAAAAATAAGATGACCGAAGCGTTGAAAGGGTTTAGTTCAAATGATCTTTCCGTATATCAAAAAGACGGAAAAGTTTATGTAAGTCTTTCTGAAAATTTATTATTCCCTTCAGGCAGCGCCGTTGTAAATCCAAAAGGTGTGGACGCATTGTCCAAACTTGCTGCGGTGCTTAATCTGAACCCGGATGTATCTATAAATATTGAAGGACACACCGATAGCATTCCTATCCGCGGGAAATACCAGGACAATTGGGATTTGAGTACGGCCCGTGCCAATTCAATAGTTCGTATTCTCGTAAATAATTATAAAGTGAATCCCAAAAGTGTTACTTCATCCGGGCACAGCTATTATGAACCGGTTGCATCCAATGCTACCAAAGAAGGAAGAGCAAAAAACAGGAGAACCGAAATTATTCTTTCCCCAAATCTCGAAGAAATGTACAAGCTACTTGAAAAGTGATGAACTGCTAATGTTGGCATTTCTCAAATCAAAAAAGTAGTGTCACCACACTTCTTTCATTAGGTTGTCCATACCCGTTAGTTGTGCTGTCCGCAGCTTGTAAAAAGTTTTACGAACATCCAATCAACGAGCATTTTAATTTTTACAGGTTAGGTGTTGCCGGCAATATTCGTTTAAGCATGGCTGTTATTAATTTAAGCCGCTTGTATCAACCGGGATGTTATTAAGTAGCCACATTTGCTGACTCCACTAATTGGCGGAAAGCAGGCATATAGTTCTGTGACACAGGAGTTGCCGCTGGAAACTTTTGTTTTAAAGGATCTACCTGTTTACCGTTTTTCCAAAAACGGTAGCATACATGCGGGCCGGTGGCCAGCCCCGTCATGCCGACGTACCCTATCACCTGGCCCTGTACTACATGCTGTCCTTCCTTCACTGCCCGCCTGCTCATGTGCAGGTATTGAGTAGTATAAGTGCCATTGTGTTTTATTTTCACATAATTGCCATTAAAGCGGGTATATCGCGATGCAATTACTATCCCACTGCCGGTTGTATGAATCGGCGTGCCTGTAGGAGCAGCATAATCGGTGCCCAGGTGTGCTTTCCATCTTTTTTCAACCGGGTGAAAACGATGCAGGCTGTAATGCGATGTAATCCGGCTAAACTTAAGCGGCGCTTTCAGGAAGGCCTTACGCAGGCTTTTTCCTTCTTCATTAAAAAATTCGCCCCCGGTAGCACTGTCGGGTTCAAAGTAAAAGGCTTTATACACTTCGCCGCGGGAGGAGAATTCTGCCGACCGGATGGAGCCTGATTCAATGGCCTTGCCTTTTATATATTGCTGGTCGTATACAATTTTAAACCAGTCGCCTTTTTGAATAGAGTAGAAGTCTACCGTCCACGCAAATATATTGGCAAGCTTTACGGCAAGATCCGGGATCTGCATGCTGGCTTTCAAGTGTTTCGTATAAGGAACTGTTGATAGTGCCGGAAAGACTTTCGGTTTTAGTAGTTACAGCACGCTTGCCCGCATATACTTTCATTGTATCCCGCAGGTCATAAACTACGTAGTCCGTTGCGTTGGGTTGGTATATAAAGTATTCCGCTTTTTGCGTGGAGTCATTCGTACAAAATATCGTGTAGGGTTTACCGGTAGCCAGGCTGCGTACGCTAAAAACAGGGCGTGCCTTTTGGGCCAGTTGCAAAGCCGTAGTATTGTCAATGCCGTAATCATCTAAAATATCGGTGAGAAACTGGTTACGCTGAATGGTGCCATCCACTACCGTGAAAGAATCAACCGGTAGCCCAAACCGCGTGGCAACAGGCTCAGGCTCTACTAGCAGCGCTGCTTCTTTTTCCGGTGTGCTGTTAGCCGATTTCACCAGTTGGGTTATTCCAAAGATGACAGCCGTTCCCAAAACGACTGTTAGTACAATTAATTTAACTGAAATTTTTTTTTCTCGATTCATGATTGTTGCAGAAATGAATTCTTAATAAATTACCATCGCCATAAGCAATGGGTGATCCCGGGCAATTGTTTGAAACAATTAAAAAGCCGGGAAATGAAATATGCCGGAAATAACGGCGAGGCGGGATCACAAACAATTCATAATCGATCCTTCATAAGATTTTGCGCCTTAGCTGCAAAGATGCATTATTCAGCTTAAAATAAAAAGCTATAATTACCTCTGTATCACGTTGTGGATGTTGGTGCAAAAGAATAAGTGCAATTTATTGGCTCTGCATTTGCAGGAACTAACAGAAAGTATGGACCCAATTATTTTCAGCAAAATAACGGCATCATGAGAAGGAAAAAGATCTTATCATTAAAAATGGCCATCTTACGGAAGGCGTGAACAATTAAAAATTAAACCTGGCAAGGCAATAAACTTTAATACAGAATATAGAATACAGCTCAGCACTATAAGGACGCAAACAATTTTTTTAAGCTTTGCAGGTTTCTGAAATCAACCGTATTTTCATCCAAATAATTCTTCAGTTGAGGCTTTTTTAAAGAAAACATTTTCAATACGTTCCTTTTGGACGCAGGTAAAAAAACATTTTGCAGATCACCAATAAAATAAACACTCGTTAAGGCTAGTGTAATGTTTTCCCTGATCTTAAGATTGGGAGTAAAAACTCCATGCTCGTCGGTAAAGGTTTCATAAGAGTCTATGGCGGTTGTGGATGAGGGCTGATTATACCCGCCAATCTTTTCTCTTTTTATCAGTTTGAGCATCTGTTTTTTTAGTAGTTTTCCAAAGGGAGTTTCTTCTATCAGTTCAAGGTATCCATGATCATAGTAGAAAAAGGATTTGCCGCCCATTAGTATCCTGCCGATATTTAGCATCTGATTTTTTGCGATGGCAAGGGTGTCTTTATCCGGGCTTATAAATACAACTTCGCCCAGCAGGTAATTATAGTTAAGCATGGCCTGTGCCGAAGTACCGTCTCTGAACATAATTACACCATCCACAAATTTGGGAAATTCATAAATTTTTTCAGGGGTTAATACTTCCGCAACATCGCGACCTGCTTCTATAAAAATTACAGAACTATCCTGGGCACGAAGACGGCCAGGGAGAATTATTATACTTAATGCGATTGCAATTTTTTTCACGACATTGAATGGAGCCTGGGCTTTTTAAGGCGAAGATCCGTTAGGCTATTATTAAATATTCTTTTACTCTTTCAAGCCGCCATGCAAATTGCAGGTGACCTTAGCAAAATATTTTACTATTAAAGATACCATTTATTGTAGAATCATCTGGGTGAATGGCAAGTGGCGATGTCGCTGATACCCCTCATTTTGACGTCGGATTGCCCTCATCGCGATGGATGCAATATTTTATTTTTGATCTTTACGTTGCAAAACAGATCACAAAAAAGAAAACTAAAAATAATCAAATGAGAAAGATAATTTATGCAATCAACACAACCTTAGATGGCTGCTGCGACCATACCAAATTCTTCCCCGATGAGGAAACGATGGAGTATTTTACGCGCCTCACCCGGGATGCTGATACGTTCCTTTATGGGCGTACAACTTATGAATTGATGGTTCCTTATTGGCCCGATGTGGCGAAAAATCCTTCCGGGCAGAATGATAGAAAAGTAGATATCGACTTTGCCCGTGCATTTGACGCAGTCAAAAAAATTATTGTTTTCTCACAATCTCTAAACAGCACTGAAGGAGATAAAACGAAAATTGTTCGTGCAGGTCTTCAGGATGAAGTACTAAAATTGAAACAGGAGCAAGGCAAAAATATTTTAACCGGTGGTGTAAACATTCCTTCACAGCTTGCAACACTTGGCCTGATTGATGAATATCGTTTTGTGGTTCATCCTATAGTTGTAGGAGAAGGAAGACGATTGTTTGAAGGCATCAACTTGCAAGAGAAATTGCAATTAAAAATGGTTGAGTCAAAGGTTCTTAAATCAGGATGTGTCGTGCTTCGGTATTTGAAACAATAAGAGAAAAATCTAAGAACAGTACCGATATTTCTATAATCACCACTGGCAAAATTTCATAAGAAATATTTCCCGGGACGCGAACCAGGGGAAGTGGCTTACCCTTAAAATAAAAACTACCTTTCTCTTTTATTTTACCGGGGTTGTATTATTAGGAAAGCTTACACCGGGACCAAAGAAACATTCATTCGAAATTATTTTTCCGTCTTTAAATTTAAAACGTTAAGTGTTTCGGAATAACCTGCCATCTGTAGTCCAGCCATTATATGTTACATAGGCATCATTCCCATTAATAACCACCTCTTCGAGATCAAATCTTTTTGTCTTTTCAGAATTTGGCCAGCACCTTTCCTTATAGGTCTTTAAATTAATATGGTCATCTCCAGCCGGGCTGCTGAAAGTAAACCCTTCAGCGAGAATGGAGTCCAGCAGGGACCGATCCTTTTTCTCATATGCGACATAATAATCTTTAATTAGTTCTCGTGCAGACGAATCTTTAATCATTTGTTGCGCAGATGAATCTTTGCCTGAGCTGGTAGAGTTGCAGCTAAGTAAGGCAAAAGCGATCGCCAAAAAAAAAAGCAGTCCTGTTTTTTTTGAGAATATTTTTCATACCATTTTCTTTTTAATGTTTTTAAAAAATCAGCTTGTGCCAGGTGCTTGCGCCTGCGGGTATTTTAATATTTAAAAACTAATGATTGTTGTTTTTTAATGAAAAAGTAAAAAACAAAAATATATCGCACCAATCAGTATGAAGGTGTGTAAAGCTGACATTTATAGGGTGAAATGCGACAAAATCAATCTTAATTGGTGTTTTTCCTCCCTTTCCCGAATCTTTCATTTGCCCGGAATCAAAAAAAAGCTTATCCCCTAGCAAAGTCTTTCGCCGAAGGAATTGTAGCACGTGTTTACAAAAAATAGATTCGTATTTTGCTTTTACACATACTTCATTTGCAGTTTTTCGCCTTGGCTAACGTTGTGGACTAAACGATTCAAAATTCCGGCACAACAGCCCTGCCGTTGAACGTCGCCCTAAAACAGTATTCGCCTCACATTCAAGATAGCGTGACCTTTAGCCTCTTTCAAAAAGTCAATCTTTTTTGTTTGTTGTTATATTACTCTCTTGCGCAAAACTCAACGAGACAAAGAATGTTGCACATGTGATCTGCATTTTTCGTATAAGCGGTACCGTCATACTCGTCTTCGTTTACTGCTAAAGGGATAGAGCCTGACATCTCTCACTTCAATCCTCATCCATCTCCAACAATAAATTAGCTATTAAAGCTGTCCATCCTGTTTGGTGAGAAGCGCCTAAACCCTGCCCGGTATCGCCATGAAAAAATTCATAAAAGAGATGATGATCTTTAAAATGTTCTTCTGACCAAACTGACTGATGCGCAGCATGATATTGATATTTTCCGATATCATTTATTTCGAAGATCTTTAAAATTCTTTTGGTAAGCTGGTTGGCAATTTGTTTCAGGTTCAATTTATTTCCTGACCCGGCCGGAAACTCAAACATGTACTTGTCGCCATAATATTCATAATATTTTCTAAGCGAAGAAATGATCAAATAATTTAATGGCAGCCAGATAGGCCCCCGCCAATTGGAATTACCACCAAACATAGAACTGGAGCTTTCTCCCGGCTCGTACTGAATACTATAGTTGCTGCCCTGGTATCCGAATACATAAGGTTGATCTTTGTAGCTTCGTGACAGGGAACGAATGCCGTAATCTGATAAAAATTCTGCTTCATCCAAAAGCCTTTTCAACAGGTGTTCCAACCGGTCATCTATCATGATGGCAAATAAATAATTGCCATCTTTATTCTTGTTTTCAATATCGGAAATGATCCGTGTTAAATCAGGCCGGGTAAGTTTTATAACCTGCAGCCTGGTATTAAATTGCCGCAGATTTTCAAATACGCTTCCATGCATTATCTCAACAGCCAGTAATGGAATAATCCCTACCATAGAGCGGATTTTCAAACGTTGGCTGGTGCCATTTTCAAATTGAATGGCATCATAATAAAATGCATCCTCGTCATCCCAAAGAGAAATATCTTTCTTGCCCATGTGATGCATGGCCCAGCCAATATTAAGGAAGTGCCTGAAAAATTTTGCCGCCGATTCTTCATAAGCGGGGTTATGCTGCGCCAGTTCCAGCGATATGCTCAACATATTAATCGCATACATAGCCATCCAACTGGTAGCATCGGCCTGCTGCAATTTTTTAATGCCGGGCGGCATGTGGTTCCTGTCGAATACGCCTATGTTATCAAGGCCAAGGAAGCCGCCTTCAAATATATCCGTACCGTTTGCATCTTTTTGATTCACCCACCAGGTGAAGTTCATCAATAACTTCTGAAAGGCTCTTTCCAGGAAATCCCAGTCTGATACACCAGTTTTTTTCTTATCTGCCTGGTATACATACCAAACACTCCATGCATGCACGGGCGGATTTACATCGCTGAAATTCCATTCATAGGCAGGAATTTGTCCGTTAGGATGCATATAATATTCCCGAAGCACAACCGATAATTGTTGCTTGGCAAAGTAAGGATCGATATGAACCAAAGTTGCTGCATGAAAAGCAAGATCCCACGCGGCAAACCAGGGGTATTCCCATTTATCAGGCATGGAAATAATATTGCGGCAGGTAAGATGTTGCCAGTCATAATTTCGTTTATGGTTTCGGTTAGGCTGGTTATCGCCTGGGTTCTCCAAACAGCCATTTAAATACATCGAGATAATAAAATTGCTTTGTCCACATTAATCCACTCACCGAACTTCGCAGCAATGCTTTATGTTCCGGCGACAATTTTTTTGGCGCAAGCTGATCGTAATATTGATCTGTCTCTGAAAGGCGCCGTAAAAAAATCTCATCAAAGTCAGTCCAGGGATCTTCCATTTGTTGTTTACATAATCTTATCTTAAACACTTCTGATGCTCCTGGTTTAATCTTTTCCTTTAGCCATATTGCAGCTTTGGTTCCTTGTTTTTGCGGATTAACAGTATTCTCTTTGTTTACGACGTAGTTGTTTATCCCATCCTTTACAAAGGGAAATTCATTTTTGCCTGTTATACATCCGCTGGTTGTTCGTTTCATTTTCGCAAAACAATTGCTCACCACCCTGGTGATGAGGAAAAAACTGCCATTGCGGGATGAGATTGTTTGCAGGCAATTAGCTGAAACCGAAATAATTTCAGGCCTGGTAAAACGTGAATTGTGTTTCCAGAAATTACGAAACCAAAGATGAGGCAATACGTGAATGGTAGCTGGTTCTGGACCTCGGTTGTACACGGTAACTTTCATTAGAATGTCGTTCGTTCCTTCTTTGGCATATTCGATATAGCAATCAAAATAACGGTTGTCATCAAATACACCGGTATCCAGTAACTCATACTCCGGGCTTTATCGGTCTTTCCTGTTTTGCTCTACAAGCTCCAGGTATGGAAATGCTGCGTGGGGATATTTATAAAGAAATTTGCAATAGGAATGAGTGGGTGAAGAATCGAGATGAAAATATAGTTCTTTCACATCCTCCCCATGATTGCCTTCTCCATTGGTTAATCCAAAAAGCCGTTCTTTTAAAATGGTATCTTTCCCATTCCAGAATGCGGGAGCAAGGCATAAAATCTGGTCGGCGTCACAAAATCCAGCAATGCCTTCTTCGCCCCAGCGATATGCATAGCTTCGGGCAAGATCATGATTTACATAGTTCCAGGCATTTCCATTTGGAGCTATAATCTTCCCTGACAGTGCCCCATTGTCGGTCAGATATATAAGGACCCCATTTTTTCCAGTTTTTATTATTGTTTGATTGGTTGAGTCGCTCGCTTTCAATTCTATCTTGCATGATATATTTACTACTTTAATATTTGAATAAATAAATCATTCAAGCACTCGATACAGATCATTCGATAATGTGCAGATATTATATTATTTGCAAATAATATAAGGATAAATGCAATTTAATGAAGTTTGGCAATTTAAATAATCAAGAATAATTTTAACAATAATGATCTTTTTATCAGAAATAGAAATTGAGTTATAAAGATTTGAAATACGGCAGCATTCATAGCGGAAGACAGCGTGAAGAGACGCCTTCAAACATCGGCTGCATTAATTGAAGTGCAGTAATGCCGATAGTCACCAGTTATGGCATAAACGAATTTCCGGGTTTTTATCTATCGTAATCTATTCAGTTCGTAACGGTTTTACCGGGTTAGCCACCGCGGCTTTTATAGATTCATAGCTAACCGTTAGTAAGGCTATCGCTAATGCGACACTACAGGCAACCATGAAAATAATCCTGCTTACATTAACACGGTAAGCAAAACTTTTTATTCCGTTCTCAAACTTTTAACAGGATTGGCAAGAGCAGCTTTTATTGCCTGGAAACTAACGGTAGCCAGGGCAACAAACGATGCAAGCATTGCTGACAAAACAAACACCCACCAATGAATATTAATGCGGTAAGCGAAATCCTGCAACCAATGCGACATCGCATACCACGCAACAGGAAAGGCAAAAAATGCGGCAATCAATACGAGCTTTAAAAAATCTTTTGATAATAAAGTAACAATGGAACTAACGTTGGCGCCTAGTACTTTTCGTACACCAATTTCTTTTATGCGTTGTGTAATGGCAAATGCCGATAATCCAAACAAACCGAGGCAGGCTATGAAAATGGCAATGCAGGCAAACACCGTAAATATCGTTCCCTGTCTTTGCTCTGATTCATACAGTTTCTCATATCTTTCATCAACGAAAGTATATTCGATAAGGTATTTCGGGAAGATATTTTCTCCATGCTTTTTCAACCGTTGCCAGCGCACCAGGATTGTTTCCCGTAAGTTTTATTGAAAGACTATTAAAGCTGAATCATTGGGTGTTACCGGGGGATTTGCCAAAACCATCGGAACAATCTTTTGACGCAATGATTCGAAATGAAAATCCTGCATTACACCAACAACATGACCTTTCGTGCCACCATAGGCAAAGTCTTTCCCACAGCATCCTGCGGCGATTTCCAACCAATCGCTTTAACCGCTGCTTCGTTTAAAATAAAATTAGAAGTATCCATGGCGTAAGCCCGTGAAAAATTTCTACCGGCAACTACGTGTATGCCATACGTTGGAATAAAATCATAATCTGCAGACACCACTTTAATATCAGTGGTGACGGGCCGTAACGAATCGCCAACTAACGTTGAAGCTCCACTAGCATCTAACAATCTACCCGTAGGAATGCGGGACGAACGGGCAACATCCTTAATAGCTGAATTCTGCAACAAGTCGTTTCTGAATGATTCATATTGAGAGTTGATAGAATTATAATATGGCATGGTTATAATATGTTCTTTATTATAACCCAAAGAAGTTCCCTGCATGTAACGCAATTGCTGAAAAACAATAATCGTTGTAATAATAAGTACTATCGAAATGGTGAATTGCGCCACCACCAAAACTTTCCTGAACGAAATGCCATTTCCACCTACTTTAAATAATCCTTTTAAAGTTTTTACCGGTTGAAAAGAAGACATAAATAATGCGGGATATAATCCGGATAAAATACCTACGACGAAAGGCGTTAAAAAAATTGGAACCAACACCTGCCACTTCGCCAGGATGCCAACAGAAAGCTGCTGCCCGGAAATAGCATTGAGCCATGGCAATGTAAAATATAGAAGAACAAACGCAATTAAAATGGCTGCCCATGAAATTAAAACAGACTCACTGAGAAATTGAAATATTAATTCTTTCTTTCTTGCACCAATTACTTTTCTTATGCCAATTTCTCTTGCTCTCATTGCAGAACGTGCTGTAGACAAATTCATATAATTGATGCAGGCAATTAATAAAATAAACAAAGCAATTATTGAAAAAATATAAACGCGGCTAATGTCACCGTTAGGTTCGGCTTCATAGTCGGTATGCGAATACAAATGAATATCCGTAAGCTTTTGCAAATCCAACGAAGTAAATTTTGAGGCCTGTTTTCCGCCGTACTGCATACTCATATGCTTGTCAAGAAATGCGGGAAATTTTGCAATCAGCTTTTTTGGATCGTAATGATTGGGTAATACAATAAAAGTGAAAAATGAATTATTGCCCCAGTTAGTCCGGAGGTTTTCTGCCCCATATACAGCAGAATCTTTTAGAGTATTAAAAGATACCAGCACACCGGGATGCATGTGCGAATTTTCCGGAAACCCTTTAAACACACCCGTCACCTTCACATCAAACTGGTCGTTGGCTCTCAAAACTTTGTTCATGGGATCTTCATCGCCAAAATATTTTTTAGCCACATCTTCGCTCATCACTATGCTAAACGGATCTTTCAAAGCTGTCGCCGGATTTCCTTCCAGCATCTTTAAAGTAAAAACATTAAACAAATTTTCATCAGCAAAATATACATCGGGTTCATTGATCAGTTTCTCTTTATATTTTAAAGGAGTAGTGCCTGAATTCAATAACCTCGTCATCTTTTGTATCTCCGGAAATTCGGTAGGAAAATAGTAGCCAAAGGGCGGAGAAACGGTGCTTAAGCGGAAGGGAAACAACGCCATCTTGGTTATTAAAAGTCCTTGTAACGCGATAGATGTTCTCCGCATTTTTATTATATCGGTCATAACTTAATTCATTCAATATATAAGTTGTAATAAGCAGGCAACAGGTAAGCCCCACCGTTAGTCCAAACAAATTAATGAAGGAGATGAATTTGTATTTCACCAGGTTTCGCCATGCAATTTTGAAATAATTCTTTATCATACTCTCTTTTTGTTTAGGCTAACAGGTTTTTGCCAATAGCTTTTAGGAAACTTTTACTCTCTTCTCTAATCTGCGCATCAGTAATTCCATCCATCTCACAAGTAGTACGAATAAATATGCACAGCGCCTCTTCAGCAAGCCGCAAATTAAAACAATCCCGGGCAATCCATCGATTCCACTCCTCTGCTATATTTTCATTGGTATGATAGTACCAGCTAAAAAAATCATCGTCTGCCAATAGTTCCATGGGTTGGGTATATTCGGTTTTTTTCATAAAATTGAAACGTTCTTTTACATGCCACCTCAAAATCAATCAATGCCGGTTATATTTCACCAGCAAATTCTGCTGCCTGGCGTGCCATCAATCTTTATGCTGAAAAATATGTCCACATCTATGCCAATTTAAGAAGCATCTATAAATGAGGATATCATTGATGTAACGCCCGGAAAAGTGTGCGAAATCGAACAGAAAGGTGTGCGGAAACAAACAGCGGATGAAAGGAATAAAAAAACTATAGTGTTGTGCGGCCAAATTTGTAAAAGACTTTACCAGCCTGTAGAGCCTCACCGCTCCGAAAGGAGTCCTTTGGACGACCCCTGCTCCCGGGGGAGAGGCTTTCTTATTCCACTTCTTTGATGTTTGTTACACAAATTTAATTTGTTCAAAAAAATTATTCTGTTCGCAAACTTTTCACAGGGTTACGGATTGCAGCACTTATTGTATTGGCACTAACTACTACAAGCGTTAATAACAGGATGACTAACCCTACAATACCAAACATCCAAACGCTGATGGATACTCGAAATTCATATTTCTGCAACCAGTTGTGCATAAACCACCAGGTTAGCGGAACCGCAATTAAAAACGCAATCAACACCAGTCTCAAAAATTCTTTTGAAATAAGCAGTAACAATTGCTGAATAGAAGCTCCCAATACCTTCCTGATGCCGAT
Source organism: uncultured Chitinophagaceae bacterium (assembly GCA_963756945.1). Taxonomy (GTDB): domain Bacteria; phylum Bacteroidota; class Bacteroidia; order Chitinophagales; family Chitinophagaceae; genus Ginsengibacter. The sequence goes on along the minus strand of CAVWQJ010000006.1, from coordinate 224,876 downwards.
TTCGCGGATTCTTTTTTCAATAGTAAATGCAGCAAGACCAGCCAAACCAATGCAACAAATAAATATGGCGAGCGCAGCAAAAATGTTACTTAACTTACTCACCAGGTTTTCATTCAAAAATTTCTTTTCAAATTCCTTATCCACAAACTGGTATTCGAATGTATAAGCAGGGTTGTATTTTTTAAAAATAGTTTCGATAGAACTTAATGCCTTCTGCGGTTGTACGCCATTATTTAACCGCAAACTAATTATGTCGGAGTTAGCGGGATCATAATAAATCATCATCGGGTCAACCGGTTTAAAGGGCGATTCCTGTATTACATTATCTGTAACGCCAAGTACTGTATAATCCTTGCCATAATGCATTTTCATTCCAACAGGATTTTTTAAACCCATTGCTTCAACAGCAGCTTTATTAAAAAGCATATAAGACGTATCCGCTGGAGTGCCGGTAAAGTCTGTTCCCTTAAGCATCTTAATGCCCATTGTTTTTGCAAAATCTTTATCAACTGTTAGTCCCGTAAATATGATGTTCATATTGGCAGGCTTACCGTCCCACGAAGGCGAGGGAGACTTCCACCATATTTCAGTAATAGGTGCCATGGTTCTTGTAACAGAATTAATCATCCCGGTTTGCAAAAGTGCTTGCCTGATTACATCATAATTTTTTTGAGTATCAGGCGAACCCGGAATAGTAATTAAGTTATTGGGGTTATAACCCATGTCACGATTCTTAATTAGTTTTATTTGCTGATAAACGATGATGGTTGCGGATATGAGAACAATAGAAATTACAAACTGGATCACAATTAAAACATGCCTTGGCAATACCGCATTTTTTCCTGCAACAAAAGTTCCTTTCAAAACTTTTACAGGATTGAAAGATGATAAGTATAAGGCAGGATAACTGCCGGCAACTATACCCGTAAACAAAATAATAACCAAAGCACCCAGCCAAAATGCCGGTTGCATAATGGGTAAAGTGAGTTGTTTATCTACTAAAGAATTAAACGATGGAAGCAAAAGATAAACTGCCAGGACAGATAATGCAAATGATATGAAAGCAAGAATTACCGATTCGAAAAAAAACTGCAGTATCAATCGCTTTTTACTTGACCCCAGTGTTTTCCTGATGCCCACTTCTTTAGCTCTCTTTTCTGAGCGGGCCGTAGAGAGGTTCATGAAATTTACGCAGGCGATAAGCAAGATAATAATAGCGATGATGGTAAACATTCTCACATATTCAATCATTCCGCCTGTATTTTTTCCATCTTTGAAATCACTGTATAGGCGCCATTTGCTCATAGGAAAGGTGAAATAGGTGCTTATTTTTTTGTCCTTCGGATCGTGTTGATATTTAATCTCATTTATTTTTTTCTGTATTGAGGTCATATTCGCGCCGTTAACAGTTTGCACATACACCTGCCACGAAGAATTGGTCCATTGGGCCATTGATCGTTTTACATCTTCATTTGAATAATTAAATGGCATAATGTAATCAAACTGCATGGTAGTATTGGACGGCATTTCAGCCACTATTGCCGATACTTTTGCATCATGATCATTATCAATTCTTACTACCTTATTTACAGGATCTTCATTACCGAATAAGGCTTTTGCGGCAGACTGCGTAAGAACTATAGACGATGGATCCGCTGATTGCAGACACGGCATTGCCTTTAATAAAATTGACTGTAAATACATCAAAAAAATGTTCGCTTACCAGGTAACCGTCCCTTTTCAATATCTTATCTCCATAGGTTAAATTAGCAGGATGCTGGTGGGTAGTAACAACTGCATGTTTCACTTGTGGAACATCGTTTTCTATTGATTGAGCAAGCGGCAAAACCATATTAGGATCGGTAAATATTTGGTTATTGAAATCGCGATTGGCCATCACCTGGTAAATCTCATTGTAATTTTTTTGAGACTTATCATAATTCCTTTCATCCTGAACCCAAAGCAGTATTAAAATAGCACAGGTCATCCCGATCGTAAGCCCAAGAATATTTGTCAGTGAGAATCCTTTGTTGCGGAATAAATTTCTCCAGGCAATTTTGAAATAATTTTTGAACATAATTAATGGATTGATAGATTGGAATGCTTCATTTACGTTTCAACCAATGTACCAATGATATATTTTATTGATAAAGAACAGTTTGTTACTCAACGTAATTTATAGAAGTGTCCGCATTCGAACACCTTTTCGAAGAAAGCGGTCAGTTTATGTAACTGAAAATTATATATGCAAAAAATCAGTTCGCATTCATTCTAATTTTTTCAATCCCGTTTGAGTGTTAATCAAAGCAAAATTTGCGGGATGGTTGCCTGGAAATACGCCGTGATATTGGCATAAATGTTAAACAAATTTCATTGAAAATTTGCCCCTGCTTCCTACAACTATTCTAACTTTTTTTTAAAAATATTTCTCCAATTAAATAAATGTTTTTAATTTTGACCGACCGTTCAGTCAAAAAAATACTATGTCGCCAAGAACTTCAAATCAATTACAGCAATTAAGAGAAACTAAAAAGCAACAAATTATGCAGGCGGCCTTAAAAGTATTTGCCAGCCAGGGTTTCAACGGTGCTACTATCACCATGATCGCAAAGGAAGCGGGAATTGCCAAAGGGCTTATGTATAGTTATTACGAAAGCAAAGAAAAGCTACTCGGCGAATTACTATCGTTTGGCATGCAAAAAGCAGCCTCCTTTCTTTATGAAGATGCGCTCAGGTAAACTTGAAACAAAAAAAGAATTTGCTGCCAGCCTTCGAAAAATGATAAGCTTTTTTTAGAAGGAAGCAGATTTCTGGCGCCTATATACCATGCTTGCATTACAACCGCACATTGCGGAGAAATTCTCATAAGGAAGCAATGGCAGTTTCTGCAACAATACCTGGAAGTTTATATGGCTTATTTTAAAAAGAAAAAATCAACTAACCCAATGGCGGAAGCCATGCTTTTCGGTTCAGTTCTGGATGGACTGATGTTTGATCTCATGATAGCGCCGGACGAATATCCCATTGAAGATGTAATAAAAATGATTATTAAAAAATTTGCCTGATAGAAAACAAAAAAAATATTATGAAATCTTTATTATTGATATCATTCGCGATTACGGCTTTTTTCATTTAGTGCTTATTGCCAGCAACCAAATGCTACTGAAATTGTAAAGAAAGCAAATGACCTGATGAATGGACGTTCCAGCCAGAGCACAGCAACGCATGACTATTGTGCGACCCACATGGACACGGAAAGTAAGTATGAAAACATGGTCGCTCGGAAATGATTATTATATGATTCTTATAACGGCACCTGCACAGGATAAAGGACAGGTATTTCTGAAACGTCATACCGAAATGTGGAACTGGATGCCAAGCATCAGCCGCATCATTCGTATACCGCCTTCCATGATGGGACAAAACTGGATGGGTTCTGATTTTACGAATAATGACCTGGTGAAAGCAAACTCTATCGTAGACGACTACACGCATACTTTATTGGGCAACGAAACCATTGAAGGATATGATTGCTATAAAATACAATTATTCCCTAAACCGGATGCTGCAGTTGTTTGGGATAAGATAATTGTATGGATTGCCAAAGGATAAATACTTTATGTTGAAATCAGACTTTTATAACGAAGATGGAGAATTAGTAAACGAAGAAACACAGTCGGAAGTAAAACATTTTGATGATCGGGATCTTCCTTCAAAACTGGTAATGACACCGGTAAAAGAAAAAGGAAAACAAACCATTTTTCAGTTTCAGCAACTGGCATTTAACATGTCTTTAAAGGAGGATTTTTTTTCGCAACAGAATATGAAAAACATTCATTAGATCACTTATTGTTCTATAAAAAAATATGAAGAAAATACTTTTAGCAGGAGCTACAGGATACCTTGGAAAATATATTTTATCTGAGCTTTTACGAAATGGATACGATACACGGATAGTTGTAAGAAATGAAAATAAAATTCCGGAAGAAATAAAGAACAACAGTAAAGTTGAAATTATAAAAGCAGAACTTACTAAACCTGGTTCAATTAAAGATTGCTGTAATGATATTGATGTGATAATTACAACAGTTGGTATTACAAGACAAAAAGACCAGTTGTCTTATATGGATGTGGATTACCAGGCTAACCTTAATTTATTAAATGAAGCCAAACAGAAAACTGTAAAGAAATTTATCTATGTCTCCTTATTAAATGGTGAAAAGCTGAGACATCTTGAAATCTGCCGGGCCAAAGAAAGATTTGTGGATGAACTGAAAGTTTCAGGATTGGAATATTGTGTTATAAGACCCAATGGATATTTCTCTGACATGGCTGAATTTTTCAAAATGGCAAAAAATGGAAGAATATTTCTTTTTGGCGATGGAGAATTTAAATCAAATCCTATACATGGTGAAGACCTGGCAAAAGAATGTGTGCACATGGTTGAAAGTCGTGATAAGGAATTAGCGATCGGAGGTCCTGAAATCTTAACACAAAATGAGATAGCGAAGATTGCATTTGAATCTGTAAATCGTAAACCAAAAATTATTCATATACCTGGTTGGGTGCGTATTGCAGTTTTGAAAATTACAAAAATCATATTACCGACGTATAAGTTTGGCCCGATTGAATTTTTCATGAATGTGATGGCAATGGAAATGATAGCACCGAAATATGGAAGACATACGCTGAGAAATTATTTTGAGGAATTGAATAAGAAAACCGATTCTTAATACCGGAAGTAAGGAAAGATTCTTTAAACGAGAATAAAAAAAATACAGAATAAATTCCTGGTTAATGCAACAATCTCTTAAACTGGCCTGGCGAAATTTATGGCGCAACCGTCGCAGAACGCTGATTACACTGGCTTCGGTATTGATGGCCGTTGTACTGGCTATTACCATCCGTTCATTTCAGAAAGGTGTGTACGGAAATATGATCAGCAATGCGGTACGCTTTTCAACTGGTTATATACAGGTGCATGCAAAGGGCTATTGGGATGATCAGTCTATCAATAATTCATTTGAACCAGGCACATCACTTGAGAAGGCTTTGAAAAAGGAGAATAATATTTCTTTAACAGTACCGAGGCTGGAGTCATTTGCGCTGGCTTCTTCTGGTCCACATACCAAAGGTGTGGAAGTAATTGGCATTGACCCGGAGAAAGAAAATAGTATGAATGATGTGGCCGGAAAAATTACGCAGGGAAAATATTTTACCAATAATAATAACCAGGGAATATTGATTGGAGACGGACTTGCCAAATACCTGCAACTGAAACTTCATGATACATTGGTATTGCTGGGACAAGGCTATCACGGCACTACGGCGGCAGGCCAATATCCCATACAGGGCATTTTTCATTTTCCGCTGGAGCAGATCAATAATGCACTGGTATATCTTTACCTGCCGGATGCACAGTCACTTTTTGGAGCGCCAGGCCGACTCACTTCAATTAGCATTATGCTAAGGCAACCAGATGACATTAACGCAACCACACGCTTTTTACAAAATTCGCTCGACAGCACCCGTGAAGTAATGCAATGGCCGGCGATGAACAAAAGCCTCGTGCAGGAAATACAGGGTGATAATGCCGGCGGAATTATTATGCTCGGCATTTTATACCTGGTGGTTGCTTTTGGCGTTTTTGGAACCATCCTGATGATGACGTTGGAAAGAAAAAAAGAATTCGCCGTTATGATTGCCATCGGTATGCATCGTGTAAGGTTAACCGTTATAGTTATATTGGAAACAATTCTCATCGGGTTAATGGGGATACTTTCCGGAAGCGTTTTGATACTGCCTGTTCTTGTATACCTGCACCGTTATCCTATTTCTTTAACCGGGTCAACGGCACAAACCTACCAGCAGTTAGGTATCGAGCCGATCATGCCGGCATCACTTGATCCCCATATTTTCCTGTACCAGGGTTTAACTGTTTTGGGTATTGCTATTGTTTCCGTCGTGTACCCGTTATGGTATATCAACCGGTTCAGGATTGCTGAAACTTTAAAACAATAATGCTATGGTGATACAAATAGCCTGGAGAAATGTATGGCGCAATAAAACGCGAAGCCTGGTAATTATTATTGCCGTTGCGCTTGGTTTGTGGGGTGGCATTTTTTCAGACGCCTTTATGCAGGGAATGGCAGAGCAACAGATTTACTCCGTTATTCATACTGAAACGGGACATATACAATTGAACCAACCTGGCTTTTTATTGAATCATGATATGCAGATGCAGATCAAAAATGCAGATAGCATATTAAGTAATATAAAGGCAAACCCTTCTGTCGAAGGAGTTTCCGCAATTACCCAGTTAACTGCGATGGCTTCCACAGCTTCCGGCTCTTCGGGCATAATGGTCAATGGAATTCAACCATCGGACGAGGAAAAGGTTAGTGATATTTCAAAATTGCTAATACAAGGTGACTACTTCAAAAGTGACCATGCCAATCAAGTGGTGATCGGTCAACAGCTTGCTGATAAATTAAAAGTAAAGTTGCATTCACGCATTGTACTCACTTTACAAACTACAGCCGGCGATATTATTTATGGTGCATTTAAAGTAAGCGGCATTTTTCGTACGCACGACAGTGAATTTGATAAGCAAATGATTTTTGTTCGCAACAAAGACATTCAGCAATTAACGGGTTTCCCTCCCGGTGCAGCATCAATCATTACCGTGTTGTTAAAGAATGATGATGATACCAAGAAGATAACAACGGCACTTCAACAACAATATCCCGGTATGCAGGTACAATCCTGGATTCAACTATCTCCAATGTTGCAGATACTCTCAGGAACGATGATGCAGATTACGCTGATTTTTGTAGGCATCATACTGATCGCATTGGCGTTTGGGATTATTAATACGATGCTGATGGCAGTGCTGGATCGAACCCGTGAAATAGGAATGCTGTTGTCGATAGGGATGAAACCTTCCAAAGTGTTTGCGATGATCATGCTGGAAACAGTGTTTCTTTCGCTAACAGGTGCGGTGATTGGTGTATTGGTTAGCATTACTACCATAGCATGGTTCGGGCATAAGGGAATTAACCTTTCTTTTATCGCAGAAGGCTTTAATGCACTTGGATACAGCAGTATCGTGTACCCAACACTGGGAGTTAACTTTTATGTTATGCTCGCCATCATGGTGATTGTGATTGCGATAATTGCAGGCTTGTTCCCGGCGAGAAGGGCAGTGCGGCTAAAGCCGGCCGAGGCAGTAAGAGGCGATTGATTTAAACTTTACTTTTTTATTAAATGTTTTTTTATGCCAGTAATTGAAATTAAAAATCTCACGAAGACTTATAACGAAACCATGGTGCCGGTACATGCATTAAACGGCGTTAACCTTGAATTTGAAAAGGGAGAATTCACGGCTATAGTTGGTCCGTCCGGTTGCGGTAAGACTACCCTGCTGAACATGATGGGCGGCCTTGATCAACCCACTTCAGGAAATGTAATTATAGAAGAAGAAGATATCACCCGGATGAACCGGTCAGCACTAACAGATTTCCGCCTGCGCCATATTGGCTTCATCTTTCAGTCATATAATCTTATACCGGTACTTACCGTAAAAGAGAATGTTGAATTCATTATGGAACTTCAACACGGTAATAAAAAGGAAATAACAGACCGTGTAAATTATCTCCTAACGGCAATGGGTATGGGAGATAAAATAAATGTAAGGCCGAAATATTTATCTGGTGGACAGCAGCAACGGGTAGCTGTTGCGAGGGCGCTTGCCTCAAAACCAAAATTTATTCTAGCCGATGAACCTACCGCAAATCTTGATTCTAAATCAACAGATACGCTATTAGACCTGATGGCCACGCTGAACGAAAAAGAACAGGTCACATTTATTTTTTCGACGCACGATCAGCGGGTAATGGACAAAGCAAGGCGCATCATTACTTTGGAAGATGGCAAAGTGATCAGTGATACTAAATCGAAAGTAAGCCATGCAAATCTTCAAAATTAAAATATCATTTATTGGATATGTTCTCCTGTTTCTTTTAGCCATTGCCCAAACTGTTACTGCGCAGGATACAATAAACAATTCTATACTCAATACTGAAAAAATTTCACATTGGTCTGTCAATGGATACCTGAAGGATTTGCAAACGACGCAATTTACAGACATCAATAAAAAATGGACCCTGGAAAACCTCGTGCACAATCGAGTAGATATTCATTGGTTTCATGACAGTTCCTGGAAGTTTCATCTTGGCATCAGGAACAGGTTTTTTTATGGTGACTCCGCTGCATTATCAATTGAGAATGTATTGCTACAAAATGGAGACAAAGGCTTTTTTAATCTTTCCAAAACGATTGCAAAAGGGCCATCTTATTTACTACATTCCAATATTGATCGGGCTTCAATAGATTATACCCGCGGTAAGTGGGAAGTTACCGTTGGCCGGCAGCGCATCAATTGGGGACTGAACCTCGTATGGAACCCCAACGATATTTTTAATGCTTATTCCTATTTCGATTTTGATTATGAAGAACGACCTGGCACAGACGCAATCAGGGTTCAGTATTATCTCAACAGCACTTCTTCTGCGGAACTTGCTTATAAACCGGGAAAGTATGCAAATGAAACAATTGCAGCGGGGTTGTATCGTTTCACAAAAGGCAGTTATGATATACAGGCCCTTGCGGGGATAGTTAAAACAGATTATGTTATCGGTGGCGGCTGGTCGGGAGTATTGGGGCAAGCTGGTTTTAATGGAGAAATTTCGGCCTTTGTACCACGCAAAAATTTTCGATTATCCAACACAGTTATATCTGCATCGGCAGGGATAAATTATACATTTCCAAACAGTTTGTACCTGCATGGCGCCTATCTCCTGAACAGTGCCGGTTTATTAAAAGGAGATAGTTTGAGTCCAAATTTCTTTCTCGATAATGTTTCCGCGAAGTCACTTTCACCAGCACGCCATTCCCTATTCGCTGAAGCTGCCTATCAATTCAACCCGTTAATACGTGGCGATCTTTCCGCCATTTATACGCCTGCTGATGGCTCATTTTTTACCGGTCCGTTTTTTACTTTCTCTTTAACCAATACTATAGAACTTTTAGCCGGAGGCCAGTTATTTTTTGGAGGAAAGCAAAGTTTATATGGTAACTATGGTCGGGCTTTGTATCTACGATTTAAGTGGAGTTTTTGATTCAACAACGGATTTCAAACAAGTATTGATCACCACAAACACACATCATTGAGGTCAATATTTTTGTTCCCTTCACTTTTTGCAGTATCCTTATATTTGTAAGCATTGTTTTACAAGTCGCAACACCGTTAATTAAAGGCAATTACCGGACCTGTCCATACTTAAATATTTCCTCGATACAAACAAATAAACTGTGATCATGAAAAAACTGCTTCTCCCCTTCTTACTTATCAGCATCTCCGCCTCCGCGCAATTAAATATTGAAAAAATATTAAGTGCTCCATTCCCTAACGAGTTGAAGGCATCCAGCGACGGAAAGTACATAACGTGGGTGTTCAATAATAAGGGTGTTCGCAACGTATGGTTTGCAGATGAAGCCGGCAAAGGACCAAAACAACTTACGCATTATACAGAGGATGATGGATTGGAAATCACGAGCCTTATTATTTCACCCGACGACAACAGCGTTATATTTGTGCGGGGAAATGATGCCAATTCAAAAGGGGAGAACGCAAACCCGGCCAGGCTCCAAACATCAACGGAGGAAGCAGTTTATATAGCATACATAAAAATTGACAGCGTAAAAAAAATAGGCGATGGAATATCTCCCGCCGTTTCTCCCGATGGAAAGCAAATTGCATTTATCTCTTCCTCACAGGTATGGCTAGCCGCTGGCGATAGTTTGAAACCTGTAAAATTATTTCAATCGAGAGGAAGCCAGGCACAACTGCGTTGGTCACCGGATGGAAGTAAACTTGCCTATACAAGTAACAGGAGCGGTCACTCATTTATAGGAATATATGATTTCAATTCAAAAACAATTTCGTATCCTGATGCGTCTACGAACAGCGATTCAGATCCTGCGTGGTCTCCTGATGGTAAATATCTTGCCTTTATTCGGCAACCTTATATCGGTGCTCAAATGCCTTTTACTTCCCAACGGTCATCACCATTGCCGTGGAGCATCCGGTTATTAGATGTTGCGTCTCTACAGGCAAAGGAAATATGGAAAGCAGATGAAGGCCCGGGTAGCGCCTTGTCAGATAACCTTCCCGCGGTTGACAATCGCTTATGGTTTACCGCAAACAACACTGTTATTTTTCCATGGGAAAAAGATGGGTGGATGCATTTATATGCATTGGATGTAAGCAATAGAACAACCCGGTTGCTGACACCCGGCGATGGCGAAGTTGAAAAAGTTTCCATTTCCCCCGACAGAAAGACAATTGTTTATTGCGCTAACATTGGTGATATCAGCAGAAGACATATTTATACCATTACATCATTGGGTAAGCCGGTAATGGTTACAAGAGGCGATGGTATAGAATACAGCCCTGTAGCTCTGTCCACGGGCATTGCTGTGCTGGAGAGTTCAGCGCAGCATCCTCTATGGCCGGCCATTGTTCAGTCCAATGGTTCATTAACTGATATTGCAGTCAATGAATTTCCGAAAGACTATCCTTCTTCTTCGCTGGTGGTTCCACAAACAATTTCGTTTACTGCGACAGATGGTATGATGGTTCCGGCGCAACTTTTTTTACCTAAAAATATTAATGACGGCAAAAAGCATCCCGCTGTTGTCTTTTTCCACGGCGGCTCCAGGAGGCAGATGTTGCCTGCATTTCATTACATGTATTACTATTACAATGCCTATGGATTAAATCAATATTTTGCCAGCAAAGGGTACATTGTTCTAAGCGTGAACTACCGCAGTGGCATTGGTTACGGTTTAGATTTTCGGGAGGCGCTGAACTATGGCGCCAATGGCGCCAGTGAAGTAAATGATGCAATAGGTGCAGGACTGTACCTGCAATCGAGAAGCGACGTAGACACCAAACATATTGCAGCGTGGGGTGGTTCTTATGGCGGTTTTCTTACGGCGTTTTGCCTCGCAAAAGCATCTGATATTTTTTCATGCGGGGTAGATATGCATGGCGTGCATAACTGGAACACCGAGCTTTCCAATTGGCGTACATACGACTCCGTTAGTGCAGGTTCATTTTCACAAAAAGCATATCTCTCCTCCCCTATTGCTTATATTGATGGCTGGCGTTCTCCTGTATTACTGGTTCATGGCGATGATGACCGAAATGTTCCTTTTGCGCAAACAATGACGCTCGCATCTGAACTGGATAAACGCAAGGTACCTTACAAGGAACTTATTTTCCCTGATGAAATACATGATTTTTTAATGTTTAAAACATGGATAACAGCGTATAATGCTGCCTATGATTTTATCAGCGGACATGATAAATAGTAAAATCTGTTTTTAAATCTTATTACAGCAATTCTTTTTGCTATGCTAATGCGGCATCTTTTTAATTGCTGCAAGCAAAGAATTAATTTGGCCGAAATGGTAGTAATCATGCTCTACAATTCCATTAATAAGATACAGGTAAGAATACCTTCGACCGGGAACTTTTGAATCTAGTTGTTCGGCTGGAAAATTTTTAATAGCTGCTATTAGTTCCTGGTGGCAGCTTTCATATTGCCTGCTAAGAGCGTTCCATTCTGAAGGTTTAGGCCAGTCTGCAAGAGAGTTATCTTCAATATCAAAATCATCATCGCCTTTTAATTTTTGCACCGCAAAATTTCGCCAGGCAATAATGTGCGCCAGTTGTTCTGCAACAGAATGAGAATAATTGTCCACCCTTTTGAAGGCTACTGACGGTGAATTTGAAAAAACGTTCTTCCCTAATTTATCGGTTACCCATGAATTGCCGTTATTAAAATCATCTAACTGTTTTAATACACTGTCCTTTATTGCGCTGAAGTAGTTATTATCCATAGATATATTTATTCAATGTTAAAAGTATATAGTCCCTGGAGTTTAGCCCGGTTACAAATGTTTTTTAATCTTTACAATCACTGATTTCGATGCTGGCTGATTGCTGACATCTGCAACGCTTTGTATCGGTACTAACACATTGGCTTCAGGAAAATAAGTAGCCACGCACTGTTCCGGTATATCATATTGCACTACCAAAAATTTATGCGCCACCCTTTCTCTCCCGTCGGCGTAATTAAACAGATCGACCACATCACCATTTTTTAAATTAAGTTTTGTGATATCTTTTTCGTTCATAAAAACTACCCGTCGTTCGTTAAATACACCACGGTAGCGATCATCATAACCATAGATAGTTGTGTTAAACTGATCATGGCTTCTTATCGTCATCATTATTAATTCATCTTCTTTGATTGCAGGCACATACAGCTTTGTGACAGTAAAATGAGCTTTATTATCCGACGTATGAAATTCACGTGTACGGGCACCGTTAGGAAGATAAAACCCGCCCTTTTGCCGAACTCTTTCGTTATATTTTTCAAAGCCAGGAATTACTTTTTCAATATCATCACGAATAGCATCATAATTTTCTATGTACCGATCCCAGTTTATTACTGTACGGTTGCCTAATGTTGCCTTCGCCAACTTGCAGATAATTACCGGTTCGCTCAACAAATCATCAGAGATGGGTTTTAAGACGCCTTTTGACATTTGCACGACACCGGTAGAATTTTCGCAGGAAACAAATTGTGTAATACCGTCATGTTTGTCTTTATCAGAACGGCCAAGACAAGGCAGTATTAATGCTTCTTTACCATGAACCAAATGGCTTCGGTTTAACTTGGTAGAAACATGAACCGTAAGGTTACATTGTCGTAAACCTCTGCGCTGTAAAATTGGTATCTGGTGTAGCGGATAAAAAATTACCACCCAGCGCAAAAAACACCTTGGCGTTACCGTTATGCATTGCCTTAATTGAATTAACTACATCATAACCCTCCTTTTCAGGCGGCGTAAATCCATATACTTCTTTAATCTTTTTAGTTAAGGCTGGCTGTGGCTTTTCCCAAATGCCAACCGTTCGGTCGCCTTGCACATTGCTATGTCCACGTACAGGACATGTACCTGCGCCGGGCTTACCAATGCTGCCTTTCAGCAACAACAGGTTCACCATTTCCTTTATAGTATCCACACCATTCTTGTGTTGCGTAATGCCCATTGCCCAGCAAATAATGATCTTGCTTTTCTGGCTCAAAACATTTATTACTTCCTGCGCCTTTCGCAAAGTAATACCAGCAACCTTCAGTAGCTCATCAACATCATATTTTTTTACTTCGGTCACAAGCGCATCGTAACCTGATGTATATTCATTGATGAATTGGCGATCGAATATTTTTCCGGGATTATCTTCTTCTTCCTCCAGCAACAAATAGATAAGTGCTTTAAATAACGCCTGGTCACCATTGAGTTTTACCTGTAAAAAAATATCGGTAAGTTTTGTATCAATATGTAAAATCCCTTTCACTTTTTGGGGATTACTAAATCCCATCAGCCCGGTCTCCGGCAAAGGATTTATTGAAATAATTTTTGCACCGTTAGTCTTTCCTTTTTGCAAGGCAGTTAACATCCGCGGATGATTGGTACCCGGGTTTTGTCCTACAATCATGATCACTTCAGCTTCATAAAAATCTTCCAGCTTTACGGAACCTTTACCGATACCCAACACTTCCGAAAGCGCAGAACCCGTAGACTCATGGCACATATTGGAACAATCGGGTAAATTGTTCGTACCATATTCCTTTGCAAAAAGCTGGTACATGTATGCGGCTTCGTTGCTGGCACGACCCGATGTATAAAAGATTGCTTCATCAGGAGTGGCAAGGTCGTTTAAATGTTTCGCTATTACTGTAAAAGCATCATCCCAGGTTATCGGCTGGTAATGTGTTGCATTTTGCGGCAAATACATCGGTTGCGCTATCCTTCCATTCTTGCCAATGTTGTAGTCATCCAGTTGAGACAATTCTTCAACTGAATGCTTTGCAAAGAATTCAGGCCGCAGGCTCTTCGTAGTTGCTTCATCTGCAAAAGCTTTGGCTCCATTTTCACAATATTCTGCAATGCCAGATCGCTCATCATCCGGGTCGGGCCATGCGCAGGAAGGGCAATCAAACCCCAGCTTCTGATTCATGGCCAGCAGTCCTTTCAATCCACGACCAATATTCATTTCACCAAAAACATGTTTGCCAGCTTCGTAAACCGCCTTCCATACCTGCAGCTACCGTATCGGGTTCTTTAATTTTTATTTTGCCGGTAAAGTCTTCAGGATTCTCGTGATTGCGTTTCTTCTATCTTTTCGCCATTCATGATTAACAGGATTTTGCGGGATTTTCAAAATAATCGGATTGATCTTCAGTAGCCATTGCATCGACACATTTAAAATCTTTTTCCAGCAAAAGATTTAAAAATTTATCCTTACTAACGGGAAGGTCGTACACGATACTAACCTGGTTAGTAGCAACCCACATTTCCAATAAATGTTTGGGAACATACATGGTAATACTTCCATTAGTAAAATCCGCCGACATCGTTTTGCGGTCAGTGCTTACTACCGCATATTTAAAAACGCTGCTGCCAAACTCTGTCTTATCCTCAACATATCCTTCTTCGGCAAAAGCTTCAACCTCCGATTTAGAAAGCCTGATTCGTACTGCATTACCCTTTATTCGAATTTTCATAAATGTTTATTATTCTGTGAGCATTTGAATAAATATTAAATGATCGGTTTCTTAAAAAGCCGATCAGTGTTATTCCCGCTTCTTCTGCCATTTGAACAGCAAGGCTTGAAGGAGCCCCGATAGCTGCAACCGTAGTGATACCCGCCATCCATGCTTTTTGAATCAGCTCAAAACTTGCCCGTCCACTTAGTAAAAGTATATTACCGTGCAATGGAATCATCGATTGATTTAACGCTGCACCCACCAGTTTATCCAGTGCATTATGTCGTCCCACATCTTCCCTCGATAAAAGGAACTCACCATTGCAATTAAACAATCCACATGCATGAAGTCCGCCCGTAAAACCAAAAACATCCTGGCTGCTTCTTAAAATTTCAGGCAAAGCATAAATTATTTCAGGAGAAATTTGAGCAGCATCTATTGCCGCATTTTCCAGGCGACACACAGTTTTAATTGCATCTATAGAAGATTTTCCACATACACCACAACTGGAAGTAGTATAAAAATTTCGTTCCAGTTTATTTAATGCAATGGCTACATCATCTTTCAGTTCAACCTTAACCACATTTCCATTAACACCGTTACAATAATTTATTGCTTGTATATCAGCCCTGCTTTTAATAATTCCTTCGGTAAATAAAAAACCTGCAGCCAAGCTCAAAATCGTTGCCGGGCGTACGCATAGTGACAGAAATACTTTTTTGCATTCTTTCCGCTGCCGTTCCAAAAACAATCCTTATTTCCAAAGGTTCTTCTGCTGCCAGCAAATCAAGTACGTCACTGGCAAGCGTCTTCTTTTACTTTAATAATTTCCGTAGGGAGAGAAGAAGAATTATTCATTGACTTAAGTATTAAGAAAAATTCGTGCCTATGTTTTCTCCAGGCTTCTTATAACGAACAAAAAAGTACGTTCACAATCAATTTAGCGTATAGTCCGCTTAATTATAACAATACATCGGGCGAAATAAGTTGCATCATTTCAACGATCAGGCTATTTTGCCTGCCTCTTCCTGGCTTGCATATTCGTCCACAGGATCGGGCAATGTTTTCACGGTTGAGTTTTGCAATGAAATAACAGACGAAGCAGAATACAAGCCAATACCATTGCCGGTATAAGTATAGTCCATCAAAGTTAGTTTCACAACTCCGTCAATTGATAATTCAATATAATGGCCATATCGAATAAGCCGGAAATTAAAAGATCTTTTTCCATTCATGGGGAAAACACCGGACTGTATATCAGTAAAAATAAAGTTATGCCGTGTGTTTAACGGATTAAAACCCCAGGCTCTTATTTGCAGCAACCCATTGGAAATATCAAATGAAATAAAATAACCGTTGGCATCAGGATCAATATCGGACACCAGTCCAAATTTTCCCATACCCTCTACCGTTAGTAATCCCTCCCAGATAAAACCTGCGGATGGTTTCTGAAAACAAAATATTTCGTAGCCGCTTCTTGAGCCGCAGGTTAATTTTTCCGGGGCAATATCCGAAGTGGCTGTAGGGTTTGAAAGCAAATGCTTCATCTCTCCCATTTCATGCTGGTAAATTACTTTTTCTGCCATTTGCTCCCAGCGGTAATAACTTTTCAATAATAATCTTCCCTTGTCATCTGTGTCAAGTTCTTTCGGCGGAGGCAACACCCTCAATGTATCAATTTTTCCATAAGCATAGAAAAAATTATATACAAGTAAATGATCGCCATCCTGCACGGTACGGGCGGCATAATTTCCCTGCGGCAAAAATACATCGGCATGAAAAGAATGATATTCATTAAAAAAATCCGGTGCAAACCAGTAACGAACTTTAATATCTTCCCTTATGGAACCAATAACATAAAACCGTCCATTCAATTGAAATGCACATGGGCATTCAATATCATCATACATCATTGGATACAAAAGAGGAGGCATTAATTCAACAACGTCGTTGGTTATTTTAACCACACCCACGCATCCCCTGCGGGAAACAGGGCCGGTAATACTGCGGGCACAAACCAGCAGGTACACTTCACCGTTATAATCAAACCTGAAAGGGTCGCGAAAGCTCAGCCATTTACGGGGATTCGCATCTGAAGCTTCGTAATAGATGCCTTTCGGTGTAATCGGATAAATGTTCTTTTTACTCTTTGTCCAGTCGATCAGATTGTCCGATTCTGCCAGGCCGATTTTTGTAATAACGCCGCGGTCCCTGCGTTGCAAGCCGGTATAATACATTTCAAATTTATCGTCCTGTTTCACATACATGCATTGTCCAGAGCATATCGTCATCCCATTCGCCCGGGTTTCCAACGAATAAAGCATTGTTTACTCTTTTCCATGAAATACCGTCCGCAGAAACGGCATGAGCAATATAATCGTGGTTGGGAATAATGAGATGAAATAAATGATAGACTCCTTCGTGTACGATCACCGTTATATCACCAATTTCCCAGTCACTGAATCCTGATCCTGAATACATAAACTTTTTTAATCCGTTTTATCAAAAATAGTCAATTAATATTTTCAGGTTCTGTTAATGCAAAATAATTGTGTTGTAAATGGACGGTAAATAGATGATTGAAGCCGAGTGAAGCGATTTTCATCAACTTAACAGGGACAGATCACTGCCAGGAATACGATGTAACCATGTTTAGTTATTTTTGCAATTGTCAGATCAATGTAAAAAATAAAAATGAGTGAGTTATTATATACAATTATTCAGTCCTCATGGACTTATAAGATTTAACGATCCTGAAATCGGGAGAGATAAGGACACAGGCGGGCCAGGTGAAATATGTACTTGAGCTATTGGAAAATCTTTCCTTCCATCCACAGGTTAGAAAAGTTGATCTCTTTACCCGGAGAATTTCAGACAAACGGGTTTCGTCTTCTTATGAAAAAAGTATTGAAAAAGTAAATGAAAAAGCCCGCATCGTAAGAGTTACTTGCGGCGGAAATACCTATCGCCCCAAAGAAACCTTGTGGGAACATCTTGATGAGTTTATTGATAAAACAATCCGGTTTATTGAGAGAGAAGATGATTTTCCTGATGTAGTACATGGCCATTATGCTGATGGCAATTATCTTGCCAGCCAGATCAGTGAAATGCTTGGAATCCCTTTCATTGCCACAAGCCATTCTCTGGGACGCAATAAAAAAAATATTTTGCTGCAACAAGGTTTGTCGCCTGAAAAGATCGATGAAAAGTTCAACATAGACCGGCGTATTTCCGTTGAAGAAAATTTACTGAAAACTGCCGACGTGATAATTGTAAGTACCCAGCATGTAATAGATACTCAATATGCTTTTACGAAAATAAAAAGCCGGGCAGGTTTGAAGTAATTCCTCCGGGTGTAAATACTGATTGTTTTATCCGTTTTACCGGTTGGATATGCCGTCATTTAAAATGACCATTGAGCAGGAACAAGCGCTTATACCGAATCAATTCGGAGATTGAACGTTTTTTATTCAGCCCGGGCAAAACCATTAATACTTTCTATTGGACGGGCGGATAAAAGAAAAAATTTTGAAACAATTATTCAATCATACGGACAAGACAAAGAATTACAGGCCATGGCCAATCTTGCCATATTTGCCGGCGTAAGAAAAGATATTACTCAAATGCCTGCGGATGAACAGGACATACTTACGAACCTGTTATTGTTACTTGACAAATATGATTTGTATGGGAAGATGGCCATTCCTAAAAAAAATGATCCTACGCTGGAAGTGCCGGAAATATACCGGGTGGCTGCACGCAAAAAAGGTGTATTTATAAATGCAACACCGGGAGAAAATTTTGGATTAACTATTGTGGAAGCTGCTGCCTGCGGACTTCCGGTAATAGCCTCACCGAGCGGGGGGCCGAAAGAAATTCTTGAACATTGTAAAAATGGATTGTTAATAGATGTGGAAGATCCGCTTGCCATTGCTGATGCACTTAAAAAAATAATTGCTGACCAGGCTTTGTGGGAAAAATATTCTGCAAGTGGTATAAGAGCTGTTGATCAGTTGTATTCATGGACGGCACATGCCAATAAATATATTGAGATTATTGAAAATCTTTTTCAGAAAAAAGATTCTGATGCACTTGCTTTTACACACAAAACGGCTTACGGAAAGAAGCTGGCCAAAGCAAAACTGTTCATTATTTCAGATCTTGACGGAACACTTGTAGACGGAAATAAAACAGATGGGTTAAATGAATTTAAAGAATGGATTGCCAATAACAAAGATAAAATTGTGTTTGGTGTAGCCAGCGGCAGAAACAGGGAAATTACAGAACATGCTTTTGCCAATTATGATTTACCTAACCCTGATATATTAATTTGTTCGGCAGGTTCGGAGATTTATTATACCGATAAATTTATTCCTGATAATGGATGGGACAGCCATATCGATTATCAATGGAAAAGAGATGAAATGCAAAATGCATTGTCAAAATTCCCAGGCATCCGCTTGCAGGAACAGGCGGCCCAATGGCGTTTCAAACTTAGCTATTATGTTGATGACAGTTTTAACGAAGATGATCTTGCCGATCTTTATAAGTTTCTTGATGACCGGAAGCTCAGGGCAAAAATATTATTAACGGAAAATAAATTACCTGGACCTACTTCCCTTCCGCGCCAGCAAAGGAAGTGCAGTTCGCTACCTCAGTTACAAATGGAAAGTTCCGATGGAACATTTTATTACTGCCGGCAATAGTGGTAATGATATTGATATGCTCAAAGGAAAAGCCAAAGGAATAGTAGTGGCCAACTATAGCCCCGAGCTGGAAGAATTAAGGAAAAATAAATTTATTTATTTCGCCGAAAGATCCGCTGGCAGCAGGGTGTGCTGGAAGGCATTAAATATCACATTTCAGCAATCGATGGGATTTCAATGGTAATAACGACTGTAATGGCATCGCATTGCAGGATTAAAAACGTCAATTGCTGCATTACGTCTACGCCTAACAGTTAGCGTATCAGATGGTAACAAATTGTATATCGCCGTATTCACCATTCTGGCCACCTGAATATCCTATTCTGTTCTCAAACTCTTCACCGGGTTAGCAATGCGCTGCCTTTATAGTTTGGAAACTTAGCGTGAGGATGGCGATAATTATCATTACGGAAATGCCAAATGCAAATATCCACCAGCTTATTTCAGTGCGGTAGGCAAAGTTATCCAGCCACTTGTTCATTCCTATCCAGGCCAATGGCGCAGCAATTACAAAAGCAATTACGATCAGCAATAAAAAGTCTTTGGTAATCATGGCAACAATATGCGATACGGATGCGCCCAAGAACTTTTCTAACTCCAATTTCTTTCGTTCGCTGGGTAGTAGTATAAATTACCAATCCAAGCAAACCGAGACAACTAATAAAAATGGCAAGGCTGGTTGCCCACATTAGCAGGCTTGAGATATGCTGCTCCTGCATCATAGTATTTTGCAATATCCTGCATCAAAAAACTTATAGTCAAAATCATCATCGGGAAAAATCTCTCTCCAGGCTTTTCCAATTTGCGCAATAGTAGATTTCCATAAAGTGCCCTCCGCATTTTGAGGCATTAAAGCAATATTAATTGTCCTGGCGTTGTTAACACCGTTAGCAATTATTAATGGCTTAACCGGGTCGCGAAGAGAATGCTGGTTGAAATCTGCTATAACACCAACTATCGGAATGTCACTTATCTTTTTACCAATAGCCTTATTCAATTGCTGAAAGCCGAGAATATGGGCATATGTTTCATTAATGAGGTATTGACTTGAAGTATCACTCTGCGAAATATTGGTACCGGCCAGCAATTTTATCCCATATAACTTAATATAGTTTGTGTCCGCTATTTTCATCTGCACATCTGTAAGCACTTCTTTTTTTCCATCTTTATACTTTCTTGTACTGCTCCACGTACTGTTGGAAGAAGGTGGATTGTTGCTTAGACTAACCATGGCAATTCCAGGAATACTTTTTAGTTTATCAATAAAAATATATTTATGCGCCTTCACAGTATCGTAATAATTTACACTCAGATGTATGATGGCATCTTTCTTAAACCCCATATTTTTATTAAGAGAATACGTTATTTGCTTGCTCACAAGAATGGTTGCCATAATAAAAACCTGGGCAATCACAAACTGTGATATCGTCAATGATTTCCGTAACCATGCATTACGGGTTTTACCGGTGTTGCTATATGCCTGGTTCTTTAAAACGAGTACAGGCTTATATCCTGAAAGAATCATTGCAGGATAAGAACCGGCCAAAAGCGTTACAACAATAATAAGCAGTAGCAGAAAAAGAATAATGCCGGGATGCGCCATTAAACTAAAATGTAATCCTTCGGGAATGAAACCGGAAAACGCTTTTAAAATAACGGCGTTAAAAAGACCGATATAACGGTAGCTATAAACGTAAGCAAAAATGTCTCGCTAAGAAATTGAAAAATGAGCTGCTTTTTAGAACTTCCCAAAGTTTTTCGAATGCCAATTTCTTTTGCTCTTTGAGCCGCATGGGCTGTAGTTAGATTTATAAAATTGATACAACCGAGCAACAAGTAAAAATAGGGCAACTGCAAGCAAACTATATAAAGTTGGTTTACTGGCTAGCGGCAAATCATATCCACCATAATCTGAATTAAAATGCAGATCACTCAATGGCTGCAGTTTAAAAGATGATTTACTGTGGTCTTCGGGATCAGGCTTGTGATTTTTAATATAAAGTCCATCCATTCCCGCCTCAATTTTTTTGGGATCAGTTCCCGGGGAAAGTTTTACAAGTAGCTGGGAGGCAGAATTAGTATTGTCCCACTGGGTCCAATCCTCCGGCTTCAGGTTGGTGTTTTCTAAAGTAGCTCTTGATATAAAAGTTGAGAAAGTAAAATCTGTATTTTGATCAATATCTTTTACGATACCGGAAACTACTAGCGGGAACAGTATCATTAAAATAAATTCGTTTACCAATAATTTCCTGTGGCAAAAGTTTTGGAAAATATAATCTCGCTGCACTTTCTGCGAGTACGGTTTGGTACGGATGGCTTAAAGAAGTTTTTGGGGAACCAGCCAACCACTTATAGCCGAGCAGGTTCATATAGTCTTCATTTACAAAAACAATATTCTTCTGGTGTTTAAAAATAACGGGATCTTTTGCTGAAGGAATACTGGCCTTCACATCATCCGCAGTTCGAAATGGAACCACTGCGTCAAGGCCCGTTAATTCCTTTTTTACCGCAGGCCCCAATGGCGAGGTAACGCCGGAGTTACGATAATACTTCGCCAGAAAAAACAAAATTGGATACGACGCGATAAATGCGATCATTATCCTTTTCAAACTTATCAAAAGTGAAATGATAATTGACGAGCAAATAAATAACCAACGAAGCACTGATACCAATGGCCAGATCCGAGCACATTAATCAATGAAAAAATCTTATTGCGCCGTAAGTTTCTAAATGCCGTTTTAAAATAATTTTTTATCATGATATTTTGTTATTCTGATCTCAAATTTTTAACAGGGTTAGCCATCGCCGCTTTATAAGTTTGCGATATGATTGTAAATAAACCTATCGCCAATAATAACGCAAAACACATAAGCACACTGAACAGCCCGAAATTGACCCGCAAGGCAAAATTTTGCAAGAACAAAAAGCCTGCAGTATAGCCGATAGGCATTGCAATAATTCCTGCAATAAATAAAAGTTTTATAAATCTTCCGGACAACATTTTCACTAATTGTTTTTCACTCGCTCCAATTATTTTTCTAATGCTTACTTCCTTTTGTTTTACTTCTATAGAATAAACCACGAGGCCAAGCAGGCCCAGTGTTGCAATCGCTACCGCAATAAAAGCCAGGTAGCCCAATAAGTGATATTGTTGCCGCCTGGGAATTGCCTTTATCGAGATCTTCATTTAAGCCATGAATACGTAAATGGCGCAGTGGATGCCAATGTTTTCCATTCACTTTTAATACGGCTTTCAATAACATCTTTCTTAGTATTTGCTGTTGTTATATACAGGTAACTATAAGCATTTTTCTTAATTCTAAAGGCCAGCGGAGCAACAGGCCTGCCCGCATTTTCATAATTAAAATCTTTTACTACACCTGCAATTTCCAATTTAGTTGAGTCGTTGATCCAAAGCTTTTGACCCGGGGCATTTTCAATTTTTTTAATCCCCAAAGCATGGACCGCCTTTTCATTCAGGATAATATATTGTTCGTTATTTACATTGGAAGCCGATTGAAAATTTTGCCCGGCAACAAAACCAATTTTCATTGAAGGTATAAATTCATCATCTGCATAATAATAATTTATAGGCAATGCCTCTTTTTTATTGCTAATCCATACCGGCATGCTCATCCCCTGGAAATGCTTACCAAATTGAGAAGACATTGCGGACACAGATTCTACTCCTGTTACGCTTTTAATTTTTTGGGCCGCAATTTTTTCATCTATTCCATTAAGTGGAACAATCATTACATTGTCTTTTCTAAAACCAGGACTTGCTTGCGCCATAAACGAAAACTGCCGGTAAAACGCAAAAAGAAAAATAATGATGATCAGTGACAGGCTATATTGAAAAACGATCAGCGCTTTTTGTAAACTTACCTTGCCCAGATATTTTTGCGGTTGACAAATTCTTCAACACACGTAAAGGCTTAAACGAAGATAATATCCAGGCAGGCGATGCCCCTGCGAGAAGCCCTGTAAACAATGCAAATCCTGCGGACCAATATACGAGTGCCGCATTATAATGAAACGTGGAAGGAATAAACTCGTAATCGTCGTTGAAAGGCGCATAATGAATTATAAACGAAAGAATGAGCCAGGCAAATGAAAGCGCTCCGAATGCCAGCAAAACCGATTCAATAATATATTGCGTAAACACCTGGTGGCGGCGGGCTCCAACGATTTTCCGTATGCCAACCTCCTTGGCTCTCGTTAAGGCTCTTGCGATAGTGAGATTGGTATAATTAAAACATGCTGCCAGTAAAATCAGCAACGCCACACCCATTTCAAAATATATTTTAGTCCACGAGGTTCCCCTGCCGATATTGTTGTTTAACTCCTCCGTGCCGGGCGTAATTTTGTCAATACGTTGCGTGCCGAATGACGTTATTCCTTCTTTGTTTATTTTATTTAACTCATTCGAAATGGAATGCAGATTTTGTGAAAGACTTGAGAGACGTGTATTTTCTTTTAAGAGAACATAGGTATATGCCGCATTAAAAGCAAACCAGTCAGATGAATTTGCTGCAAGCACTTTATTTCGTTCCAAATTCGCTACGCTGCTGTAAGAGGCATAACGCATCAAAATCGATATGAGATTTACCGGGCATGTCAGAGAGTACTCCCGTAATAATAAAGTCCCCGCCTTTTTCCATGCTGATAACTTTTCCAATGGGATTAGCCGTTCCAAAAAATTTCTCAGCAGTTGTTTTATTAATTACAACTGTATTGGGATTTTGCAATGCCGTTTGTTCATTACCTGATGAGAGTTGAAATCCGAATACTTTAAAAAATGAAGGTTCGGTAAATGCACCGTTGATATATAATTCTTTTCCAGCAGCGGTTGCTTTACCATTAAAAGCAGGATATATGTTTACTGCGCTTTCAACAATGCCGGTATCCTTCGATAGCGCATCATATAACGGCAACGGCGTACTCGCCATTTTCCAGGCCTCTGCGTTTTTCTTTGCATAACCGCTGGTAACGCGGTAAGTTCTGTCCGGGTGCGGATGAAAATTATCGTAACTCAATTGATCCTGCAGGCGAATCATAATCATCAGCCCAACGGACATGCTTAGCCCAAGACCAAAAATATTGATGAAGGAAGTGAGCCTGTTCTTTGATAATGTTCTGATGGCTATTTTAAAATAACTCTTAAGCATACACTAAGTTTTTACATTGAAAATAAACCGGCATAGTTTCCGATCGCAATTCATCTTTCTTTTATTTACTGTCATAATTATTTCTATTCAGACCTTAAACTCTTTACAGGATTTGCCACTGCCGATTTTATAGCCTGCCAGCAAATGGTTACGAGCGCAATCAATATTACCACTGCCCCGGTTGTTGCAAATATGTCCCACGAAATTTTAATCCGGTAGACGTAATCCTGCAACCATTTATTCATTAACAACCAGCCTAATGGCACGGCAATAATCAAAGATATTCCTACCAGCTTTAAAAAATTTCCTGTGAGCAAAGTAAATACATTAGCAACCGAAGCACCCAGCACTTTGCGAATACTTACTTCTTTGCTGCGCTGTTCTCCCATAAAAGCAGCCAGGGCAAATAAGCCGAGGCATGCTACAATTATTGCCAATACCGAAAAACCTGTAAAGATGTATTCCATGCGTTGCACATCCGCATACATCGACGCATAGCTTTGATCCAGAAAATTATAGCGCATTGTTTGATTGGGCAAAAAATTCTTCCATACACCACTGATAGCAGTCAGCGCCGTCTTCATGTCAGCAGCATTCACCTTTACAGAAATAACGCTATTGCTGTTTCCCAACACCATGAGCAAAGGGTTCACCTGTTGTTTTATACTTTCATAATAAAAATTATCGACAACGCCAATAATCGCAGGTGTTCGTCACCGTTAGTAACCATTTGCCCGACCGGGTTTTTATAACCAATCTTGTCAGCCATTGCCTTATTGATAATTGTTGCAGCAGAATCTGTGTGCATTTCCTGCGTAAAATTTCTTCCGGCAATCAATTTCATGCCAAGGGTAGGAATATAATTTTCGTCTACCACCCAACGCTGTGTTTGTACGCCGTTACCGGTTAGCATTCACCTTCCTTCCAAAATGTATTGCCATTTCTTTTGGTTCCGTCAACAGGAAGAAAGTCGCTTACACTCACATTCTTCACTACGGGTAGACGCAATAATTCATTTTTAAAAGAAGACAGTATGATCACGCAATGCATCAGCTCCTTGTATCATCACCACTTCATCTTTGTTAAACCCTATAGTGGAATTAAGAATGTATTGCATTTGCTTATAAATAACACTGGTGCTGATAAGTAACACAATTGAAATTGTGAATTGCAATACAACCAGTGTGCTTCGTAAACCTGCATTCTTACTGCCTAAACTAAGGTTGCCTTTTAATGTATTGATCGGTTTGAAATAAGATAAATAAAATGCCGGATATAAACCTGCAATTAATCCTATTATGAATGCTGCCGCAATGATCAATGGCAACATCCACCATTGACTCCATGGCATTGACAAGTGCGATGCCTGAAATTTTATTAAATACCGGAAGCACCGCCACGGCAATTAATATGCCAATAATAAAAGATAGAAAACTGTACAACATTGATTCTGTAAGAAACTGCCTGATAAGATTGCCTCGGCTGGAGCCAACCACTTTGCGCAGTCCCACTTCTTTTGCCCGATTAGCAGAGCGGGCGGTAGACAGATTCAAAAAGTTAATACATGCCAAAACCAAAATAAATATAGCAATAGCGGCAAACATCCAGATGAATCGAATATCGCCATGCTTTACATTATCTTCCTGTATGTTGTAAGAATGCAAATGAATATCTGTTAGGGGCTGCAGATATAGCCTGGCACCTTTAAAAATCTCCTTCAATATTTTTTCTGCCCTTTGCTTCCAGCGCCGGTATCATGTATTTATCCAAAACATCAGCGGTTATTTTTTTATTGAAGGCCTGACATGTTTACACCCGGCCTCAACTGGAGGTAAACCTGGTAATTACTCGAGGTCCATTTTTCCTGCTCTCCATCCCACAAGTTGACACCTGCTAAAGAAATAAAACCTTTATACTGAAGATGAGAATTAAAAGGAAAGTCTTCCATTACACCGCCAATCTTTATAAGGTTTTTGGTATTATCATTAAACACTAACGTTTTACCAACGGGGTTTTGATTAGGAAAATATTTATCGGCTAAACTTTTACATATCACAACCGAATTAGGTTCAGAAAGCGCATGGGTTCGATCTCCATAAACCATGTGTATATTCAAAATATCAAGTATGGAAGTATCGGCAAAACAAAAACCGGTTTCATAATTATCATTCGCTTCACCAGGTCTTCTCACCTGGTTGTTGGCACCGCCAAATAGTTCACTACTCATTGTGCGGCCTGCCTTTACTACTTCCGGAAAATCATTCAATAAAGCCCTTGCCATAGGTGGCGGGAAACTAACGCCGCTATGCACTTCACCATTTTGTTTTGCTTCGCCGATGATCCTGAATACATTTTCTTTGTTGGGATTGTCCTGGTCGTAGCTCAACTCATTTTTAATGTATAAAGCAATTAATAAACATGCTGCAATACCAATTGCAAAGCCGCCAATATTTATAGCTGCGTACATTTTTTGCTTCCCCATATTTCTGAAAGCAATTTTTAGATAATGCCTGATCATAATAAATTTTTAAATTGAACCTGATAAAATATAATATTGCTTCACCACAATCACAGATGAATTGCAATTGCATCAGTTCTTAGTTAGGAAAATATAATTAAAGCCAGGTTGTTGTTGAAGTTATAATAAATGACAACCGGATGTGCCAATTTAGAAATCCTTTATTAACAAAGCTTTACAGGCATTGCTCTTTTAATGGTGTGCGATAACGAACAGTTTGGTGTTCGGGATTGAACGGAAAATATTTTTACCACAGATACAACGTTTATGTATAATCCTATGAAATTAAGTGCAAAAAATTGTTCTTTTTTAGATTACGCCATACAGTTTTGAAATAATTCTTAAGCATGATCTTCGTTTATCGTTTTATAAAATTGATATTATTAATATGTATGAGTTCCGTCGTGCCGCGAAGGCTATTCACTTCTCAGGCTCTTAGCGGGATTAGCCATTGCTGCTTTTAGTGCCTGGAAACTTACCGTAGTAAGTGCTACCATAATTACAAGCAAACCGGCTACCGCAAACATTCCACCAATTTAATGTAATGCGGTAGGGATAGTTTTGCAGCCATTTGTTTGTAGTAATCAACGCAAGTGGTATCGCAATAACAAGGGCAATCATAACCAGTTTTAAAAAATCTGTAGAAAGAATCGTAACCACGTGTTGTACCGACGCACCTAATACTTTGCGGATGCCGATTTCTTTCGTTCTTTTTTCTGTTGATAAAACAGATAAGCCAAACAAACCAATACATGAAATGAATATCGTTAGTATAGCGCCAAACAATATTATCTGCTTCCATTTGGCTTCCGATTGATATTCCTTTAGTTTCTCCTCATCTTTAAATACGTATGAGTACGGGCTTAACGGAAAAAATTGCATAAAAGTCTTTTGTATGATACTTAAGGCTTTCTGTTTCTGAACCGGGCTTTATTTTAATGTTGAACATTCCATACAAATTGCCATTCTTCATCGTAAATAATTGCGGGCCAATTTTTTGACTTAAGTCCAGGTAATGATAATCTTTTACAACGCCAATAACATGATAAATTTCATTGTTGTTATAAAAGAAATTAACTGTTTGCCCAATTGGAATTTTCCAACCTGCCTGCTTAACAAAAGATTCGTTTACGAGTACCGCGTTAGTAGAGTCTGACGGATAAGCTTTGGAAAAATTTCTACCTGCTACCAACGGGATTTTTAATTCCGGAATATATGATTCATCAATTGTTTCATAGTTAAAGCTAATCGACGAATCATTGGCAATTTTAGCGCCAGTCATCCACTGTCCTTCATTCTTTGCAGCCACATCAATTATATTTCCATTCTTCAATAATTCAGATTTAAAAATAGCCGCTTCACTGTGTTTAACCTGCTGCCTGTTCACCACAACAATATTGCTGTCGTCATAACCCAAATTAGTTTTGGTAAGAAAATTGAATTGAGCATAAATAGTAAATGTGGCTATAATTAAAAATGAAGCCAAAGCAAACTGTAACACTACCAATGACTTTTGTAAATAACTTTTACCGGCAAGATTGAAGCGGCTGTACAAAGTTTCAACAGGCTTATAACCAGATAAAACCAAAGCAGGATAAAAACCAGCAAGCATGCCCGTTATGAAAAACAATAACACGTAAAAGGCTATTAGCTTAGCATCAAAAAGATAGGAAAGAGCAAGCGCCTTATTCGATAGTTCGTTAAACACGGGAAGTATCAATTGCACAATTAATAATGCAAAAACAAAGGCAAAAAAACAAAGCAAAAATGACTCACCTAAAAACTGGAATATTAACTGTCTTCTGTCGCTGCCAATTACTTTACGAATACCGATTTCTTTAGCCCGTTTTACAGAACGAGCTACGGTCAGATTAACAAAGTTGATACACGCAATCAGCAGCACAAATAACGCAATGCCGGAAAGAATATAGGAATACATCGGGTTACTTGCATCTGACAAGCCATTTTGCGGAGGCAGTTCCGTATTCATGTGCATGTTAGTAAATGACTGAAGAAAATAAGTGCCCATCTCAGCATCCGGCCCACCGCCATATTTCTTTATCATTTGTTTAAAAGTCTCACCGGCGTCCTTCACGTAAAATTTTTGCATTTCATTTTCTACGGTGGACAGGCTCGCATTTGGATTCAACACAACAAAAGTGTTCAGGAAGAAGCTATACCAGTTATCATTGTTTTGTGCATCTGTTTCTGATTCTTTAAACGGCAACAACACATCAAATTTTATTGAAGAGTTTTGCGGGCATCTTTTTGCAACAGCAGTTACTTTATATGGAACGAATGCGCTGTCTTCTTTTAACATCATTATTTTTCCAACTGCATCGGAATTACCAAACTGTTTCCTGGCGGCATCTTCGGAGAGGACAATAGAATGTGGTTCTTTCAAACAAGTTTTAGCATTACCATTTAACAACGGAAAAGTAAATACAGAAAAGAAAGTTGAATCCACGTACAAAAGGCTTTGCGATTGAATTTCCGTTCCTTTTTTTATATCTTCTGCACCGCTTTGAATACGCACAAATGATTGTATGCCCGGAACATTTTGTGCAAACCTCGGGCCCTGGAGCAAGCCTGTGTTGCCATCTTTATATTCAACGCCATTGTGTTTTGATTTCGAAACAATGCGATAAATATTATTTACGTTTTTATGAAACTTGTCGAAGCTTACTTCATCTTTCACATACAAAACAATCAGCATAGCACAAGCCAACCCAATACTTAATCCAGCAATGTTAATAAAGGAATAAATCTTATTTCTTCGAAGATTTCTGAATGCTATTTTAAAATAGTTTTTAAACATATAAATATTTTACGGGTTTATGTAGCGCTCAAAGCAGCAATGCTGCCTTGCATCAATTTTAAAAACAAAAAGAATTTTATACACATAAGATTTTATATGCTATTCGCTTCTTAAACTCTTTACCGGATTAGCTACTGCAGCTTTTATTGCCTGGAAACTTACTGTTACTAATGCAATCAATAAAGCAAGTATACCGGCTACAGCAAAAACAATCCAGCTTATATTTACGCGGTAAGTATAACCATCTAACCAATCTTTCATCATCCACCATGCTACAGGAAATGCAATGAGGCAGGAGATAGCAACCAATTGCAAAAATTCTTTTGAAAGCAAACCTGCAAGGCCTTTTACACTTGCCCCCAACACTTTGCGGATACCAATTTCTTTTGTTCTTTTTTCAGCAGTATATGCAGCAAGACCAAATAATCCAAGGCAGGAAATAAATATGGCAAGTATGGAAAATACGCCGGCTAATTTTCCAATAAGCGTTTCCGTTTTAAATAATTTATCAAATTGCTGATCAACAAAACTATAATCGAAAGGATAACCGGGATTATCATTTTTAATTACTGTTTCAATCTTTGCCAAAGCAGCTGGAATTTGCGAGCCTGTTTTGAGACGAATGGTTAATACATTGCAATTGGATGTATCGGAGAACAATATTAAAGGCGATGCCGGAGCATACATATTATTATAGACAAAATCTTTTATTACACCAACAACTGTATAATTTGTGCTTCTCCGTCGGACATAATACTGCCTAATAAATTTTTCTTATTGATGATTTTGCCAGTGATTCATTGATAATAACATTGCTGCTGTCTGTTTTTCCATCGGGATAAAAATCTCTTCCTTCTTTAAGATGAATGCCCATAGTGGACAGTATATCCGGGGCTTACGCCTTCTACTGTTATCAATACCTGTTTGGAAGGATCTTTTCCTTCCCATGAAAATCTCCTGTGTTACTTCCGAGCTGTAATACCTGGTTATTACTTATGGCCGCATTTTGTACAAAGCCTGTGGACTGCAAATCATTTTTTATAACATTAAAATGTTGTTTCATGTTACCCTGCATATACATATAAACAAGATTATTGTTTATTATAGCCAAGGTCGCGGTCTTTTACGTGAGTTATTTGCTGGTAAATGATTATGGTAGATATAATAAGAATTACCGAGATAGAAAACTGCAGATACCACAAGGCCCTTTCTTATTAACCCGGCGCTGCCATTGTTCTTTATTTTTATTCCTTTTAAAACATATACGGGCTTGAAAGAAGAAAGATAAAATGCAGGATAACTCCCTGCGATCAACGCCACATATTAAGGCAATAAACAGCAATGCTGATGATATGATCCAGGGTTACTAACGTTAACGGATAATTGTTTTTCAACAAGGCTGTTAAAAGCCGGCAATGAAAGATAAATAATTCCAAGCGCAAACAATGCAGCAAGCAATGAAGTAAAAATAGATTCACCAATAAACTGGCTGATTAATTTTGTTTTACCTGCGCCCATAACTTTTTTTACGCCTACTTCTCTGGCACGCTGCTCCGAACGGGCAGTTGAAAGATTCATAAAATTGATGCATGCGATAATTAAAATAATCCAGGCAATTAAACTGAACAGGTTTACATATTTTATTCTGCCGGGAATTTCTTTACCATTATCAAAACTGTCATACATTCTCCACCGGTTCATCGGATAAATAGACATTCTTGCATTCGCCTCTTTTATTTTGGTCTGGATATAACCATATAACTTTTTATTGATCGGATGCCACATCTGCATTGGGTTGAGTTTCTACATAAGTTACCACGCCGTTACTGCCCCAGTATTGCAACCATTTATTCTGGTCTTCATAAATTTTAAAAGGTGAGAGCCAATCGAATTTGAATGAAACATTTTCGGGAAGGTCTTTAATTACCCCTGATATTACATAATCGTCCTTATTATCTACCTTCAGCGTTTTGCCGATAACGTTAGTAGTGCCAAAAAAGTTATTTGCCATCTTTTCCGAAACAACTATTGAATGCAATTGGGCAAATGCGCCGGTAGCATTTCCTTTTACAAACTGAAGCTGAAACATTTTCAAGAAATGGGGAATCAACATATAATCCCTGTTCATAAATGGTTTTATCATTTAATGAAAAAAGAACGCTGTTGCCCCAGGTTGTACGTGCTGTATTTTTTATACCTGGAATCTCGGCTTTAATACCTGCCGCAAATGGGCCGGGAGTTGCATCGAATGTGAAGGTTGTGCCATCATAAGTTTGCCTGTCTTTTACTTTATACAGGTTATCCCTGTTGCTAAAGTAATGGTTAAAGGTAAGTTCGTCTTCAACCCATAAAAATATGAGGCCGGCACAGGCAATGCCTATAGCAAGGCCGCCTATATTTAAGAAACTATACCCCTTATTTTTCCAGAGGTTTCTGAAAGCTGTTTTGAGATAATTTTTTAACATAGCCGAATGATTTATTGCATACGCAAATTTTTAATAGCGTTTATTCAGGGCTTCATTTAATAATTTAATACGATAATAACGGTTACCGCTAATCGATTTTATCAATATGCATCTCTCCAAAATGCAGCCCCTTAGTAATAACAGGGTTTCCTGTGTATTGCAATTTTGCTTCACCGTAGGCGGTTATCTTAATGGCATCGGAAACATTCAGACTAAAATCCGATTCGCCATAAGCTATAATCCTTGCGCTGTTGTTGTTAATGCGGAGCGTATTTATTTTGCCCTCACCATAGGTAGTATATCTTTGATTGGTTATTGTGCCCGACTTAATGTCTAAATAGCTTTCACCATAAATTGTTGTCCGCAGTTCACCCAGGTTTACTTCATTTAATACCACATGCGATTCGCCATATATTTTCAGGTTAAACTTTTTGCCTGTTAAATTACTGCTGCATACAATGGTTTCCTCGCCCCTTACGGAAAGTGTACGCAATGTTTTATAAGTAACAGTAGCTTTTACTATGGTACCATTGTAGATTGATCTTCTTTCTTTATACCCGTTATCATATACCTTTTGGTTTTTAGTAATTTCTTTTGCGCCATCTAAATAGATACGCAGGGTTTTGTCTTTCACTTCAATATTTAATTTGTCGTTGCTAACGGCATTGCTTTCTACCGTAACACTTTCTTCATTGCCTTCTACAAAAGTTACCTGGATGTGAGGACTAACAATAACTTTATCAAAAGACTTTACTGTTGTGGTTGTTTGCGCAAATGCCACCTGGCAAATGCAAAGTATTATAACGGTGAGAAATGATTTCGGCTGTAACATATTTTTATTTTTAAAAAGTGAAGCCGGCTACGGCAGATAATTTTACTGGTTTAATGATATAAAATTTAAACTAAAAATTGTTTATTCAGATCGTAACGAATCAACAGGATTCGCAAGCGCTGCTTTTATCGCCTGGAAACTAATAGTAATAAAAGCAATAGCTATCGATAACAACGCTGCCAGTGCAAATACCTCCCATGTAATATGGATGCGGTATGCGAAGCCTTCCAGCCATTTATTCATTGCCCACCATGCAACAGGTATGGCTATAATTATTGCGATGGTTACTAATTTTAAAAAGTCTTTACTTATTAATTGAACGATACCATTTACGCTGGCGCCCAATACTTTCCTGATGCCTATTTCCTTAACTTTTACTTGTGCCGTATAAGTTGCGAGCCCGAACAAACCAAGACATGAAATGAATATTGCAATGCCCGCAAATACATTGAATAAAGTGCCAGCCCGTTGATCTGTTTTATATTGCGCATCAAAAGTTTTATCTAAAAAATAATAGCTGAAAGGTGTATTACCGGCATATTTTCTATATTGACTCTGTACTGAAGCGATTGCCTGTTGTGCATTTGCAGCGGTAGTGCGTACGTATAAAATATTAAGGTTATGCCAGAAGGTAAAAAATATTAATGGTTTTATTTTAAATTTCAATGATTGAAAATTGAAATCTTCAGTAATGCCAATTATAGTACCTTTTTGACCATGGAGCGAAATCTGTTGCCCAACATACGGTGGCTTCAGTTGCATCATCTTTACGGCTGCTTCATTCAAAATAAAATGGGAACTATCGGCAGGCGTACCCGAAAAGTCTTGTCCTTCCAGGAGCATGATTCTTAGCGTGGGAATTATATCCTTATCTACGCATAACTGGGTTATCGTAACATTAGCGTTTGGCGGCTTTGCCGGCCATGCCAAATCACCGGTTTCACCATTAATATCAGAAAAACTATATGCATCACAGGCGGCAACATTCAATATGCTTGTTTGCTTTTTTAATTCCGCTTTTACTGCGTCTATGTGATCCACAATCTCCTGGGTGAGCGGTACAGAAAAAACATAATTCTTATCATAACCCAAATCTTTATTCTTGATAAAATGCAACTGGTTGCTCATAATGATGGTACATACCAGCAGTATCACTGAGATAGAAAATTGAAAAACAACAAGTCCTTTTCTAAGTGTTGCAATACCAACACCCGACGAAATTTTTCCTTTCAATGCTTCAATAGGTTTGAAAGAAGACAACAGGATGGCAGGGTACACGCTTGATACGATCAATGTTCCGAAGATAGCCAGGGCCGCAGCTTTTAGCACATTGACATCTGAGATATCAAACGATAAATTTTTACCTGAAATATTGTTGTATAAAGGCGTTAACAGGAATATTAAACCTATTGCCAATGCAATGGCGAAGCAAAACAACAAGAAAGTTTCAGTAATAAACTGGAAAAATAGTTGCTGCTTTTTGGCGCCAATCATTTTACGCACGCTCACTTCTTTTGCTCTTACCAGGGAGCGGGCAGTTGAGAGGTTAACATAATTAATACTGGCTATTGCCAATAACAAAATGACCACCAGCATAAATATCTGCACCATTCTTAATGATGATGTATTTCCATCTGCAGTTGTCAAATGAATATCGGCCAGGTTCTGTAATTGGTAGTTGGCATTGCTATGTCCATTTCTTGCTTTCTTGTAGGCTGCAGAAAAGAGTTGCCCTGTTTTTACGGTACTGGCACCGGGTTGCAGTTGCACGAATGTGTTAAAAGCAAAATCGCCTAAATCTGTATCAATTGTTTTCCAATCACCATTGCCACCCCATGCAGTAAATTGTTTGTCATAATACGTCATGGGGAAAATTGCATCAAACTGAAGGGTAGAATTTTCGGGAAAATTTTGTAATACTCCCGTCACTGTAAAGTGTTCTTTTTTAAAACCAATAGTTTTACCTACTGCTTCTTCATTGCCGAATAGCTTCCTGGCCGTAGATCGCGTTAGAATAACAGAATTTACATTTGGGAAAGCTGTGGCAAAATTTCCTTCCAGTAATTTGTAATTAAACATTGAAAAGAAACCACTGTCGACATAAGCAATTTTGTTTCCATCAAATATTTTTGTGCGGTCTTTATTAGAAATATTCTGATCGAATTCGCTTTGTATTCTTACAAAAGATTTTATTTCCGGAATTGACTTTGCGTATACTGCCAAAGGACCGGGAACACCGGTCCAGACTTTATCTTCACCGCCATTATTAAAATGAGTGCTAAGCTGATAAATGTTTTTATAGTCCTTATTAAATTTATCGAAGCTTAGCTCATTCTGCACCCACAGCAACAACATGATGCCGGTGGCCAGGCCAACCGCTAAACCACAAACATTTATAACTGAGTAGAATTTATTTTTCCATAAACTTCTCCAGGCTGTTTTAAAATAATTTTTAATCAT
Organism: uncultured Chitinophagaceae bacterium; assembly: GCA_963756945.1. Lineage (GTDB taxonomy): Bacteria > Bacteroidota > Bacteroidia > Chitinophagales > Chitinophagaceae > Ginsengibacter. The sequence goes on along the minus strand of CAVWQJ010000006.1, from coordinate 189,225 downwards.
CTTAATTTAATTGATAGGCTATAAACATATCAAACAACAAACTATCAATACAACTGCAGTCTGATTATTAATGAAAGCGCAGTCTGACGACTATCGTCGTGCCGACTGCGTTGGTACATGTACGTTAGATCAAAATATTTTCCGTTACGGTTTGCCCGTCGAGCATGCGGATAATGCGATGGCTAAACCTTGCATCATGCTCACTGTGGGTAACCATTATTATGGTGGTGCCATGTTCATTCAGTTCGGTTAACAATTGCATCACTTCATTACCGTTAGATGAATCAAGATTTCCTGTAGGTTCATCGGCCAATATTAACTTGGGATTATTAACTACCGCTCTTGCTACGGCAACACGCTGTTGCTGACCACCGCTCAACTGCTGCGGGATAGTGATTACGGCGATGCATGATCTGCATTTTATCGAGCACCTTTTCCACACGTTGTTTTCTTTCATCACCTTTAACACCGAGATAAATTAATGGCAATTCTACATTTTCAAAAACAGTAAGTTCATCGATAAGATTAAAGCTTTGGAAAACGAAGCCGATATTCCTTTTGCGTAAATCGGCTCTCTTTCTTTCATTAAAATGAGCTACTTCAATGCCGTTAAACAAAAAGCTTCCGTCATCAGGATCATCCAACAATCCAAGAATGTTAAGCAGTGTAGATTTACCACAACCGGATGGTCCCATAACTGCAACAAATTCTCCTTCCTTTACATTAAAAGAAAGTTTGTTTAAAGCCACGGTTTCTACTTCTTCCGTCCGGTAAATTTTTTCGAGATCTGAAATTTTAATCATTGTTTTATTTTTAAATTGAGTCTTTTATTTTGTTTAATTGTCAAATTTTTATAAAGAAGCCATCATTATTGTAGAAAAGATCTGCGTGGGTGTCACTCATGTGTTCTGTCGTGCTGCATTTTGCATTTGCAAAAAGCAGAACATTTTAACTTGCTAGCTACATTTTCACTTTTAATTAATAAAGAAGAAAGACACATTAATAATACTGCCATGAGGCGTAAAAAAATATTTTTTTCATATCAGTAAGTTTTAATGTTTATTATTTTATGTTTGGTTAATATATTTGAACTGAATATTTTTATATCGGTACTTTTCAAGCTCTATTTCGACAATACCAATTCCTGCATATTTCCATAGTTCTCGTAACTGCTCGTTATCACTTTGTCGCCCGGATTTAACCCCTGTAATACTTCGTAATAATCCGGATTTTGACGGCCAAGTTGTATATCGACTTTGTACGCACTTTTTCCATTTTCACTTACTTTAAAAATCCAGTTGCCACCCGTTTGCTGATAAAAGCCTCCCTTAGGTAACAATACTGCAGTACTTGCATCGCTAAGCGCCAACACGATCTGTAACGTTTGTCCACGCCTGATTCCTTTGTGGCACATTACCTACAAATTCCATATCGACCTGGAAACTACCATTAGTATTTACCTGGGTATATATTTTTTTTATAACAAGTTTATAGGTCTTATCGGCAAAATCAAAAGTGCCATATAAGTCCGGTGAAAATGCGGGATATATAATGTTGGTCAATATCAACTCTTACTTTAAACCCGTCAAGCACATCAATCTGCCCGAGACGCTCTCCTTTATTTTTTGACTGGCCAATTTCAGCATCCAAAGAAGTTAATTGTCCATCAATAGGCGCCCGTACTATAAGGTCACCCACTTTTTCCTTCATAACGTTTAAGGCAGTTTGTGAACCTTCAAACGATTGCCTTGCCTGCTTCAACTGTTGTTCGGTAGATACTGAATCCTGTTGAAGAATCTTGTCGGGTAAGTTTTTGCTTTTCCAAATAATAATTATAATTGTTCACGGCCTGTTGATATTCCTGCGACCCTATCGCTTTTTCCTCATACAAATGCTTATCTAATTTATAAACCCGCTCGGCTTCTTTCAACTGGCTCTCAACATCTGTCATTTGATTGAGTTTGCTAACGGTATTTTGTTGTGCGGCATTTTTCGAAATCTGCATTTGAGTAAGCAGGTTATATACGTTGGTTTCCTGGGTTACCAGATCCCAATTGCAGGTCAGTATTGGACAATCTTAAAATGGGTTGGCCTTTTTTCATGATGGCCCCGTCATCCACATATTTTTCTTCAACACGGCCACCTTCCACCGCATCAAGATAAATCGTCGTAAGCGGCAACACAATTCCATTAACCGGAATATTTTCCTGGAACGAACCTTTGGTTATAGTACTTATCGTTAATTCTTTCGGTATCTACATTTAATTTGCTGCCGCCCGATGTATAATAATAGCTGCCGGCAATTAAGGCCACCAAGGCAACGATACCTGTTATAGTGAGAATTCTTTTTCGAGACCAATACTTTTTTTCAATTACTCTGTCCACGGTTAATATTTAATTTTAATTTTCAAAAGAAGGTCACCGGTTTTACCCGGTGGCCTTTAAAAACTGAAAATGAGAAAATTCATCTGCTTTTACGCAGCTTATACTATCAACACAATGCCATTATTTAACGTTTCTGATACTCAATAGGTTACATTTCTAATCGCATAAAAAAAATGTTCTTTACTGATACAACAGGTGTACGGTTTTGATACACCCGTTTTACAAATTTTATCTAAAAAATTAATTCCCATGCTGTTGCATTTATGGTATAATTGCAGCAAGTTATAGAATCGTTCGTTAGTGTGTAAACCGCTTACGGAAATTTTAATAAATTTTGGTTAATCAATTTAAAATATTTTCCACGGAGCCACGAAGAATAATGTAAAAATAACTTTGCACTCTTTGTGTCTTTGTCGGAAATTGATTTTCCCTCGAAGGCCGAAGAAACTAAGAGTTACATTTAAAGAATCTTGTGCGCTTTGTGTCTTTGTGGAAATTAGTATACAGCTTTAATTTTGAAGAAGGTTTTGATTACGATTTAATTATTAATTCGAAAAATATTTGAATTCATAAATTTACATTTATAACTATGTTGTTAAGAAATGCTACTATTTTAATTATTGATGATGATACCGATGTTTTAACTGCAGTACGATTGCTGCTAAAAACAGAGGTAAAAGAAGTTGTTACAGAAAAAAATCCTGAAAACCTCAGGTGGCTTTTATCCAAACAAACCTTCGATCTGATCTTGCTGGATATGAATTTTACCAGTTCTATCAATACCGGTAATGAAGGATTATTCTGGCTGAAAAAAATAAGAGAATTTGGTTCCGATGCTTCTGTAATAATGATAACCGCTTATGGCGATATTGACCTTGCAGTAAGATCATTAAAAGAAGGTGCTGCAGATTTTGTTGTAAAGCCCTGGCACAACGAAAAGCTTATTGAAACCATAAAAGCCACGCTTAAAAGCAAAAGGCAAAACTCTGCAGAGCGCTTCTGTGCCAATAATAGGTAAAGAAATGGTTGGAGAATCGGAAGCGATGAATAATATTTTTTTCAAGATAGAAAAAATTGCGCCTACTGATGCCAACATTTTAATTCTTGGTGAAAATGGAACCGGCAAAGATCTTATAGCAAGGGCCATTCATCAACATTCACTGCGTGCCGATAAGCCTTTTGTAAAAGTTGACCTTGGCGCACTAACGGAATCTATTTTTGAAAGTGAATTGTTTGGCCATAAGAAAGGTGCGTTTACGGGTGCCAGTGAGGACAGGGCCGGAAGATTTGAAGCAGCAAACGGCGGCACTTTATTCCTGGATGAAATAGGAAATATTTCTTTGCAACAACAAGTAAAACTATTAAGTGTTTTACAAAACCGGCAGGTAACCAGGCTGGGAAGTAATGATCCCGTTAATATAGATATTCGCCTGATATGCGCCACCAACCTACCTATTACGCGAACTCGCCAATGAAAGCAGGTTCAGGAAAGATCTTATTTACCGGATCAATACGGTAGAAATTGAAATACCGCCACTTGCGCAAAAGAGAAAATGATATTATTTTATTAGCTAAACATTTTGCGGACATTTATGCAAATAAATATTTAAAGCCAGAACCTGTATTTGATGCAAAGGCATTGGACAAAATGAGGCAATATCTTTTTCCTGGCAATGTGCGTGAGTTGCAATACACCATGGAAAGAGCCGTGATTATGTCGGAAGGTGAAGAATTATCCGCAAACGATTTAATATTTTCACCTATTGAATCTTCTTTGCCAAAAGAACCCGAGCCGGTTGAACTCAATTTAAGCACACTGGAAAAAAATACTATTTTAAAAGTAATAGAAAAACACAATGGAAATATCAGCAGGGCCGCCAAAGAACTTGGCCTTACAAGAACCGCATTGTACAGGAGATTAAGTAAGTATGATATATGAGGAATTAACATCATTAGCTGATGTCTGATAACAGGAACGATAAATAAAATTACGACTATAAATGGCAAATTCTTTTGTTAAGAATACAGGCTGGAGAATATTCTATAAGAATATTTTTCTTGTTTGCGACAATCACCGCATTTGCATTTTTGTTTGCGCAGCAATTATATGTTTATCTTATTTTAATTCTTCCTGTTATCTCTTACCAGTTTGTGGAATTGTATCGGTTTCAACGTAAAGCACAGGACGAATTGCAACAGTTTGTGGAGTCAGTTCATTATCGCGACTTCTCCCGCTATTTTGATGTAAAGCATGCTCCTGCTGAATTACAGCCACTCCGGGACGGGTTTAATCAAATTAATACTACGTTTAAGGTTATCAGTAAGGAAAAAGAAACGCAATATCAATACCTGCAGAAAATACTGGAATTGGTTGATACCGGAATTTTATCTTATGAAGGAGAAAGTGGGGAAGTGTTGTGGATGAATGAATCGCTGAAAAAAATGTTGCAGGTTCCCTATTTAAAAACGATTCATTCGCTTGCAAGGAGAGATAATGAATTGTATGAAGATATTATTGCATTAAAACCCGGCGATGGAAAAATTACCAAAGCACATCATTGAAAAAGGTTCGTTCAAAGTGTTGTTGTCTGCAACCGCTTTTCAAACAGAAGGGAAAAATATTTAAGCTCATTGCTTTTCAAAATATCAATGAAGCCTTGGATGAAACAGAATCAAAAGCCTGGCAAAAATTATTGAGTGTGATGACGCATGAGATCATGAATTCGGTTGCGCCCATATCATCTCTTGCTGACACGTTGAAAAACAGGCTGGAAAAATCTGTAATGCATATGCCCAATAAATCTGCGGCTGTGCATGATCTTGAATTAGGAATAGAAACCATTAAACGACGCAGTGAAGGCTTATTAAAATTTGCAGAAACGTACCGTAATCTTAATAAGATTACCAATCCGAATTTAAAACCTATTTATGTAAGAGATCTTTTTGAAGGCCTTCACCAATTGATGGAACCCACGCTGGCGCAAAAAAATATTGAACTGGAAATTGTTTTAAAAGATACCGATCTTATTCTGCAGGCCGATACAAGCCTCGTGGAACAGGTTCTCATTAACCTTGTTGTAAATGCAATGGAAGCTGTTAAAGATAATCCAGAACCGCAAATCATTTTATCCGCATCTACCATCTAATCAACAGAAAAATTATTATAAAAGTGGCCGATAATGGACCGGGCATGACAGAAGAAATTATGGATAAAATATTTATTCCATTTTTCAGTACCAAGAAAAACGGCAGTGGCATCGGGTTGAGTTTATGCAAACAAATTATGATGCTGCACAAAGGCAATATTAGTGTGCAATCAAGGATGGGTGAAGGAACGGCTTTTAGTTTGCAGTTTTGAGAATTCGGCCTGTAATTCCATTTTATTATGTAGCGATTGCATTCGTTGGTCATGTTGCCGGCGTTATCATGTACCTGGTAGCAAAGGATGCAACCATGTTATTTATCGGTACCGTATTTATTGGAGTTGGAAACGGTATGGTTGAGGCTGCCTGTAATCCGCTCACGGTTACGTTATACCCTGAAAATAAGACGACGATGCTTAACCGCTTTCACGTTTGGTTCCCCGGGGGAATTGTTATTGGCGGATTACTTTCTTATTTTATGATTGATAAAATGCAACTCGACTGGCGCATTTTGATTGGAACGTTGTTAATACCGGCAGTCATCTATGGATATATGTTTTTGAAATTAAATTTTCCTCAAACAGAACGTGTAACCAGCGGCGTTAGTACTAAACAAATGTTTTCAGCATGCATACAACCTCTGTTTATTATCATGGTTCTTTGTATGATGATGACCGGTGCAACCGAACTGGGTACGAACACGTGGATTGTCTCTTTATTACAGGGAGCCAATGTTTCCGCAATATTAGTACTTGTATTTATTAACGGTTTAATGGCTTTGGGACGTTCGTTTGCAGGGCCCGTTGTCCATCGCATGAATCCTAACGGCATGTTGATATTTTCATCCTTGTTCGCAGGCATCGGGCTAATATTATTAAGCATGGTAAGCGGGCCCGCAGCTTTTGGAGCGGCTTTTGTTTTTGCGCTTGGCGTTTGTTTTTTCTGGCCCACCATGTTGGGTTTTGTTTCAGAATACCTTCCAAATACCGGCGCTCTCGGATTATCCATTATGGGTGGAGCAGGAATGTTTTCCACTTCGCTCGTTGTTCCTATTATGGGGCATTGGTACGATAATTTCAAATCTGTAGCCATCAATTCCGGTGCCACCGAAGCTGCTGCAGATGCTACGGCAGGTTCCAGCACTTTTTTAAAAGTGGCCATAATGCCGGCCATTTTATTGGTAGTGTTTATCATTATTTATTTCTCAAGAAAAAACTTTTACAAAAATCATCATGATAGTAAGGCAGCGGCAAAAGGCGCTGCGGAAGCGATTGCGTGATGAAGCTTTAAAGCGAGTTATCCTTTAATTGATTGCCTGGCTTCATTTTTTAAAATGCAATTTGCAGAAATGCAGATCGTGTTTTCTATTCTTTGGGACGAATCGCGGTAATTTTCTTGTTTATAATTGATAGCAAAGCATCAAAACCAATTCAACACCGTTACTATCTGAGCAAATTTTTATTCTGATTACTTTGCCAACTTTCTTAATTTCATTCTTCAATCATTTCACATGAAAAAAATTTTCCTTTCCGTTGCCATAATGGTCGGCCTGTACTCTATTGTTACTGCCCAAACAGACAGCTCCTTCTATATAAAAAAACAAGTGTCATGATTCCGATGAGGGATGGAGTAAAACTTTTTACCGTTATACTTGCTCCGGTTAATGCAAAAGAACCTTCACCTTTTTTAATAGAGCGTACACCTTACGGCGCCGATATTCCTATTCCGGATGATACTGTGATTAACATTCCTAAAAGATCTTACCTGTACCCGCTGGCATCAGGAGGATACATTTTTATATTCCAGGATATCCGTGGAAAATATAAAAGCGAAGGAACGATGCAAATTCATCAGCCACTTAATTCATGAAACACAAAAAGGAGCCATTGATGAAAGCACTGATACCTATGATGCAATTGACTGGCTCTTAAAAAATGTTCCCAACAATAATGGGAAAGCAGGTATCTATGGAATTTCTTATCCCGGCTGGCTGGCATTAGTTGGCTCTGTTGATCCGCATCCTGCGTTGAAAGCCGCTTCAGAACAGGCTTGCATGGGAGATCTTTTTTTAGGTGATGATTTTCATCACAACGGCGCATTTCGATTAAGTTATGGAATGGAATATACGTATGAAGTGGAACATGATAAAACTACGGACAGCGATTTTCCTTTTCCGCAATTTGATTTGTTTGACTGGTATTTACAGCTTGGCTCACTGAAAAACGTAAATGAAAAATATTTTCATAACACCATTCCTACCTGGAACAATTTTGTAAAGCATCCCGACTTATGATTCTTTCTGGCAAAAAAATTCGCCGCTTAAGTTATGTAAAATATCCGCAGGTGCCGCAATTGCATGTGGGTGGTTATTTCGACCAGGAAGATATTAATGGCCCGCAACTGATGTATGCACACATGGAAAAGAAAGATACTTTTAACCGGAATCATATTGTACTAGGGCCATGGAATCACGGCCAATGGGGCGGCGGCAAAGGCGACAGTCTTGGCAAAATATCTTTTGAAAGTAATACCGGTGTTTGGTTTCGTGAGTTGCAAAAGAAATGGTTTGATTATTACCTGAAAGGAATTGGTGATGGAAAATTTGATGAAGCGTATTGCTTTCAAACGGGAACCGATCAATGGAAAACCTATAATACCTGGCCGCCTAAAGAAGCAACTGTAAAAAAGTTATATGCTTCCGCAAACAATAAAGCTTCGTTTACAGCTCCCGTTAGTGACGACGGAAAAATAAGTTTTATAAGTGATCCTGCTCATCCTGTTCCTTACAGAACATTACCTATAGAAGCAACTTATGGAACCGGAAGCCGGTGGCGGCCATGGCAGGTAGAAGATCAGCGTTTTGTTTATACAAGGCCCGATGTCATAAGTTTTACCATGGATTCTCTTACTGAAGATGTAACAGTAACCGGAAAAATAACAGCGCATCTTTTTGCAAGCACCACCGGAACAGACGCCGACTGGATTGTTAAACTGATTGATGTATATCCGGATTTTGATCAAAAAAATATTTTGATGAGCCAATATCAATTACCTGTTGCTATGGAAGTATTCAGGGGAAGATTCAGGAAAAGTTTTTCAAAGCCGGAAGCATTGGTGCCGAACAAGCCCGAAGAGTTTGTAATTGACCTGCACGACATCAATCATGTTTTTTTAAAAGGGCATAAAATTATGATACAGGTACAAAGCACATGGTTCCCGTTAATTGACCGCAATCCGCAAAAATTTATACCCAATATTTTTGAAGCAAAAGAAAGTGATTTTACAAAAGCAACACATACTATTTACTTTACAGAAAAATATCCCACTTATATTGAATTGCCGGTGATGAAGAATTGATTTGAACCATTTATTTGAAGATAACTTTTTACATTATGTCCACGCTTTTCTTAAAAACCGCAACCAATTTCCATGCATAATATTTTCAACATCCTCTTTCGAATAACCTCTTTTATAAAACAGTGAAGGTAATCTTTGCATATCAGCAATAGTTTCCAGGTCATAAGGACATTGCTCACGGCCATAGCCGCCATCGAGATCAGTACCTACAGCAATGTGCAAAGCATTTCCTGCAAGCTGGCAGATATGATCGTAGTGATCCATTATTTTTTCAAGATTACAATTCATTTCTTTTGGTGTAGATACTCCCCGCTGCCAATTGGGAACCATCATCCACGCATCCAATGCTCCGCCAATAACTGCACCTCTTTCAATCAATGCTTTAATTTGTTCATCGCTAAACTGGCGGTTGTGATTTACGATCGATCGTACATTATTGTGGCTGGCCCATACATGACCGTTAAAATTATCGAGCGCCTGCCAGAAAGCATCATCACATAAATGCGTTGCATCTAAAATAATATTGAGCCGTTCCATTTCTTTCAGTAAAGCAATTCCGTTTGCATGCATCTTTCCGCTGCTATCGGTTCCATTTGCATAGCGGCCTTCTCCATAATGGGCAGGGCCAAGCGCACGCAAACCATAATTCCATGCACGTTCCAAATGCTCCAATTGTTATTAGCGAATCTGCGCCTTCAAGGCTTAAAATATAGCCAATAGGTTTTTGCTGCTTATTATTTTCATCGCTCCATAAAGCAATATGTTTTTGAAGTGATGCCAGATTATTGATCTGTATCATTTCGCCTGATTCCTCCATTGCTTTGTACCAGGCAAGCTGTCCTTGTGTTTGTGCCCAGGCCTGCTCCGGCGAATGCCATCCCGGTAATGGATTTGTGCGCAGACACGTATCGGCCAATTTGAGTAGCAACAACCAAACCAATATTTCCTTTACGTAATTCCGGAAAGGAAACAGTTGCATTTCCCCGATCAGGCTTATCCGTTAGTCCGCGTTCTCTTTCATTAATTTCCTTAACCGGTTTTCTCAAATCGCGGTTCCATTCCATCGCATTCATGCTGAGGTCAAGATGGGCGTCAATTATAAACATATAGTGTAGGTTGAGATTTATTCAGATCACTTAAATATTAATCTTCCTGTCTCTTGCAATGGTTTTCCATTCATCAACTACTTTGTTATTTCAACTATCAATGCTCTTTCATACAAGGCGACAGTGGGACAAATATGATAAGGCAATCCATATAATACGTCGCCGATTTTATATGAATGACCCAATGGCACTTCTGCAACCAAGTGTTCCTCACTTTGGCCGGTAAATTTTAATTCCGGCGCATTTAAAAAATAAACACGCTTGTCTAAAGTATTTTCCGCTGCGATGGATTTATGTCCAAGGTCAAGACACAATTTTGTTTCGGAAGGTAAAGAAACAACCCGGCTGATTACTAACGCTGCGGGAATAAACGCTTGTTCTTTGCATGCAAGTTGATAACCATTATCCCAATAAATAAATGTGCCGGGGCTGCATTCAATTTCTTTTCTTTTAGCATGAACAGGAAATGTAGGTGAACCGCCGGCAACAATAATAGGCTTCGTCAATCCATCATTCAACAAAATATTTTGCATTTGCAATACCGGTTCAAATGCAGCATCACATTCTATTGTGCGTTGTTGAATATCAGGATTGCGAATGTGACCGTCATAAGCATGCAAACCAACTGGCCATATTCCCGACGTATTATTGCAAGTATTTGTAAAGCTCAATTGCTTCTTTGCCCGGCGCAATTCCGGTACGGTTCATACCGACATTCAAATCAATATAAACGGGAATTAAAACTTTATTTGCATTGAGCCTCATCAGCAATTTCTTTGGCGGAAACAATATTATCAACGAGGCAGGAAAACTTTGTTGATGGATATTTTTTTATGACTTCGCTAAATCGTTTCAATTTCGGTTTTGTCGGTTGATAGGCCAGTAACACATCGGGTGCTGAGCATAAGCCAAGCATTTCAGCTTCTGCAATTGTGGCACATTTAAATTTATTCACGCCCGCATTCATCATTAGTAAAACTGCCTCCTTTGCTTTATGTGTTTTCACATGCGGACGTAATCTCTTCACATCGTCAATCATGGAAAGCATCGTATTGATATTTTCGAGTACCCTTTCGCGATATACAACCAAAGCCGGTGAATCAATTGAATCTATATCTTCAATGGCATACCATTCCTTTTCTATTTTATCGCTGCTCATTTTAGCTTGTTAATACAATTCAAACAATGCTTCTATTTCAACGGGGATATTTCCGGGCAAGGAGCCCATGCCAACGGCGCTTCGCACGCCCACTCCATTTTCTTCACCCCATATTTTTTTAAATAATTCGCTGCAACCATTAATAACGTAAGGATGTTTTTCAAAATCCGGGCGTGCAGCTTACCATTCCCAAAACTTTTATTACACGCTTTACTTTATCAAGGCTGCCGAGATTACTTACTATTGTTGAAAGAATCGTTAAGCCAACTTGTTGCGCTGCATTCTTTCCTTCTTCAATATCAAGCGTATCGCCTACCCTTCCCGGTAATTAAGGTTCCGTTATTTTTAACCGGCCCATGTCCTGACACATATAAATGATTACCATCGATAAGAAATGGCTTATAAACTCCCATAGGCGTTGGCGCAGGAGGAAGCGTTAATCCTGTTTCTGCAAAATTTTGCGAAGCGACTGTTATTTTCCATAAATAAATTTAAAGCAGTTATACAAAGAGATTCAAAATTAATACACCCGCCAATCCCACCACAGAAATAATTGATTCCATAAGTGTCCATGAGCGAAAAGTATCTTTTATACTGATGTTAAAATATTCTTTGAACAACCAGAAACCGGAATCGTTAACATGTGAACAGGCAAGGCTTCCGGCTCCGATTGATAGCACCATTAAACAGGGATTAACATGGCTTGCCGTGATTATAGGCGCCAAAATTCCCGCCGTAGTAAGACCCGCCACTGTAGCCGATCCAATACAAATTCTTATGATCGCGGCAATGATCCATGCAAGTACCAGCGGAGGTATATTTACTCCGTTTAACTGCGATGCGATCTGCTCGCTTACGCCGCTATCTGTCAAGTACCTGTTTTAATGCACCGGCGCTGCCGATGATCAGCAATATCACGGCAATCTCTTTCACTGCATCTGCATAAATCACCATCACATTCCTTAATAGTAATTCCCTGCTTTACGCCGAGCGTGTACGTGGCTACCGCCAATGCAATAATCATTACAACGGCAGGATCACCTATAAAAGAAATAATGCGGCTGGACATGCGTATCCTTTGCAATAACCTGCAGCAACAGCGTTGAAATCATAAGAAGAAAAACCGGTAAAAGCGCCGATAAAAAACTACTAACGCCGCCGGGTAAACGTTCTTCCGGCAAAGTCTTTCCACGAAAAGTTTCGAGAGGTTCAGAATGAATCTTTTTTAACGTCTTCGCAAATACTGGCCCGGCAATAATTATTGCCGGCACTGAAATGATAAGTCCATAGATTAATGTTAATCCGATATTTGCATGAAATTGAACCGCCAATGCTGTGGGCGCAGGATGCGGCGGCAGAAAACCAAATGTGACAGATAAGGCTGCCAGCATAGGCAAGCCGATATAAACAGCCGGTAATTTATATTGATAAACAACAGAAAATATTAGCGGCACGAGCAATACAAAACCAACACCGTAAAATAATGGGATACCCACGATAAAACCGGTAACGACCAACGCCCATTGAATATTTTTTTCGCCAAAAGCTGTCATCATTACTGCTGCAATCTTTTGGGCTGCACCGCTATCAGCAACTAATTTTCCAAGCATGGCGCCCAGGGCAATTATAATTACCAGTGAACCAAGTGTGTCACCTATTCCCTTTTGCAACCGATGCAACTACCTGGTCAAACGGAATTCCCAATAAAAGCCCGGCAGCAATTGATACAACTAAAAAGGCAAGAAACGGATTTATTTTTCCCCACGTAACCATTAACACGAGAGCCGCAATGCATAAAAAAATAACGAGGAAAGTCATCAGCAATTTTTATTAAATGTATTTATAAATACGTTTCATTTTATTTTATTTTTATAAGGATGTAAATCATCAAACGAAAATCACTTTACTTTATCAAAAAAAGAATGAACGTACAGCAATCTTACAACAACTGGGCAGAACAATACGATACTAATGATAACAAAACAAGAGATCTTGAAGCAATCGCGTTGCGAAAGACCTTATCAAACATTTCATTTGATGCAGTTTTGGAAATTGGCTGCGGCACGGGCAAAAATACGGCATGGCTACTCGAAAAAGCGAAGCTGGTTACAGCAATTGATCTTTCGGAAGAGATGCTTGCAAAAGCAAAAGAAAAAATAAATCACGCAATGTTGAGTTTATACAAACTGATATTACAAATGAATGGACGTTTACCAGCAAATTATATGATCTTGTAAGTTTCAGTCTCGTGCTGGAGCATATCCAAAACCTCGATCACTGTTTTTAATGAAACTTCAAAAAAATTGAAACCTGGTGGATATGTCTATATCGGCGAGTTGCATCCATTTAAACAATATGCCGGAACGAAAGCAAGATTCGATACCGAAGAGGGGCAACAAGTAGTTAATGTTTTAATCATCACATTTCTGAATTTATCCAAACTGCAAAAAAGTATCAACTAATGCCTGTTGATATCCGGGAATATTTTGATGACGATGATACCAGTGAAATTCCTAGAATACTTTCTATACTGTTGCAACAAAAATCTACAGGCATTTAAAAAAAGGGCTTGTATTTTTAACTGTATCTTCCATCTTAAATAAAACTTTTTATTTCTTTGTAACAAATATTAAATATGGACCAGACACTTTTAGGAATCGGAACCAGGCTGCAACATACCATTCATGGGCCGGGAGTAATTGTGGGCATTCGTTATGCTACTTATCTTGTATCATTTATACATCATGGCATTATCGAAGTTGATAAAACAGACAGCAAGCTGGATGATATTCAACCTGAAAATGTAACGGAAGAAATAGAAACCAATTCCAACGTAGAAAGGTCGTTACTAAAAATATTACGTTTATGGGGCGACGTTAGCGAAATCGTTAAACTAGGTGACAGGTGGGTTGGCGGCACCATGTTATTGCAACCGAAAGACCCTTCCTTAAAACCGAAAGAAATTCCGATTGAAGTTTTCTTTCATAAAATAGTTATGGCGAGAGACAGGCTTAGGGTGCTGGAACAAAATATCAACAGCAATAAAAATCTTACCGACGAAGAAAAGGTAAATCTTCAGCAATACATCACACGTATCTATGGCTCCTTCACAACATTTAATGTATTGTTTAAAAATAAAGAACATTGGTTTGTGGGAGATAAGCCGGGGCAGGATTAATTATCACCTCAATTAAAAAGCATGAGGGCAATATATAAGAAGTTTAAGTTAACTTCTTTCCCTTTTTTAAAGAGGTCAATTGTTTTATTGGTAATGATGGGTTTCGCCCAAAAGCTTATGCTTAAAATATAACCAAGAGTAATGAACAAAAATACCATTCCTGTTTTTAAGCGAAGTCAGATCACTTATCCACCCAATTAATACTTGTATAACAGCGCCGCCGGCAATACCCGTCATAAGAATACCGGCAAAAGAGCCATGATGCTTTGAGACTGAATTAAGGCCAAGTGAAACTATTACCGGATACATTACAGAAAGAAAAAATCCGGCAATCGGGAAAGCCCATAATGATACCTGGGCGCTCCCCGTCAATCCAAAAGCCAGGCTAATTATTCCAAAAATAGTGAACCAACGCAGCACATGTTTGCTATCAAACAATTTAAGAAGAACAAGCCCCAGCATACCACCTACTGTCATTAGTCCCCAGAAGTAAGAAACGGCATTTGCCCCAACAGTATCGGGATCGAATCCATGATAAACTTTTAAAAATTTTGACATCCAGTAAGAAATTCCCTGCTCTGTTCCAACATAGCAAAATATTCCAAGGAAAAAAAGAATGACATATCTGTTTTTAAATAACTCCACAATAACTGGCTTTCGATCCAATCTTTTCATCTTCCTTTAATTCTACCACCGGAAATTTTACCAACAAAATAATTACGATCATTATCAACCCAATTACCGCAAATACCCAATAAACCGAAACCCACGACATTTTTGCAGGTACCAAACCACTTAACAGACTGATGAAAGGTTTTTGCATATTGCCTTTATCAATATTAGACACGAGGTACGAATACATTTGCGGGCTGATAAAAGATGCCAGGCCAAAAATAAGCTGGGCAAGAACGGAATTGAAAGCATAATGAGCTTCGCCCCCTGATACCCGTAAAAGTGGATTGATGACCACCTGTAAGGCCGCCATACCAGTTCCTATTGTAAATAACGAAATCAGAAAAACGATAAAAGTAGGATGAATTACAAACATAAATGCTCCCGAGAAAAGCAAGCGCAAACGCCAATATCATCATTCTTTTCTCGCCCCATTTTTCAACCAGCAAGCCTGAAGGAATCGACATTACACCATAAGCAATGAAAAAAGCAAATGGTAAAAATCCGGCCATTGTTCTCAGTAAGATTATAGCCTCTGAGATACGTTTGGATTGAGCGCACCGAGAATATTCGTAAGAAATGAAATTACGAAAAATGTAAGCATGATGAGACCTACGATATAATAGTTACGTTTCATAATGAAAACTTATTAAAAGCCTCACCCCAACCCCTCTCCCAGAGAACTGGATGCTACGAGGTTTTTAATTGATTATTTTATAATTTTAATTCTCCCCAGCCCTTTCTGTATTCTCTTTTTACAAATTGATTAGCCGCTTCAAAATTGGTTATCCGCATATTTTCTCCATCCCATTTATAAGTAATATAACGGCCGGGAGTTGTAATATCTTCCACATCGCCATAAACAGGATCATGTCTTTTTATTTTTTTGCGGATATTAAAACTACGCAATAATAAATTGCCCATCAATACGGTTTCAGTTAACGGTCCCGCATACCCGACAAAAGGAGAATCCACTTCCATGTTTCCATAACCTGCAATACATGCATCAATCCATTGCCACCAATGGCCATCCATGCCGCCTTCTATACGCGGATATTTTTTAGGTACATTTACATCTTTATTCAATGAAAGCGGCAATAATCTTGGATGGCTTCCGCCCCAACCGCAGGAAACTTTTCCTTTTGTTCCGATAAAAAGTGAACCACCTTCAAAATCATTTTCTTCCGGAACATCAGCCAATGCTTCATTCTCATTTACATCAGGATCTAGTTCATCGGGCCGGTCAGGAACAATGCCGCCATCCATCCAATATAATTTTAATTCACGCCCATCTTTCAATTTAAATTTATAACGAAGCTTACTTGACACGGGAATGCTTTCGGGATAATCAGCTTCCTGGAAAATACCTGAATAAAATCGTGCTGGCGCTGCAGGTAACTTCGGTTGGATAACCAAGTTCCAATAATTTAAATGAAGGGCCGATAATATGACAAGCCATATCGCCCAAAGCGCCGGTACCAAATTGCCACCATCCACGCCAGTTGAAAGGAACAAGATTATCAAAGTAATCAGTTTGCTGTGCAGTTCCCAGCCATAGATCCCATTTCAGTTCTTTTGGAACCGGCGGGCGGTCTTTAGGCCATGGAATTCCCTGCGGCCACACGGGACGGTTAGTCCAGTTGTAAACACTTGTTATATCACCAATCAACCCCGCTTCAAACCATTCTCTCATAGTTCTCATCCCATCGCAGGATGCACCCTGGTCGCCCATTTGCGTAACTACTTTATATTTTTCCGCAGCCTGCGTAAGAATACGTGCTTCATAAATATCATGCGTCAATGGCTTTTGCAAATACAAATGTTTTTTTAATTGCATCGCACTTAATCCAACAATAGCATGGTTATGATCGGGAATGGCAACGGAAACCGCATCAAAATTCTTGCTTTCTTTTTCAAACATTTCCCGCCAATCATAATAAAATTTTGCATTGGGAAATTCTTTGCGGCGTGGTGCTGCCATGCGATCATCTACATCGCATAAAAAAGAAATTACTGCATTTTTTTTAGGAGCAGTCGCATAATGATGAATATCATTTTCCGCTTCTCCGCCACAACCAACAGCAGCTATATATAATTTATCACTTGGCGCCATAAAGCCTTTTCCGCCTAATACATGGCGGGGAACAATAGAAAATGCTGCGGCTGTTAAAGCGGTATTTTTTATAAATTCTCCGCGACTGATGAATTTTTTTTATTCGGTAATTCTTCATTTTTTTCCATGAATTGATTAAATTATAGAATTTTATTACGAATTACACGAATTAAAACAAATAATCTAACGCAATGGTGTACACGAATCATCATCACTTACCATTCTTTCATTTGTTAAATACGAAAGGGATTCAATCATATTAGTGTAATTAGATTTAATTAGTGTAATACCTTACAGTTTCCTGATCTTAATATTGCGATACCACAACTTTCCGTTTTCAGTTCCCTGGAAAGAAATATGGCCCTTTCTTGTAAGTGCCAAATCCCGGCCATTCAACAAACTTGCTGTTCTTAATCATATCACGCCATTGATCATCCCACATTTGTGTGTCAATTGTTTTATGGCCATTCATGAAAAATGTAAGATGCCCGTCTTTTGCAATTATTTCATATTGGTTCCACCGGCCGCCTTTATTTACCCATTCCGTATCGGCAGATATCAAATCATATAAATCGCCAGCCCTGCATTTTAAAATGCGGCCATCATCATTGCAGGCCAAATCTGCAATCTGCATTTCGGGCCCTGACTCGTACGTGTCTTTATATTCGGGAGATTCATGCACATAAAACATTACACCGCTGTTGGCACATGGTTCCATTTTCCATTCAACTTTAAGATCAAAATTTTCATATTCTTCATCAGTTACCAGGTCAGCATAATCGTTATAAACACTTTTGTTATTTTTATTAAGGAAGATCATCCATCCTGAACCTGCCAGGCTTTCCCGGCAACTTTTTCAAGATAAGAATGCCAGCCAACTAAATCTTTGCCATTGAAAAGAAGTTTCCAGCCTTGCTGTGTTTCTTTTGGAGAAAGTGTATTGGGTAATTGCTGAGCAAAGGATAAATTAGAAAATAAAATTGCGGCAATAAATAATATTATAAGAGAATTGATTTTTACAAGCATCGTTTATTATTTTATATCTAAGGTAATTACTTACTATTTACAATAAAAATAATTATCCGCAATTGTTACATGAAAATATTGAATATTACAATTATTCATTCTTTTTTTATCAGCCTTCTCTTTCAATTCCGTAACCGGTACTGTCATCATTCTCCCTATCGGCTTTCCATCTCTATAAGTGATCAGCTTAAGCTGCACTGCATCTTCAGGAACAATAACCGGCTCTGTATATTTCGGATAAAAATTATCCGGAAAAGAATTATCAAAAGTGTAATAGATATCGAGGCCGTCAATTTCGGTACTTAATTCAACAATCAATTTTTTATCAGGAGATTCACTCGCATTGATAATAGGATCGTACATACTGGGTGCATATTTTATTTGCGCAACATCATACCTTGCAAAATGCTTTTCAACACGTTGTAACAAAATTATTCCAGTTCTTATTTTCTTTTGGCGACCAAAGATCTTCAGAAATAGCAAATGCTCTTGGCCATGTCATATACTCCGCATGGCGCATATTATACACCTGTTCCGTCCATAAATTAGCCTGGCCGCCTTTAATAAATTTTGGATTTACACTATCTGGCAGCGGCTCAAATTCGATATGTTTTCTTTAATCGCAATGTGGCATAGATATGCGGCTCAATCGCAGGATCTCCCTGCATATAATCGATGTAAGCAAATGTAGTTGGGCTCATCACCACTTCATGTCCCATTTTAGCAGCCTGTATTCCCCCTTCCATTCCCCGCCAGCTCATTACCACTGCATTTGGCGCCAAGCCTCCTTCGAGTATTTCATCCCAACCCATAAATTTTTTACCTTTTGATTCCACAATTTTTTCCACCCTTTTTTCAAAATAACTTTGCACTTCTTCCATAGTTTTCAATCTTTCTCTTTTCATCAATGCTTTAACGGCATCACTCTTTTCCCAAAAAGTTTTGAAGGTTTCATCGCCTCCCATGTGGATATATTCGAACGGAAATAGTTTCGCTACTTCTGTGATTACCTTATCCAAAAACATGTACACGTTCTCGTTAGCCGGGCAAAGATTGTCATCATATAAAGCAGTATGCGTGTCCCAGTCTTTAATATTTTCTCCCGAAGCAACGCCGATATTTTTTACTCCTCCCGAACAGGATAATTCAGGGTAAGCCGCGATGGCCGCAAGGCTATGGCCCGGCACATCTATCTCGGGCAAAATATTTACAAATCTTTCCTTTGCATATTGCAACAATTTCTTTAATATCATCCTGTGTGTAAAAGCCACCATAGTTGCGGGGTTCATCAGGTTTAGGCACCGAAAACGTTCCGAAGTAACCGACCTTCTTTACATTCCATGCACCAACTTCAGTTAGCTTCGGTAAACTTTTTATTTCTATACGCCATCCTTCATCATCCGTTAAATGAAGATGAAGCAGATTATATTTATAGCGAACCATTTGGTCAATGTATTTCTCGACATCTTCTTTTGTAAAGAAATGACGGGCAACATCAAACATTAATCCTCTCCATCCAAATCGTGGATAGTCCGTTATGTCAACACACGGAGCTTCCCATTTTACATTCGCAACAGTGAACGGACTTTCTATTTCTTTTGGAAATAATTGAACCAAGTGTTTGCACACCATAAAATAAACCTGCAGGAGTATTTGCTGTAATAATAATATTGTTGGGAGTTACCGATAAATTATATCCTTCTTTCCCAATAACATTATCTGCTTTTTTATTTAATACTAATTGCACAGTTGCAGTTAGCATCTGAATTTTTTACAACCACAGGAATGCCGGTAGGCGTGGATAAACGATCACTTAAAAAAGCAATCACCTGTTTCATTTCGGGTTGTGAAGGAGACTGCAATAACTATATTTTGAGGCAATAAAAAATGACCTGCATTTTCAACCACTTTTACCGGCTGAGGAATAATAGCAATTTGATTCGTATCATTCTGGCCATATGATATTAGATGACATAAAGCATAAGACACAGGAACAAACAATAAAATTTCATAAAAGATTATTTAAAAATGAATTTAAAAAAACAAGAAGCGCTTAATTAAAATAATGAAGTGATAAATTAATTTCAATTTTAAAAGTAATAAACTTACTAATAGCATGTACGTAAATGACAATGCGATATTATAAAATAACTGACAAAAGAAAAATTATTGAAGTTTTCCTGATCCTGGCAGATGGTCCGGATATTATTTTTTCAAACCTTTCAGCTCAACGTGAACATCGTTCCCTGCACGGTTTTCCAAATTCCTTTTCTATGATTTCTTTCACTATTTATTGTTTTATAAAAATCATCAAAGTACCTGTTAACAAACTTTACATACGATTTGCTCAACAATGGACAATTTTTATATAAGATCATATATAGACTCCTTTAATTGATTAAACAATTTAAAGTTTCTGCAAAATTCTTCATATCTGTTTCGCAATAACCACGATAGAGCCGGTCGCGATCAGAAGTAATTCCTAACTCCGGAGCAGGCCCGGCATAAGGAGCATCCACAATGCCCGCATGATCAAAATCGTAAGGAATGGCAATAGGCAGTTCAGTGGAGTCTCTGTCAGATTAATACAATATTTTGCAAATAAGGAACAGACCAATCAGTATTTCCAATCAAATATTCAAACACAGCCATCTTTTGAAATTCTTCTTTATTTGTATTTTGCATTGCCAGCATTTTTGGCTTCCATACATAGGCATTATTTCTTTCAGCTACTTTTTTTTCATCTTCCAGTAAAATACAATAATGAGTTTCTGGTTTTCGCTGTTTCAATGAATCTTCAAAATCAACCTGCACCAGTCTCGCCTTAAAACTTTTTTCTGAAATAAGATTATATATTTTATAAGCAAGCCATTCTCTTATTACATAATCATCATCCCCGGCAGGGAACCACTAATTTGAGTTTATTTTGATATGTAAATATCGATTTTTCATTTTGTTCCTTCGGAAAATCCAGTAGCAGAGGAGGCATGTTACAATTCGTTTTCATGACGACGAAAATGTCCTCTTGTTTTCACCATTAATTGAATCGAAACAAGGTTGCTGTCTCTTCCATGTATTGAAGCAAAACGGGATGATAAGAACTATTATCACTCCTGTCGTTGAACAAGTCATTTAACTTTCCAGTGAGTTTAAAATGTAAAATATCTGTACCTTTCAAAAAGATTTTCATCGGCAAGAATTTCTTGTTGCCTGGATACTACCGCAACTATTGTTCTGCGCTTCAAGTATCGATGGAGAAAATACAACCCTGCAAAAGAATGAAGACAAAGCACACCTGCAAGACATAACTCTTGGCATTAAGTTACAAATCTATTTTTTATTTCCTTGAAGTGCAATACAATATTGATCAGATAATCAAAAAAGAAAGTTGAAACGTCGCGGTCTATTAGGAATTTAAACTAAAAGTAAAATAAATTATCTGACTCACATTTCCCTGTCTAATAAATAATGTGCCAGAGCCTTCCAGTGGCTTTTTACGAGAAGAGAGAACTGCAATCTCTTCCAGATGATCCAGTGCTTTTGACATATATTTTTGCTTTAGTTCTTTTGCCCATTCATCCAACTTTGCAGGATTTATAAATACTGATAACCCTTGTTATTTTATCTTCATCATTGCTCTGAAGCTGATTGTATGTAATTCTTCCAAGTTGCGACCTGAGAACAGACATTCATTGCCTGTATAAGAAGAAATGTTTTCTTATTGGCCGATAATATCACCACCATGTTTTTTACCAAATTTTTCAGGATCGCCAAATGCATCTAAATAATCATCCTGCACCTGGAAAGCGATACCCAGATTTTTTCCAAACTCATATAAGTGTTGCTGGTTGCCAACACCGGCGCCACCAAGTACAGCACCCAATTGAAGGCTGGCGGCAAGTAATACCGATGTTTTAAGCTCAATCATTTTTTCATATTCATCAAAACTTACATTCTCATTTTTTTCAAAATCCATGTCGAGTTGCTGACCCTCACAAACCTGCTTTGCAGCGTATGGTTAAAAATTTCAAGTACTTATGTATATGTTCGTTGCTTATTTTATTAATGCAATCATAGGCTGCCACCAGCATTACATCTCCGGAAAGTAATGCCGTTGACTCACCATATTTTGTATGAACCGTTTGCATTCCACGACGCAAGGGAGCCTTATCCATTATATCATCATGTATGAGTGTAAAGTTGTGAAATAACTCAATAGCAGTCAGCAATGTTCCAGGCATCGGGATTAATTTCATCAAACAGCTCATTACCCATAAGGCACATTACCGGCCTTATGCGTTTACCGCCCAACGTTAGTATGTATTGCGATGCATTGTAAAGGCTGTTGTGGATATTCAGGAAAATGGCGAACATTAAATTTTTCTTCAAAAAGCAGTGATAGTTCTTTAAAAGAATGCAGGTCGGTAAATAGGATAACTTCGCTTGTTTGTTGTCAAATTATTTTCTGTTTTACTTTACCTGGTAATGTTTCATTCATGAACTTATCTTCATTCATTTAATAAGTCAAATTTTTAATCGACATTTTATGTAAAGTGTAAGGAAATCATTTTTTCTGATGACCTGCGGTATTTTTCTGCTGCTTGCGATGATTTTTCTTTTTCTTTATCGCTTTTGCTCTCAGGCTTTCTACTCCGGGAATCCATTCAAAATCAAGTTGTCTTTTTTCCAGGTTTGCCGCCACCAGTTTTATTTGTATTTTATCTCCCATCCTGAATTTCTTTCCTGTATGAAGTCCCACCAAAGCATAGTCTGCATCATCATGCCTGAAATCATCATAGTCAGAAAGATCTCTTACAGAAACAAGGCCTTCACATTTTTCATTTACCGTTTCCACCCAGAAGCCAAATGCAGCAACACCGCTTATCACACCTTCCATATCTTCGCCCACTTTATCCATCATAAATTCAACCTGCTTGTATTTATTCCCTGCACGCTCCGAATCCATAGCAGCTCTTTCTTTTGCACTGCAATGCCTGCATTTTTCTTCCATGTTTTTATCGGGATGAATATTTATTTTCAATTACCTCCTGCAAAATCCGGTGCACCATCACATCAGGATAGCGGCGAATGGGTGAAGTAAAATGACAATAATGCTCAAAGCCTAAACCGTAATGACCAATATTTTCTGAAGTATAAATTGCCTTTGCCATGGTGCGAATGCCCAACTGTTCCAACACATGCTGCTCAGGTTTTCCGTGCACATCCTGTAACAACTGGTTGAAAGAAGCAGCCACTTCCGCTTCATTGTTCATATTAAATTTATACCCGAATTTTTTTGCAAAAGCAACAAACGGTTTTAATTTTTCTTCATCCGGTGTATCGTGAATGCGATATGGAAATGGTATTGGCTTTTTATCAATTTTTATTTTAGCCACATGTGCAGCAACGGTGCGGTTAGCCAGCAACATAAATTCTTCAATAAGCTGGTGCGATTCTTTGCTTTCTTTTACAATAATGCCTATCGGCTTACCAGTTTCATCCAATTGAAATTTCACTTCTGTTGAAGAAAAATTGATAGCGCCATTTTTAAATCTTTCTTTGCGAAAATTTTTTGCAAGTGTATTCAGGTGCTGAATTTCTTCAACATACTTTCCCGTTGTTTGTTTCAATAATTTCCTGTACTTCATCATAGTTAAACCGATGGTCGCTATGAATGAAAGTTTTACCCAGCCAGTATTCTTTTACTTTTCCCTTGCTATTTATTTTGAAAATAACAGAGAAAGTATATTTGTCTTCATTCGGGCGAAGTGAACAAAGTTCATTGGAAATTTTTTCAGGAAGCATAGGGTTTACCCGATCAGGAAGGTACACACTTGTTGCCCTGCTGTATCCTTCTTTATCAAGTTCTGAACCCGGCTTAACAAAATGACTTACATCGGCAATGTGTACACCAATTTCATATTCATCTTTTGCAATCTTTTGAATAGAAAGTGCATCGTCAAAATCTTTTGCATCGGCAGGATCAATAGTAAACGTTAGCACATTTCGATAATCTTTTCTTTTAGCCAGTTCCTTTTCATCTATTGCTTTCTTTTAATGCATTGGCTTCATCCAAAACATTTTAGGAAACTCCAGCGGAAATCCATTTTGAATAAGGATTTCTTTCATCGCCATGTCGTTCATGTCCTTTGCCTGCAACACCGTTACCACTTCGCCTTCAGGTTTTTTTTCTCCTTTTTCCCAATTTAAAAGTTTTACTACTACCCTGTCATTATTTTTTGCGCCATTTAGATTTTTAGTACTGATATAGAAATCGGGAATAGGTTTCTGGCTATCGGGTTTAAAGAATGCAAAGTTTTCTTTCACTTCAATATCGCCAATAAATTCCGTTTGTTTTCGTTCAACAATTTCTTCAACCACACCTTCAATACGCCGGCCATTTGATTGTTTTAATTTTACCCTCACGGTATCACCATGCATAGC
Source organism: uncultured Chitinophagaceae bacterium (assembly GCA_963756945.1). GTDB lineage: Bacteria > Bacteroidota > Bacteroidia > Chitinophagales > Chitinophagaceae > Ginsengibacter. The sequence continues at coordinate 164,642 of CAVWQJ010000006.1, read as the reverse complement.
CTTATTAAAATCGTTGGGTCGTACAAGTACATCATTATCTCTTCCTTCAGCAATTACGTAACCAATACCAGATCGTGTTATATCCAAAACTCCTTTTACCAAAGGCATCCTGCTTCTTCTTTCCTGTTTTTTTACTCATAAAATTCTTTCATCCACATTTAGTGTCTATACACGCAATTTACACAAAGTATTGTATCAATATTTTATAAAGAAAGCATAATTCATTCATGTATTCCTAAAATGGAATGTTTTATTTTTGAAAAAAAAGTAAATAATGGAAAATTATGACACTGTTTCCAATGCCCTTAATAGTCTAAAAGCAAGAGGCTACTTAAAGGATTTCAATATTGCATTTGACAAATTAATTTGTAACGACACAAATGAATGCCTTAATCCGCATGAATTTGAAATAACGGAAGTGTATCGTTTTGAAGGCGAATCCAATCCATCGGACGAAGCAGTTGTGTACGCTGTTGAATCGAAAGACGGCAATATGAAAGGTGCATTAGTGAATGCTTATGGGCCTTATGCCGATTCTATTTCGGACGAGATGATTAAGAAACTTATCAATTCACCGCAAATAAGATCATATACCCGCAAACAAATTATATTTCTAATTCTTAAAAAATCATTTATGGTTAACAGACGAAAATTTTTACAGCTATCCGGCTTTGCCATGCCATTGCTTTCAGTAAAAAATATATTTACTAACGACAAGGCTCAAACGAAGCCGATTGTTATTTCCACATGGGATAGTGGTAAAGATGTAAATACCGCAGCATGGAAAGTTCTATCGGCCAATGGCCGGGCGCTGGACGCTGTGGAAGCAGGCGCCAGACAGATTGAAGATACCATCAATTGCTGTGTTGGTCTTGGAGGATATCCTGACAGGGATGGTATTGTAACGCTCGATTCCTGCATTATGGATGACAAAGCCAATTGCGGAGCTGTGGGTGGAATGGAACAAATAAAACATGCCGTTTCCGTCGCCAGAAAAATTATGGAAACTACTCCGCATATAATGCTTGTAGGCGATGGTGCGCAGCAATTCGCTATTGAAAACGGATTTAAAAAAGAACCTAAAGAATTATCGCCCGACGCTGAAAATACTTATAAAGGATGGTTGAAAAAAAGTGAATACAAACCAGTTATAAATATTGAAAAGCAACAGGGCGGTAATGCAGATAAAGACGAGCATGGCCCGTTTGCGCCTGCTTTTTTTGATGATGGTTCGGCCAATCATGATACAATGGGTTTAGTTGCGTTAGACGCTTCAGGCAATATGAGTGGCGCAGTAACAACAAGTGGTATGGCATTTAAAATTCATGGACGTGTAGGCGATTCAGCAATTATTGGTGCCGGAATATTTGTAGATAATGAAGTGGGCGCCGCCACATCCACCGGCGTAGGAGAAGAAAACATGCGCATTTGCGGAACTCACCTTGTAGTTGAATTTATGAGACACGGCGATTCCCCGGAAACAGCCTGCCGCAAAGCGATTGACAGGGTTGTAAAAAGAGATATGGCAAAAGCAAAAACTTTTCAATTAGCATTTTTAGCACTTAATAAAAATGGTGAATACGGCGCTTACGCCCTGCAAAAAGGATTTGTATTTTGTGTAAAAAGTAACGGGGAAGAAAAAATAATTCCTTCAAAATATATTTTTGAGACACAAGGATAAGGGCGATCGGCGAATAGTGAATAGTCAGTTGTCAATGGTCAATGGTCAATGAGAAAATACTCCCGGAATTCAAATGATAATTGATTTAAAAAATTATGAAATTAGAAATAATAGGTTTTAATATTGAAAGCTGCATTGCGGCGCAGGAAGCGGGTGCAGACAGAATTGAATTATGCGATAATCCTTCGGAAGGAGGCACTACTCCTTCGTTTGGATTTATTAAGGCTGCAAGAAAAAACCTATCCATCGAATTATATGTAATGATCCGGCCTCGGGGCGGCGATTTTTTATACAGTGATGACGAGTTTGACATTATGAAAGAGGATATTGAAATGTGTAAAGAGCCTTGGTTGCGACGGAATTGTTTTGGGCATATTAACGGAGGAAGGAAATGTCGATAAAAAGAGGTGCCGCAAATTAGTCGAATATGCCTATCCGTTAGGTGTTACTTTTCACCGGGCATTCGACCGAACAAAACAACCTTTACAGGCAATGGAAGATATTATTGCAATTGGGTGCGAAAGAATCTTAACTTCCGGCCTGCGCACAAAAGCTATTGATGGTATTGAATTAATTAAACAATTAGTTATCCAGGCAGATGACAGGATTATTATTATGCCGGGTTCAGGAGTAAGTTCACAAAATATTAAGTCATTGGCTGAAAGTACCGGCGCCGTTGAGTTTCACAGTTCAGCAAGTATGTTTGCAGATAGCAAGATGAAATTTGATAGTGAATTAATGAACGAGAAAATGCAGCATGTTGTGGTTAATAAAGAAGAGGTTAAGAAAGATGGTTAGTTTGTTGAAAGCGGTTTAGTTCCACAGGGATGATGTGTTAGAAAGGTGGGTTAGTATCATAGTTTGCAGCAGAGCTCCGTAGGAGCGATATGTTAGTAGCAGTAGATTGTGTTATGTTCAATTAACAGCTCCATAGGAGCGATATGTGGGAAACAAAGCCTGCAATATTATCATTCTATTTTTTCAGCATAAAATAAAGCAAATCATGCCAAATACATATTCCCAATTATACATCCAAATTGTGTTTGCCGTAAAAGGAAGACAAAATTTTATAAAAGAATCTTTTCGTGTTGAACTGCAAAAATATATATCGGGAATAATTGCAGAAAAGAAACAAAAATTATATGCTATTTATTGCATGCCCGATCATACACATATTCTTGTGAGTATAAAGCCGGATATAGCGATATCGAATTTGGTTGGAACCATAAAATCGAATTCATCATCTTTTATAAAAGAAAAAAATTTTGAAAAGAATTTTTCGTGGCAGGAAGGGTTTGGCGCATTTTCATATTCTAAATCACAATCGTTAGATGTCGTAAATTATATTTTAAACCAGCCGACGCATCATAAGAAAAGAACGTTTAAGGATGAATATCTTGATTTACTGAGTAAATTCGGCATTCAATACGATGAAAAATATCTGTTCGAATTTTATGAATGAATTCGTTCGATAAAATAATGCAGTAAACATATCGCTCCTACGGAGCTACGGCTATTTTGTTCCGTCTCCTACTACTAACATATCGCTCCTACGGAGCTATGGCTATTTTGTTCCATCTCCTACTACTAACATATCGCTCCTATGGCGCTACGGCTATTTTTGTCTCCTACTACTAACATATCGCTCCTACGGAGCTATTTTTGTTCCGTCTCCTATTACTAACATATCGCTCCTACGGAGCTACGGCTATTTTGTTCCGTCTCCTATTACTAACATATCGCTCCTACGGAGCTGCACACATGTGGTTCTTTATTTAAAACGGCATATCGCTCCCAAAGAAGTTTTCAACCTTCTTATCTTTTTAATATTTTCACTTTAGCCAATTTTGAAATCATGAATTTGCAAATTGAAATTTTAAAAGAACATTCAAAAGAACAATGCAATAAAATTGTAAAATGGGTCGGTAACAACCAGGAAAGATTCAACGAATTATTTCATTTGTTTTTGAATGGTGAATACAGGGTTACCCAAAGAGCAGCATGGCCATTAAGTTATTGCGCAATTGCACATCCCGAATTGATGAAAAGCAACTTCAAAAAGTTACTCAACAATTTAAAGAAACCAAAACTTCATGATTCAATAAAAAGAAACACAGTGCGGCTTTTGGAGGCTGTTGACTATTCCAGCAAAATATGAAGGGCCTGTTATGGAAATTTGTTTTACATACCTGGAATCGCCGGACGAAGCTGTTGCTATCAAAGCATTTTCAATAGGCATCCTCGGCAAGCTTGCAAAAAAATATCCCGAAATAATTCCTGAAATAAAATTAATGATTGAAGAACAATTACCGCATCAAAGCGCAGCATTCAAAAGCAAGGCAAAAGCATTTATGAAATCATTCTTCTAAGGCAATGCGGTTTTATTATGTATTCGCACTTCCGAACCTTTTGCCATAAAAACTGATGACAGGTTTTGTGTTGTGCTAAAAAAGAAAATTCATCTCCATAAATTCCTTTAAAATCACAATCGATAACATAATCCGATACGTGAAAAATTTCCCAGCGCGGATGTTCCACTTCATATTCATAAGTTTTGGTGTCATTATATTTTGTATAACCCCAATAATGTTCAGCAATAAATTCTTCTTCGCTATTGATGCGCATTGGCAAAGATTTCTTATGACATTCCGCAGCCAGCTTATTCCATCTGTCTTTATATTTCCATTCGTAACAGGTCTCTATCACATCATCCTTCTCAATATGAAAATGCTTCATCTTCATGGTCGAATAATTTCTCTTTATAAAAATTATTTGCAATAAAACTTATTGCTGCTCTCGGAACAATTTCTTTAATAAAAACAGTTCCTCTTTTCCATTTGCCATTGTCGTTATGTTTCACATAAAACCTGAGGTTAACTTCCTCAAAATTGATATGATAAGGAACACTCAATCCTCTGATATTTGTATTCAGAAACATAAATCCAACAAGACTTATATAAGTTTCGTCCTTTATAAAAATCAAGTTCAGTTTTATGAGGAACGAATGGCAAAAGAATTTCTTTGGGAACAACATAATTTGCCATGATGAGGTTATTCCATTCTGCACTCAAAAAATGTGAATTTCTTTTCATTCGGTTTTAGATCTTTTAAAGGCCCGGAATATCAATCGTAAATTTTGATCGTAAGTAATATAATTGTACATCCAGTTAAAGAAAACCGCTATCCTGTTTTTAACACCGAGCAATAAATAGAGATGCAGCACCATCCAAAAAAGCCATGCGAAAAATCCTTTGAAATGCAACTTTAGGTTTTGGAATATCCACTACAGCAAGGTTACGTCCCACGGTTGCCAGTGAACCTTTGTCATGATATTCAAATTCTTTTATGGGAATATTTTTTCCCATCTTTATTAAATTCTCCGCCAGTGACTTTCCCTTGCGCAATTGCAACAGACGCAACCTGCGGATGGCCGTGCGGATATTTTTCAGTTTCCATGTAAGCCACATCACCAATTGCATAAATATTTTCAGTTCCTTTTACTTTATTGAAGCGATCGACTGTGATGCGGTTTCCTCTTACAATTATACTTTTATCAATCCCTTCAGGAACATTTCCTTTAACACCGGCAGCCCATATTACCATTGAAGATTCAATCGTTTCTCCATTTTGCATGGTTACCGTTGAACCATCATAATTTTTTACAACGGTTCCGGTCTTTACAATTACATTTAATTTTTTCAAATATTCAAAGGAATCATGACTTGATTTTTCGCTCATGGCCGCAAGTGTTCTCGGGCTTCCTTCAAGCAGGTAAATTTTCATTTTACTAAAATCAAGTTCAGGATAGTCTTTAGGAAAAACAAACCTTCGCATGTCTGCAATAGCGCCGCTCATTTCCACACCTGTTGGGCCACCACCCACTATAACGATTGTCATCAGACTTTGCAGCTGCTTTTCATCTTTTGCATATAATGCATCTTCAATGTTTTTCAGCAGTTTGTATTTTATTTGCAAAGCCTCTACTGTGCTTTTCATCGGATAGGCATGCGATTGCAATTCTTCATTTCCAAAGAAATTGGTATCGGCCCCTGTAGCTAAAACAAGAATATCATAAGAAAATTTTCCTCATCCGAAATAACTTTTTTTTGAACAATGTCTATAGATTTTACTACCGCCATACGAAAGTGAAGATTTCTTTCCTTCTGAAATACTTTTCTTAATGGAAACGAAATATTACTGGCGTCAAGGCCTGCAGTAGCTACCTGGTAAAATAGTGGCTGAAACTGGTGAAAATTAAACCGGTCGATAAGGGTTATATCAAAGCTCTTGTTTTTACTGAGTTTTCTTGCAAGTTTTAATCCTCCAAAGCCTCCTCCTATAATTACAATTTTCCGACCCATAATTTCCAGATTTATGCGATTGAAAAGAAATTGGATACTGATTACTTTTTGAACTGTTAAGTCTTATTAATTGCACGATGGCAGTCTTACGACTATCGTCGTACCGACTGTTAATACAATAACCTTACCCTAATTGTTTCCTTTACTTTTTTAAGTAATTCCAGCGCATTGCCGGAAATATTTTTGCTTACGTCAAGCACTACATATCCTATATCATCATTGGTTTTTAAGTATTGCCCCAGGATATTTATTTTATTTTCAGAAAGCGTTGTATTTATTTCCGACAATACACCCGGAACATTTTTATGAATATGAAGAATGCGGTGAGTTCCTTCCTGCGGCGGAAGACTTAACGCGGGCGTAGTATGAGAGCCCGTTGTAATTCCTTTTTCTAAAAAATTAAAAAGCTTGCTGCTTACATCTTCCCCAATATTAAATTGGGCTTCCTCAGTTGAGCCACCTATATGCGGCGTAAGAATCACATTGCTCAATCCCTGCAACGGAGTTACAAAAGGGTCACCCGTTTTCTCCGGCTCAACAGGAAACACATCGATTGCTGCGCCACCCAGTTCCTTATTTACCAACGCATTTCTCAATGCAGGAATATCTACCACCTGCCCTCTTGCATAGTTAATAAGCATTGCAGTGGGCTTGCAATATTTTAAATTGGTTTTATTAATCATGTTGCGGGTTGTGGGTAAATCAGGAACGTGCAACGTAATAACGTCAGCATAAACGCATCACCTCTTTTAAAGATTTTTTATCTTCCGCATTTCCCAACGGCATTTTTGTCTCTGTATCATAAAAAATAACTTTCATGCCCAATGCCTCTGCAAGTACGCTTACCTGTGAGCCAATGTTTCCATAACCAATAATGCCTAAGCGTTTTACCCCGAAGTTCATGACTGCCGGATGAATCCTTAATCCATTTGCCTTCATGAGCAGCTTTATTTTTATCCGGAATTTTCCTTATCAGCATAATTGCGGAAGCAATCACCAATTCAGCAACGGAACGGGTATTGGAATAAGGCGCATTAAAAACGGTAACTCCCTTTTTTGTGGCCGCCGCCAAGATCTACCTGGTTTACACCAATGCAAAAACAGCCTATTGCCTGGAGTTTGGTTGCATTATTTAACACTTCCTGCGTGATTTTAGATTTCGACCGAATGCCCAGTAAATGAACATTCTTTATTTCCTTTATGAGATCTTTTTCACTTAAGGCGCCGGGAATTTGTTTAACAGAATTGTAACCTGCATCATAAAATTTCTTTGCCGCCGTTTTACTTATGTTTTCGAGAAATAAAATATTAATTTTTTCTTTAGGATAACTTGTCGTTTTTTTATCAGCCATATAAATTTTGTATTGTAATATTGCAAATATACTTCCTTAATCCATGAATGTTTTCTAATGAATGCCCGAAGGTTTTTCTTAATTCCAATATCATTATTACTTTGTTTTTACTGCCTGCAATCAAAGCACTGCAAAGAAGGTTGAAACAGATCCTGTTGATTCTACAGCTTATGTAGCGCCGGCTCCCGGCAATATTCCAAAAGCAGAATTTGAAAGGTATCACAATGCCATACAGGATTATTACATACATAACTTGGTAGACAAAGGTTTTAATGGCGGCATACTCGTTGCAAAAAAAGGCCGTGTAATTTTTGAGGATTACCATGGTTATTTTAACCTTAAGAAAAAAGATTCCCTCACACCGCATAGTGCCTTTCACCTGGCATCCGTTTCAAAAACATTTACAGCAATGGCCACTCTGAAATTGGTTGAAATGGGTAAGCTGAGCCTTGATGATGATGTTAAAAAATTCTTTCCGGCCTTTCCTTACGATAATGTTAAAGTAAAATTATTATTGAGCCACCGAAGTGGTTTACCCAATTATATCTATTTTATGGAAAAGCTTGGGTGGAACACAAGACAATACTGCAGTAATGAAGATGTTCTTTCTTATCTCATTCAATTTAAGCCCCCAGTTAATAGTAAGGCGGGAACAAGATTTGAATATTGTAACACCAACTATGCATTGTTGGGATTAATTATTGAAAAGGCTTCCGGTGAAAGCTTATGCTGACTTTCTTCAATCAACTTTTTTCACACCACTTCACATGAATGATACTTATGTTTTTAATATGACCGATAGTGCCACGGCAATGCCTTCATATTACAGGGGAAGACAGGAAAAGCTTACTTATTTAGACACCGGTTTCGGCGACAAAAATATTTACAGCACGCCGGAAGATTTATTAAAGTGGGACCAATGCTTATACACTAATGAAATTTTAGTAAAGAAATCTTGGAAGAAGCGTATACGCCATACAGTAATGAAAAACCGGGAATCAGGAATTATGGATATGGATGGAGAATGAATGTATATCCTGATGGAAGAAAAATTATTTATCATAACGGATGGTGGCATGGCAACAATGCAGTATTTATAAGAATGATACAGGATTCTGCAACCATAATAGTGTTGGGCAATAAATACAATCCATATATCTATAAGTCTAAAAAAATGGCTGAAATATTTGAGCCTTCTTCTGTTATGGAAGATGATGAGAAAGGTTCGCTTGGGAAAGATAATACGTACAATACAGAAATTACTGATTCAAGTTTATCAACAAAAGTCCAGTTGTTTCAAAAAAAATAAGATACAAAGTACACGCAGGAAAAAAGAAGAGGAGATAGTAAATTTCTCAATTACTATTCCCAAAAAAGAAATAAGCCAAAAGTATAGAAGTAATAATTCCTACGAGGTCCGCCAGCAGCATAGCACCGATTGAATATCGTGTATTCTTAACGGACACCGCTCCGTAATAAACTGCGATTATGTAAAATGTTGTATCAGAAGTTCCCTGTAAAATTGATGATAATCTCGCAGCAAATGAGTCTGGACCATGAGTGGTCATCGCATCTATCATCATTCCTCTGGCAGCGCTTCCGCTTAATGGTTTTATAAGTGCCGTAGGCAATCCATCTACAAACCGGGTATCGGTTCCTAATGCAGAAAACAAGTGTCGCATACCATTTATAATTACATCGAAAGTGCCGCTGGTACGTAATAAACTTATCGCAACCAGCATTCCCACGAGGTAAGGAATTATTTTTATTGCTACTTCAAAACCACCTTTTGCACCTTCAACAAACGAACTGAAAATATCAATCTTTTTATAAAGCGCACCCAAAATGATCAGGAAAAAAATAAGTAGAATAATACCATTGCTCAACACCCCCGAAAAAGTTTGAACACCAGTGAAGCTTAATTCTTTTAAATAAATAATCATTAAAGAAATAACCGCAGAAATACCAAGCACCCATAACAAGAATAACCGGTTGAAAAATATTTATCTTTTGTTTGAAAGAAACAATTAACATGGCTGCCATAGTAGCTGCAAAAGTTGCAATCATGCAGGGAATAAAAATTTCTGTTGGGTTTGTACTGTTCAATGATGCTCTTATTGCAATGATGCTTACAGGAATTAAGGTGAGCCCTGATGCATGCAAACAAAGAAACATAATTTGAGCATTAGAAGCCGTGTCTTTATTGGGATTGATTTCCTGCAAACTTTCCATCGCTTTAATTCCAAAGGGCGTGGCCGCATTATCGAGACCCAATAAATTCGCCGAAAAATTCATAACCATGTGACCCATTGCCGGATGGTTTTTCGGTAACTCCGGAAATAGTTTTGAAAAGAATGGGCCGATTATTTTTGATAAAAGCCTGATGCCCCCTGCCCTTTCGGCAATACTCATAAAACCCATGAATAAAGCCATAATACCAATAAGATTTATCGCAATATCAACGGATGCTTTTGCGGTTGCGATAATGCCATCGCCATTTTGTTCTTTATAGGAGATATAACTTCCGTTAGCTGCCTTTGCATATTTATAACTGCCATCGTTATATGTTTTGCCACTTTGCAAAGTATGCAGCATAACGGCAGGCATAAGCAGAAGTATCAACAGGTTTTGTGTGTGAAGTATCGCCCGATTTACCAACAACCATCCGGTTAAAAATATCGGTATTGTCTTTTATAAATACACATTGAAAAACTGCTGCCAATACAGCCACAATTATAAAAGCCGCCCATATTCTGCTTAAGGCCATAATTTGATTTGAGAAAAACTAAGATAGGAAATGATAGTTGATAATCGTCAATGATCATGCATAATAAATGATGAGTAAAGATTTAATGATGAATGGCTGCCGGACAGCAGTGGAAATCCTTCCCGATTTTTTATCGGGAAGATTGGAACGGATGGCCGGAACTATTGCCGAATAAAGAACCAAAGACGAGAGCCCCAAAATAAAATCTTTTTTAACACCGCGTCTTAAACTTTATTTGAACCCTTTGCCATAAAACTTTTACTTTGCTTTTTTAAAAGAAAAAATATTCATGAAGAATTTCAATTTCAAAAAAATATTGCCCCACCTTATTGCTGTTGTGATTTTTTTAATAGTTGCTGTTATATACTGTAAACCGGCACTGGAAGGCAAAGTGGTTTCGCAACACGATATACAAGGATGGCGGGGCATGAGCCAGCAATCAATGGAGTTTCACGACAAATATGGATATTATCCTTTATGGACCAATAGCATGTTTAGTGGCATGCCCGCTTACCAAATTGCCTTCGATTCGCGTACGAAATTACAAGTTGGATATCTCGATAATATCCTGAAATTAGGTTTACCCAATCCTATCAGTTTTTTCTTTCTTGCCTGTATTTGTTTTTATTTTTTATGCATTGTGGCTGGGCGTTAATCCGTGGGTGGGAATTCTGGGAGGTTTGGCATATGCCTATTCCACTTTCGATCCAATAATAGTAGCAGTCGGCCATAATACCCAAATGCTTTCAATAGGTTATATGCCCGCTGTCCTGGCAGGCTTAGTGTTGCTTTTTCGAAAAAAATATTGGACAGGTTTTGCAGTTACCGCATTTTTTTGCAGCTTTATTAATTGGTCAAAATCATTTACAAATGATTTATTACACCTTACTTATTGCCGCAATAATGTCAATCGCATTTCTTATAAAAAGTTATAAAGAAAATCAATTGGCCGTTGCTTTTAAAAGTGTCGGCCTTGGGTTGATTGCGGGAGTTCTGGGGCTGGCCTGCAACGCGGTAACGATGATGCCAACTTATGAATATGCCAAAGAAAGTATGCGGGGGAAGATCGGAACTTACGATCGCCGGGACAAACTGAAAACAAAACAAAAGGAGGCCTTGATAAAGATTATGCTTTCAATTACAGCCTGGGAATTCCTGAAACGCTCACGTTTATTGTTCCGGGTTTATATGGAGGAAGTAATGGCGGAAATGAATACACGACTTCTTCAAAATTTGTTGAGAAATTTTCGGGCATGGGTGTGCCTGAAGAAAATGCGCTTCAATATGCCGATGCATATTCCTATTGGGGTAACCAGCCAACAACATCCGGGCCGGTTTATCTTGGGGCCATTATATGTTTGCTTTTTATTTTTGGATTGGTCTATGTAAAATCGTGGCATAAATGGTGGATTGTTGCTGCAACTATTTTAGGAATTTTATTGGCGTGGGGCTCAAACTTCCAGGCATTTAATTATTTCCTGTTCGATCATCTCCCTTTTTACAACAAGTTCAGGGCTCCTACAATGGGACTCGTTATTCCGCAACTATGTTTTCCTTTGTTGGGTGTTTTAGCCGTTGATAAACTTGTTTCTGAAAAAATTGATTATGCAGAGGCATGGAAAAAACTAAAACTTACCGGAATAATAACGGGTATTATCCTGGTGCTGCTTGCAGGTTTTTATTTCACGGCTTCTTTTAGCGGAAAAAGTGATAAAACCCTTAAAGAAAACTTTAAACAAAGTATGCTACAGCAAGTGCCGCAGGGACAACAGCCAACGCCTCAAATGGAACAACAGGCAGAGGATGTTAGCAGGGGGCTTATAAGCGCTTTGCAAACTGACAGAAAAGATCTTATGGGCGGCGATCTATTGAGATCTATTATTTTGATTGGTCTGGCCTTTGCAATCATTGGATTGTTTGTTAAGAAGAAAATTTCTCCGGTAATAGTTATCGTTTCTTTGATCGTACTCTCAGGCTATGATCTATTGGGTGTTGACACCAGGTATTTGAATTCCAATAATTTTGTTGATGACACAGATTTTGAATCTGCGTTTACGCCTACCGAAGCAGACCTTCAAATTATGAAAGACCCTGATCATGCGAACTTCAGGGTTTTCAATACGTACCGGTAGACCCTTTTAATGATGCATCAACTTCTTATCATCATAATTCGGTTGGCGGATATCATCCTGCAAAACTCGGCTTGTATAATGACATTATTACGCTACCAGCTTGCTAAAGAGGAATATGCGGGTATTTGATATGCTGAATACAAAATATTTTATTGTTCAAAATCCGCAGACCGGTAAGCCTGTGGCTCAATTAAATCCGGATGCTTTTGGAAATGCTGGCTGGTAAAAGGAATTAAATATGTTGACAATGCCAATGAAGAAATGAATGCGCTTGACAGCACGGATCTAAGGGATACTGCTGTGGTTGATAAAAGATACCAATCACAAATTAAACAACCTCCCGTTCCTGATTCTTCAGCTTATATAAAACTGAAACAAAATCTTAATGATAAAATTGATTACACTTTTCACAGTACCACTCCACAATTTGCAGTGCTAAGCGAAGTATATTATCCTCTTGGCTGGGATGCATTTATTGACGGTAAAAAAGCAGACTATGTGAAAACCGATTATGTGCTGCGTGGCATGTACGTGCCTGCCGGCGATCATGAAATTGAATTCAGGTTTGAGCCAAAATCGGTTTCAACCGGGAGAACCATCACCATCATTTCAAATATCATTGTATTTCTTTCAATGATTGTTGCCATAGTTTTTTATATAAGACGAAAACAAAAACCTGATGCGCATGTTTTATAGGACTTTGTAAAAGTGCGGCTGATTACGCAGGATTGTTGGAGTTAGTTTTAGGACACTTAAAATATTCATGGCGTAATTCTTTACCTGTAGAAAAGAATATTTTTTTGAAAAGATTATTATTGAAAATACAACTCCGATAAAAAATATTGGAATCTCTAACACATAAATAAACAGGATAAATAAAAACCATGTGATGCCAAATTGCTTCCTGATCCGAACAAGGTTGGAAAGCATTATTTGAAGTCCTTTCCTGTCAAATAAATTAAAATAACCTTTGCCGGAAGATGCAAAAGTCTCGTTACTTATCTCGCCCTGCAAATGAATTATATTTATATCACCATAGATACATAATTTCCCGATTTTTTTTAAACGGCTGCACCATTCAGCTTCTTCAGCGTATAGAAAAAAATCTTCGTCCATTAATCCTGCTTTGTCAATGGCTTCTTTTTTCACCATCAAAAAAGCTCCATTGATCCAGTCAACTTCTACAATTCCATTTGCATCAGGCAACATTGGGCTTTTTTACATTAAAAATTGAGGCAAAGAATTTCAGAATATTTCCTGTGAATGGTAATGGGAGCAAATAATTTAAGCCGCCTTTCATTGCATAGTTACCGGAAATTTGAGGAGTTCTGTCAACATTTAATAGTTGAACACCGCATGCCACGTAATTAGACTCATTAAAAGCATAATAGCATTTTTCGATTGCGTTGTCTTCAATAATGGTATCGGGATTTAGCAATAAAATGCTTTCTCCATTTGCATTGCGTATGCCTTCGTTATTGGCTCTTGCAAAGCCCGAATTGTAATTCATTTCTATCCATCTTATTCCGGGAAACAATCCAATGAAGAATTTCCTTACTGTTATCATTTGAATTGTTATCAACAATTATTATTTCGTAATTAAAGGTGGCATGTTGATCAATAATTGACCGGATACAATCAATAATTAATTGCCCGCATTTATAATTGATAATGATAATAGAAAGCTCCAAGGAATACCTAATTGTTTAAAAACTCAAACATAGGTCATTGTGTGCTATTATTTTAATTTTCAAAATATCACGTAGCTCTGCAAAGCTGTAGTTTCAACCATCTTTTCAGTTACAGGGCTATTTTTTTATTGAAGGTCATTTTAGTTACCTTGATATTAATTATCATTAAGAAAAATCCAATGATAAAAAATCAGCATATGTTTTTTTAATTCCTTCTTCCAAACTTATAGTATGTTTCCATCCAAGAGCATGCACCCTGCTTACATCCATTAATTTTCGCGGAGTTCCATCAGGCTTTGTTGTATCCCAAATAATTTCACCACTATAGTTGGTAATATTTTTTATTAATTCCGCTAATTCAGAAATCGCAATATCTTCACCGGTTCCCATATTAAGAAATTGCTTTTCATTATAATGTTCCATTAAATGCAAGCAGGCATTTGCCAGGTCATCCACATATAATAATTCTCTTTTAGGTGATCCTGTTCCCCATAACGTTACTGAAGGATCTCCGTTAATTTTTGCCGTATGAAATTTTCGAATAAGCGCCGGCAACACGTGCGAGTTTTGAAGATCGTAATTATCATTAGGGCCATATAAGTTTGTAGGCATTACAGAAATAAAATTGCATCCATATTGTTCCCGATAATATTCGCACAATTTTATTCCCGCAATTTTTGCTATGGCGTAAGGTTCATTTGTTAGTTTCTAATGGCCCGCTTAACAAATATTCCTCTTTCAAAGGCTGCGGAGCCAGTTTTGGATAAATACATGAAGACCCAAGAAACAAGTAATTTCTTCACATTGTTTTTATAGGATGCATGAATGATGTTTGCTTCAATCATAAGATTGTCGTACAGGAATTCACCTCTATAAGTATTGTTGGCCATAATGCCGCCAACCTTTGCTGCCGCTACAAAAACGTAAGCGGGCTTTTCATTTTCAAAAAAGTCGTTGACGCTTTGTTGGTTTCGAAGATCGAGTTCGGAAGATGTTCTTGTAACGATATTTGAAAATCCTTCTTCGTTTAGTTTTCGCACTATTGCACTTCCGGCCATTCCGCGGTGCCCCGCAACATAAATTCTATCAGTCTTTTCATAAGGTTAATGTTCAATTGATCTTTTAATTATAAAACCGCTATTAATAAGATGTTTTTCTTTTTTAAATTTATCAAGGTCTTCAGCTACCATTTCACTTACCAATTCCGGTAAAGTATAAGAAGGTGTCCAGCCTAATTTTTCTTTGGCTTTTGTTGAATCACCTATTAATAAATCAACTTCAGTTGGCCTGAAATAATTTTGATCAACTTTAACTACGATTGTGCCTTCTTCTAATTGATAATCCGGGTTACTGCAATTCTTTATAATTCCAACTTCGTTTTTACACCTTCCCGTTAAATTCAATTTCTATGCCTGCTTCCGCAAATGCCATTCTTACAAATTCTCTTACAGTCGTGGTAACACCTGTCGCAATAACAAAATCTTCCGGTTTCCTGCTGCAGCATCAGCCACATCGCTTCCACATAATCTTTTGCATGGCCCCAGTCTCTTTGCGCATCCAGGTTACCGAGATATAATTTATCCTGCATGCCCAACACAATTTTTGCAACTGCCCCTGGTTATTTTTCTTGTTACAAATGTTTCTCCGCGAAGAGGGCTTTCATGGTTAAATAATATTCCGTTGCAGGCAAACATTTATATGCTTCCCGGTAATTGACAATAATCCAGTAAGCATATAATTTGGCCACAGCATAAGGTGATCTCGGGTAGAAAGGAGTAGTTTCACTTTGAGGAATCTGTTGCACCAAGCCATATAATTCGGAAGTGGAAGCCTGGTAAATTTTTGTTTTTTCTGTCAGGTCCTAAGTATTCGAACTGCTTCCAGAATTCGCAATGTTCCAATGCCATCTGCATCTGCGGTGTATTCAGGCGTTTCAAAACTTACCTGCACATGGCTCATGGCGCCAAGATTATAAATTTCATCCGGCTGAACTTCCTGTATTATCCTGATGATATTGGTAGAGTCCGAAAGATCCCATAATGAAGTTTAAATTTTGGATTGGGCCGATGCGGATCTTCATAAATATTATCAATCCGTTGGGTATTAAAAAGAGAACTTCTTCTTTTTATACCATGCACTTCGTATCCTTTACTTAATAAGAGTTCAGACAAATAAGCACCGTCCTGCCCGGTAACTCCTGTTATTAGCGCTGTTTTCATAATTGCAAACTACATTTTATTTTGGAAACTGAAATGAAGGCAATGTGGAAATTAAATTTTTATAGTATTCCTGAACAAACATAAAAAAATAAAGCGCTCGTTTGCACCCGTACAACATACCTGCAAAAAGTTCTTTCTATTGTCCAGGGAGTGCTGTAAAGAGAGCGCCGCAAGGCTCCATAATGACGGTTATAAAAGTAGCCGTTCTTTCTGCTTTGTAAAACCTGTCATCGTTCCGGTATCAAAACAACACCAGTAATTCAGGGAGCCGACTTTTGGTACAGGCTCTGCGTGAAAACCTTCCAGTATATAACGTACAATATCCGGAACGGCAAATGAAAAGAAGCATTCAACCAAGCCTCAAAGCATATATTAACAACAAACCGCTACCTGTTATAATTACATATCCCTCATAATAACCGTTTCCTCCCTCCGTTATACCTCAGTATTGTTTGCAGGCAGCGTCGTTTGAAAGTCGTATGGTAGTCCTTTGGTACTTGTTCGGTAGTCGTTCGGTCGCAGCAACCGAACGGCTACTATCTTTCTTCCGGCTTTCTTTTGCAAAAGGTAAGACACAGGCAGGTAGCAGTGATATAAAGAGCAATAAGAACAGGCACATCATTAAGGACAAGTATCTTTCTTATATAACTTAAAAATAAAAAAAACATGGCAACAATCCCTAACGGTATCTTAGGCGGCATACAGGGTAAAGTGGGCACCGTAAGCGGCTATAACAGGTATGGCATAGACGTAATTCGCGTGGCAAAAAACAGAGGCACAGTAAAACCTACTGCAAAACGCCTTGCCCAACGCAGTAAGATTACAGTATGCAATGTATTTGCCAAAGCATTTGCAGGTAAGGGCTTTTTTACAAAAACATTTCCCGCGTTTGGGCATACCGGCTCCGGCTATAACCGTGCCGTAAGCGCACTCATGAGCCTGGCGCTGGTACCTTCGGAAGATGGTGTAACAATTAGCTACCCGCTGGTATTGATATCCAAAGGTAACCTGCCTCCTGCGTTAAACGCTACGGCGATAGCAACCGCTACGGGTAATATACAATTCACCTGGGCGGATAATACCGGAACGGGTACGTCCAAAAAAAATGACAGGGCCATATTGGTTGCTTACTTTCCCGCAACGAACGAAGTAGTGTACAGTTTTGCAGCAGGAACAAGAGCATCAGGCAATGCTGTTCTTGAAACCGTTAATTGGAAAGGACAGGCAGCCGAAACATGGATCGGTTATTTAAGTGATGATGAAAAAGATGCAGCGTGCAGTGTGTATACGGGGAGTGTGGTGTTGTAAATATTTTACGAAAAACAGTAGGAGACGTTATTCAATAAGAATGATTTGCGTTCTTGCATTTCCAGGACATTGACAGGATAAAGAACCTTCTCTAATCCAGTACAGGTTTTGGGTGCATTTTCTTAAATATTAAAAAAAGACCTCTTAAAAGAGCAACTCTGTCTATTATTCCTGCCAATCTTATTGACAAAACTCTATTGGGTTTATATTGGTCCTGGATACCAAGCTTAAGTGCTAACTTTTTTGTTTGCGCAATAAAATTACTTACCGTTAAGTTGTCTCTTTTTCGTTTGGGCGTTCTCAATAGCCGATGCGAAAGACCTTTGCAATAGAACAGGAGAAACGCTGCTCCAAATCTATCTATTATTTCTTTGGCTTGTGTATCTCTTTGTTGTAAAGAACATAAAAAATCAATAAATACTGACAAAGCTTTATGCAGCTTGTTATCCTCCGAGGTGCCAGTAACACTTTGATGTTTTCTAAAGGCAAAGCAAGTTTCCGGTGTGGTAACTATAAATGACTTTAGGGCGATATTTAGCCAAAGTTCGAAATCTGCAAACAAAAGATTCGGGTATCGGGCAGGAATACCTCCGACGGAGTCATAGTCATTAGAACGCATGACATAACCGGTGCCCATAGAGTCTACAGAAATTGTTAAAAAGTCTTTTAGAAATTCATATCCTGTAACATTTAAACTCATTGGCCTGGAGCTTCTGATTTTATCACCTTTTGCATCAATGTAATTAAAGTGAGTATGATATAATGCCGCTCCCGGATACGTATTTATTAGATTATCGACAACTTTTAAAAAATCTGGGTATAAAATATCATCATGGCCTATCAATGTAATAAATTCATTCTTCTGAACGTCAATTATTCTGCCCCAGTTTTCTTCTATTGTTAATGGTTTATGCGAAGGAATAATTTTTATACGGACATCTTCCAATGATTGCAACCATTCTAACGTGCCATCGATACTGCAATTATCAAGCACTATTAAATTAAAATCCTGCAAGCTTTGCGAAAGGATACTATTTACGCATTCTTTTACATATTTTCCCCCATTTTTCACTGGTAATATAATGCTGAATTTCATGAAACGTTCGGGATCAATTAAAGCAAAATTGTGTTATTAATGGACATCCTTTAATTTTTAAATACATTGACCATGATCAATGAAGAATTTTCATTTTAAAAAGCGGGCGTTTTAAAATGAAAATAAATAATTTACCATAATACTTGTAACGTACATTCCTCATAAAAGAAATTTTCATTATTTTTTTTGAGAAATCTGATATCTCCCCTATAATTTCACGGTTATAGTCTTTGTACGTAAAGTATTTCCTTAATGAGAATGAGTTTGCAATAAACCATTGATATAAATGTCTTAAAAGTGCATTGTCTCTCCCCTTTATATAAAAGCTCTTATCAAAGTTTTTCGTAATTAATTTATAAAATCCCAGGCAACCGGTGTAATAAAGCTCAAAATTTTTTTTTGAAAAATTTTCACTATGCGATGAAAGAGAACTATACATTTTATTAATTAACACGCCACCATTTTCTTTGCCCGATAAGGCCAGTAAAGCATGGTCCGCAAAATGTGGACTTCCAAAATCGGGAATTCCGCCAATGCTCTGGACCACGCTAGTTTTCATTATCCCACTTGACCAGAGTATATTTTGAGTGAGCTTTGGATGAAGGATTTGAAATAAATAATCCTCTTTTTTAAAAACTTCTATCGCATTTTCCTCTCTTTTGTTTCGATGGCACCCTAAATAGATAGGATAACCCGGATATTGCGAAATGATTTTATGGAAATCAGTTAACATGGAAATATCCACCGGGTCATCATCAGTGACCGTTACTATGTATTCACTCTTTGCTTTTAGTATACTTTTATTAAAGCTTCTGATCATGCCAAGATTCTCACCATTGCATTCGTAAAAAATCCGTGGATCATCTATTTCTTTTACTACCGGTTCACCACTTGCTGAAAAATCATTATCCGAAATAATTATCCGAAAATTTGTGAATGTCTGCTTTAATAAAGACTTAAGTTGGCTTCGCAAAAATTCGGGACGTTTATAGGTTGTCATGCAAAATGTAACCCAAGGTTCATTACCCATCTCAGATTCTATCATCTTATTCTTTTTAAATAACCATCGGGATTTACACTTATTAACAGCTTATTATTCATGGTTTCATCGATTTCAAACTCTTTATTATTTTTTAGGAATTCTTTTACCGCTGTTTTAGGATTATTTCCAATACTCCAAAACCTGTTTGGCAAATATCTTTCCGGAAGATCTTCAACTATTGTATCAAAAACCACGATATAGGAGCCCGGCGTTACAAACGGCGCATAAAGATTCAGTTCGGCTAAAACATGTTCATGGGTATGATTGGAATCAAGGCAAACCATAACGGATTGCTTTCCTTCTGTAAATGGCTTTACCCTGCTAACCATTTCTTCAGTTACCGATGAACCTTCCAGCATGTGTATTCTTTTGTACATGGGATGTTCTTCAATCTTCTTTTTGTTGTGTTCCCTGATGTCAATATCAATGCCTAGCACTTCTCCTTTTCCGATCAATTCCAGTAATGATGCATAGTAAATGATGGAACCTCCATGCGCAATTCCGGTTTCAATAATAAGATCAGGTTGTATCTCCCATATTAATTCCTGCATAGCAATCATGTCCTGCGGATATTGAATGATAGGCCTTCCCATCCAGGTAAAGTTGTAGGAATATTTTGCCCGGTTCGATTCAACGTTAAACGCATGTGCCGCTTCCTTCAATCGCAACATTTTCACCATTCGCTTTGATAAGCTGTACTTTTTCTTCTTCAAATTCCTGGATAGGATCTTTCATTAATTATTTTTTTAAGTTTAGTATCGTCACCCCAAAATGACATTGCTTCATAATCGGCGTATGGATAATATCCGAGATTCAATTTTATTTCCTGTTTATTATCTTTTAAATAATTCTCAACAAGTTGTTTCACTTTGATAGGTTGCCCGCTACAACAATTGATAACACCGGAAATGTTATCCTGAAGTGCAATAGTAACAATATATTCCGCAACTTTTTCTATCGGCAAATAATCCCTCTCCTGCTCACCGCCACTCATATTAAATTCCTTATCGCCATTTTGTAAAGCTGCTTGCAATTGCGAAAGTAAAGAATTGGCGTTTTGTCCTTCACCATACATGTAAAACAAACGAATCCACCTACAGTCAAATGGATGCTTTTTTTTAAGCTCAAATAAAAATTTACGCAGTGTATCTTTTGCAAGAGCATAAGGATTTTGCGGATCTGTTATCATGTCTTCTGATAAACAACCTTCCTTCATACCGTATTCGAAACAGGTTCCTGTAACTACGATATTTTTTAAGCCATGCACCACCATATTTTTTAAGAAAGAATAATGAACTGGTAAATTATTTTCGAAATGGAAAAGTGATTTATAATTAGGCAGTCCCTGCCAGGCCAGATGTATTAATAGATCGGGACTATCGAAGTAAGAAAAATAATTAATCGAAGGATCAAGATTGTCCAAATCAAGAGATGTATAACGTACACCATTATTCGAAATATTTAAATTACCGGTCTCTTGTCGTTCCAATAATTTCGTGGCCCTGTTTTAATAGCTCATTAACTACATGCCTGCCAACAAAACCAGTTGCTCCTGTGACTAAAATTTTCATCTTAGATTATTTCAATTTCAGGAATTGGAATTACAAATTTTCCACCCCACTCTCTTATATAGCTAAGTTGGTTGGTAATTTCTGATTTTAAATTCCACGGAAGAATAATTACAAACTCCGGCTTTGCTTTTTTTATTTCACTTTCATTTACAACCGGAATATGGCTTGCGGGTAAAAATTTATTTTGTTTGTGCGGATTTGCATCAACGACAAAATCTATCAAGTCATTTTTTACACCACAATAATTTAATAATGTATTTCCTTTTGCTGCGGCGCCATAAGCAACTACTTTTTTGTTTTGCTTTTTCTGTTCAATTAAGAATTCAAGCAATCGAATTTTTGCTTTAAATGCTTTTTGTGTAAACCCACTATAGTATTCAATTTTATTTATTCCAAAATCCAATTCTTTGTCAAGAAGAGCCTTGACATTTTCAGTAACTGGTTGCTTATCATTGTCAGCATGTGTTGCATAAATTCTTAATGAGCCACCGTGGGTAGGCAGTTCTTCTACATCAAAAAGCTTCAGCCCTGCAGATTCAAATATTTGTTTTACTGTATAAAAAGATAAGTAAGAAAAATGCTCATGGTAAATGGTATCGAACTGGTTATTGTTTATCAATTGAACCAAATGCGGAAATTCCATTGTGATGACGCCCTCTTCTTTTAAAAGAATTTTCATCCCTCCAACAAAATCAACAATATCCGGAACATGCGCCAAAACATTATTTCCTAAGAGCAAATCTGCTTTTTTATCTTTGCCATGAAAGTTCTTTTGCCAACCTTACGCCAAAAAAATCAACAACCGTTTCAATACCCTTATCTATGGCAACTTTTGCAGTATTTGCCGTTGGCTCAATGCCTAATACCGGGATATTTTTTTCTTTGAAATATTGCAACAAATAACCATCATTGCTGGCAATTTCCATAACAGACGATTTTGAATTAAAGCCAAATCTCTCAATCATCTTTTGCACGTACGCTTTACTGTGAGCCAACCAGTCTTTTGAATAAGAAGAAAAATAAGCATAATCCTTATCAAATATCGCCTCTGATTTTTTGTATTCATCTACCTGCACTAAAAAACAATTAGTGCATGTATACACCTTCAAAGGATAAAATATTTCCGGCTCATTCAATTGTTCTTTTGTAAGAAAAGAATTAGACGCCGGAGAATTATTCAGATCAATAAAAACATGCTCCAAAGGAGCCTTACAAAATCTACAGTTCATTGTTAATATTTAATCCTTGAAAATGATCATTAAGCTGCTTATGTTCCTGGTCTCTTTTAGAAATATTCTTTGCAGGAAAAGGCCAATTAATACCGACCATTTCATCATCATATTTTATACCACCTTCCACATTTGGTTTATAATATTCGGAATGATTATAAATTAACTGGCAATTGTCGGTTAAAGTTTGAAAACCATGAGCAAATCCTTCAGGTATATAGATCATTTTTTTATTGTCTGCAGATAATTCGACACCAATCCATTTTAAAAAAGTCGAAGAATTTTTTCGCAGATCAATAATCACATCAAATACTTCACCAGCAATACATCTTATTAATTTTATTTCAGAAAAGGGAGGGTTTTGAAAATGCATTCCTCTTATAGTGCCTGCCTCGTTTGTAAAAGTATGATTCATTTGTACCCATTCTTTTGTGTGCCCTATTTCACGAAATTCATCTTTACAAAATGTTCTTACAAACCATCCTCTCTCATCTTTAATTGGGGCAAGTTCTATAACATAACTACCTTTTAATCCTGTTGATATAAATTTCATAAAGACTGGTAGTTTTTTATTTGCTGCAAAGTAAAATCATATTGTTCACCTTTTTTCTGCCTGTACCAGTCAATAGTCCATTTAACCGCTGACTTACTATCCAATTTAGGTTGCCAGTTTAATTCCGTTTTTGCAAGGTTAATATCCAGTTTTAAAATCCCGGCTTCATGTGGCTGGCTCTCATCAGAGATATCCAGCCACTCACCACTTTCCCAGCAATCGATAGCGATCTGTACAAGTTCTTTCACTTTCAGATGATCCTGAATTTCGGGACCGAAATTATATGAGCGGGAAAGATTTGGATTTTGATCCAATAATCCCGCCGTCAAAAGATATCCACCCAGCGGTTCTAAAACATGCTGCCATGGCCGGATTGCACCAGGATTGCGAACGGGAATTTTTTTACCTTCTTTTAAATGTTTCACAATGTCTGGAACAATCCTGTCTGCATTCCAGTCGCCCCCACCGATAACATTGCCGGCTCTTACACTTGCAATCACCTTTTGATGTTCGTTAAATTTCTCTTTATTAAAAAATGATTTTGAAAATGACTGTACAACAATTTCAGTGCAGGCTTTGCTGGCGCTATAAGGATCATGGCCACCCAGCCGGTCGGATTCAGCATACGGATCTTCCCGTTCTTTATTTTCGTATACCTTATCGGTTGTAATAACTATTACAGTGCACTTATTCTCTAACCCGATTATTGACTCCAATACGTTTGCAGTACCGGTAACATTTACATCAAAAGTTTCCGCAGGCATTTGATAAGAACGACGTACCAAAGCCTGCGCCGCTAAATGAAAAATAAAATCCGGCCTAAAATCTGTGATTTCCTTTTGAAGTTTTTCTTTATTGCGTATATCCGCGATTACGCTTACATGTGATACATGAGGTGCGATGAGATTGTAAATTGATTCTTCAGCTTCCGGGGCCAGGGAGTAACCTTTTACTTGCGCTCCTAAAAGATGAAGCCATGTAATAAACCATGCTCCCTTAAAACCCGTGTGCCCGGTTACAAATACTTTTTTTCCTTTATAAATTTTATCCAAAGTATTTTGGGTTACCAAACTTTCCATTTAGCTTCATTATTTTTCCAAAGATCTTCTAATTCAATTTTATCTCTTAAGGCATCCATGCATTTCCAGAACCCGTGATGCCTGTAAGCCACCAGTTGATTATCGTTCGCAAGAGATTCCAACGGCTCATCTTCCCACATCATATTATCAACATTGCCTTTTAGATAATTGAATACTTCAGGTTTCAATACAAAAAAACCACCATTGATCCATTTGCTTTCGTCTTTTGCTTTTTCCCTGAACGACAAAACTTCTCCGCCTGAGCCAACGTCCATTCCACCAAACCTGGCATCCATCTGGATAGACGTAACCGTCGCTATTTTATTATGCTCCTTATGAAATTGAACAAGTTCTTTTAGGTTTACATTACACACTCCATCACCATAGGTAAGCATGAAATCCTCGTTGCCTATATATTTTTGAACCTGCTTAAGACGCCCTGCAGTTTTCGTATTAAGACCAGTATCTACCAGTGTAACTTTAAAGGCTTCGGTATTACTGTCATGGGTTTCCACTTTATTATTAGCAATATCTATGGTTATATCAGAATTATGCAAAAAGTAATGCATAAAATATTCTTTGATAACATAACCTTTATAACCAAGACAAATAATGAATTCATTAAACCCAAAATGACTGTAAATTTTCATTATATGCCACAAGATCGGCTTCCCTCCGATTTCAACCATAGGCTTTGGACGTGTATCAGTTTCTTCACTAATTCTTGTCCCAAGTCCGCCGGCAAAGATTACAACTTTCATAAATCACCTTTTTGTGAGAACTCAAAAATATTATTTTAGTTTAAGACTGATCTTAATTTAAAGATTCACCAGGTACATCAACCAACCAATAAAGAGTGCAAAGACATCTTTTCGAGGAATAACTTCATTGACTGCTGCTTTGCGTCGTTAAATTGAAAGCTTATAAATTTTGTATAGTACTCGTTAAGATTAAATTTCGAAAAAGGATTTTCGTCAACGATCGTTTTAATCTTGTTGAGTCCTAAATTATTTGCAGCATTAAAGGAGTCAATAAACCCTGTGTCCAGCCTTTTATTACTAACCCATGCTGCAAATACAAATGGCAAGCCAGTAAATTTTTTCCATTCAAAACCAAGGTCGAAAATGTATGGGGAAATTTTTCTTTGTTCAAGCGCCCGGTCGCCAATTATGAGAGCTGCAGTAGTTCCTGAAATTTTTGATTGATATTCTCCTGTTGTTGTTTCAAGAACGGGATCAATTTTCCAATAATCTTTAACCAGCATCTTAAGCAGCTCTACCGAAGTTCTGCTTTGATAGTCCAACAAAATTTTTTCAATTTTATTAAGAGGCACATCGCTAAACAAACCAACGCTGGCAACAGCCCCATCGCAACTTATGCAATAATCCGAAATGATATAATGCTCTTTCATTTCAGGAATTATTGCAACGGGCACCAGGCCCACATCAATCTCATCTTCCAGCAACATCAGTGCTATTTTTGAAGGGAAATCTATCTTCAATTCAACGGTTTCCTTCATCGTCCCATGTTCAAAACCGTATATGAGCGGTTTCGTATTGAGGTAACTTACAGCGCCAACCCTTATTTTTCTTTCCAAACCTATTACTTTAATTTTGCCGCAAATTTAGTGCAATGAAAATGATTAAAAGATCAAATTTTTGCATTCCAATAATCAACCTACATGCAACTTCAGCCACTTACTGCTATTTCCCCTATTGATGGACGGTATAGGAAACAATTGCAACATCTTGATGAATATTTTTCAGAATTCGCCTTAATCAAATACCGTGTTAAAGTTGAAATAAAATATTTCATTTATTTGGGAGAACAGAAGTTTTTCAAAATTACCCCGACTTTAAAAAAGCAATTATTAAAAGTTATTGATACTTTTTCTTTGGATGATGCTCAAAAAATTAAGGATACGGAGCGTATCACCAATCATGATGTAAAAGCAGTTGAATATTTTTTGAAAGAAAAGCTAAAAGAATTGGGTTGCGAAGATCTCGGAGAATGGATTCATTTCGGATTAACATCTCAGGATATCAATAACACTGCTATACCGCTTTTATGGAAAGATGCCGTGGAGTTCGAGTACCTGCCTGCTGTTATAAATCTTCAGCATGAGTTGTTTAACCTTGCAAAAGGCTGGAAAAATATTCCAATGCTTGCAAGGACGCATGGGCAACCCGCTTCTCCAACCATTTTGGGAAAAGAGATTATGGTATTTGTAGAAAGAATTGAAAAACAAATTGAACAATTCAGCTACATTCCTTTCACCGGTAAATTTGGCGGAGCCACCGGAAACTTCAATGCTCACTATGCCGCCTACCCGAAAAAAGACTGGATAACTTTTGCCAATAAATTTCTGGAAGATAAATTAGGGATCCAACGCCAGCAATACACAACTCAAATAGAACATTATGATTTGCTTGCAGCGCATTTTGATAATATAAAACGAATCAATACGATTCTTATTGACCTTTGCCGTGATATATGGACGTACATCAGTATGGACTATTTTAAACAACAAATAAAAAAAGGTGAAGTGGGCAGCAGCGCCATGCCGCATAAAGTAAATCCAATTGATTTTGAAAATGCGGAAGGAAATCTTGGAATAGCTAATGCATTACTGGAGCACCTTTCAGCGAAACTTCCTGTATCAAGATTGCAACGCGATCTTACTGATTCCACTGTTACAAGAAATATTGGTGTACCTATTGCACATACGATTTTAGCAATAAAATCGTTAGAGAAAGGATTAAATAAGCTTATTTTAAATCAGCAAAAGATTGACGGTGATCTTGAAGACAACTGGGCAGTTATTTCTGAGGCGATGCAGACAATTTTAAGAAGAGAAAATTATCCGAAACCTTACGAGGCGTTAAAGAATTTAACAAGGGGCAATTCACATATCACGAGGCAGGTAATTCACAAATTCATCGATAAGCTGTTAGTTTCGCCGGCCATAAAAAAGGAATTAAAGAAATTAACGCCAAAATCTTACACCGGCATTTCGAATTTATGAAATAAGAAGTATATTTAGGAACATTTTCACGATACCAAAACTACAATTATGAAGAATTTATTACATGCAACTTTTTTTCTTTTTTCGGTCTCAACTTCTTTTTCAAAGATTAAATTAATTCGTGGTTGTAGCTTGCTCGCTTACCATCCTTTTGATAGCAATATTAATGAAACGATGGATTCACCAAAAGAACTACATTTTTTAAAATTAAGTTACCTGTGATTACACTACTGCCCGGATGAAAAAATTATTTCTTATTCTATGTACCTTTTTTTGCAGTTAGCCCAGGTTTCTCGCAGGTGAACTTGAATAGCGGCTTAGTTGCCTATTACCCATTTAATGGAAATGCCAACGATGGAAACCTGGATGAAGTTAGAATTTACAACCGGCCACTGAATACAGATGAGGTTAAAGCATATTCGGGAAGTTTAAATTCTACAGATAGTGTAATTATCAACGATTATACAGAAGTTTTGGGATTTAATATTTGCAAAAACGAACTAACGGTTGCCGACGCGTCTAAATACAATCCTGGTGATACTGTTTTATTAATTCAAATGAAAGGTGCCCTAGTCGATTCTACCAACACCTCAAATTTTGGAACTGTAACGGATTATAAAAATTCCGGCAATTATGAATACAATTATGTAAAAGGAAAAACAGGTAATGTAATTCAGCTTAAAAATTTAACAACGAGGCAATATGATATTCCGACAGGAAAAGTTCAATTGATCAGAGTACCTTATTACGATAATTTAACTGTAAATAATACATTAACCTGTATGCCATGGGATGGAAGTAAAGGAGGCGTATTAGCTTTCGATGTAAAGAACACCCTAACCATGAATGAGGACATTGATGTGAGTGGAAAAGGATTTATTGGTGGCCAGGTTATCAATCCGAAGAATAATAGCTTTTATTGTCACGAGAATAACTACTACTATCCAAATGATCCAATTAAGGCAGCACCTAAAGGTGAAGGAATTGCAATGATATCGGATCAAAAAATATTCGGTAAGGGTGCTTTAAGTAATGGGGGCGGCGGTGGACTGGAACACAACTCGGGTGGAGGTGGTGGCAGCAATATTACGAACGGTGGTCTTGGAGGGAAAGAGTGGATTACCTGTGGGCCTCCCATTAATAATAACGGGATTGGAGGCAAACCATTAACTTATTCAAATGTTGCAAACAAAATATTTTTGGGCGGTGGCGGCGGTGCAGGCCATTGCGACAATATTCCTGGATTCAATCCTTTGGGAGGAAATGGTGGGGGGATTGTTATCATTAAATCAAATTCTATCAAAACAAATAATAATTTGATAACGGCCAACGGTGACGGTGGAGTTGAATGTTTTAGGGATGCCCAAGCGTATAAATGTCATGAAGGCATGGGCGGTGGTGGCGGTGGTGGAGCAATTTTAATTGATGCAAATACCTTTTTAGATAATACAAATATCCATATCAACGGAGGTAAAGGTGCGGATATGAATGGCGAAATACAGGGTCAGTTAGGACCTGGTGGTGGTGGTGGTGGCGGAGTGTGCTGGGTGTCCAATGCAGCGTTACCTGGTAATATATTAATTACTCAAAATGGCGGATCAAATGGTGTAAATATTGATTTTGGAAATGATTCCTACGGCGCTACCGCAGGTCAAGGAGGTTCAACCCTCTTCAATCTCAAAATTCCCATCGACACTGTTTTATTCAAACCCAACATTGATTCTGTAAGAATTATGGATAGTGTGACATCCTGCAATAGTTTTAATTTTAAAGGGTTGGGTTACACCAACAGCTCGCCAATTGCAACCTGGAAATGGACTTTTGGTGACGGCGGTACATCCACGGCTCAAAATCCTTCTCACACATATACTATAGTACCGGAAATTTTGTTACAAAACTAGTTGTAACGGACGCTAACGGCTGTACAGACAGCATAACATTTTCGCAAACAGTTACCTGTATCAACACCACTCAAATAATTAATGAATATACAGAGGTGTTGGGTTTTGATATTTGTAAAAATGAGTTAATAGTTGCTGACGCTTCTAAGTATAACCCCGGTGATACAGTGTTGTTAATTCAAATGAAAGGTGCGGTAGTTGATTCAAGTAATACTTCCAATTTCGGAACGGTTCTAAATTATAAAAATGCCGGGAATTACGAATACAATTATGTAAAGCAAAAAACAGGAAATGTTATTGAGTTAAAGAATATTGTAACCAGGCAATACGATATCCCAACGGGAAAGGTCCAGTTAGTAAGAGTGCCCTATTATCCCAATGTAACGTTCAATAATACTTTAACCTGCTTACCCTGGAACGGAAGTGTAGGAGGAGTACTGGCATTTAACGTAAAAGGCACGCTAACCCTCAATTCAGATATTGATGTCAGTGGTAAAGGATTTATAGGAGGAGATGGTTCGCATGGAGTTCCTGCTTCCTACAACTGTTACGAAAATCAATTTTATTATTCTCAAAATTCGATTTTGGCAGCCGGCAAAGGCGAGGGAATTGCCACTCTACTTAACGATAAAATCAACGGAAGAGGCAAATATTCCAATGGAGGTGGTGGCGGAGATTCCCATAATGCCGGAGGTGGAGGTGGTGGTAGCGCTGCCACCGGGGGATTTGGCGGGTACGAATTTGAAGGTTCACCTTGTGATGGTATTACCCCATTTGACAATAGGGGCGTCGGAGGCACGGGCTTAACATACAGTAATGCCTCAAATAAGGTTTTCATGGGCGGCGGCGGCGGCGCAGGCCATGCAAACAACCCTGAACTGTTTTCCCCTAATGGAGGCAATGGTGGAGGTATTTGCATTATAAATGCAAAAATTATTAATGGCAATAATAAAAATATACTTGCAAACGGGAATAATGCTATAGCCTGCTCAGGATACGGTATTACGGGTTGTCACGAGGGCATGGGAGGAGGAGGAGGAGCAGGCACTATTCTTATGAATGCAAACACCTATAATTCCACTACTAATACGATAGCTAAGGGAGGCAACGGAGCCGACATGGTTCAGTCTGGAAATTTAAGAGTGGGTCCGGGTGGTGGAGGGGCGGGGGGCATCACCTGGTTAAATAATGCAACTGTTCCCATTAATCTTAACATAGATGTTACGGGTGGTATAAATGGCGTTTGCATCAGTTATGCAAATAGCTCATACGGTACCACGCCCGGCAATGCAGGCATCAATCTCTTCAACCTAAAAATCCCTGTCGATAGCATTTTATTTAAACCAAATATAGACTCTGTAAGAATTAAAGACAGTGCTACATCCTGTAACAGTTTTAATTTTAACGGCTTCGGCTATACCAATAATACAGCAATCAGTTCATGGAAATGGACCTTTGGCGACGGTGGCAGTGATGTGCAACAAAACACTTCACATACTTATGCCAATATAGGGACACACACCGTTAAACTGGTAGTGGCAGATATAAACGGATGTAAAGATAGTATTACAAAAGATGTATCTACCAGCTCTACTAATTTTGATTTTTCCTACGAACAGGATATCTGTAATCCGCTATCTGTAAAGTTCACTAATATTGGTACCACAACCACTAATCCATATTGGTCCTTTGGGGACGGCAACACTATAACGGGCACGCTTATCCCAACACATGTCTATATGCTATCGGGAAATTATGTTGTAAAATTCAGTGTTCAGAATGGCGGCTGTACGGATACCATTACGAAAACAATTTCTCTGTCAATTATTTCTGCCGATATAATTATTACGCCAGATACAACCATTTGTGCCAATGGCACCAAACAACTAAGAAGCGTTCCGTCATTAAATTTCTGCTGGTCCCCTACCACATACCTGGATGATCCGTTGTCACCTAATCCCATAACATCTACTCCACAAAACATTACTTATTATTTTACGGCACAAGTTAATGGTGCAAATGTTATCAATAACGGGAATTTCAATAATGGAAACACTGGCTTTACTTCGGGGTATAGTTATGCAAACCCTAATCTCACAGAAGGTCAATATTTTGTAGGAAAAAGCCCCCAGGCATGGAATGCATCAATGAGCAATTGCGGAGACCACACTACCGGTAACGGCAATATGATGCTGGTAAATGGATCGCCTGTTCCGGATGTAAATGTCTGGAAACAGACTGTTGTGGTTACTCCGAATACTAACTACGCTTTTTCAACATGGATCCAGGCATTATATCCTCCTAATCCCGCCCAACTGAGCTTTTCAATAAACGGTAGTGATATAGGCAATTTAATAACAGCTTCTTTACCGACCTGCACCTGGACGCAGTTTTTTACTACATGGAATTCAGGTAATAATACTTCCGCCACTATTTCAATCGTAAACAAAAATACTTTCGTGCAGGGAAACGATTTTGCCCTGGATGATATTTCCTTTGCCCCCGTAGTAGTGGAACGGGATAGTGTAAAAATCAATGTTGATACGCCTTTCATAAAATCTAACAATGATAGCAGTGTCTGCACAGGCTCGAAAATACAATTGAATACTTTGGGAGCTCTTAGTTACTCGTGGACGCCTCCTACAGGATTATCAAATTCTTCCATTGGCAATCCAATTGCTACCGTTAATAATACGACAACTTATTATGTAAGTGGCATTGACAATTTTGGCTGCATCGCAAAAGATACTGTAAATTTTATCGCAATCCCTTCACCTGTTATCACAAAAAGTAATGACACGAGTCTATGTGGCAGTTCACCTGTTCAATTACAGGCTGGTGGCGGCAGTTCATATACGTGGACTCCGGTATCCACATTGAGTAATCCAAATATTCCAAACCCTATAGCTACGCCATTAACTACCACCATTTATCATCTAACTGTAACTAACGCTTAGGTTGTTCGAAAACAGACTCCGTAAAGATTACAGTAAATAATTTCCCACTGATATCCAAATCAAACGATACCAGTATTTGTCAGAACACACCTGTTCAACTAAATGCAGGTGGAGGATCGACTTATTCGTGGGCCCCCTCTTCCACATTGAACAATCCGAACATTTCTAATCCAATAGCTACGCCTGGCATAACAACCTGGTATCGGGTTACTGTTACGAATGCTGCAGGTTGTTCTAAAATGGATTCCGTTTTAATCACGACAGTTCCGTCTCCTGTTATAACTAAATCAAATGATACCAGCATTTGCTATAATTCAAATATACAATTAGTGGCAGGCGGTGGTTCTTCTTATACCTGGACACCTTCATCTTCTCTGAACAATGCAAATATCAATAACCCAATCGCTTCACCGTTAACAACAACTCTTTATTATATAACCGTAACTAACGCGTTAGGTTGTTCGAAAAAAGACTCAGTAAAAATTACTGTAAATAATTTGCCCATAATCTCAAAATCAAGGGACACGGGTATTTGCAATAATGCATCCGTACAACTTTCTGCAGGCGGCGGAACTTCATATTTGTGGACACCCACATCAGGTCTGGACAATCCCAATATTTCAAACCCAATTGCGACTCCAGCTTCAACTACCACTTATTACGTAACAGTAACCAACGCCGCACGATGTTCAAAGATGGACTCAATTAAAATATCTGCCAGCGCCCCACCAGTTATTTCAAAATCGAACGATACGAGCATTTGCAAAAATACTTCTGCGCAATTGTTTGCTTCGGGCGGAGCGACTTACTCCTGGTCTCCTTCATCCACATTAAATAATACAGCCATTTCCAATCCTATGGCAACTCCCTCCGCCGCAACAACTTATTATGTGACGGTCACAAATGCCGGGGGCTGTTCTAAAATGGATTCTGTTCAAATTGGGATTAATCCTCTTGCAGTGATAACAAAATCTGCTGATACAACAATCTGTGGTCAAACTTCTGCAAGAATTTTTGCCAATGGAGGTACGTCTTATTTATGGTCACCGTCTTCATCATTGAGTGATCCGACAATTCCAAACCCAATTGCGTCGCCAGCTTCTACTACGCTGTATAAAGTGGCAATAAAAGACATGTATTCATGTGACTACGAAGATTCAGTAAAAATAAGTGTACGAAGTGCAGCAACATTCGCGGCATCACCGGATATATCGACATGTTTGGGATCAACAAAACAATTGCAGGCTTCCGGAGGAGACTCCTACATTTGGTCCCCGCCAACTGGCCTTGATAATCCAAATAGTAGTAGTCCATTAGCCAGCCCTGGTAACACAACAACATATACAGTTACCATACACGAAAACACTTGTAATGAAACCGGGAACCTCTCAACAACTGTAACTGTGTTATCGCTTCCCGATGTGAATGCTACAAGCGCAAATGATTTGTCCTGCTCTATAGGCTCAAGCCGGCTTAATGCCACCGGCGCAATAAATTATACCTGGTCTCCCGCAACAGGATTGAACAACAGCAACATCACAAACCCAATTGCCACACCTTCCACTACAACATTATATAAGGTAGTTGGCACAGACAGCAATGGTTGTATTAATTCAGACACGGTAACTGTTAAGGCAGATTTCAGCAAGAATGCATTGTACCTGCTGCCAAATTCGTTTACGCCTAACGGTGATGGTATTAATGATTGCTTTGGAATAAAGTACTGGGGTATTGTTGAGGATCTTGATTTTAGAATTTACAACAGGTTTGGTAATATGGTTTTTCATACCAGTGACCCAAATCTTTGTTGGGATGGTACCTATAAGCAGCATCTCCAGGACGCAAATGTTTTTGTTTATATAATCACAGCTAAAACCGCATGCGGAATTGTTAGCAGAAAAGGAACAGTAGCGTTGTTGAAGTGATTATTGCATTACCGGAATTTCTTCTCTGAGAATGCCAAATAAATTCATCTCTTTGCCATTCTCAACAAAGTTTTCTTCAGCATGAAAACCGCATTTCAACAAAACATTTTTTGAATTTTCATTAGACAATTCTGTAATCGCAGAAATGGATACGAATCTGTTTTGTTCAAATAACCATTCAATGCTTTCTTTTACAATTTCGGTTGCATATCCTTTATTCCACTCGTCTTTTATTAAAGAATATCCTATTTCAACTCTCGCCCTTTTTTTATCCTTCCTGAAAAGAAGAATTCCAATAAATTTATCGCTGATTTTTTCAACAATAAAATAGCGTCCGAACGGGAAATGGCTACTGTAAAGATTTAACTGGTTTTCAAAAATCTGTTTAGTTTCTTCTAAAGTAAGTTTTGGGAAAATAAATTCTTTAAGCGCCGGATCGTTGTAAAGATCATGCAAAGCCCTTAAATCATGCTGTTGCCACCTGGTGACATATAATCTTTCTGTTTCGAATATCATTAAATGTTATTTATGAATTTCACTTGTAAAATGAAATTCAATGTCGGGATTGTTGGTTCGCTCTGTATTGAGAAACCATTCGCTTTGTGCAAGGTAAACCAAATGGCCATCTTTATCTTCTGCTATATTTGAAGATTTAAATCGGATAAATTCATCCAGCTTCTTTGGATTTTTTGAAGTGAGCCAACATGCTTTATAAAATGGAAGTGAATTCAACTGAACGGAGGCGCTATATTCATTCAACAAGCGATATTGTATTACTTCAAACTGCAGTTCACCTACACAACCAATAATCTTTTTATTTCCGCCAAACTGTGTGAACAATTGCGCCACACCTTCATCAGTAAGTTGCAGCAATCCTTTTTCAAGTTGCTTGGTTTTTAACGGATCTTTGTTAACAACTTCTTTAAATATTTCGGGCGAAAATGATGGGATGCCAGTGTAATAATAATCTTCGCCTTCGGTAAGTGTATCGCCAATTTTAAAACTACCGGTATCAAATAAACCAATCACATCGCCGGGATAAGCAGCATCAATTACATCTTTATCTCGTGCCAAAAAACTGTAAGGATTACTAAACCTAACGTTCTTGTCTAAACGCACATGGTGGAAATATTTATTACGCTCAAATTTACCGGCGCAAACTCTTAAAAAAGCGATCCTGTCCCGATGCCTTGGATCGAGGTTGGCATGAATTTTAAAAATAAAACCACTGAATTTATCTTCGGCTGGTTCTACTACTCTTGTTGTAACTGCCCTGTGCTGGGGCAACGGCGCAATTTGTATAAAAGTTTCCAGCAATTCTTT
Source organism: uncultured Chitinophagaceae bacterium (assembly GCA_963756945.1). GTDB lineage: Bacteria > Bacteroidota > Bacteroidia > Chitinophagales > Chitinophagaceae > Ginsengibacter. The sequence goes on along the minus strand of CAVWQJ010000006.1, from coordinate 129,430 downwards.
TACACCAAAATTATTAATAGCGCTTCCAAAAAAAACAGGAGCTACCTTTCCTTTTAAATAAGGCTCTTTATCAAACTCACCATACACGCCTTCTATCAATTCCACATCTTCTCTTAATTGTGCAGCATCCTTCTCCCCTATCCTTTTTACCAAAACATCATCATTCAAATTTTCCAAGGGCAAATAATCTTCTTCTGTTGCTTTTTGATTTGGATTAAATAACAGGAGACTTTTTTCATACAAATTATAAACACCTTTAAAATCCCTGCCCATATTTATAGGCCAGCTTAACGGATGCAAACTAATCTTCAGTTCAGATTCAATTTCATCCAAAAGATCAAATGGATTTTTTCCATCGCGATCCAGCTTATTTACAAAAACAATAACAGGCGTATCACGCATACGGCAAACTTCCATCAATCTTTTTGTTTGCTCCTCCACTCCTTTCACACAATCAATTACAAGTACAACACTGTCAACTGCTGTTAAAGTGCGGTAGGTATCTTCAGCAAAATCTTTGTGGCCGGGAGTATCCAAAAGATTTACTAAAGTATTTTTATACTCAAAGCTCATTACCGAAGTAGCAACAGAAATACCACGTTGCCGTTCTATTTCCATAAAATCGGAAGTAGCATGCTTTTTAATTTTATTACTTTTTACAGCACCTGCCGTTTGTATGGCACCGCCAAACAAAAGAAATTTTTCTGTAAGCGTAGTCTTCCCCGCATCGGGGTGAGAAATGATAGCAAACGTTCTGCGCTTTTGTATTTCGTTCAAATATTTCATAAAGTGCGCAAAGGTAATAATGAATTATGAGTTAAGAATTATGAATTATAAGTTGTGCTGCTATCAATCAATTATCATTTGCTCACCGTACTTTTGCATTACAAATTTTTATTATGGAATTTAAGTTAACTGAAGAACAATCGATGATTCGCCAGGCAGCCCGTGACTTTGCAAATAATGAATGCCTTCCCGGCGTTATAGAAAGAGATGAAAAACAAAAATTTCCCCTTGAACAGGTTTTGAAATTGGCAGATTTGGGTTTCATGGGTATGATGATAAATCCTGATTATGGAGGTTCTGGTTTGGATGCAATAAGCTATGTGCTGGCAATGGAAGAGATAAGTAAAGTAGATGCAAGCACCAGTGTATGCATGAGCGTAAATAATAGTTTGGTTTGTTATGGAATTGAAGCTTTTGGAACTGAAGAACAAAAGAAAAAATATTTAACTCCGCTTGCCCAGGGACAAAAAATGGCGAATTATATATCGGCGCTTTTTTACTGAGTGAACCGGAAGCCGGCAGCGACGCAACTTCGCAACGAACAACCGCAGTTGAGAAAGATGATTACTATATTATTAATGGAGTTAAAAACTGGATCACCAATGGCAACAGCGCTTCGGTATATCTTGTATTTGCCCAGACAGATGTTGCAAAAGGCAGCCGCGGAATTAACGTGTTTATCGTTGAAAAAAACTCGCCCGGAGTTACCGTTGGCGCCAAAGAAAATAAATTAGGAATTCGCGGAAGTGATACCCACAGCATTTCCTTTACTGATGTAAAAGTTCCGAAAGAAAATCGCATTGGCAAAGATGGCTTTGGTTTTAAGTTTGCCATGATGACATTCTCAGGAGGGCGGATTGGCATTGCTTCCCAGGCATTAGGTCTTGCTTCGGGAGCATTGGAAAGATCAATTGCTTATTCAAAAGAAAGAAAAGCTTTTGGAACGCAAATAAAAAATCACCAGGTTATCCAGTTTAAAATTGCCGACATGGCAACAAGAGGTGGAAGCCGCACGCCTGTTATGTTTGAGGGCTGCATGGCAAAAAGATAAAGGAGAAGATTACACTGAAAGTGCAGCCATGGCAAAAGTTTTTGCAAGCGAAACAGCCATGTGGGCGACGACAGAAGCTGTTCAAATACACGGTGGCTATGGTTATGTAAAAGAATATCATGTGGAAAGAATGATGCGTGATGCAAAGATCACCCAGATATATGAAGGCACGAGTGAAGTTCAGCGCATTGTTATCAGCCGGGGAATTTTGAAATAAAATAAATTTTGTATTGTTATTTTGGTTGACAAATTATTAATTAAGTCACTATTGAACTTCGTCTATTCATGCCCGTAAATTTTGAATCTTACAAAGATATTGCGGAAATTAAAAACAAAAACGTAACCCTGGTTGCAGTTTCCAAAACAAAACCCGCGGAAGAAATACTTGAATTATACAATCCTGGCCAAAGAGATTTTGGAGAAAACTACGTTCAGGAATTGATCGATAAATATGAACAACTTCCTAAAGATATCCGGTGGCATTTTATCGGCCATCTTCAATCCAATAAAGTAAAATACATTGCGCCATTTGTTTCCTTGATACATGGAGTCGATAGTAAAAAATTATTAATCGAAATTGATAAGCAGGCAAAAAAAATTAATCGGGTAATTGATTGCCTGCTGCAAATTCATATTGCAAAAGAAGAAACAAAATTTGGTTTGGATGAAAATGAATTAACAGAAATAATCAATCTAGATTTTACCAGCCTTAAGAATATACGGGTTAAGGGTTTAATGGGAATGGCTTCATTTACCGATGACATGGAAAAAGTTAGAAGTGAGTTTAAATTTGAAATCATTATTTGACAAGTATGCATTCACTGTTCACAATTCACCATTCACCATTTTGAGTATGGGTATGAGCGCCGATTACAAAATAGCCATCGAAGAAGGAAGCAATATGGTAAGAATAGGAAGTTTGCTGTTTGGAAAAAGAAGCCACCATCCCAAAAGGGCAAACCGTGACCTTTTATATCGAAGATTTATAAAATTCAGGCAAAGATATTTAGGATTAAATGAAAACATACTGGAACGGCTTAAGGCGATAGGTTAATCTTTTAACATTTACAAATCGCTTCTTTTTTTCAATTGGCTAAATTTGATTCTGAATAAAAACTTTTAAGTGCAAAGTACAGCAATCAATCATCATTTCGAAGCTGAAAAAAACAGGAAGGCTTTGCTGTATACGTTATGCATTGTTGGCCTTTTCCTGATCATTGCTATATTTTATACATGGCCTTTATTAATTCCACCAACGCCGCCTGTGCAGGATTTAATTGATGTAAACCTCGGAAACGAACAGGAAGGCATGGGCGATGTGCAACCACTGGTAAAAGGAGACAGAGCTCCAGATAATCAAAGCATGCCATCGCACCAGAAAGCTGCCAAAGTAACGGAAGAGCCTACACGAAATGTTCAGGCTGATGAAAATAATGATGATAAAGAAGCAGCGCCCGGTTACGAAAGTAGATAAACCAAAGGAAGATGCCAAAGAAATAAATAAACCCAGTACTAATAAAACTACTAAAAAAATAAATCCATCACCGGTAGTAAATCCAAATCCTGCGCCGCCAAAACCTAAACTTCCTTTGTACAAAGGAGGCACTGGCAATGGAGGTAATGGCGCCACTGAAGACAATGGTTACAGGAACCAGGGATACAAACCAGGCAATGGCGATGCCGGTAGCCCGGATGGCAAACCTGATGCATACGGAAATTCTCCCGGAGGCAGAAGCGGCGTGAGCGTGGTTCGCGGATTATCCGGAAGGAAGATCATCCATTTTCCCAACATGACGGATGATTTTAATGAAAACGCCAAAGTATATGTTGATATAAAAGTTGACGCCAGCGGAAAAGTTATTGATGCAGGAATTGCACGTGGAACCACCACTTCAAATAGTTCTCTCCGAAGCATTGCAATAGATAAAGCAAAACAATTAAAATTTCCTCCAAGCCAGCAGGATGTGGAAAGCGGCACCATCCTTTTTGTGTTTGTTTTGAAAAACTAAGGCTTTAGAGTTTTTGATAGTTTTCATTTTGAAAACTTTAAACTATCTTTGATTCCTTGAATATAATAGTAAAAAGGTCGATACTATATTATATTGATAAATATAAGGCGGCAAGAGTACCTTTATTAACGTGGTATAATGAATTCTTAAAACAGGAATTTCACAATTTCAATGAATTAAAATCTGTTTATGGAAACGCGAGCATTGTAGCCAATAACAGGGTTATATTTAATATTAAGGGAAATGATTTTCGTTTGATTGTTTCTGTAAATTTTAATCAATTGGCAGCTTACATTATATGGTTCGGCACGCATAAAGAATATGATAGAATCGATGTGGAAACTATTGAATTTGATACAAGCATTTTAAATTATAAAACCAAATAACATGCAGTGGAAAGTACTAAAGACGGAAGCAGCATATAGAAAAGCGATCAAAAGAACTTTATCTATTTTTCAAGCGAAAGAAAATACGCCTGAAGCTCATGAACTGGCTTTATTATTGGTTTTGATTAAGGATTATGAGGATAAAAATATCCCCTTGCCTGAAATTGATCCCATAGAAGTTATTAAGTTAAAAATGGAGGAACGAGGTATAAAACCAAAAGACCTCGAGCCCATAATAGGTTCTAAGGGACATGTTTCTTCCGTGCTTGCAGGAAGGCGTGACATTAACATTAAAGATGGCGCAAAGACTAAAAGATTATTTTCAATTGCCTGCCGAAATATTTCTGCATTCAGCTTAGCAAGCCAGTCCCAAACTTCGCTTATCGGTATTGGTTCTAACCCTTTTGTTTGCCTAAATATAATCATTAGTCAGAAAGCAAATATGACGCAGAAATTAAAAGGTAATTCAGAGGAGAGGACACGAAAAATAGGTATGTCTAAAGTATGCTATAGTAAAATCAAATCATTACCCGGGATTCCTGACAGAAAACTTTTATATCGGTAATTTATCCCAATCGGTAATTATATTTGCTCCCCATGAATTACGAGCAAACAATACATTATCTGTACAACAAGCTTCCTCTATTTAGCAGCATTGGCATTAAAGCTTACAAAGCCGATTTAAATAACACGATTGCACTATGCAAGTATCTTGGGAAACCCGGAAAGAAAAATTAAAACAATTCATATTGCAGGAACTAACGGTAAAGGCTCAACGAGCCATATGCTCGCTGCAGTTTTGCAGCAATGTGGTTACAAAACCGGCCTGTATACTTCACCACATCTAAAAGATTTCCGGGAAAGAATTAAGCTAAATGGTGAAATGATACCAAAGGATTTTGTTGTTGATTTTGTGGAAAAGACAAATGCTTTTTCGGAACAAATCAACCCCTCTTTTTTTGAACTCACTTTTGTAATGGCGCTTGAATATTTTGCTAATCAAAAAGTTGACATCGCCGTAATTGAAACCGGCCTTGGTGGCAGGCTTGACAGCACAAATGTTATAGTCCTGAAGTTTCGATCATTACTAATATTGGATTTGATCACATGGATATTTTGGGTGATACACTTGCAAAAATTGCAGCGAGAAAAAGCGGGTATTATTAAACCGGAAATACCGGTAGTAATCGGGGAAACAACTCCTGAAACAAAAACAATTTTTACTAGATAAAGCAAAAGAAAAAAATGCGCCAATATTTTTTGCTGAAGAGCAATATAAAATTGTTATCACCACACGCCGATGAATGAATTATTAGAAGTTGAAATGCGTCATAACGCTAACACTACAAACGAATAATTTCGCGCTTGATCTTACCGGCTTTTACCAGGCAAAAAATTTACGAACAGTTCTTACCTCCATTGATGTATTAAAAAATAAATATTCATTACAACAGGAAAATATTAAATATGCATTAAGCCATGTAAAAAATATCACGGGCTTACATGGCCGATGGGAAGTCATTCAAAGAAATCCTTTGATAGTTTTGGATGTAGCACATAATGTTGATGGGATACAACAACTAGTTAAGCAGCTTAAAAACACTTCTTATAAAAAACTTCATATTGTTTTTGGAATGGTAAAAGATAAAGAGATAGAAAAAGTGCTGGAAATATTGCCAAAAGATGCAGACTATTATTTTACTAAAGCTCAAATACCGCGTGCGTTGCCGGAAAACGAATTATTGCAAAGAGCACAAAAATTTAATTTAAAAGGATTCAGTATGATGAAGTAAACAAAGCTTTGAAAGCCGCTATGGATAATGCATCCGAAGAAGATATGATTGTTGTTTGCGGAAGTGTGTTTGTTGTAGGGGAAGTTAATATTATTTGATTAATGCTCACTAATGGTTTGTTGTTTCTAATGACCAATTACTTATCGACCAATTATATCTCTCCCATTTTTCTTAACGCATAAAAAATACAATTTGCATGGAGTGACTGAACAATTTTATTTTCAAGAAATAATTTTTTTAATTCATCAAAAGGAATGGTAACAACTTCAATATCTTCATTGGGATCTAATTTTTGAACACCTGTTTTTTTACCCCCTTGCGCTAAAAATAAACATGTATAATTATTAAGAACTCCGGGATTAGCTGCTGCTACCCCTACCTGTTCAACAGATGAAAATTCATAACCTGTTTCTTCCATCAATTCCCTTGCTACCGCTATTTCAGGTAATTCATTTTCATCAATAAAACCACCTGGTAATTCAAGCAATGTTTCTTCAACGGGATGCCTGTACTGTTTTATCATCAAGGCTTTCCCGTCTTCAGTAATTGCCAATGCACATGCAGTCTTTGGCAATTCTACCACAAAATATTCGGGAATAATCTTGCCCTCGGGAGTTACGCATCTATCTTTTCTTGCAGTAAAATATTTGTGTTTTGTTATGTACTCTGAGGATAAAGTTTTCCATTTCATACTTAAGAAATTTATTACACGAGTTACAAAAAAGACATTCGTGTAAATCGTGTTTTATAATTCGTGTAATAAAAAAAATACATTAATTCCAGTTCATTCTTTCCCGCAGTTTCACAATGTGTGCAGTATGATGAAGGCCATGCCAGGAATAAGTCTTTAATAAATCCCATAAGGTCATCGTTTTCTTTCTTTCAGGATGATAAACCGTTCGATGCCATTGGTTTTCCGACATATCATTCATCAACTCGTACCATCGCGTATGTAATGCATGAAGTAATGTAAGTGAAACATTGATTGGTAAATTTTTTGTATCCGGTAACAAAGCCCAGGCTTCCTGATCGTAAGGTTTTATCGTGGGATTGTCCTCGGTCAGGCCAAGTTTAAATCGAATATAGGCGTTCATATGGCTGTCAGCAATATGATGTATCAATTGATGAACTGTCCATCCGCCAGGACGATATGGTGTATCAAGTTGTTCAGCATTTAAATTCTGGATAGCAAATTCCAGCATGGCGGGAAGCATTTTAATATCGCTCAATAATTTAAATTTTAAGGCGTCACCGTACAGATGGTTATAGGTCACCCCTTCTTCTTCCTTGCCTATTGGATAACTTAAATGATGTTCATCGTTTGCCATAAAAGATTATTGTTTATGTACAATATCCAGCAATTCAATTGTAAATACAAGGGCTGCTCCGCCGGGTATTGCTCCACCTGCGCCTCTGTCTCCATAGCCTAAATCAGATGGAATATATAATTTCCATTTACTTCCAACGGGCATTAATTGCAATGCTTCGGTCCAGCCACGAATAACACTACCGACAGGAATAGTGAGCGGTTCACCTCTCTTGTAAGAATTATCAAATTCTTTGCCATCGATCAAAGTGCCGATATAATTGGCTTTTATGGTATCGGAAGCAGTTGGCATCGGACCTGTTCCTGGAGTAAGTACTTCATATTGCAAACCGCTTGGCAACGTAATTACACCGGGGCGCTTTTTATTTTCTTCTAAAAACTTTGCTCCGGCAGCTTTTTCAGCATTAGTTTTTGCCATCATAAATTCCTGCAATTTAGTTTGTATAGTCATGTTACATTGTTCTGGTGATATTAAAAGTGTTTTGTTATTGTAAACGTCTTCGTAGGCTTTTTTAACCATCGCGGGGTTTATATTTTCCGCTCCCTGGGCTTTGTAATATTCAGCAGTTTGAACTCCCATTGCATAACTCAGGCTGTCCAGTGTACTGAGAGCAACTTTATCAACTGGCTTTTTTGCAACTGCTTTCTTCGCAGGCTTTTTAGTTTGCGCATAAGAAACTGAAAATAGAATTGGTAAAACAAATAGTATTTTTTTCATTGAGGTATATTTAAATTTTTAAGTTTGGCAAAGTAACGGATTTGCAGCATTATTATTTCTTAATCTTCTCTGAAATCTTTTCCGGTAAGATTAATAAATACATCTTCAAGATTTGCAGACTTAGTAACTTTTGGCCGCTCAAAACCGGAAGCCACAAGGTCATCAATTAATTTATCGGGAGATTGAAGCGCAATTATTTTTCCTTCGTCCATAATGGCAACACGGTCGCAAAGCTGTTCAGCCTCATCCATATAATGGGTGGTAATAATTACCGTGGTTCCTTTGTCTCTTATTTGCTTTATAAGTTCCCACAAATTACGTCGTGCCTGCGGATCAAGGCCCGTTGTAGGTTCATCTAAAAAAATAATTTTTGGCTGGTTGATTAAAGTAGTGGCGATGGAAAAACGTTGCTTCTGTCCGCCACTCATTTCTTTGATATTTATTCTTAGCCTTGTCTTTCAGATTTACCATTTCCAGCAATTTCATCGAGTCAGTGCTGGTATTGTATAATCCACAAAAAAGATCAATCAATTCAAGAAGATTCAAGCCGGGATAAAAACCAGATGTTTGCAATTGCACGCCGATAATTTTTTTTATTTTTTCCGGCGATTTGTCAAGATCCAATCCATCAACAATAACTTTTCCTGAAGTTTTATCACGAAGTGTTTCTATAATCTCAAGTGTTGTCGATTTGCCGGCACCGTTAGGGCCGAGTAAACCAAATATCTCGCCTGCATATACATCAAAAGAAATTCCTTTTACGGCTTCAAACTTGCCGTAATTTTTTTTAAGGTCTTTAACTGAAATAATTACTTCCATCTATTACTTTTATTATATGAATTATTAGACACGAATTTTTCGAATTATCTTTAATCATTTCTTATTTCATTATTGCATGTGTCTTGCACATTGACCATTGACTATTCACTACTGACAATTCACCATTCACTAAATACTCACCCCAAGACATTCTTCCAATTCTGCCATCATTGCGGCACTTCCGATATACAATGACGTTCGTTCATGCAATTCAGTTGGTTGCTTTTCCAGTATTCTCTGCTTGCCATCTGTTGCTTTCCCGCCGGCACGTTCAACTATATATGCAAGAGGATTGCATTCGTATAACAAGCGCAATTTTCCCTTCGGTTTTGCAGGTGTTACCGGGATACATGAAAATTCCTCCTTTTATTAAATTGCGATGGATATCCGATACCATACTCCCAATATATCTTTGCGTGTATGGTCCACCGTTAGTTTTATTTTTTCGCTGGCAAATATCAATATATTTTTTTACTTCTTCGGTGTAGTGAAAAAAGTTCCATGATTTACAGAATATATTCTCCCATTTTCAGGACAATGAATATCGGGATGGCTCAGGCAAAATTCACCAATTGAAGGATCCAATGTAAAACCATTAACACCCCTTTTTGTAGCATAAACCAATATGGTAGATGAACCATAAATAATATAACCAGCTGCCACCTGGCGCATACCTGGCTGCAGGAAATCTTTAATAGTTAATGAAGTTCCCGTTTCACTCACACGGCGATAGACGCTGAAAATTGTTCCGATAGATACATTCACATCAATGTTAGTACTGCCATCCAACGGATCAAACATGCAAATGTATTTTGAAGCCTGGCTGACTTCGTTATCAAAAATTACCACATCATCCAGTTCTTCGCTGGCAATGCCTGCACAACTTATTCCATGTCTCAACACACGGGTAAACTGATCATTGGCAAATTCATCCAGCTTTTTCACTTCTTCGCCCTGTACATTCACATCTCCGGTATCGCCTAAAATATCAACCAATCCCGCTTTATTTACTTCTACGTTTACCCGCTTTGCAGCCAGGCCTATATCTCTTAAAAGCCCTGCCAGTTCACCTGTCGCTTGCGGAAATGCCCGCATCTCTCTTATTGTGAATTCATCCAAGGTTAATACCTGCCTGTTAACCATATAACGTGATAAGTTTTTTTGAAAGGAAACAAAAATAGGTCAATTAATTAATTTGCTATTATCGTCAGAATCATAAACTCATAATGAATTTATTCTTTACAAATGATGAAGCATAGTGATCCCGGATAGTTCTTATTTTGAAATGCTGAAATAGTTTACCGGTCAAACTTTATCTGCTTTTCAAAGTCTGCAGGGGATAAGTTTTTCATCTTAGATTTGCCAATTTTTAAAAAGCTGTCAAATCTGAACCACAAGGCAAGGGCAGTAATAAAATCTGATTTTTTTCGGACGATAATGATATTAATTATTATATCTCACTTCATTTTATTCGATAATAAAGTAATAAGGTTGAATCAATGATGCAATTTCTTTTCTACTAAGGTTTAAGAAAGAGAGTATTACAGCAGCTCAAATTAAAAATTAGTTTTTAACTTATAAAAATTTAAATAGCATTAAGAATTCATTTTACTTTGCTACCCTAAAAGAAAATATTGACTATGAAGGTGTTTAAATTTGGAGGTGCCAGCATTAATAGTTTTGAACGCATTCAAAATCTTGCGGTGATATTAAAAGAATATAAAGGTGAAAAGATTTTGATCGTGATTTCTGCGATGGGAAAAATCACCAATGCGCTTGAAAAAGTTGTGGAAGCATTTTATTCAGGAAGAAAAGAAGACGCGTTGCAACTTTTTAACCAGATCAAACAAAATCATTTGACATTATTAAAATATGCCGTTACACAACAATGGGAAGCGGCTACCAACGACCTTACTAATTTTTTTACAGAAGTGGAATGGTTGCTGCATGATAAGCCTGTAAAGGATTACAATTATTATTATGACCAGGTGGTATGTGCCGGGGAACTTTTATCGAGCACGATAGTAAGCTATTTTCTAAATGAAGAAAAAGTGACTAACAAATGGATAGATGTAAGAGATTTACTGCGTACTGATGATACTTTCCGGGATGCAGTAATTGACTGGGCTGTTACAGAAAAAAATATTATGGAGAAAATTTTGCCGATGTTTAAGGAAACAAATTTAATTATAACGCAAGGCTTTATTGGCTGCACCGATGAAAATGAAAGCACAACACTTGGCAGGGAAGGAAGCGATTACACCGCCGCTGTTTTTGCCAATATTTTAAACGCAGAAAACGTTACCATCTGGAAAGATGTAGAAGGAGTAATGAACGCCGATCCCAAAGATTTCCCTGATGCAGTAAACATCCCGGAGCTTAGTTACAAAGAAGTAATTGAAATGGCTTATTACGGCGCACAGGTAATTCATCCAAAAACCATTAAACCTTTGCAGAATAAAAACATTCCTTTGCATGTTAAAAGTTTTCTTAATGTGCAACTACCCGGCACCGTTATAACTACAAAAAATCCGCATAATCTTCCGCCTATTATTGTTTATAAGCGTAACCAGGTGTTGCTCACATTTGAATCGAAAGATTTTTCTTTTGTAGAGGGTAAACCTGTCAATGCATTGTACGAAATTCTTGAAGACATAAAAATTAAACCCAATCTTACCCAGAATGCAGCTATAAGCTTATATCTGTGTGTGGATGATATCGCCGAAAAAATTGACAAAATCGCCATAAAATGCTTCGGCAATATTTGATGTGCAACTGGAGAAGAATCTAACGTTACTTACTATCAGGCATTATACCGGTCAATTCCTAAACAAGCTAACTGAAAACAAAAAAATTGTATTGGAACAAAAAACCACAGACACCATACAGGTTTTAATGAGGAAATTAATCTATAACATAATCTCCTTTGCGGTCTATCAATACAATGGGAAGCTGGCGGGTGTCTTCAAATTTGTCATAGGCATCTTTTAATTCCATTGCAAATTTCTGAAGCGACGGATTATTTTTTGCTGTTTGCTTAAAGTACTCGATCGATCTTTTTGAATTGTATCTAAACGGAAAAACATGTACGGGAATAAAATCTTCTCCATTGGATTTTGCATAACCGGCAATAAGAAATATTTCTTCAATGTCATCATCAGTTACCGGAATACAGCCCACGGAAACGCAACTACCATGAATATAAATTGCATTTCCCGGGATGAAGCGAATCACTTAAAATTTTATCAGAAGCATTTGGATAATTCAATCCTAATGCAAGATGATAATTGCTGTGCGGATTAAATTCATTGATATAATAAAACCCTTCGGGAACCTGGTAATCGCCCTGTAATCTTTTAGGCCCCATTGTACCGCTTTGCATGCAAACTTTATATGTTTTGAAAAGTTTATATTTTTCTTTAGAAGTATTTTTTACCCAGACTTCCAGTTGCGCATCGTATTTAAAACTGCGGATATAGACATATTTAGCCGGCCATTGCAATCCCTTTGCTTCAAATTCTTTTTGCAAAGTATCTTCCCTGTTCTCCAAAATACCTGCAAGCCTGAACGATGATTTTTTTTCTACTACAAAAGAATTTTGTGCAGGCGCTGTAAATGAGGCAAGGATTATTACTATCAGTATAAAAAAAGAAGCGGGAATTTTACTTATCATTTTTTTCTATAGTGGATTATAGTTATAACGTAAAAATAAATTTTTTATTGAAAAAATAATGTATTTAAAATTTCTTAACTAATAATTATTCATTCGGCATATTGACAACTTTGTAAACAAGTTAGTCAAATCGTGAACCTTATAAATTTCCTCTTTCCGCCTGCTCTCTTTCAATTGCTTCAAAAAGTGCTTTGAAATTTCCTTTGCCAAAACTTTGCGCTCCTTTGCGCTGAATGATCTCAAAAAACAATGTGGGCCTGTCTTCTACAGGCTTACTGAAAATCTGCAATAAGATATCCTTCATCATCTCTGTCTATCAAGAATTCCTAATTCGCTCAATGGCTTTAAATCTTCATCAATATGGCCAACTCTGTCTAAAACGGTTGTATAATAACTGGCAGGAATTTTTAAAAATTCAACTCCCCTCTTCTGCAATTCTGTAACTGTGTCAATTATATTATTTGTAGCAATGGCAATATGCTGACAGCCTTCTCCATTATAAAATTCAAGATATTCTTCCACCTGGCTTTTTTTCTTTCCTTCGGCCGGTTCATTGATCGGAAACTTCACGTAGCCATTGCCGTTACTCATCACTTTGCTCATTAAAGCAGAATATTCTGTAGAGATATCTTTATCATCGAAGCTCAGTATATTTTTGAAGCCCATTACATCTTCATAAAATTTTACCCATTTATTCATCTGGTTCCAGCCCACATTTCCCACACAATGATCTACGTATAAAAGTCCTGTTTCTGTAGGATTGTAAGCACTTTCCCATTTACGGTAACCGGGCATGAATACACCGTTATAATTTTTTCTTTCAATAAAAAGATGAACCGTTTCCCCATAAGTATGAATGCCACTCATTACCAATTCACCATTTTCATCTTTCAAAATTGTTGGTTTCATATAACTTTTGCCACCACGTTTGGTAGTTTCTTCCCATGCACTTGTTGCATCGTCAACCTTTAAGCGCAAGAACTTTTACACCATCTCCATGTTTGTTAATATGGTCGGCAATTTCATTGTCTTTCATTAAGGGTGTGGTTAGCACAAATGTGAGTTTGTTCTGCCTGATAACATAACTCGCCCTGTCTTTTAAACCGGTTTCCGGACCTGCATAAGCCAGTGATTGAAAACCAAAAGCTGTTTTATAATAATGAGCCGCCTGTTTTGCATTGCCTACATAAAATTCCACATAATCTGTTCCCAGTAAAGGCAAAAAATCTTCGGGAGTTTTTTCTTTTTTTGATGAAGCAATCGCAGATGTTTGCATCTTGTTTATTTTATGCAAATATAAAAATTAAAGAGCAGCAAGCCGGTTGTTACAGGCTTCTGTTTTTGCAGATAACAAACATTTTACATTTAGTAAACCGGAACATTTATCTTGCAGAAAATTTTTGTGAATGTAAAGATTGGGATATTGGGCGGAGGTCAGTTAGGAAGAATGTTACTACAAGCTGCCGCAAATTACCCGGTTGAAACTTATGTAATGGAAAACGATGCAGAATGCCCGGCTGCGCACCTTTGCCATCATTTCACAAAAGGGGATATCACCAATTATGATGACGTTTATAATTTCGGTAAAAGACTTGATGCAGTTACCATCGAAATTGAATCAGTAAATGCTGAAGCGCTTCAAAAATTAGAAGAAGAAGGAATCAAAGTTTATCCAAAACCTTCCGCCTTAGCGACAATCAAAAATAAAATTCTTCAAAAACAATTTTATGAAGCTATCAATGTCCCATCATCATCTTTTATAATTACTCAATATAAAAATGAATTAAAACATCACATTAGTTTTTTACCTGCGGTTCATAAAATTGGCATGGGCGGTTATGATGGTCGTGGCGTAGTGGTTATTAAAAATGAAAACGAACTTGAAAATGGTTTTGATGAGCCTGCTGTATTGGAAAAGCTCGTAGACATCAAAAAAGAAATTGCTGTAATTGTTGCAGTAAATGAAGCCGGTGAAACAGCATTGTATCCTTCAGTCTGAAATGATTTTTAATAAAGATTTTAATTTATTGCAATACCAGCTAAGCCCTGCTGTCATTAATGAAAAAACATTGTGGAAAGCAGAGGCTATCGCATTAACGGTTGTAAAGAATTTTAAAAGCCCCGGCATTTTTGCTGTTGAAATGTTTATTGATATTGACGACAATGTTTGGGTGAATGAAACTGCTCCGCGGGTTCATAACAGCGGCCACCATACCATTGAAGGAAATTATTGCTCTCAATTTGATATGCTATGGAGAATCATGCTTGGATTATCCATTGGGAAATACCAAAGCAATATTACCTTCTGCAATGGTAAATCTTATTGGGGAAGAAAATTATTTTGGTGAAGCAAAATATGAGGGACTTTGATGAATTATTAAAGATTGAAAATGTTTTTGTTCATATCTACGGAAAAAGAGAGACGAAACCCGGCAGAAAAATGGGGCATGTAACCATATTAAGCAATGAAAGACAGGAACTAATACATACTGCCAATAAAATAAAACACACATTGAAAGTGATATCAAATTAGTATTTAATTAAGCGCAGGTTTTTTAATTTTTCGACGTCCTATTTATCATCTTTACAAAAATCAGAAATCTACCTAATGAAATTGAAGTACTGGGAGCTCTTGGCAGGGATTCTTTTCTTATTTTCTATCTCCTCTTGCGGCAGCAAATCGAAAGATCAGGCAGATCCTCCAAAAAATGTAATAAGGCAGGGAGCAAATGCTCCATTGGCAGTTGAAGGATACCTTGTGCAAGGCTCTGTACTTAATTCCAGTATTGACGTTGCCGGCTCGTTGTTACCTTTTGAAGAAACAGAAATTCACCCGGAAGTTGCCGGAAAAGTTGTGATGCTTTCAATTAAAGAAGGCAGCATCGTAAAAAAAGGAACATTATTGGCAAGGCTTTTTGATGGTGACCTGCAGGCGCAGCTTCACAAACTGCAAGTACAATTGGAAATTGCAAAAAAAACCAGGAACGACAGGATGAATTATTAAAAATAGGCGGTATCAGCCAACAAGATTATGATTTAAGTGTTTTAAATGTAAGTACCATACAAGCAGATATGGAAGTGCTGCAGGCAGATATTAATAAAACAATAATCAGGGCTCCGTTTGATGGAAAAATCGGTTTTAAAAATATAAGCATCGGCGCTTATGTAACACCAACAACCATTGTCACAACTATACGCCAGATCAATAAATTAAAACTTGAATTTTCAGTGCCGGAAAAGTATACTTCCAAGATAGCTTTGGGAAATGTAATATATTTTTACCACAGAATCTTCAGCAAAAAAATACCAGGCTAAAATTATTGCAACAGAATCCGGAATAACAGAAGATAACCGTAGCCTGAAAGTACATGCCGTTGTTGAAAATACCGATAAGAATATAACATCCGGTTCATTTGCAAAAGTGAGTTTTGATATGGGTAATAATAATAATGCCATGATGATACCTACAGAATCCATTATACCGGAAGCAAGGGATAAAAAAGTTATTGTTTACCACAATGGAGCCGCAGATTTTAAAACAGTAACCACCGGGATTAGAGATGCGGCAAAAGTGGAAATATTAGAGGGCTATTAACATTGGGGATACTGTCGTTACAACCGGGTTATTTAAATGTAAAGCCGGGAAGTAAAATAAGTATTTCATCTTTAAAAAAGTAATACAAAAGTGAATATTTCTCATACAAGTTTGCGCCGTCCTGTTTTCGCCATCGTAATGAACCTGGTGATTGTTTTATTTGGTGTAATCGGGTTTAAATTTTTGGGCGTAAGAGATTATCCCGGCTATTGATCCGCCAAATATTTCGGTACGTACTTCCTATGCCGGCGCCAATTCCGATATTATTGAATCGCAAATAACCGAACCTTTGAAAAAGCGGTTAATGGTATTGCAGGAGTAAAAAATATCACTTCTTCCAGCAGCGAAGGGAAGCAGCAATATTAATGTTGAATTTGAACTTGGTGTAGATCTGGAAACTGCGGCTAATGATGTACGGGATAAAGTTTCACAGGCAACAAGACATCTGCCACAGGATATTGATGCACCTCCTGTTGTTTCTAAAGCTGATGCCAGTGCGCAACCCATAATTGCAGTTACCGTACAAAGTACAAAACGCAATCTTCTTGAAGTAACTGAATATGCAGAGAACAACATTGTTGAACGCATTACAAACCATTCCAGGCGTAAGTTCTGTATCTGTATGGGGCGAAAAAAGATATGCGATGCGGCTCTGGTTTAAGCCGGATCAAATTAAATGCTTACGGCCTTACCACAGATGATGTGCAACAGCCCTGCATACGCAGAGCGTGGAACTTCCTGCAGGAAAAATTTATGGAAATACAACAGAACTTTCGGTACGCACGTTTGGAAAATTAAACACGGAAGACCAATTTAATAATCTTGTTGTAAAAAATATTGGTGGCGTAAACGTAAAATTAAGGGATGTTGCTGATGTTGTTTTGGGCCCCGAAAATGAAGAATCAGGATTGAAAGAAAGTGGTGTGCCGATGATCATGCTGGCAATCATTCCACAACCGGGCGCTAACTATGTTTCTATCTCAGATGAATTTTATAAAAGATTAGCCAATATTAAAAAAGAGCTTCCGCCTGATTTTAAGCTTGACATCGGGATTGATCAAACTCTATTTATCAAAAGATCTATTTCTGAAGTAAAAGAAACACTTTTTATTGCATTGGGCCTCGTAATTCTTATCATTTATTTATTTTTCCGCGATTGGATTATTGCACTTCGTCCTTTGCTTGATATTCCTGTTTCTTTAATAGGCGCCTTCTTTATCATGTATCTCTTTGGCTTTACCATCAATGTGCTTACACTTCTTGGCTATTGTACTGGCAACGGGGCTTGTAGTGGATGATGGAATTGTAGTTACGGAAAATATTTTTAAAAAAATTGAAGGGGGCATGAATAAATACCAGGCTGCAAAAGAAGGTTCGAAAGAAATATATTTTGCAGTTATTTCTACTTCAATTACGCTGGCAATTGTATTTTTACCCATTATATTTTTCCAGGGATTTGTAGGAAGGCTTTTCCGTGAATTTGGAATTGTTGTTGCCGGAGCCGTACTTATTTCTGCTTTTGTATCACTAACCTTAACGCCTGTACTAAATGTAAAGCTTACAAGAAAAAAAATCGGGCACTCATGGTTCTATAAAAAGACGGAGCCATTTTTTAATGGAATGGAAAATGGGTATAAGAAAAGCCTGTCAGCTTTTATGAAAGTTAAGTGGATTGCTTTGGTATTAGTGGCAATGTGTTTTGGAATTATATGGATTATATTTTCAAATATTCCATCTGAGCTTGCGCCACTGGAAGACCGCAACCAATTCAGGCTTAGCGTTACTGCACCGGAAGGAACTTCCTACGATTACATGGATTCATATATGGACAGCCTTACCCAAATGATTACTGATTCTATTCCTGAAAAAACAAAAATGATAAGCTTAACTGCTCCCGGCTTTGGAGGCGGAGCTGTCAACACTGGCTTTATAAGGGTATCGCTCACAGATCCTAAAGACCGCAAAAGGACACAACAGCAAATAGTTGATGATGGTAAATAAGGATATTAAAAAATTTCCGCAAGGCCGGGCTTTTGCCGTACAGGAACAAACAATTTCGGTTAGCAGGCATGGGGGGCAACCTGTACAATTTGTAATTCAAAATAATGATTTTGATAAAATAAGGGCAGTCCTTCCTGAGTTTTTAGATGAGGCGAATAAGAGCCCAATATTGGATGGAGTGGATGCAGATCTAAAATTTAATAAACCTGAATTGCACGTAAATATTGACAGGCTTCGAGCCAGTGAATTAGGTGTGAGTGTGGATAATATTTCGCAAGCCCTTGAGCTTGCATATAGTGATAGAAGGCTTGGGTATTTTTTTAAATCAGGAAAACAATATGAAGTATTGGGGCAGGTAGATCGCAATGATAGAGACGATCCAAATGACCTGAGCAAAATTATGGTAAAGAACAGCCGGAGCGAAAATATTAGATTAGATAACCTGGTAGCTACAACAGAAGCATCTGCACCCCCAACTATATATCATTTCAATAGGTACAAATCGGCAACCATATCTGCAGGCCTTGCACCTGGATACACTGTTGGAGATGGTGTAAAAGAAATGCAGAGGATATCAAAAAAATTATTGGACGAATCCTTTACAACTGCGCTAAGCGGCACTTCCAGGGATTATGCAGAAAGTTCAGGAAATACTTTATTTGCGTTTGTGCTGGCGTTAGTGTTGATCTACCTTGTTCTCTCCGCACAATTTGAAAGTTTTGTTGATCCATTAATTATAATGATAACAGTGCCGTTAGCATTAGCGGGAGCATTATTATCGCTTTGGATATTCGGACAAACATTTAATATTTTTTCTCAAATAGGGATGATCATGCTCATTGGACTGGTTACAAAAAATGGAATATTGATTGTAGAATTTGCCAATCAAAAAAGAAAGGCGGGCATGGAAAAAATGCAGGCTGTTATTGAATCAGCATTCTCACGGCTACGGCCGATTTTAATGACGAGCCTTGCGATGTCTTTGGGAGCCTTGCCACTGGCTCTTTCCATAGGCGATGCCTCTACAAGCCGCATACCGTTAGGTGTGGTAATTGTGGGTGGCATTTTATTCTCTTTGATACTTACTTTATTTATTGTGCCAACTATGTATGTTTTTCTTTCATCAAAAAAAACACCGTTACATGAGGCGCTTGCGTAAAATATTTTTTTTATTTTTTATACAGTTCTTTGTTTTTCATTATCATCTTTTAGCACAGGATAGTTTATTAACTGCAGATGAAGCAGTGAAGTATGCCATTGAACATAATTTTGGAATTACTATTAGCAAAAACGAAATTGAAATCGGAAAAATAAACAATGCCTGGGCAAATACAGGCGCAGTGCCTGTTGTAAGCGCTACAGCCAATAAAGTTGTTGGTGTAAATAATCTTCAGCAAAAACTAAACACCGGAACTGTAATTACTAAAAACGGGAATACTACTCAAAATTTTAATGCAGGCATCGCAGTAAACTGGACGGTATTTGATGGCCTCAAAATGTTTGCAACAAAAAGAAGGCTCGAAGAATTGGAAAGAAACGGTGAATATGCTTTCAAAAAAAATCTGAATGAAACTGTTTATAATGTTATCTCTTCTTATTATAATGTTGTTACAATTAATGAACAAATAAAATCGACACTTGAACAAATAACATTATACCGCGATCGTAACGATCTTGCGCAACGAAGATTGGAAATAGGAACCGGCGCAAAATACGAAGTACTGGAAGCACAAGTTGATTTAAATGAACAATATTCTCTCCTGTTGTCATTGCAAAATTCATTGGCATTAGCTAAAACTTCATTGAATAATCTTATGGGTAGAATTCCCGATACAGCTTACAATGTTGTTGATACAATTACCGTAAAGGAGTTACCAACTCTTGAAGACGCTAAAACCACAATTGCAAAACAAAACCCGGATGTTCTTTTAGCAAACAGTGACCTTACAATTTTATTTGAAAGCAAAAAAGAGATCAATGCAGAGAGGCTCCCGGTAGTAACCCTGAACGGTTTTTATAATTTTGCCCGAAATAAAAATGGCGCAGGTTTTACTTTATTAAATCAAACTTATGGGCCATCGGGATCGGTTGGTTTAACAATACCTTTATTTAGAGGTACTGTTGTAAAAAAGCAACTAGCCGTTACCGATATACAAATAAGAAACCAGGAAATTACACAGGCTCAAATAAAAAATAACATCGAAACCTTGTTGACAAATGCTTATATAAATTATAATAATTCGCTGAAATTGGTGGAACTTGAAAAGAATAATTTAGTGTTGGCAACAGAGAATATTTATATTGCCAATGAACGGTATAAAAAATTAAATATTACTTCGGTAGAACTTCGCCAGATACAAATAAGCTACAGCGATGCCAAGAACAGGTTGTACAATGCATTGAACCAGGCAAAGCTGGCAGAAGCGCAGGTTGCTTTACTTACAGGAGATATTGCCAATCTTTAAGAGAACACTATCTTTATTCTTTCAAATATATACTGATGGCAATAAATAAAAACGCTTTGGTTGGAATTATAATGGGCAGCGACAGTGATTTAAAAGTTATGGAAGCTGCGGCGGAAATTTTAAAAAAGTTTGACGTTGCATTTGAACTTACCATTGTATCTGCACATCGCACTCCGATGCGGATGGTTGATTATGCTACAACTGCTCACAGTAAAGGTTTAAAAGTAATTATTGCCGGCGCCGGAGGCGCCGCACATTTGCCCGGTATGGTTGCTTCGCTTACTACATTACCTGTAATTGGTGTTCCTATAAAATCTTCCAATTCCATTGATGGATGGGATTCTATTCTTTCTATTTTACAAATGCCCAATGGTGTTCCAGTTGCCACTGTTGCATTAAATGCTGCAAAGAATGCCGGCATATTAGCTGCAGAAATTTTAGCAACTTCTGATGCTGCACTTACGCAAAAACTTCTTGATTTTAAAAAAGAGATGAAGGAGGAAGTGGAAAAGAAGGCGGCCTTCCTGCCCTCCAGAGGAGAGTAAAGACAACCAACCTTCTGTCTCTCAAACTAACGTAAAGAACTACTTAATTTATTTTTGTTTTAATACCTGGATAATTTTTAAAAAGCAAGAAGTTGTTTTTTATTCCCCTGTCCTGGAGGGGTTAGGGGAGGCTTCCTCAATCACACAAAACTCCTGCTCCAGCGTTAATGAATTATCGTAAAGAATTTTAAAAAATTCACTCCCCCATTTCGAATACAAAAGCATAAAATTTTCCGTGCGTTCCTGTAATCCAGCATTGGGGAATAAAGAGGAAATAATTTTTGAGACTTGATTTTGTGTATCGCTAAATTTTCTTTTCTCAGCACGAAGCATTTTCTTCTCCATTGCATCCAATCTTTTATTGGTCTTTGTTTCCAATGCTTCAGCATGCTGCTCCAGTGTAACATCAATTTTTTTCACAAGCTCTTTAATTGAATAATATGCTTGTTGAATCTGAAATTTTTCCTCATCTAATTTTAACCGATGTTTGGTTTGCTTGTTTACTACTTCATTAATTAATACTTCTTCGCCCTTAAATAAATCAATAGCTGGTAAATGCAATTTTTCAATAAGCTGATGATATTTTTTCTCAATAATTAAAAAAGAATTTCTCACAATTAATAATGGAAAAGGAACTTTATAACGTTGAAATAAATCTTTCAATTCAAGCCAGTAAGCTATTTCACCACCGCCACCTATAAACGCAATATTTGGCAACACAACTTCCTGGTAAAGCCCTCTTAAAATTACATTCGGACTAAATCGTTCAGGATAATTTTTTAATTCATCTTTTAATTCATCCTTCGTAAAAACAAGTTCCGTATCATGAACCACAAACTGTTCTTTCGTTTGCACAATCCTGTTACGAACGTTATCTTTTAAATAGAATAAATTAATCTCTCTCGGTTGAGCCTGCACTTTATATTTTGCCGATAATTTTTCTGAAGTGACGTTTACAATTTTAGAAGAAGTGTTTTTAAAAATGTCTTCTTCAAAAACCACTGACATTTCTTTTTTAAAAACAGCATTATCCGGTAAAAAAACAATTAGGCCATAACTTTTAAATAAATGATGAACTAATAAAAAAGTTGCTTGTTCAATCGTTGTATTTTTTTGAAAACATTTCTTCAATAAATCAATTATTTCCTTACCATATTTTTCAACTGACAATCTTCCTTCGATCTCTGTAAGTAGCTTTAATAAACTGTCATCCACTTTCATCCTTCCTACAGCGCCAGTTTGTTTTGTGTTCCAAACATATTTCTTTCCATCAATGACGATATTATTTAATTCTTCGAGATCTGCATCTTCACTTCCCATAAAATAAACAGGAACAAAATGGTACTCTGGCAATTGTTTTTTTAAATCATCTGCAAGCTTTATAGTATGAAGAATTTTATAAATAAAATATAAATGGCCGGTAAAAATATTGGGTTGATGAGCAGTGCAGATGGTAAAAGTATTTTTATCAGAAAGGGCTTTAATATTTTTCGTTACCTGATCGTCGCTATCGATATTTTTATATTGAAGCTGTAATTGCTCAACCAATAATTGCCTGTTAGTCGCATACTTTTTCCTTTCTTCAATGGATGCTTTAATTCCATTAACGTTTACTTCGTGATTATAAAAATCTTTTAAATCGTTTGCCCCTGCAACATAATCCAAAACGATTTTTGTAAACTTTCCTGTTTCTGAATAAGGTATGTATTGAGATTGAAATGCCTGGCTCATCTATACTTTTTAATTGCTTATAAGTTGCACTTATTTTTTGAGGAGCAAAGATATAGGGAAAAAATTGCCATTGAATTCCATCTCTTTTTTATGATAAATGACCTGTAAAATTTGGTGTATTTCGTAAAGCGGGCTTATTTGGCTGGCTTTGCGCAATGGATTATTTTAGAGGTGCGTAAATGCAAATGTAAGCAGCAACCTTATTGACACCCTAGGAATATTGACAGTAAACAAACGATACGAAATTTTAGACTCATTGCCGACATACGGACCAATGTATATTCCTGTTACTGAAAATGACGAACCGTTTTATTCAGAAGGCTTTGCAGTTCGTTTTTATAAGACGGACGGAACTCAATGGGTTGCTAACTTTCAGCCAGGTTGGACAGACTTTAAAACAATAATTGAACTTGCAGACACGACCGATTTATTGATAATTGCTTTTGGAACTTGTTACTTAATGAATCCTGACCAAGTTAGACCGATAGCTGTTTTTGGTGTTGGCTATTTGACGACTTTCAAGACTACAAGTGGCAGACTAATTTTACAAGACCAGACTGACTTTACAATTGTTGAACCGAATGGACAACATTGGCACACCGAACGTATCTCGTGGGACGGACTAAAAGAGTTGGAATTGAACGAAAATATTATGACAGGACTTGCCTATAATCCGACATGTGACGCTGACGAATGGGTCACATTTTCTTACAACATTGAAACAAAGGAATTAATTGGCGGCAGCTATCCACAACCAGACAAAATAAAGAAATCAAAATGGCGGTTTTGGTGTATCCCTCCGTCTAAGTACCTGTTGCTAAAAAATATGATGAACGATAGATTTGCAAGCTAAATAAAATTTCATGTCCAGTCAACCCGAAGTGCGTGAGCAGATGTTTAAGCTCATTGAGCAGTGGCAACAAAGCGGCCTTACACAAAACACATTTTGCCAGCAGCAATCTATCAAATATCATGTATTTCATTATTGGTATAAACGCTATCGTGAGCAGCATGCAGATCAGCAAATCAATACCGCATCGTTTGTAAAGTTACAGATAGCAAAGTCATCTTCTTCGGGTTCGGTTGAGATTTATTATCCCGGCGGTATACGATTAGTTTTTCATGAGCCGGTAAACAGTAGCTATTTAAAAGCACTCGTTAGTTAAACATGCTTCATTTATCTGCATCATGCCGGTATTATTTGTATCGCGGGGCTACCGATATGCGTAAAGGCTTTGATAGTCTATGCGGCATCGTTAGTTCTCAGTTGCAAATGAATATACTCAGCGGATCGGTGTTCATCTTCATCAATAAAAAACAAACCCAGGTAAAACTGTTACTCTGGGAAGGTGATGGCCTGGCGGTGTATTATAAAAGGCTGGAAAAGGGAACATACGAAGTGCCCTTGATTAATGAAGATGATAAAGATATTTCTATCAGCCATGAAGCCTTGCAGCATATTTTGCAGGGCGTCTCTTTGCGTAGCGTACGCAAACGAAAAAGATATCAACAAACAGGCTGAAAGCTGTGGATAATGCATACGCTGAAAGTACTGATACCACTGCATTACAGTATCTTTGATCTGTGATAGAAACCGCCATCGATTATAAAGCTTTATACGAAGAGACTGCTGTTGAAGTTGCTTCTTTAAAACATGAAATTGCCAATCTCAAACGCTTAATTTTTGGCAGTAAAAGTGAACACTTTGTTCCTGCTGAAAGTGCTCCTTCACAACTGATTTTAGATATACAGGCAGATGCTGTCGCTGCATGTTCTGTTACCAAAACGCAGAAGATCGAATACGTCCGCACTACCACCCAGGTTACCAAAGAACATCCCGGGCGCACCAAACTTCCTGAGCATTTAGAGCGCAGGGAAATTATTATTGAACCGGCGGAGGTTACACAAGGCTGTAAAAAAATCGGTGAAGAAATAACCGAAGAGTTAGAATATGAACCAGGCAAATTATTTGTAAACCGGTATGTGCGTCCTAAATATGTACAAGCAAATAATCAAGGCATCATCATTGCGCCCCTCATAGATCGCCCATTACCCAAAGCCATTGTTGGCCCTGGTTTGCTGGCGCAAATTATCATTGATAAATATGTGGATCATCTTCCGTTATACCGGCAAATGGAGCGTTTTAAAAGAGAAGGCATCAACATCCCTTACAGCACTATTGGTGACTGGGTAAAGAACGGATGTACCCTGATAGATCCTTTGTATGAATCGCTTAAAAAATTAATTGTACAAAGCAATTATCTGCATGCAGATGAGAGCCCCATAAAGGTTTTAGATAAAGATAAAAAAGGCACCACTCATCGCGGCTATTATTGGGTATATCACAACAGCATCGATGGACTGGTATGGTTCGATTACCAGGAAGGCAGAGGAAGAGAAGGCCCTGTGGAGGTACTGAAAGATTTTAAAGGTTACCTGCAAACAGATGGATATGCGGTGTATGATTTTTTTAAAGAAGAAAAAGACATAACCGTGCTGCATTGTATGGCGCATGCACGCCGCATGTTTTTTGAAGCAAAAGATAATGATAAAGCCGTTGCCCAATATGCACTGGAACAAATAGGTTTGCTTTATAATATAGAACGCAGGGCAAAAGAACAGCAGCTTGATCCGGAACAAATAAGACAACTGCGCCAAACAGAAGCCGTACCCGTATTAGAGTTGTTAGGCAAGTGGATGAAAGAAACCTACCTGAGAGTATTACCGAAAAGTGCTATCGGTAAAGCTTTAGCATACAGCATTGCGAGATGGCCGGAACTGATGCTGTATGCAACCGATGGTAAACTGACCATTGACAACAACCCTGTAGAAAACTCCATAAGACCGGTAGCTATTGGAAGAAAAAATTATTTATTTGCCGGCAGCCACGAAGCAGCAAAACGAAGTGCTATGCTTTACTCCCTGATGGGTACTTGCAAACTGCATGGTATCAATCCTTTCATCTGGCTCAGAGATGTTTTGCAACGCATCGCCACCCATCCTATCAATAAAATTGAAGATTTATTGCCGCACAACTGGAAACCTATCACCAACGGCTAAACGCAAAATTAATTTAATATAGTATTACTTTTGGATGTACTTAGACGTTAGGATACGTTTTGGTGACCAGACCTACCAAGGCTGCTGCTTACATGGGTTTTGTGTTATGGTGGGCTGACGAACAAAGGCTTATCTTTAGTTTTTCAATTTGGCTTTTGGTTATAGGTTGGGCTGACGTTCCCTGATTCCCACCACAACACAAAGCCCTAAACCGTTGGTTACTATTTTTTTGGCAGGCAGCGTTTCAGTTCAGGCGGGACAAAATGTAAGTGTATGAAATGTTTTCAGCAGCATTTATTGCGACGAAATTTGCAAATAATTTTCACTTTTTCAAGCCTTATAAAACTTCAAAGTTGACATTATCGGCGATATCTTATTTATATTTGTAAAGTAATTTGTATGGAAAAAATAATTCACCAAGGAAAAAACGTAATGCGATTCAGAGAAATGCAGAGCATGAAACAGGAACGACTTGCCTATGAACTTGGTGAAGGCTGGAATGTCAAAAAAATATTTTTATTGGAACAACAGGAAATCATTGAAGATTCATTATTGAAACAAATAGCTGAAATATTGAATGTTACTGTTAGGGCAATTAAAAATTTTGAGGAAGGTAAACACATATATATAATGAAACGACCTAATGTTACTAATGATAGCTTGAGTTTTCCTGTTGTTGTTAGCCCGTCAAATAATTAGTATAAGCTGTTACATCACGACAGTAATTGCAGCATTAATTTTAAATATTGAAAGACTTTTTTCAAAGCCGTTTATAATTTTAAAAAACTTTTCATTGTTTTTAATCAACATCTAATTCAGGTGGACAAAACAGCAACCAACAAAGCGGCTTGCTGCTATGCTGGCTGAAGTGCAAATCCTCATCTTTTGTAATGCTATCAGCAGCAGTTCGGGCAGGACTTTCATTGTTCAGCTTTTGTGCATATCTTCAACAGTATTTTTTCAATTGGGCTAACGTTGTGGGATGAACGAAATAAATTTACAACACAGCAGCAAGCCTTATCGTTGGGCGTAATTCCCCTTTTTTTGGAACCAAAAATCACTTCTTAAGCTAACGTTAGATACACAGCCAGTGACCTTGGCGAAATAAATTATTTTTATTAGGCTCTTTGCAAGGCCGATGTTAGCATTGTTGCGTAATAGCACGGGCGTCATTCTGGTTGGAATGTAAAAAGCTTTTTTGCGCAGAACAAAAAAGCTTTGTGATCACTTCAGTGGTGATTCCGGTTTTATCCGGGAATCCCGTTCAGAATATTTTCATGTCAAAGATACATTCTCTGAGAGCATTTTTATTCACCTCTAAAAAAGAATATTATGCAAAAAAGAAATGTAAAAATGGAAGTTGTCAATCCCAATGCAGCGGGCATTGATGTAGGCAGCCGTTCTCACTTCGCCGCGGTTGGCCAGGGCTGCAATGACGTCAAAGAATTTGGTGTTTATAATGAAGACCTGCAGCAACTCACCCAATGGTTTTCAGACAATGAAATTAAAACAGTTGCCATGGAAAGTACCGGTACTTATTGGCAACACCTGTATATCACTTTACAGGCAGCGGGTTTCCAGGTTATTTTATGTAATGGAAAATTTACCAAAAACATCAAGGGCAAAAAAACGGATGTAAAAGATGCGCAATGGATTCAAAAGCTTCATACCATCGGGCTATTAACCGGAAGTTTTTTGCCCGATGAAGCCACCGAACAATTACGCACTTATTGCAGGCATAGAACTAATCTGTTATGGCAAGCTGCTGATACTACCCGTAAAATGCAAAAGTACTTACGGCTTCTTAATCTGCGTTTAGACGTGGTAGTGAAAGATATAGCAGGCCTTACCGGCCTTACCATTATTGATGCGATTTGCAAGGGTGAAAAAAGCCCGGAAAAATTAGCAGACCTGAGACACAGCAATTGCAAAAAGAGTAAAGAGGAAATTGCAAAAGCGCTTCAGAGCAATGGAAGAAAAGACTATCTTTTTGGATTAAAACAGGAATATCAGTTGTACGTAAACTTCCAGGAAAAGATGAAAGAATGTGATGTGGAAATAGAAAAATTATTGAATGAACAAATCAATAGCGATGACGAAAAAAGGCAACACCTTATTGACAAAAAGGTTTACAAAAAGGTAAATAAAAACACACCAAAAAATTTAGACATCAACTTGCTGTCTTACCAATATTTTGGTGGTGTGGATCTGCTGGCCATTGAAGGTGTAAGTCATGCTACGGCACTTGCCTTGATGAGTGAAGTAGGCAATGGTATTCATAAATTTGAAACCGCCAAACAATTTGCCAGTTGGCTGAGGCTTGCACCCAATAATAGAATAAGCGGTGGCAAAATGCTCAGCAGCAGAATTCCAAAGGGCAGTAATCGTCTGAAAATTGCTTTAAGAAATGCCGCCAATGCCATTGGAAATTTAAAAGACACGGCTCTGTCTAATTTCTTTAAACGCATTGCATTCAGAAAAGGAAGACCAGCAGCCATCTCTGCCACCGCAAGAAAGCTGGCTGTAATAATATGGAACATGATTGTAAAAGGTGTTCCCTATAAACCAGCAACGGATTACGAATTTCTTGATCAAAAACGAAAAAGAAAAGTACAGGAAATGAAAAAACTAATTCATAAGTTTGATATAAAGACTGATGAATTAGGGTTGCAACTCAGCGGCTTATAAAACGTTAGTCAGAATGCGCTTACTTCCAGTCCCTTTCTTCAAGCATAAAAATTTCGTCTGTTTTACAATTAAGTACCTTAGCAATCTTAAAAGCCAACACTGTAGAAGGAATAAATTTTCCTGCTTCAATTGCAATAACAGTTTGTCGAGCGACTTTCACTTTTTCTGCCAGCTCAGCTTGAGTTACATTACATCTTGCTCGTTCAACTTTTATAAGATTTTTCACTCTCCCCCGTTTATAGTTGACCGACTCTTGAGATAATAAAAATTAACCGTGGCAATAATTAATGTTAATGCCAAAAACTGATAGGCAGAAATTGAAAGAATACTATCATGTTCTTGATTAAAACTTAAGTTTAGAAAAAAATAATTATAAAGTTGAGTAATTGAAAAAGCTATAATAATTGCATTAGACAGTGATCTAAATTTGAGCCTTCGCATCATTTCGTCATCCGTTTTTTCTTTTGAAAAAAAGAAAAATAGAAATCCCCAACTAAGTCCAACCGCTAATTCATTAAAATCAAAAACTCCTTTGTTATAGTATTTCATTGAAAAAATGACAATCCCTGCGAGAGTTATTATTACGCCTAAAATTTTTATCCTATATGCATATGGGAAAGAATTTTGTTCCATAAAAGTAATGTTTAGATTACCAAATGTAATATATACATTACATTTTGTCAAAATTTTTATTTATGATTGAAAGCACGAACGCACAACATTAAGTGGAGTAGACGAAAAGCCCCATAAAAGAAGCCCCGATACTTAGGTTGTATCGGGGCTTTTTGTTCTACTCCATGTTGACCGTACCCGGTGGCTGATCTATAGGGTATAAAGTAGAGCGTTTTTTATTTTAACTTGTTGAGTATCAACATAACCATTTTTTAAAACTCTTTGTAATTAGTAAACAAGTTACAAAAATTTCCCGGCTCTGCCGGGTTCGGTTCAACAGGGGGTTTGGCAATATGGCGGAGCGACGAATACATTCTCAACTTTTTGTTCGCTAATCGGCATCAGTTCCAGCCGACGAATAAAGCCGAGCTGTAGTTCTTATCATCATCTTTTGTAATTTTATTCAGCAGCAGTTACGGGCTGACGATTTTCAAATACCGCCGCATCGCCAAGCCGTAACCGTTGTATGCCAATGTACAAAATGAAATAAATGTCGTTCCATATTAATAATCAAACAATCTCAGACATAGAATTATTTTCACAAGATGAGAAATCCAATTCATTATTTAATTTCTACAACAGGACAAAAACTTCCGGAGGAGAAGAACAATTATATAAAATCATCAAAACGCCGATCTCAGATTTAAAATTTCTTGAAAATAGAAAGGCCGAGATCCAATACATTTCAGGCTTAAAATGTACACTAAAACTTAACAAAAGACAATTCGACTTTGTTGACTATTATCTTATCAATAAACACATCCCTTTAAAGAATAACCTGGTAGATGCAGCCCGGGACCTCCTGGCAAATAAATTAAAATCCAGTAACGATTATTATGTCATCAGGGAAGGTGCATATAATCTTTGTTGTGTATTAAAGGACTTAAGTGAATTTCTTGAAAACATCAGAGATACTAATCCGCCACAATTTTTGAAAGAAGCAATAAAAACTGTGGAAATTTATCTCGAAAACAAAGCAATTATACATCTTATTAAAAAACTACCTGCTGAATCAGGAAAACTTAAGCAGCGACAAATAAACCGGCTTGACAATTTATTTAGAGCAACGAGGAATAAGGAATTAAGATTAGTGCTAAATACTATCTATGAGATAGATGTTCTTCAATCGCATTGTGAGCTTTTAAAGGGAGAGAATTTTTGCCTGCCTGAATATTCCCAAGCAGAAGCCCACACATTCGAAGCGGTTGATTGTATTCATCCATTGCTATCTCCGGCGATTCCTAACAGTTTTAAACTTGACTATAAAAAATCAACAATTTTCCTAACCGGACCCAACATGTCGGGTAAGTCTACTTTTCTTAAAACTGTGGGAATCTTAACGTACTTCGCTCACCTTGGCGTACCGGTTCCTGCTAAAAAATTAACTATTCCCGTACTTAATGGATTGTTTACAACCATCAACACATCAGATAGTCTGAGCGAAGGTTTTAGTCACTTTTACGCTGAAGTAAACCGGGTAAAGGAATTGTCTGTTGAAATTGAATCGAACAGAAATTTAGTTGTTATTCTCGACGAATTATTTAGAGGAACAAACGTTAAAGATGCATATGAGGGAACGCTGATGGTAGTTAATTTATTATCAAAGATTCAAGGTGCTTTCTTCTTCATTTCAACCCATATTCTTGAAGTTGCAGAAGATTTATCCAATTCAGACAAAATTGACTTTAAATGTTTCGAATCAATTCTTAATACTGATAAACCCGTATACGATTATAAACTTAAAAAAGGTGTATCAACCGAAAGAGTGGGAATGCAAATAATAAAGAGCGAAAGAATTGAAGAAATATTGACTGAGATAATAAGAAAACAGAATTAATAACGCTGGCTACAACAATGCATACACCTTATGGCGGAATACGTTATGAAAATGAATATTTTAGTTTCAAATAAAGATCAGTGCGGACAGAAAGATTTGTCATTGAAATTCCGCCACAAAGCATATGCTGCCCGTTACAACATCTAAATTCTACCATACTTTTTATAATATGCCATCAGCGTTGCAATCACTTCATTATAACTGTGAAGCCCACTGGGTTGCTGGTTTGCGAGTAGATACTTTCCATATAGCCAGCTTATTGCAGGCTCCAAAACACTTGTATACTTTTTATTGAATCTTCGCCATTCCAGCAAATCGGCTTTTACGGCAGGAACTAATTGGGCAAAAGCACTTTTGGAAGCTGTTGAATCAAAATAAAACACCTCACGGCTGGCATACACGAAAAGATCGAGATAGGTTGAATATTGAAAAAGTGTATCATTGGAATTTGCGGCGGCCAGGTATCCTGCAAAGTTGGCCTCATCCTCTTTCGCATAGCCAAGCTGATGACCAATTTCGTGTAAGGTGATGTATGGACGCAAAAATTTGGGAACAGTTGTATTAACCTGTGCTTCACCGGTGAAAGGATTGTAATAGCCTGTAAACCCAAGATAATCTCCTAACCATCCATACAAAGACGATTTAATTGATGTTCTGTGATATTGAAGAAATGCATAAACAGTTGCTGCGTCTGTATAACATTTTCCTGCTCTTTCAAATAGTTCTCTATTGCCGGGATAAGCAAGCTTTTTCTTAATAAGTGCCTGTTTCGTTTCATTCACTTTTTGCAGTAACAAATCCTGCATCATTTTAAGATGCAGGGTGTCGTAGTCAACCTGGCGTAAATGCAATTGCCAGGCAATTCCTTTACGGTTATAATTTAACCCCCAAAAAATATTAAAAACAATATAGATGCCCGCAAAAATTAAAATGAATCTCCACAATTTTTTAATGAACAAATGCCAGGTGAATTTTTTTTTAATAAGAAGCCAAAAAAAATTTATCAACTTCCAGGCCATCCAGGCGCCCGCAACCAGGTATAAAATATCTCCAAAACTAAAAGGTATCCATCCAAATAAAAATCTCAGGACAATTGAAAAGAAATGGTAAAAATCTGTTGTATAAAATTTTTCAACGTGGAAACTATTTTGGCCCCATAATCTTATACCAATTACCAGCAAAAGCGCTGTTACCCAGATCCATTTTTGCCTTTTAAAATTGCTGAAAATACTCATAGAAATAAGGAACGGAATTTACAACCAAAATCAATTATAGTCTGTTTTCTAATAGTCGAAGTTAGTTGAAAGAGTAATTTTAATGAGATTTTAAAAGCTGAAATTGCGCAAATGTCTAATTTTACTGTGTTTTTGTGAAAAAAATAAATTGATTTTCCTTACCTTTGCCCCCCTTTAATTTGATATCATGGGAAACAGGCGCAAGTTTGACATTGCCTTCGTTGGTTTAAAGCCTGGAATTCATGAGTTTAACTACGAGGTAGATCAAAAGTTCTTTACAGATTACCAGGAGGCAAACGGCGCCGCAATTGAATTCAACGATTGTGAAGCGATCATAAAGCTGAAGCTCGAAAAGAATACATCATTTATGATGTTGAAGTTTGAAGTGGGCGGAAGTGTAAATGTTATTTGCGACCGTTGCGGGAACACACTAACGATGAATCTTTGGGATGAATTTAATATGGTGGTAAAGCAGGTTGAAAACCCGGATGAGATGAACGAAAGTGAGGAAGATCCCGATATTTTTTATATCTCGAGAACAGAAAGCCATCTTCATCTTGCAGACTGGATTTATGAATTTGTGTCGCTTAGTATTCCGATGCAAAGAATGTGCAGCGAAGAGGAAATGGGCGGTCCGCAATGCAACAAAGAAATACTCGCAATGCTCAAAAAAATGGAGTCGGGAGTAATAGAAAATAATCATCCTCTTCAAAAAGGACTTGAAAAATTTAAGAAAAAAAACAATTAATTTATATTTTAATCTACGGTTATGCCAAATCCAAAACGCAGACATAGTCAGCAAAGAAGTGCAAAAAGAAGAACACATTATAAAGCCGACGCTCCTACTTTGAGCGTTGATAGTACTACCGGCGAAACACATGTACGCCATCGTGCACACGTTAATGAAGGAAGGTTATATTACAAGGGAAAAGTAGTTGCAGAGAAAGCTCCTTTGAAGGCCTGATTAATCGGTTCCACATTTTTATGATATCCAAAAATAAAGTTTGAGTAACTTCAACTTTGCTTTTGGATTTTTTGTTTGAAGTGAGCTCACCACGCTTACTTTATTAGAAACATCATCAGTTAACTTTGTATTATGGATATAGCACTGGATATGATGGGCGGAGATTTTGCTCCCCTGGAAGCTGTGAAAGGTATTCAACTCTTTCTTTCGCAACCAGGTTCAAAGGTAAACCTGGTTCTTATTGGCGATCGAACAACAAATTAATCCTCTTCTTACCGAATACAAAATAGTTTCTGAAAATATTAAAGTAGTTCATGCAACCGAGGTAATTGGAATGCATGAACATCCTACAAAGGCATTAAAAGAAAAACAACAATCTTCCATAGCAATCGGATTTCATTTGTTAGCAACCGGAAAAGCCGATGCATTTATCAGCGCAGGAAATACCGGGGCAATGATGGTAGGTTCATTATTCAGCATTAAAGCAATTGAAGGAGTACAACGGCCAACCATAGGCGCTTATCTTCCTAAAGAAAACGGAGAACTTTCGTTGCTGGTTGATGTTGGCCTTAATAGTGATTGTAAGGCTGAAAATTTGAACCAGTTTGCTATACTTGGCTCTTTGTTTGCAAAACATATTTTGAACACCCCGGATGCACGTGTTGCTCTTGTAAATTTAGGCGAAGAAGAGGGCAAAGGAAATCTTCTTACGCAGGCTGCGTTCCCATTGTTGAAAGAAAACGGTCAAATCAATTTTGTTGGAAATGCTGAAGGCCGCGATCTTTTAAAGGATAAGGCCGATGTTTATGTATGTGACGGATTTACCGGGAATGTTATTTTAAAATTTGCAGAATCTATTTATGATATCGTACAAAACCGGGCGATTAATGATGAACATTTTAACCGTTTCAATTTTGAAATTTACGGCGGTGTTCCTGTTTTGGGTGTGAACAAACCTGTAATTATTGGCCATGGCATATCGCACGCAAAAGCCTTTGATAACATGATTAAAATTGCAAAGAAAATGCTTGATGAAAATTTGATAGATAAGATGAGAAGTAGTTTTGGGGGTAGATAAATGAAGAATACTAAATTTGAGATTATTAACACTAATAATTTTAAACACTTTTTTTAAATAGCTTAGATTAGCTTGTTTGGCTGCAAGCTATTAAAGCTACGAAATGAAACGACTGATACTATATTTGATATTGTTTTTTTTGGCTTCTTGTAAAAAGAATTTCGACAATACTAGTGAAATAAATAAAATTGTTTTACCAAATTATTCAGAATCTGGGGCAAATACATTTGGCTTCATGCTAAATAATTCAGTTTGGACGGTATTTGGTAAGCATTATGTTAATCTTGGCGTTGGAAGTGTTTGGCAAAAAAATAATTTTGAGGTGAGTACCATTAACACAGGAATTAATCAGGTGTCTGTTGTTGGTGGCGGCCGAATGACAATTGTTAAAAATGACAGTGCAATAACGGATATTTCCGCTGGTTTTAGTTTTGTTCCTACACAGCCCTTTACAAAAAGTTACTACTTAACGACAGTTTATCCAGGTAATTTTTCAATTTTTGATATTGCTAAGAATAAATATTATAAAGTCAACTCACTTAGACCATTCACATTACAATTAAACAAATTTGATAAGATTGATCCATTGTGGAGAATTTGTAGCGGTCGATTTTTTGGAGTTATGTATAACGAGCTTGACATGAACGATTCACTTGTCATTACTGATGGCAGGTTTGACACAAAGGTAATTTATCGATAAGCCTACAACTAACTTTGCACACCCATAATTTCAAAAAAATATCTTCAGTTTCTCTTTACAAATAATTCAAGCCTTCCATGCAATAAAAAACCATTGAATGCAAACTTTTTTGAGCGTTTCTCTAAAATCGCTTTTGAATAGTACTTTTTTAAGATATTTTTTGTACATTTGTTTGTACAAAATTATGCACATATGCAGGCAATATCAATCTCACAACTCAGAGGCAACATGAAAAAATATCTTGATGATGTAAGTAAATCGCTCGAAGTTATTATCGTTCCCCGTTCAAATGAAGATGATGCAGTTGTAATAATGTCTATTAAAGAATATAATTCATTGAATGAAACAGGCCATTTGTTATCAACAACAGCGAACAGGGTAAGGTTGCAGGAGTCTATTAACCAGCTTCAAAATAAAAAGACCCGTAAATTCAGATTAAATAAATCTTCAAGTGCAAAAGTAAAATCATGAATTTTGAATTTACAGAAAATGCATGGGAAGATTTTGACTATTGGATTAATACAGACAAAGATGTTGTTGTAAAAATTAAAGAACTCCTGAATGATATTCAGAAAACTCCTTTTCATGGACTTGGAAAACCCGAACCTTTAAAGTATGACTTGAAAGGATTTTGGTCAAGGCGTATTACAGGCGAACACAGGCTTGTTTATAAAGTTGAAGGCAGGAAAGGTGAAAATCAAAAATGCTACATTCTTCAATGCAGATTTCACTATGATAAATAATTCTTTTCCGCCAAATAAGGATTATTGTTCAATAACCATAATTTCTAAAAGTATATCTGTAGTTTTTCTTCACAAAGCAACCTCGTAAATTGTCAACCTTATTTTTACAAAGAAAAAGCCTTCATGCCAAATGCTGTTGAAATAAAAAATCTCTGTAAAGATTATGATAAGCTTGTTGCCCTAAACAACGTTACGCTGAATGTACAGGAGGGAACTATTTATGGTTTAGTTGGTCCAAATGGCGCGGGAAAAACCACCCTCATAAAAGCGCTCGTTGGTGCACTGAAGCCAACTACAGGAAGTGTAAGTGTTCTTGGCTCAGATCCGCTCCAAAATAAATGGAAACTTCGCAAACAAATCGGCTACATGCCGCAAATACCAGCATTATACGATGATCTTTCTGCAAAAAAGAATGTCCTTTTTTTTGGAAGCGCTCAAAGAAGCAATGACTTAGAGAAGAAGACAAACGAGATTCTCAAGTTTGCTGAATTGACAAATCGTGCTAACGATCTTGTTCGCACCTTTTCAGGAGGAATGAAAAAAAGAGTTTCACTCTGCTGTGCACTTGTCCATCAGCCTAAAATAGTTTTTTTGGATGAACCCACTGCAGCTATTGACCCTCATCTGAAATTACAATCCTGGAAGCTTTTCAGGAAACTCGCCAATGATGGAGTAACACTATTCGTTAGTACACATCTAATGGAAGAAGCGTTGCTTTGCGACAAAGTAGCTATCCTCAGGAATGGGGAAATTCTTATTGTTGATACACCGCAAAAAATTCTGGAAAGAGGTAAAACCACATTGACAATTTATGAAAACGGAGAAGCCAAAGAAAACATTATTGATTCCACCCCGGATAGCCTTGCGAAAGAATTACAAAAATTTGGTTTGAAAGAAGATATCACATCTGTAATTCTTCGCCCCGATTCTATTGAGAATATTGTGCTGGCTATTATCAATGAAGACGAAAACCAACAACAAAAATGAATACGCTGATTATAGCCAAGCGGGTGATAAAGCAATTGCAGGGCGACAGGCGATTTCTAATTCTATTCATTATTGCTCCTCTGATTATTATTTACTTTCTAATTCATGAAATTATAAGACCGGAATATTCTCTGAAAACTATCTATATGGACTTTGCGATCCTTACCGGTTATATTTTCATTTTATGGATTCTTGCTTCAATTACCCTAAAAGAAACGGAGTGATTCTGTAAAATTGTATTTGTTTGTTTTTCTTATCTATGGTAAAAGCAAAAAAAATTAAAAAATAGTGAGGCTGTAGTCAATAGTTATATCTATTATAAACGTTTCCCGCTTCCATCACTCTAACCCTTTATTAATTATTTTTACTTCAGCTATTTTACATATAACTGATGATCGGTAACAGGAGAACTTTACAATGTTTGTTTTTAATCTGCACCTTTTATTCGTTGCACTTTTCGTTGTATGCACAGAGGGATACAATTCCTAAAAAGTCAGTTCCAGATACCATAACCAAAAAATTGAAACCGGATTCCTTAACCAGGCAATCGCTTGATGAATATCTCAAAACCAGAAAGGGGTTTGTTGGCAAAATGTTTAAAGGTCTCACGAGAGATACAACAACTGTACGAAAAGCAAATAATTTAAGAAGAAACGATGCACCTTATAAACTTTTTGAGGGAGCTGTAATCAGAAACATAATAATTAAAGATCTGCCTTTTGGTATTCCAATAACTGACACTTCAAAAAAAGTGGTTACAGTATTCACTAAAGTTGCTAACACAGTTCACCATACTACCCGTAAAACAGTTATTCGAAATAACCTTTTTTTTAAAGAGAACGAGTTGCTCGTTCCTTACCTCATGGCGGACAATGAAACCTACCTTAGGCAATTACCCTATATACAGGACGCAGTTATTGAATTGGAGCCGGCGCATGACCTTAGTTTGGATTCGGTTGATGTTTATGTTGTAGTAAAAGATTTGTTTTCACTTGGCGGTTCTGTTTCATCGTTGGGTTTAAAAAATACTGATGTAGCTATTAAAGAAGATAACATTACAGGCTCAGGGAATGGCATTGTAATACACGGTTTGTACGACATAAGCAGGCGAAGAAATTTTGGCGCAGGTATTGAATATGTTTTAAGAAATATAGGCAATAGCTTCATAAATCTAAATTTTGGTTATCAAAGTTATTATCCCAATATAATAGGGCTTAAAGAAGAAAATCTTTATTATATTAAGCTTGCTAAACCTCTAATAAACCGTTATGCGCATTGGACATATGAGTTTGACGGATCTTACCATTCTACCAGGAATATGTATTCTTCTGATTCAATCTATTTTACTGATGTGCGCTATCGTTATTACAATGTGGATGCATGGGTGGGATATAACATTAATTCTACCGGTTTTACTACTGTAGCTGAAGATAAGAAGCTTAGAAAATTAATCGGTTTGCGGGTGATCGACCAACAATTCCAGGATCTGCCGGGTAAGTATATTACTCAATACAACTGGCGTTATGCAAATCTTACCGCGGCTATAGCATCGTTTTCTTTTTACCGCCAAAATTTTTATAAGTCTCAATACCTGTATGCATTTGGAATTAATGAAGATATTCCGGAAGGCCTGAACCTTACACTAACGGCGGGATACACGAAAAAACAAAATTTGTCGCGGCCTTTTATAGGTTTTAATTATGAGCGATCTGCTTTCAACAAAAAAAATAATTACTTCAGCTATGCCATGCGTGCTGAAGGCTACCTTGATCGTAAAAAGTTTGAGGACATTAACCTGTTTGGAACCATTAATTATTTCGACCATTTAAAAACTATGGGGAAAAAATGGAAGCAGCGTACGTTTGTTGATATTGGCATTGCCAAGCAAATTAACACGGTACTCAACGAACCGCTTTATATTGATAGTAAATATGGGTTGCCCGCCTTTAGAAATGGAACGACCGGCGGCTCTCTTCGCACATCCTTAAAAGCTGAATCTGTCTTTTACAGTCCATGGGCAATTGAATCATTCCGGTTTGCACCTTTCGTTTTTGGTTACACAGGGCTTTTCACCCCTTATAATACTCCAATAAACACCAGTAACATTTATACAATAGTTGGTGGAGGGCTAAGAACAAGAAATGAGAGTCTTATTTTTGGTACCCTCGAGCTTAAAGGATATTATTTCCTAAAGAAAAACATTAATAATGAGAATTGGCGGGTGGACATTAGTACTGATATAAATTTTAAATACAACACTCAATTGGTAAGAAAGCCCGACATCATCCAGGTAAACTAAAAATTTTCTCCTTAAACCCGGGCGCAGTACATAAAACAAAAAGCATCTGATTTCGCTTTTCTTTTCATCCCGATTGCTCGGAATTCTATTCAAACTAACCTGATGCTTTTTTGCTGAAAGCTTTGATCTTTTAACGGATTTTCCACTTCCAACTTTGTACCTCTAAGGTACATACGGAGACCGTCTCTTTCCAAATATTTTTAGCGTTTGTTCTGCACCTGTTTTTCACAAAGTTATGCACAACTATCAACGGGTGGTTTGAATGGTATCAAAAGTTTCCACGTTGCATGATCTAACTTTTTTGAAATAATTTTTTTAAAAACATTTCATTTTTGCGAGGGCAATGAAAGACCCTATCTGACAATAACATTGTCCTCTTACAACTATGCAATCAAAAACCTTGAAACTAACGGTCTTAATCCGTTAGAGAATACAATTCAAAGGACGCAAAACAAATTATTCCTATCCGGCAAATAAGAAAAAGAAATACAAAAAAATGATTGGATTTCAAACTTATTTTCTGTATTATTGTTATACCCCTACACGCAATCACCTAACATAGGTTTTCCTGCATTTTCAGAAGTTGTTACCTAAGTTAAAACAACTAAAGTTTTAAAAGAATTTTTACGAACTTCCTTGAATTCAAAATCCTTCGATAAAATAAAGCTCTTGTTTAGATCAATTACTTGAGCAATCAATAAATTGCATAATTAGATATAATGCCCCTTAGAACAACTAATAAAATCGTTTCCATAAAAGACTTAAAGAAGGATAACGCACTAATTGAAATCTGTCTCCGCGTAGTAAATCATGTGGATGGAATGCTTGCTTATTGGGATGAAAATGAAATCTGCAGATTTGCAAACAAGGCTTACCTGAAATGGGCGGGAAAGTCTGACAGTGCGCTGAATGATCGAATGAAATTGACGGAATTTTTGGGTCCACTATATCCCGAGAACGGTGGTCATATCAGGGGAGTACTTGCGGGCAAAAAGCAGGTTTTTGAGAGAGAATTCAATCTGCCGGATGGATCAGTTGATCATTATATTGTGACTTACACTCCTGATAAAAAAAAGGGGAAAGTTTCAGGTTTTTTTGTTCATATTGCCAATGTTAACCTGGTAAAGAAACTTGAAGAAAAGCTTATTCATTCTGAAATAGTGAAACGAAGAGAAGTGATCCGTTCAGTAATTGAGACGCAGGAAACAGAAAAAGAATTAATTTCTTATAAGCTACGGGATAAGGTAAATCAAACTCTTGCATCGTCTAAGATGATGATTGATGCAGCAGAGAAAAGCAAAGATAGCAAGGCGATTTTACCAATGATTTCGCATAATATTCGAGAAGTAATCGATGAGTTAAACAGCATTAGTACGGATCTTTCTCCATCTGTCATCATGATGATAGGGCTTGTTGCAGGAATTAAAGAATATATCAACAACTTCGAGGAAAGGCACACTCTATCAATACAATTCAATTGTTTGGATGAAAAGATAGAGAACCTGGTAATTAATGATAAAATTTCTATATTCCGTGTCGTACAAAATTATTTATTGTTAGTGTCCGGTAATCCGGCATGCAAAACCGTGGATATTGAAATCAGTCGTTCAATTGATAAATTAGTTCTGCGTTTACAAAATAACGATGTCAACTTCAAGTTAAAGTTACAAAGTAAGGAGTTTGTTGATATCGAACACAGGTTGGTATACTATGAAGGTTCGTGGAAAAATTTCATTGAGAAAAATAAAAGAACGCTGTTGTTGGAATTCAGTATTCCCACCTGAAATCTATAATACCAAATTATTTTATGATTGGATATTAAATAAACTATTTGCTGCTTCAAGGAGAATATTCGCACAAATGGTTTTATATTTTAAAGGCATTTAAATATCTTGTAATAAAATCGGCAAGTTTGAGAAGTCTATATAGAAAATATTTTGAACTGGCTTTTTGGATCGCAGCTCTTACATCATTGGCTACAATGACACCCGGCACCGATCCTCATTATTCATTTTGTATATTTAGATTGTTGGGAATTAAATTTTGCCCCGGTTGCGGTCTTGGCCACTCCGTCGGTTACTTATTTCATGGGGATATTCAGGCATCATTCTCAGCGCATCCTTTAGGGATATTTGCCGTAATTATTATTGTTAGAAGGATATACCATTTATCCTGGTTACATATATTTTCAAAAACTATAAAACGATATCATGGACTACAATAACACAAATTCAGTAAACCCGGTACTGTTAAAATATCTTTACGATATTACTCCTGAAGAGTTAATTACCATCAATTCACGCACCCAGGGCTTTGGTGATGATGAGCTAACTCATTTCTGCATGATCTACCGCTCTAAAAGAAAAGATCCGCAAACAATTTTATTGTTATGCCTGCTTGGTCTTGTGTTTGTGGCAGGCATTCACCGATTTGTTATCGGGCAGGTAGGAATGGGAATTCTCTATTTTTTTACCGGAGGTTTGTGTGTTATAGGTACGATTGTAGATGCCATAAATCATAAAGATCTTGCATTGGAATACAATGGAAAAATGATTGCAGAAACTTTGACGATGCTGAATATGATTAAGCGATAAAATTGTTCCACATCGTTTATTCAAATAACTATTTTCTAAATTATTTGAAATGAAAACATTTTTCTGTATTGTTTTTTTATAAAAAAATCTTTTAACCCGGTTACTAACGGTATGGGCTAACGTTGTGGGCTAACGTTGTGGGCTGAAGTATATCACGAGAAGCAAAATATTACTCTACATGAAAAAAATTACCTACCAGATCTTTATCCTTTCCTTCTCCGGCAAAAACATTTTATTTCCAGCCGCCACATGGAATGCATCGTAAAAATGTGGAGCGTTCATCAACGGACCATTTACCCGCCACATGGGAGGTGAATGAGGATTATTATTTATCCATAAGCGCAGAAACGCATCTTTCATTTTAACCCTCCAGATACGGGCAATGGATATATAAAAACGTTGATCTGGCGTAAAGCCACCAATCGTGGCCGTGTCCTGGCCTTCCTTAGTTAATTTAAAAGCATCATATGCAATTGCAACACCGCCGATATCTGCCGTGTTTTCACCAAGTGTCAATGCGCCTTTAACGTGTAAGGTATCCAGCACAGTAAATGAATTGTACAAGTCAATTATTTGCTGTGTTTTTAATTTGAACTTTTCATAGTCATCTTTCGTCCACCAGTTTTTCACGTTGCCATCCTTATCAAACTGAGCACCCTGGTCATCGAAAGCATGGGTCATTTCGTGCCCGATTACCATGCCGATACCACCATAGTTAAGAGCATCATCCGCGGTATTATCAAAATATGGGCTTTGCAAAATGCCTGCAGGAAAAACTATTTCATTTGCAAATTGATTGTAATAAGCTGTAACCGTTGAAGGCGTCGTATACCATTCCGTCCTGTCAACAGGCTTCCCTAATTTTGCAAGGTTATATTGATAATTGTTGCCAGCCGCTGATACTACATTTTCAAAGTATTTATTTCGAACAATATTTACGTTGCTATAGTCTCTCCATTTATCCGGGTAGCCTATTTTCTTTGTGATAGCAAATAGCTTTTCTTTAGCTTTCTGTTTTGTACTATCACTCATCCAGTCGAGATTGTCCATTCTTGCTGCAAATGCCTTCTGCAGGTTATTCACCAATTGCAGCATACGCTTTTTGGCATCTTCAGGAAAATACTTCTTCACGTACAATTGACCCAACGCCTCACCAAGCGATCGGTCAACTGCATCCGCCATTATTTCACCCCGGGATTTTTGCACGGCCTGTCCCGATAGCACTTTGGTGAATTCAAATGCCGCATCGGCAAAAGGTTTGCTTAGCACATTTGTATAGGTACCTATTGTATTAGCTTTCAAATAAATTTTCCAGTTGTCGATTGGAATAGATTTTAATAGCGTATTGAGCTTATCGTAATACGTTGGCTGCTTTACATCGATAGAATCTGTTTTGGCACCCAGGTTATCCAACACCTGGAACCAGCCAATATTGGGTTGTCTTTTTGCAAGATCAGCAACAGACACCTTATTATAATTAGCATTCACGTCCCGCAGTTCAATATTTGTTTTATGTGAAGCGGCGAGTTGTTTATCTATATCGTACACTAGTTCAGCATATTTTTTAGCACTTGCAGAATCGTTGCCCGTTAATTCAAATAATGTAGTAAGATATTTTTTGTAAGCTTCCTGGATAGCAATGCTTGATGAATCTGTTTTGAAATAATAATCTCTTTCCGGCAAACCTATACCTGTCTGGTAAAGATGAGCAATATTTATACTGCTGTTTTTATTATCAGGTGACACACCAAAAGACAATACAGAACCATTATTTACTGTCGCCTGACCGGCCACAAACTTCATCAGGGAAGAAACATCTTTAATGCTCTCAATGCCCGCAAACATTGGCTTAAGGGGATCATAATCCAGTTTGTTGATGGTGGCAGTGTCCATGCCCGAAGCATAAAAATCACCAATCTTTTGCTCAATACTTCTTGTAGTATTATTAGCTTTTGAAACGCTGTCCAATATAGTTTGCAGGCGTATACGTTGCGGATAATTCATAAACATATATGCGCCTACGCCTGCCTGGCTCGGAGGAATTTGAGCAGTATCGTACCATTTGCCATTCACATATCTGAAAAAATTATCGCCCGGTTGTAAGGAAGAGTCTATTCCTGTTATATCGACAACTTTTTTTTCAGCAGGGGTTTTGCACGCTCCTAACGATAGCAGTATTACATAAAGGAATAGCCATTTTTTCATAAAAAGTTCTTTTATAGAAATGAAATAATAGTTGAGATAATAACTTTATTGCTGCCGAAGATAATTATAAATGTTATAAAATTTATTAGCCGGTCTTCATCTGTGCGTATCCTCAACTACCCGTTACTGTTATATAAAATATTTTGCTTTTGTTAGTGATGGATATGTAATCATTTTTAATTCCTTGTTTCCTGTAATAGTGCCGAGAGTTTAATAAAATCACGCATGGCTGTCGTATTCTTTTTCATTTCCTAATGTAAACTTTTCTTTTAGAACGGACTGAAAGTTTTCTTAGGGAGGATCATTCAACTCTTACAAAAATTGGATGCATAAGGTATTGATGAAGTCTAAAAGCTACAATCGCATAGGCGGCACAGTTAGTATGCTTAACTTATATAACGCTTATTTCTTTTTATGGATCACGTATTGCTCATTGCGCAGATCAAAAAGCCTTTGTAAAATTTCTGAAACCGGGGATTTTGACTGGCCGAAAAACCGGATGAGCGCTCTCACCAAGAAGTGATTAAACTCGTGATAAA
The DNA here is from genome assembly GCA_963756945.1 of uncultured Chitinophagaceae bacterium. Lineage (GTDB taxonomy): Bacteria > Bacteroidota > Bacteroidia > Chitinophagales > Chitinophagaceae > Ginsengibacter. The sequence goes on along the minus strand of CAVWQJ010000006.1, from coordinate 84,930 downwards.
GAAAAACCCAGCTTGGTTAAAAGCACTGAATATCTACAGCGATGAAAGTAAAATTATATCGGTGTTATTGTTCTCAACCTATTGCATTATGAAATTAATTTATTTAACTTCATAATTGAGTACCAATCCGGTAACCTCTTCAAACTGTAATGCTTGCCGCATAGATCATTTAGGCATTTTTACTAAATATTTGGTAATAATTTTAAACACTTAATTATGGCAACATTAATGCTAATGAGTTGGCCTGAAGTTAGCGTGGCTGAGTATCAACAGGCACGCAAAGAAATTAACTGGGAAGGCGATGTGCCCAAAGGAGCTAAATTTCATGTTTCCTGGACGGGTGAAGATGGCTTTCATGTTCTCGACCTGTGGGAATCTAAAGAAGATTTTGAAAAATTTACACAGGATCGCCTTATACCAGGGGTGCAAAAGGTGGGCATAAAGGGACAGCCCAAAGTAACATTTGCTGACCCTATCTCGATATTTGCGCCAAACGTATAGCACGTAAATAACGGTTTTCATTTTCATGGTTCACACTAACAATGAGAACCAACTATGCTTTTATTGCTTAACCTTTTCGTTTTTATCAGTTTAAAATTGATTTAAGTTATCTCTTTTGTTTTTCCCAAAAATATATCGCCTAAATGTATGTAGTCTTTGCTCCACGCTGGCGGCTATAAAGGAAGATGTTTTTATCATTGCTCTGATTTATCCATTGCCTTAATTGTATTCATTACCTTATCGGTAATAGCATCGCAGTAAATAAAATTAAACTCAAATATTTCTTCTGCACTGAAAGACTTTTCAATTTCTTTTCTTAGCATTGCTTTAGCTCTGTTCAGCCGAACCTTAACATTAGCGTTGCTAATGCTTAATGTCTCTGCCGTTTCTGCTACACTCAAGCCGGTTATTTTTCTTAAAGAAAAAACCATCCTGTAATCAAATGGCACTTTTCGTAACGCATTTTCAATAATGAAGTTTAGTTCCCTGTTTGCAATAGTTCTGTTTACGTCTGCATGTTGTTGATCGGAAAACATGGGTATTGATTTTTCGCTGATTTCATTAGCAATTTCATTTTTATAACTAAACTTCTGTTGCTTTCTGAAACAGTTATTCAGCATTATTTTTATAATCCAGGTTTTAAAGGATGACCGGTTTTCAAATTTTTTTAAATTGATATACGCATCAATAAAAGTATCCTGTGTAAGGTCCAGCGTATCGTCGTGATTGTAGTTATACGACCTCCCGATTTTATACAAAAACGCATTGTTTCTCCGGATAAGAATTTCGAATAATGCAAATTCCCCTTGCAGTATCTTTTCTATAATTTCTATGTCATTGTACTTTTCAAAAGATTTCATTCCAAACCTTTATTTTATCACGAAACAATTTTTGATAGTCTTGCCAAAGAAAAGGCACCGATAGCCATTACGAGGTCACGAACAGCTACATCGAGATAATTACCACTTGCTATTAATGTAAATGCAATCAGTGTTAGCCACGCAGCAACAATAAGTCCACCGATGGAGGGTTTCGCAAGCACAATTATGCCGGCAATAATTTCAATAACCCCAACAATCATCATAAACGTATGCGGAGCAAAGGGCAACATATCTGCAAGCCGGGGATTGAGATAGTTTTCCCATTTGGTCAGTAAATCGGTGAATTTGTCCAGCCCTGCTACAATTGGCACTATACCAAAAGTAAATTTAAGTAAGTTATGTATTGGTTTAAGTGACTGGTTGAAAGAAAGCGTTTCCATTGTATATAATTTTTATTGTTAGTGATAATATTATAGAGTAACCGGTCAATGAAAAGGTTACAGAGGCTAATCCACACCCTAAGAGTAGTGATGTAAGCTTGCAAAACACCGAAACACATGCGGAGGTTGAGAATTAAATAATCTCACAAAAGCTTTGCAGGAAATAGCATCAATTTTTCCTAATTTTAAGTAGAAATTTCTCAATAAATGAAGAACAGTTATATTCTGCTTCGCAATAATAAAGAGAGTAATGCGCTCAGCATTGAACAACTACAGAAAATAGGTTTGAAAAAAACCGATTTGATTTGGGTAGAGTGCCAAAGTATGAATTGGCGCAGTCCCTTTGAAATTGCTGAGCTAAAAAACCTCGTACCTGAGGGTAACGATGAGGATAAAACAAATACTTCGAAGAAATTGATTGCACAGGAAGTGACAAACAGCAGGGAACCGCTCAAAAAACAAGGTGCCGGAAAAACATGGAATCACCTATATATAAAGCATTTGGAAAAATACAGCCATCCCGAACACGTGATCTTACCCGGGTTGGAGAACAAAGAAATTGATCTCCAGGCAAACAAAAGTTCCTCTGGCAGAGAAATAAATGCAACGCACGTTACGAAACAGGCACAACGAAAGCAGCAAGATAAAATTCACTTTGGAATTCGGGTAAGAGAACAGGTTAAAAAAATAGCGCTGTATACGGTCCTGATACTAACAGGTGCTTTACTGATGTTAATGATAGAAACCTGGGTGAGCAAAAGATCTGTGGAACAACAAACAAAAGCGTTGCCTGAAAAAAGTGTTAGCTCCATTTCCGCCGTACCGAAGGTCCCTAACGACACAAGTGCATTAGGAGCAGCAAACACTACGGAGACCGTCCTTTTCACAGAAAAAAGTTCATCTACTAAAATGAAGGAACGAAAAAAATATTTTACTGCTAAAAACAATATTCCGCTAAAAACAGTTGCTGCAGCAGAAAGCGGGGACAGCAACAACAGTGCAAAAATCAGCGGGACGCTAACGGAAGTGAAGGCAAAGCCTGCGACCATCGAAGATATTTCGTCAAAAATTGCTCTCGAAGCGAATCATTATAATGTAAACGTATTGGGGGGAATCAGGAACCTTGCAATGACACTGAAAAATGGCTCAGGGTACATGCTGGATAAAGTAACTGTGGAATTAAAATACCTGAACCCTGACGGTCATGTTGTCAAAAGAGAACATCTCTATTTTCAAAATGTCCGGCCGCAGGATGCAGCAACTTTAAAAGTAGATAAATCAAAGCGGGGAGTTAAAGTGGAATACCAGGTTACCAATATTGAATGCAAGGCGTTGACCAATTCTCAAATTGTTTTGCCCGGCGCCGACAATTACTCAACGAATTAGGTGTAGAGACCCGATGCATCGCGTCTCTACATGAGTTCTGCATGTTGTCCTGGCACATAGTTTCCCGCCGGTGTTTGAAAAGCAACATTTATCCGGTTATAACAATTAATAGCAAGAACCGACATCGTTAGATCAACAAGCTCTTCTTCTGAAAATTGGCGCAGCGCTTCTTCATACACATCATCTGGTACATTCTTGTTTTCAAGCTTTGTAACTGCTTCTGCCCATGCGAGAGCCGCTCTTTCCCGGTCAGTATACAAAGTCGCTTCACGCCACGCTTCGAGCATATACAAGCGTTGCTCCGTTTCACCTTTTACACGCAAATCCTTTGAGTGCATATCTAAACAATATGCACAACCATTAATTTGCGATACCCTGAAGCTAATCAAATCCAGCAGCGTTTCTTCTACCGGCGACTTCGACAAATATGCGCCCATACTAAAAAGGGGCCTTACGGCTTTAGAGCCTTTTTCATAAAAATTCATTCTGTGTTTCATGATTAATAGATTTAATTATACGTTAATGACGTCCGGCATTGGAAAAATTGGACATAAATGGAAATTTTGCCTGTCGGAGCGTCTTCTTAGCATAGTCATACACCACCTGAGACGCTGCGTGATAAATGAATAATATACAGGGCCTCATAGCATCACACTTATGATTGTACAAAAACCCTGCTAAAACAAAAGGCCGATAAACAAAACACATACACCTGCAACCACTTTGTTGCTCACAATATGCAGCAGTTGAATCTTTGGTTACTCATATTTATATATTCTACGGCAAACATGGGGATATTGTGCCAGTTACTTTTTATATTTAGGAAAATTATCAAAAACCTCAAAAACTAAAATCTCATGACCGATCTTATAACAGATGAAACATTGGGCGAAAAAAAATATGGAAGCCTCAAAACCCTGACGCTGCTTACATTTATAGGAAGCGGACTTGCATTAGTGTATATTCTGATTACTCCCTGGTTATTAAATTTTTCCTCCAGAATGCTTAACCAGGCAGCTTCTTCAGGAAGAGAGTTAACTGCAAGCGAAGCACAAAAAATTGCCAACGGCCAGAAAGCCATTGACCTGGCACACGCAAACATGGTGCCTTTGATGATCGTTGGTATTATTGCAACTGTTGCCTGCATTGTTGGAGCATTATGGATGCGTAAATTGAAAAAAGAAGGGTACTATATTTATCTCGCAGGAGAAATATTACCAATCGTTGCCGGTTTTGTTCTGATGGGAACAGGCCAATATACCGGCGCTTTAAGCATAGTAATTGCATTAGGGATTCCTCTTCTATTCATCATATTATATTCGGTCAATTTTAAGTATCTGAAATAGCGGGTAAGAGAAATTATATCGGTTATACCCACACATCCGGCGAGGAATTTCAAAAATTACTAACGTATTGTGTGTATTTTTTAGAGACCTTAGTTCCACCTTGTCCGCCAGGGGCGGGAACTAACGATTGCAGTACTATATAAGCAGAATAATGCAGACATTCTGCGAATAGCCTGGGCGGGTCAACGTTTTTATAACGATGATCAACCAAAAGATAGCTTGCAATTTGCAATTATTGATAATTAGTCAGTTTTTAAATTCAATTCCAAACAGATTCTTTTAATGCGAACAGGCATTAACGTTAGTTACACTTTGTATGAAAATCCACATCCAACGAAATTTTTCCTTTGGACCTCGGGCTGCACTTTATAAAACATAAAAAATTAAACATGAAAAAACTCTCTTCGCTATTTTTTTCTGCAATTATTTATTGCACCGGTTTTACGCAAAATGTAGGAGTTGGTATCAGCACACCCAATGCAAGCGCAAAGCTTGATGTTACAAGCACATCATCGGGAATACTAATACCAAGAATGACATCGGCGCAACGTACTGCTATCGCCGCACCAGCCCAGGGATTGCTGGTATATGATACCAACACCAATAGCTTTTGGTTTTACAATGCATCTGCATGGACAAATCTCGTTTCATCAGGGTGGGCATTAACAGGCAACTCAGGCACAAATCCATCAAACAACTTTATTGGAACAACTGACGACCAGCCTTTAATATTTAAGGTAAATAACACATGGGCAGGACAATTGCATCCGGATATCGCCAATATATTTTTGGGTGTAAATTCAGGAAAGGCAGCTACATCAGGCGTCGCAAATTCAGGCTTCGGTTATAATACACTTTCAAAGAATACGGTTGGCCAGGCCAATACCGCTATGGGCTCAGAGGTGCTTCGATCAAATACTACAGGTAATTATAATACCGGAATGGGACTCTATGCGCTGCTTGCCAATACCACCGGCAATGACAATACCGCCAATGGCGCTTATGCACTTTACGCAAACCACACGGGCGGCCAGAACGTTGCTATTGGAAGAGACGCCTTGTTTGCCCAATCATACGATCCCGGATCTCCCTGGGCTAGCGGCAATGTGGCAGTTGGCTACCGGGCCTTATTTCAGAACCAACCTACATCAACGTCAAATGGTATGAGCAACACAGCCGTTGGAGATGTTGCCATGCAGGCTAATACAATAGGTTTTGATAATGCCGCCTTTGGAGCCGGCTCACTATACACAAATACAACAGGATTTCAAAATACAGCCATTGGAAGACAAGCGCTCTTTTATAATACAACAGGTTTCCTTAACACCAGCACCGGTTTTAAAGCTCTTAGAAATAACACAGATGGGAGTGGGAACACTGCCAATGGGACTTTTGCACTTTATTCCAACACTTCCGGTTTTGAAAATGTTGCCCTGGGTGATTATGCTCTTTATACCAATACCACCGGACACGATAATGTCGGTATCGGAGAGTCGAGTGATGTCGATTTGTCGAATAGCGATTATAATACTATCATAGGCTCCTATGCGCACGTATCGGGCACCAACGATGTTGCCATAGGATATAATTCTTTTACCAACGTAAATAATCTTGCCCTGCTGGGCAGCACCACCACCGTCCAATGTGGCGGCTATGCCAACTGGAGCAATTTTTCAGACGGAAGATTTAAAACTAACATAAAGGAAAATGTAAAAGGCCTGGATTTTATTATGAAGCTTCGCCCGGTTACCTACCACATGGATGTAAGGGCATTGTATAATTTGTGGGGAGAAAGCCCTTACGGAAGAACTAGCGCAAATGGCGTCCAGATCGCTTCCATGAACACGGCTATGAAAGCAGAAATGGACCAGGCTATTACCAATAAAGAATCTGTAAGTATGACTGGCTTTATAGCCCAGGAAGTAGAACAAGCAGCGCAACAATCAGGATATGACTTTGATGGTGTGATTAAACCAGCGCACAACAAAGATCATTACAGGCTGGCTTATGCGGAATTTGTAGTTCCCTTAGTGAAAGCTATGCAGGAGCAGCAAACCATGATCGATATGCTTAAAAACGAAAATGCGCAGCAGCAGGCTGCTATTGATTTGTTGACCACGAGGCTAAATAATCTTGAAAAATTAGCGGGAAATTAATCTCTTCGATAATTCGTGTCACAGGTGGGACGGTTCGCTAGCCGTTACGATAACAGTCAGGTAATATTGTTCCCCGGACTGGCCAACATCAAAAAGGTTGAATGGGGTATTTATAATAAATAGTTACGTAACTAATTTCTAACTCTTATCGAAAGTGACACAGTGAAAATAGCAGGCCCGACCCGGTCTTCTGCTGCTATTGCAAGTTGTCATATTCTTTTTTTAAAGATAATCAGCAGATGATATAGCGTTGAGAGCAGTCATATCTTTTTTTCCAATAAAATAGCTACTCACTTTCTAAATAATTCTAATTAAAACCAGCGACACTTAGTGTGCTCATAACCGTTAGTTGTGCCGAAACCGAATGATTATTTAAGTATTGTATTAGGCGATGCACTAAGATTATTTTTTAAAAAAATCATTCTTAGGACAACACGGTAAAGAGTTTAAGAACCGAATAGAATAATTTTGAATGATAAATGTGAAATGATAATTCATAACCCATAATTCTAAATGATACAACATGTTTAAAAATCATTTCAAAACCGCTATTCGGAATTTCAGCAAAAACAAACTTATTTCGGTTATTAATCTGCTGGGACTCTCAATTGGCATTAGCGCTGCCATCATTGTCTTTCTCATTATTCAATATGATTACAGTTTTGATACTTATGAACCAGGCAGAAACAATATCTACCGCATTGTTCAGGAAAATCAGCAAAGGAAAATTACTTACTCCCCTGAGCCAATGACCAGGTCTCTCAGGAAAGATTTTTCAGGTATTGAAGCAGTGTCTCCAATTATGCAATACAATTATTGGAACAATATGGTAAGTATTCCGCAGCGCAATCAACAACCCATTCATATTTTTCATAAACAGGAACGGGTAGCGTTTGTTGATGAGAATTATTTCAGGATATTCCCGCACCAGTGGCTTGCAGGTGATACCACTTCGTTAAAGCAACCTTATAATGTCGTCCTGAGCCAAAGCAACGCACAATTATATTTCCCGGATATATCTCCCGAAGAGATAGTTGGGCAAACAGTAATATTTGGTGATACGTTAAGGACAATAGTGAACGGTGTGGTAAAAGATTTACAAAGCAATAGTGACTTTGAATACAAATCTTTTATTTCCCTACCAACCATACCTGTAGAAGAAAGCCTTACAAGTCAATTTTCCTGGGGCGATTGGAGATCCTCCGGAACTTCTTTGATAATTAAACTGTATCCTGGAACAAACGCTTCACAGATTAATAAAAGCCTGGCCGTATTCATAAAGACCCTCGCGAAAGATGCAGTTAACCCAAGCGATCATTATTACCTCCAGCCTTTACGGGACGTGCATACTAATAAGGAACTTGGAGGAACGGTTGATATTTCGATACTACGTAATCTTTCTTTGTTGGTTGTTTTTCTTCTATTGTTAGGCGCAATCAATTTTATTAATCTTTGTACGGCACAATCCAGTATGAGAGCGAAGGAAATAGGAATCAGGAAAACCTTAGGCAGTAGTAAAAAGCAATTGGTATTTCAATATTTGTCAGAAACATTTTTGCTTACAACACTTGCTGCGGTTATATCACTGCTTATTACGCCACCGCTGATGGCATCATTTACCGGCTTCATTCCTGACGGTTTGAAGTTTAATTTCCTTTTACACCAGCCGGGAGTTTTGGTGTTCCTTTTACTATTGATTTTCGTGGTAAGTTTGTTAGCAGGTCTCTACCCCGCTTTTATCCTGGCAAAGTTACGGCCGTCATTGGTTTTGAAAAGCCAGGCATTTTCCAAGTCTGGTACAACACGTACCGTTTGGCTTCGCAAAATCCTGATTGTTTTTCAATTTGTGATTGCACAGGTTTTTCTCATTGGTATGTTAGTCGTACACAAGCAGGTGCATTATTCGATGCAAAAAGATATGGGTGTACGAAAGAATGCTGTTATTTATTTCAGGATGCCCGAAAGGCTCTATTTGAATTTGGATATGGGTGTTAAAGACGGTTATATAAAAAACCAATTGAAAAGTATACCGGGAGTTATGGAAGCAAGCCTTGGCTCTTTTCCTCCGGTTTCGGATATTTCACCAGTTACACGAATCGTTTCTCAGGATGACAATGCGAAATACATGGTTGATGCGAGATTTGGCGACACTGCATATTTGAACATATATAACATCAGGCTCATCGCAGGCAAAAATGTTTCGGCTTGTGATACACCATGCGAAGCCTTAATAAATGAAACATTGGCAAAACAACTTGGTTATTTGCAGCCGCAAAAGGCGCTTGGACATGTTGTTGTTACGAATGGTTCGTTTCTACAGATTGTTGGAGTAACTAAAGATTTTAATTTAGCTTCAGTTCGTACCCCAATCCATCCTTTTATTTTTTACAATGATAAAAATGCCGCGACTATGCAGGTAGCGCTGCAACCTAATCCTGATACATGGAGAAGAACAATAGCCAGGATAGAAGGAGTTTGTAAAAAAATCTATCCCAACTGGGACTTTGATTATACTTTTTTTGATAAGTCAATCGAAAACCTTTATAAAGAAGACGAGCAGCTTTCGCAGCTATTAGACTGGGCTGCTGCTGTTGCCATTCTTATCAGTTGCCTGGGTTTACTTGGCCTGGTGATTTTCATGGCTAACAGCCGTACAAAACAAATTGCAATAAGAAAAGTTTTAGGCGCTACCGTTGCGGGGATCGTTGCCTTACTTTCAAAAGATTTTATGCGTTTACTGCTGCTTGGAATTATCATTGCGCTGCCAATAGCCTGGTGGCAAACTCACAACTGGTTGCAAAACTTTGCTTACCACACTGGTTTAAGCTGGTGGATTTTTGCGTCAAGTGGAATTATTATGATTATAATTGCGTTAATGATCTTGTGTATAAAAATCGTAAAGACAGCAAGAGCAAACCCTGTGAAAAGTTTAAGAATGGAATAATTTATTTTTTTGCACGCCATTATTATGCACCAGGCAATACGCAATATGTTGCGGTCAATTATTTTTATGGAAGATAAAACATAAAAGAGATCAATAAAATAGCCTTCTCCGGCTACACTTAGTGTGCTCATAACCGTTAGGTGCGCTATAGTTGAGTAATTATTTGAACGTTGTGCAAGGTGGTGCGATAAGAGTTTTTTTTATTTAAACATTCTAAGGCCAGCATGAAGAAATACACAAATTTTTCCTGGTGCATCTTAATAACGGTACATTGTATTAAAGTAAATTATTCATCATTTTCATGAAACAAATATCATTTCTCTTTTCATTTTTTATCAGTCTTGCTATTCATGCTCAAAATGGAAAGTTATCCCGTTCTTTTATTGAAAATTTCAGTGATTCCGTTTTAGAAAATTTCAGGTATGGCTCTACCGGAAATAAAGCTGCTTTTAAATGGCAATCTGGTGTTGCTTCCAAAACAGAGCCTGGCTCTAAAGTGCTGTTGTTTAAAATAGATCCCCTGGATAGTGCGGGTGCAGGTCGTGGTCCGGAAATTATATCCAATAACTTTACTTATTTTGGCACTTACTCTGCCCGGTTGAAAGTTCCTGATGTAAAAGATGTTCAACCAAATACGGGCGCAGTTGTCGGTTATTTTACCTACTTTATGGATAGCGTGTATGGCCTTAGTGAGATAGACTTTGAATGGCTGGTTGCCGACCCTTCCATCATTTACATAGGCACCTGGACCGGTAACAGGGATAAACTTAAAAGAATCGGGCGAACAATAAATTTAGCTAAGGGAATTATTTATAATACAATTTATAAAGAAGGCTATAAAGGAGAACCAACTCCATTTACCGGTGCTCAAAACCAGCCCGAAACCATTGAATCGATTGATAATTATAATGCATCCTCCGGATTTTATATTTATGGATTTGACTGGCATTCCGATCGCCTTACATGGTGGATGATTCATCCGGTGACGGGTAAGAAAATTGTTTTGTGGGATTACCAGGGATCTCGACCCGGTATACCTCAGCATCAATCGTATTATCGCATGAACTTTTGGCATACCAACGAATGGGGAGTTGAAACCAACCTTAACGCAATTGAGAAACCATTGCACCCTTATGAACTGGAGGTTGATTGGATGTCCTACGATCCGTTCGATAAGTGATCGGCTTTTTGTTTTACCGAAGGCATCGCTTTTGCTCTACCCGGACGAAATGCGGACACAGCTTAAGTTGTGAAATTAATTGCGAATAACCATAACAACTGCATTAAGCCTCTGAAACCGGAAACATGGTTACCGCCAAAAAAATCTAATAAAACTTCAACTTTGGGGAATTAGATACGCAATTGGTCTTTCAGAGTGTATCTTATTACCTGTAAATTATTGTAATATATTATGGATTGAAAATTGAATGCATATTTACTTCCAATAGTTATTATTGAAGACACAAATTATAGGGCTCTTATATATGGACAGACAAACGACGGACGTTTCCGCAAAATTATCGGCTAAATTTGAATCGTCAGATGACGCCATTATTAGCAACAAATTTGACGGAACTATCATTGGCTGGAATGAAGCAGCTCAGAAAGTTTTTGGCTATACTGCTGACGAGGCTATTAATAATAATATTTCAATTATTATTCCCGGGAAGCCTTATGAAGAGGAAAGTGAAATAATTGCCAAAGTAAAAAACGGAGAGGGAATAAACCATTATGAAACTATCTGCAAAACAAAGGACGGCAATGTAATTTCTATTGCACTTTCGATTTCTCCTATAAAAGATACAAATGGAAATATTACCGGTATATCCAAAATAGCCAGGGATATTTCTGAGCAAAAATTGGCGAATGAGAAACAGGCAGTGTTGGCAGCAATCGTCAATTCGTCTGGCGATGCTATTATTAGCAAAACTCTTGATGGCATAATTACCAGTTGGAATCATGCAGCGCATAGAATGTTTGGGTATACAGAAAGGGAGGCTTTAGGCAAGCATATTTCACTCATTATTCCATTGGACAGGCTGCACGAAGAGTCGATGATACTAGAAAATGTCCGAAACGGCATAGTGGTAGACCACTTGGCTACTGTGAGAGTGGCAAAAAATAAAAAGAAAGTAAATATATCCTTAACTGTTTCACCCATAAAAGACAAAGCAGGAAATATTATTGGAGCTTCAAAAATAGTGAGGGATATTTCCGGTGAGAAGATGGCTGAAGAAAAGCATGCAACGCTTGCCGCAATTGTAAATTCGTCTGATGATGCAATTATAAGCAAAACGCTTTTTGGAATTATTACCAGTTGGAACAATGCTGCATTTAAAATGTTCGGTTACACGGAAGCTGAAGTAATGGGTAAGCATATCTCTATAATTATTCCACCAGAGAGGATGGATGAAGAAACGATGATAATAGAAAGTATTCGCAATGGCAAAAAAATACAACACTTTGAAACCGTCAGGATCGCAAAAGACGGAAAGGAAGTAAATATCTCTTTAACCGTTTCGCCGATAAGAAATAAAGATGGTAAAATTATCGGCGCCTCAAAGATTGCCAGGGATATAACAGAAAGAAAAGAAGTGGAAAAAAAGCAGCTCTTATACACTGAAAAACTGCAGCAGCTTAATAAGTATAAGGATGAATTTATGGCCATGGCCAGTCATGAATTAAAAACGCCGCTTACCATCATAAAAGCCAACCTCGACATACTGCTTCTTCAAATGCAGGAAGATGCCAACAAGCCGTTTGTTGAAAAAACTTTAAAACAAATTGATAAATTAGATGCGCTCATTAATGATTTACTGGATATTTCAAAAATCCAATCCGGAAAACTTGAATTAAAACTTGCAGATTTTGATATGAATATTTTATTAAAAGATATCATTCGCAATATTCAGCTTACAACTCCTATCCGGATAATTTTAAAAGAAAGCGGCGGTAAAATACCGGCATACGGAGACATTGACCGGATTGGCCTTGTAATAACTAACCTGGTTGGTAATGCCATAAAGTATGCACCCGGTTCCAAAGAAATAATGATAGATGCCTTTAAATCGGATGATGCAGTAATAGTAAGCGTAAAGGATCATGGTATTGGCATTCCTCAGGAAGACCTTACAAATATTTTTTCCCGCTTTTATAGGGTAAGCGGCCTTAACTCCACATTCTCAGGCTCAGGAATCGGGCTGTATATTTCCTCAGAAATTATCAGCAGGCATGGCGGCAAAATATGGGCCGAAAGTGAATTAAATAAGGGTTCAACTTTTTACTTTTCTATTCCGGCTTCAACAAGCCTTATAGATTAACCGGCTATAGTTCTTTAAACCCACCGGGTTGTGCCATATTTATTATTGCCTGCGCCGGCTACACTTAGTGTGCTCATAACCGTTAGTTGGGCTAAGGCCCGCTAATTATTTAGATGTTGCACCGGATGGTGCGGTACTGATATTTTATAGATTCTAAGGCTCACTTGTGCACTACCCAAAACCTGTGAGGTTTTTGAAAACCTCACAGGTTTTTTTGGTAACATGTGCTTATTGTGAAATAAAACTTTGTTAGCGCTTTATGCAATATTTTTATTTTCCTTCTATATAACTGGTACCATTAGACGCAAATTTATTTTGGTTGCGGCGGGCGCTAAATGTCATTTAGTTAAGCAATACCGCCCCCCTGAACATTGATTATTGTATGTTGAGTGTTGAATATTTAACCTAAAAACACTCAATAATCAATTTTCTACATTCAAATATTCAAGTATAAAAATCCTTAAGTAAATGACATTGAGCGGGCGCTCGGGTTAACCCTATGCTTGAGCCAACACTCATTGCTATATACATTCAAGCCTGGTAAAAATGGAGCATCCTGGTAAATATTGAGTTAAAAAAAATAAGACATGGAAGTGCATCACCACAAACCTGCCGGAAAGAAAAACTGGAAGAACTACCTGTTTGAATTTTTCATGCTATTTCTTGCTGTTTTCTGTGGTTTTTTGGCTGAATGGCAACTGGAGCAGTCAATCGAGCGCCGGCATGAAAAGCAATTTATTCAATCACTTGCCGAGGATTTAAAAAGAGACGCGTTCGAAATCGCAAATTACATTCGTTTTAATAAAACCGTTCTTACTTATTGTGATTCGGTACAGTTATGTATTAGCGGGCCCGGTATGTTTGCAAATTCAAATTGCTTTTATAACAATAGCCGGCGACTTGCCGGTTATATCCGCTACTATCCAACAGACAGAACCATGCAACAATTAAAAAATGGCGGCAATATGCGCCTGATTCAAAAGTGGAATGTATCCAATGAAATTACTGCATACGATAGCAAAACAAAACTATTATCAGAACTTGACCAGCAATTGAACAGTCAAATAAGTAAGTACAGGAACTACCTCATTGAATTTTTAGATCTTTCTTCTTATGATAAATTAAATAGACCCGGTTCTTTTATGAATAACGATATACAAACGCAGGGGAATCCCGGTTTTATAACGACTGATCCCGCAAAAGCAAAAATAATTTACAACCAGGTTTTTACATTAAAGATCTTTTTATCTGCAAACATCAAATCTGCCGCTGATGTAAGCAAGAATGCAAAACAGCTTCTCGGCTTACTTGAAAAGGAATATAACATTCATTGAATGATAAAGGGAAGAAAACAAGAAGACTGTAGCACCACAAAGACTGAATAAAATGGTATCATTGTTAATGACTAACGGGAAAGTTTTGCAAAACTGCCTGCGATAATTCTCCGTTCTCCATATCTCCTGTGATCTCGATTTCATAACATCCTTTTTGGCGGTTCATTGTTGGCAATTTTCCCTCGGATAAAGAACGCAACAAGGGAAAGGGATCATAATCAAAAGTAACAACCCTTGTTTCATTATCGAGCAATGTAAGTAAGGTGCATTCTTCAAACTCGAGAATTTTGGCAAGGTTAGGAACCTTCAGATCCAATTCTTTTAAAAATCCGGAAAAGTTTAAAGCTTCTTCGCTGGCGAATTGCTTTGGAGGATATTGTTTCCAAAATTCTTTCAATATAGATTTAAAAACATCCACACCTAATGTTAGCATAAAAAAACGGCTGGTGAGTTTGTAAACACTTACCAGCATTGACGCCCTGAACTCCTGGATTAGTTTTTGAATTACCGGTATAGAAGGGTCGTTCGCAAGTGTTTCCGTCCCGTTATTTCGTCCTGTAGCTAAGGCCCCAAGAGATTCTTCCCATTCATTGGGTAACTGGTCGGGTAAATCCACGGGGGAGCGACTATCATGGTGAACAGTAAATTTGTTGTTCGCTGTGCGGGCTCTGTGGTCCCAAATGCTCCTGACGATTTGCATCTCTTTTTCGACTTTAGCCAGCCCAATCACAGGTATATAAGAAGGTAACAGCTCATAAGTAATCGCCCTCAAATTGGGGAGTTGAGCCACCACTTCACCAGCTATTGCTATCAGTTCCTCCGGCATCGTACCGCTGTGCGCATCCAGGTAAAATCCATCCATTTCAAATCCTCCTGCCAGGTGTACCTCCCATACCCTTTCTCTCGGAATTTGAGCCATAAATTCACCGATCGTTTGCCGCCCGTTTATTTCATTTGCGTACAGGTTGTGTATATCCAGCAGCAAGCCACAGTCTGCCTCTGTGATTACTCTTGCAATAAATTCACCATCGGGTAAATGACCCTTAACCGGCTTTAGATAATTAACACCAGTCTCCACCGCAAAAGGCACAGGAAGATGACTCTGCAAAAAATTAATACTATTAACAGCGAGTTTTATTCCGCTTTCGGTTTGGGCAGGAGGTAGAAAAAAACCGGTATGAAACGACGACGTTGCATTAAACCCAAGGTGTTCACTTGCCCATGGTGCATTGAAATCATTAATGTTTTGCACCAACAATTTTATCTGCGCAGGATCACCGCGAAACGTTCCGCCAACGGGCAAGCCTACACTATGTATAAGTTTCCTGTTGCATAAATTATTTATATGGTCAATAAGTTCTGCAGGCATGCTATATGCTCCGTTTCTATACATCCACACGGTTTGCGGTTCCACTTCAATATAATCAGCAATGCCATGTTTAATCAAGTCATCCAATTCACTCATATAAGTAATACCCACCCCCAGGGAAGGAAGGGTATTACTTTCTATTGTTCCTTTTTTTACTTCTGTCATTCTAAATGCCTTGCAATTCTGCAATTTCATTTTGAAAATTAAAATCATAGCCCGAGTGACAGGGAGCGCAGCCGAACTTTCCATGTAAACTATCAATAAGCTTATTTACCTGTGCAAGGCTGTATGCCCTTTCCCTGCCCAGTGATATGTTTATCACATTTCCGCTTTGAAGTTGCGCAGGAGCGTCGGCGATCTTTTTAAGATCTGCAGGGTCGACAACAAAATCCCGGTGGAGAAAAAAATTGCAGTCGAAGCCTGAAAAGCATTTGCCGCAGCCCAGCTTTTCCATTAATGATGCCACGCTCACTTTAAAAGCCCGTGGATCAAATGCTACTTTTGCAGGAACAGATACCCTAATTGGATTGCCTGCCAGTGAATTTAAAGTTGCCATAATGTAATTGATTTATCGCCTACTCTATAATCGGATTTTCGGCTTACTCCGTTTTGATTAAAGTGTAGTAAAGAAAGTGCTCAGGAGAAATTAATCAGCAATCTTGTGCATTGTAAAATGGGGAAGATGCAAGGGGGATTAATCAATAAGATTGGATAGTCCTGTTAATGTAGAAAGTATTTTTCAGAAATGCAAGGTAAGGGGATAAATTTTTTAATGCCTGGCAAATTTTTGTGCAGGCAAAAGTTATTTCGCTGCATCTTTCGTTTTGAGTTATGAAAGTTCATCCTGACCTTAGCTGTCGTGGATGGACCCTTTTCGTAATCGAAAACATTTACCTCTTCCGCAGGTCTGGTCTCACTGTTGGCGGTCCTGGATTTCAATGTTGGTGGACACCGTCATGGGCTGGAGTTTCTAATTATCTAAATATGCTACGGATAGCCTTGGATGAGAATTCCATTGTTAGTTGCACTAGCGTCGCTTAAAAATATATGTCACTTTTATTTGAGTCCATTGGTGTATGGTCAGTTGTTGTGTGTCCTACACCAAATTGAAGATTCCATTTAGAAGGAAACCAAACTTATTCTACTCTTCCAATTCCAAACTGATCGCCTGCTTTCACAACTTTATTGCCGGCAAAATCTATTTCAACCATTTTTTCACTTTCGACATAGTTGTGAAACTCATCTTCGAGCCTCGCAATTATTGTACGTGTTTTCCTGTCAATAACTTCCCCGCTTGACGGATAAACATATTTACCATCAACGCTGAAGTTTATCCATCCGGGCATATCCTGGAGTGGTATTGTAGTTAACTGTTGATACGGCGCTACAGCGCTAAAAACATGGAGTCGCATGTTATGTCCGTCTGCCAGCCATATTTCCTTTTCATCAGTTGAGAGGCCAATGCCATGGCTCGGATTGCCGTGTCTTCTTACCGGTCCCATATTCCATCCCTGCACTTCTATATGTGCAATTTTTTTTCCGCTAACAAGATCACCCACTTCAAAACCCAGCAGGCTATCTACATTTACATATACCAAAGTCTCTTTGCCGTTAATTGTAAACGGGCGAATAAAATTTGCAAATGGCCCGATCTTATTTGTAATGGTATTTGTTTTTGCGTCGGCTACATAAAGCCATGGCGAAGCAATGTCAGCCATATAAACTTTCTGCCCTGAGGGTCCATAGATTGTATTGTGCGCTCTTTTATTTATGTCAATCTTTGTAATGATATTTCCTGTTGCGCAATCAACCACATTCCAGAAGTTTTTTTCAAAGGAAGGCAGGTACATGGTTTTGCCATCGGGCGAAATGGACATGCGATCGCATCCGCCTTCAAATTGTTTTTCCCAAACCAGTTTATCTGTAGAGAGGTCTATGCGCTGCAGCGATTCAATGGTGCTTATATAAATGCTATTAAGCTGAATACTTACCGCAATTCCCTTAACATTTGAAGGTGTTTTATCAGAATGAAATCCTTTTGTAGCAATGCGCCTCACAAAACGATGATTATTATCCATGTCAAATACAAGAATACCATGCCCGCCATAACCCAGGTAATCGCGAATACCCGGAACCGCTACATAGAGGTAGTGTTTAACAGGCGGCTCGTATAATATCTTATCATGACTATTAGATAATGGAACATCTGCCGATAGAAAGCTTATAACAACAAGCGATAAGAGACAAATGTGGAAGCCGGATTTTGATTTCATAATCTTATAAATATTTTCCAAAGCAAAATAAGATAAATGATCCGGGATAAGTATCAGCCGATTAAAAAGTTTCCGGTTTTAAATGTTGAGGTAACAAAGTTGCGCCACCTCAATTCTACTTATTCTCTGAATTGCTTTTCGTTATTTGACGCCCCTTCAATAGTTCTCCTGGCAGTAATAACAGAGCCTGCCATACAAGGGAATAAAACCGAAGTCTATTTTTAAGGTTTGCCAGGATGGGAGTTCCGAATTATTTAAACGTTAGATACAAGGCCGGATAAGAGGGTTTATTTATTTAAAGATTTCAGCACAGCATCAAGGGCTGTGCACTTAGTGTGCTCATAACCGTTGGTTGCGCTATCCCCCGGCTACACTTAGTGTGCTCATAACCGTTAGTTTCGCTATCCTGAGGTACTATCTTAAGTTCCAAATTTATTTTCATTAATTTTTTATCTTTATATTACCTGACAGGAAACATACTGTGATATTTCACCTGGATGTTTACCTTGTATAACCACGCCATTGGTGTGGTTATTTTTTTCGGCTTTTGCAAATCCGACCTGAGAGGGTAAATATCTTCATCCATATTATTCATTCTTTTTTCTCCGCAATACAATCGCAGCATTTGTTTTTAAATCAGCACTAAAGCGAACATCGTATCTTTTTTCACCATCATTCACAATCAGCAGGCCCGTGTTAGGTGGTATTGAGCCAAGGTTTTCGGCATACATCACCAGCTTTACAGAATCCATATCAGGCGTGATGTAAATAGTTTTGCTATTTGCTTTTGTAGTAAGCCCCACTTTTGAAAAAATAACATTGCCGTTCATTAGTACCGTCACCGTATCGCCATCCACTTCACCATTATCATACAGCGTAAGCAACAAACTGTCGGATTCAAAATAAAATGACTGATCAGATTTTGTAACACGTTTTTCAATTTCAGCAGCACCATGTACAATAGATGGTGCCACTATCGTAACAAGAGGAGGCGCAGGTTTAGGTTGTGGCTGAACAGCAACTACCACGGGCTTTTTCTCCGGTTCAGGTTTCGGTGGCGGTGGCGGAGGTGTTTTTTTATCCGGTTTTGGCTGAACAGCAACTACCACGGGTTTTTTCTGAGGTTCAGGTTTCGGTGGCGGAGGCGTTTTTTTCTCCGGTTTTGGTACGGCTGCAATAACTACTACCGGCGCTGGTTTTGGTGCCACAGATTCAGGTTTCACAACTGGCTTCATGTTTGACATTGCCAAAGCATCCATCTGCAATTTCTTTTGTTTTGCAGGGACAGTGGCAATATTTTACCTGTTGATGGCTGTGTTTTTTTTGTTACTCCCATTAATCCAGGAGCTGCTTTTTCAATTGAAGTAATGATCAAGGGAGGATCCGGCACCGCGGAACAACGGGTAACGGTTCTGGCTTTTTTTCAACAGGTGCGGCAACAGCAACAACGGCTACTGTTTCCGGCCTGTCCATAAAAGATAACCTGGAAACAAGGTTTAATGTATCCAGGCTTTTAAACAATTCCAGTTTTTTGAAATCAATCTTTCTTTTCAGCAAAACAATACCTTTATACGCCCTGTTGTAACGGGTGCTGTTAGTACTCCAGGTACCTTCCAGTATCATTTCGGTATCCGTAGTTGTAAGCACAACAATCAATGTTTTCTTCACATGCCTGGAAGGATTAATCGAAAAATTATGAGTCGATAAAACCTTCATCTTCCATTATGATCTTGTAACCCTTGCGCCTGATGCTGATATTTTGCACGCCGGCTTCATCTTTTCCATTAGCATGAAAAACAATTCTTGAATATCCAAACAATTTTCCTTTTTCTTCGCTCACTGCAATCTCGTAAGGAAGTTTGACTGTTTGTGTGTCGATAATAGTTATTTGCCCATACCACAGGCCCGTAATATCTTCCTGCTGGGCAAATAATTTTACCGGCAACAGCCAACATAGTATGATTACATAAGTACAATATTTTTTCATGGTTGTTACATCATTTTGATTGAGCAGTTATCTTAAAACATTGATTTGGTTTTTCCCTTCTACACTTAGTGTGCTCATAACCGTTAGTTCTGCTGTCCCTGGTTTCCGCCGCGGGCGGACAGGTATAACTAAGGACTTACAAACATTAAATCTATAACAAAAATTCAATTTTAATAAGCCCGCATTGCTTGCCATAATAATAATTTCTGGCACTGCTATAAATATCTTACTTAAAATGTACTTAGTTACAAATAAGTACAGCGCTCCCTAATTATTTAAACATTCTACGGATAGCCCCGGACTGTGCATGGCCCGGTGCGTTTTTGGGAACACCAACAACTGCATGAGATTATCAATAAAATCCCCGGAAAAACCCTATGTTTTTTTCTGACTAATCGCAAACGTCTTTTACTCCCCCTTTTGCTATGGTAAAAATATATAACTGAAAAAATAAAAGGTCATGTAAGAATGCAGGCGCCAGCCTTCAACGCCGGAAATTGCCCGATTTTTACCATTTGCTCAAATCTTGCGATACGTGAAATAAATTCACGAAAAATAGCTTGCATCAAACTTTCCTGAAGTATAATTTTGCCCCATACCCACCACCCCACATTGAGAGAGCCGCTGTTGTAAGCGAAGACGATTAGCTCTTAGGTAAACAATAAATAAAAACTAAAATATATTGTTATGGAACAAGATGTAACATCTGTAATTCCATTTAGCCGGGAATTAATTGAATAAACAATATTATTTATTGAAACGAATAACCGGAGTAAGCCGAAAATCCGATTGAAGAGTAGGCAATTCTTAAAAAGTAAAATATGGCAAAGACAACAACCCAAAAGGAAACAGCCGTTGCGATTCAACCGGAGCGCACGCATTTTCTTTCCATGCTCGTAAAGAACCCGAATTATTTTGGGAATATTCCGGGGAGCAAACTAAAACCAAATTTCCCGCTCGTGAAAGCGGTAATTTATGAAGAGCTAACGTGTGTGGGATACAATCCTTACACCGGTAACATGGAAGCAACCTTCGCAATAAAAAAATCGGCTGGGTATTCAGGCAACTTGTGCACCAACGGTTCTTTTGAATGTATAAAATTTTATCTCGACTTTCATGATGGTGCAGGATTTATAGACCAGGGAAATGTGAGTATAAATGTTCATGATATTGCGCCCGCAAAAGATTGCAAAGGCAATGATATATTTCCGATAATATATTCAGCAACACTTCCGAAAAAAACGAACAAAATATCATTTTGTGAGAATCCATTATTACCTACGCTCAGGGCAATTTTATCGTGGAATAATTGTCCACCCGATAATTCGCCCAACTGGCCGCCCGTGTGGGGAAGTGTAATGGATTGCGATGTACAATTGAAGCCCTATTTTAAGTTTGTTATTCCCGATCATATCGACTTCTCTAAATATCTCACCCTGGCAACATCAGCGCCTCATTTACCTGTTAGTGAGGTGGCAGAACTTTCCGGGATAGACCTGGTAGCGCTAAACCCGCAACCATTACCACCGAAGTTTGCTGAACTCGTACGAAATTATCAGCAGCTTAAAATACCTGCTTCACGGTTTGCATTGAAGACGGTGCAAAGTATGATTGCTGAACCTGCATCAGAATTGACGCTGATGAATAAATCTATCCTTGAAGATCTGAAGATAAATGTAAACGCTATTATTGATCAGTTGGCTGTCCCAATACCAATCGATATTTCCAAAGCCAATGTTGATTACGAAGAATTGAAGTGCGTTGGGCTGGATTACAATACAGAAAGCCTTGTAGCCACTGTTCAAATTAAAAAGAAATCCGGTTATAGCGGCGACCTGTGTCATGCCGGAAGTGATGAGTATATTGCCTTTTGGGTGGACTGGGATAACTCGTGCCAATGGCAATATATTGATACGGCCATCCTGAATGTAAATGATATTCAAATGAAGGGCGATCACCTTTGTTATAGTGTATCCCTGCCGTTAGATGCCACCTTTCACAGAAAATTATGCACCAATCCAAATGTTATCCGGGTGCGTGGTGTGTTGTCATGGAACATTGCGCCTTCCACAACCAACCCTGATAAACTGGAGATCTACGGTAATCGCATAGACACTCATGTTCAGATTAAGCCGGGTGTAATAATTAATCCCGGTGACGTAATTCCGTTATTTAATATAATCGGCGGTATTGATGTGGCTCATGTAGATGATAGCAGTGGTCTTACCAGGCCAGGTTCCTTCTTTGCTTATAATGGTATATCGGTTCCAACCGGCGCACCATTCGATGGAGTAATTGTTTTGAACGGTCCTTCATTCCCTGGCTACCGGTATAAAATTAAAATAACCAATCTTGGTAACGGAACATTTGTGTATGCCGCTAATTCATTTACGGTGGTTGGTTACCTGCCTTATTTCCCATGGGTTCAATACACAACACAGGCGGTAGATGCACAGGGTTTTTATCCTTTCCTCGATCCGGCTAAAAATACATTAAATGTGCTGGCAAGATTTAGTCCTTCCACTGAAAATAAGTACAGGTTCGATTTGGAAGTAGACACTATTGCGGGGATATTTTCCAAAACAATTCAAATGGATAAAACCTATCCTGACGTGCAGTTGCAGGTAGATGACGGTGGCGATTGTACGAAATATAAGAAAGGCGATACCATCACGGGACACTATTATGTGTATGATGAATACATAAACCAGTGGGGATTTGGAACTACATGGGGTGGCGCTGCAACTGGAAATTCTAACACACCTCCATTGCCCGGAACACCTTTCGCGGTGGGTACGCTGCCGAATGCCTATCCATGCGGAGCTATCTCCCTTTGGGCAATTGATAAAGCGATCATCAACAGCCAAAGCGTAGGGCATTATAAACCCATTTCGTATAATGTGTGTTTACAACCAAAATAAAGAAGGGGTAGTCGATTCAACAGTTACCGGCTTCGGCCGGTGACTGTTCTTAAAAATCAACTCATGACGGATATTGAAAAGTATGTAATTCTCGTAGTTGTGGTTTGGCGCCTTACGCATTTAATATCACTTGAAGATGGCCCATTTGACATAATTTTTAAAATAAGAAAATGGCTTGGAAATTCTTTCCCGGGAAAATTGATGGATTGTTTTTATTGCCTCAGTATCTGGATTGGGGCCGCCATTTCAATTTATGCAGGCAAAAATTGGGAGGAGATGATTATACTGACGCTGTATTACTCCGGCGCTTCTTTGTTGCTGGAAAAAATCACCAATAAAAACTTTACATAAGCTATGTGCAATTGCAATCAAAAAAGAGTCACTTACACTTCTCAGCATACAAATGCAGAAAAAGGGATGGTGAAGGTTACGCTAATTGAAAACAAGCCGATAGTTGTTAATGGTGATATAACAGGGAGAATGTATGTGTTCAGGCACATCAACGATTTTAATTGGGTAGATAAAAGAGATGCGCTAAGTATTACACATTATAAGCAGTTGCAGGTATTACAGTGAGCCCCGATATGCCGATATGCGGCAAACCGTACCTGGTTGACTTTTCCTCTCTCCTGGCGGGTATCACCAGACATTGCAAGATCATAATTTATCCAGGTATCAATATTTTGTACCAATTGTTTTTTACTGCTCCCTGGCATCAGCAACATGATTAGCATAAATTCTTTCTCCTTCGATGAGGATCCATTATAACTGGCTGTAATATCTTCTCTCAGATTCACCGGAACACCTTTTATAAATACATGAAAGAGTGAATCTAAGTTTAGGTTTTTATTAAACTCCCGGGCTTTGGCAAGGAAAGTATTTAATGATAATAAAACCAATATCCCTATATGTTTCATAATAAATTATTCAGCGGCTACACTTAGTGTGCTCATAACCGTTAGTTGCGCTATCCTTAATTTCCGCCCCGGTGCACAAGTGCAAGTAAGGATTTACGAACATTAAATCTATAACAAAAATTCCATCTTAATGAGACTACACTGCTTGCCATAATAATAACTGAAGGACTGTTGTAAATATCTTCCATAAAATGTACTTAGTTACACTTGTCCGCCCGTGGCGGGAACTAAGCACAGCAGTGTGCATAATCGTTAATTGCGCTATCCCTGGCTATTTAAACGTATTACAAGATTGCCAGATAAGACCATTTGTTTTTTAAACATTTGCAGCACTGCCCGGGGGGCAAAATTTAATGTCACGCATTAGCGCAAGGTCCGCGCCTGTTGCACAGCTCGCTGCTATCGTTAGTTTGCCTCTAACCGTTTCTTATGCTGCCCTGGTGCTTGCACCAGCAAACGCCTTTAATGGCACTTTTGTTTATTTCCAGTGCAACAACCGGAAAAATTTAATCCTGCGCTGTAACTCTGAACATTTGTACGCCGTGCGAAGCAACATTAGCCCTTACAAGGCCATCAGTGCGCTGTTCTTCCTTATGGCTCCAAAGGTTTCGAACTGTATACGTACCCGCTTTTTTGATATCCAGGTCCCGGATCTTCATCGTCATAAAGGCCCTTTCTTCACCGCGGTTCAGCAGCAATACCGACCAACTTCCATCAGCTAATGGTTTCACCCATACTTCCCTGTCACCCTCGTCTGTTAATTTATATCCTTCCTTTGCCGCAGGGTCCTGGTCTATTGCTATCACTTCTTTATTGGTGAGAATATCATGTGTATCGTCAGACATATGCCGGAGGTCATTCCCGGTTATCAGCGGCGCAGCGAGGATGCACCAAAGACTAAAATGAGTGACGTATTCAGTGTTGGTCATTCCTCCATTGCCCACTTCCAGCATATCCGGATCGTTCCAATGTCCCTTGCTGGCATAAGTATTCAGGCCTACCTGCTCATCAACAATGTGAATCATGCTGTTCCAGTTATCAGAAATATCCCCGGTGGTGCGCCACAGGCCTCCGAGCTTCGGCGCCCATTCCCACGGATTGTTACTGCCCCATTCGCAGAGGCTAAAAACGATTGGCCGTCCTGCGGCATCCAATGCGTTTTTCATTTTTGTATAACGGGCTATTGCCGGCCTTCCTTCATTATTACAATTATCATATTTTAAATAATCAACGCCCCATTTGGCAAACATTTTTGCATCGGCTTCTTCATGGTCGAGGCTGGCAGGCCAGCCTGCACATGTTTTTGTGCCGGCAGATGAATAAACGCCTAACTTAAGTCCTTTTTTGTGTACATAATCCGACAGGTATTTTATACCATGCGGAAACCTTACGGGATCTGACTGGAGGTTACCATCCTTATCCCTTTCGAGCGCCATCCAGCAATCATCAAGATTAATATATTCATAACCCGCGTCTTTCATACCTGATGAAACCATTGCGTCAGCTTCATCCATAATAAGCTGCTCATTAATATCCCGGTGAAAATGATTCCAGCTATTCCATCCCATAGGCGGCGTTGGCACCAAATCATCCGCTGCCTGCCCGGATGTTTTTATTATCTGTATTTTCCTGTTTTGGGTGGCCAGGTACAATATTGGCCTGGAAGGCTAAAGAAATGATTACAGAGAGAAATGAAAGCGTTACTTTTTTCATTAGTGATTTTTTAAATTTATATTTATAAATTGATTATTACCGCGGCAGCCGGGAAAAGCAATCGTTAACCGGTTATTACCGGCATGAAAGTTATTATAAATTTTTAATTAGATACGTCATAATAAAAACGTTCCGTTTTATAAAGAGCTGTAATCGGCATTCCTGGTTAAATTTTTAAATTTAATTCCGATATTCCTGGAATAACCCGGAAATTTATGGTGCGAACCAGGGGGCAGGAATGCTTAAAGGCAGTTGGCATAATACTTCTAAGATAATATAAATCCTGGAATGTCGGGCGAGGATACCCGTCGGGAAGGAGGGAACCATTTTTGTATTTTGTTGCAAATTCTTAAGATATGCCAACTTCAAAATACCTGAGGGCACTTAGTATACTGCACGGTGCCCTGCTAACCGGAATGCTCTTGCTTGCAGGTATAATGATTGGATTGATGTATGGATTCAGTATGGCTGCACCAAAGCCCGACCTTTCGCAGCCAATGCTCATTGTTGCCGTGGTATTATGTGCTTTTGGGTTTATAGCATCAAGGCGAATTTTTAGCCAGCGGGTTACGCAGCTTAATGCCGGGGATGTGCCGATAACCCGGAAACTTAATGATTATCGCGCCGCCTGCATCCTGCGTTGGGCATTGCAGGAGGCGCCGATACTCTTCTGCATCTATCGCATTTTTCATTACGGGAAATACTGCAATTATCCTGCTGGCCGGCGTAATGTTGGCTTTATTTTTTTCCACGCGGCCAACCGTTACCGCCATTACTAATGATTGCAATGTCAGCGATGCCGACCTAATGGACGATGCAACGTAATGTCCCGTGAGCCTACCCCTGCTACACTTAGTATACCCTTAAGGACAACTTTCCCTGGTTATTGAAATTTTCGTGTATGCCAGGCAGTTATATACTTTATTATTTCATGAATTCTCAGCACAACATGGGGGCTTGCGCTAACCCTGTGCTGGTTGATGGATATGATTGCGCCAAAGATGGGGCGCCGTCCGTGTCCTGCCAAACTTCAGGCATAGAGTAGAGACACGGCCCAGGATAACCTTCTTAATTTATTTAAAAATTTGATGGAGGATCAAAATTGAAAAATGCTTTGATAGCTGCAAAGAACTTCATTAATAATTGTCTCATTTTGAGAAGTTTTAATTGTGAGTGTTAATCATAATCCCATAACAAAGATACGCTACTGCAGCGGATTTACATGCACTTCCGTTCGCTTATTTATGGCCCTCTCATGAGCGTCCGCTCAATGTCATTTAGTTAAGCAATACCGTCCCACTTGAACATTGATTATTGAATGTTGCGTGTTGAATATTTAACTTAAAAACATTCAATAATCAATTTCCTACATTCAATTTTCAAGTATAAAAATCCTTATCTAAATGACATTGAGCGGACGCTCCAACCCTACGCTAACAGTTAGGATATGCTTGCGCGAAAGATGGGGAAATTAATTAGAAACGTTTTTGTATTTTGTTGCAAATTCTTAAGATATGCCAACTTCAAAATATCTGAGGGCACTTAGTATACTGCACGGTGCCCTGCTAACCGGAATGCTCTTGCTTGCAGGTATAATGATTGGATTGATGTATGGATTCAGTATGGCTGCACCAAAGCCCGACCTTTCGCAGCCAATGCTCATTGTTGCCGTGGTATTATGTGCTTTTGGGTTTATAGCATCAAGGCGAATTTTTAGCCAGCGGGTTACGCAGCTTAATGCCGGGGATGTGCCGGTAACCCGGAGACTTAATGATTATCGCGCCGCCTGCATCCTGCGTTGGGCATTGCTGGAGGCGCCAATACTCTTCTGTATCATCGCATTTTTCATTACAGGAAATACTGCAATTATCCTGCTGGCCGGCGTAATGTTGGCTTTATTTTTTTCCACGCGGCCAACCGTTACTGCCATTACTAATGATTGCAATGTCAGCGATGCCGACCTAATGGACGATGCAACGTAATGTCACGCGAGCCTACCCCTGCTACACTTAGTATACCCTTAAGGACAACTTTCCCTGGTTATTGAAATTTTCGTGTATGCCAGGCAGTTATATACTTTATTATTTCATGCATTCTCAGCACAGCATGGAGAGCAGTCGCTAATTATTTAAATGTTGTAAAAGATAGCCAGATAAGATTCATTTTTTTATTTAAACATTCTCAGCACAGCATGGGGAAAAAGTATTGAATTGTTTTTACAACTGGTATTCATGGAACAACTTACTAAAATTGGTCGTTTATTATATGGACTTGGCCTTGTTGCTGTAGGAATACACCAGCTTCTCCTCAAAGATTTTCGCCCGGAAATATTACCCCCGTTTCCTGCATGGGCTCATCATTATGCAGTGTTCCCGTTTCTTGCAGCGATAGTGTTGATATTTGCGGGCATCGTAATCTCAGGAATATTTACCAACTCTGTTATTTCAAAAAATGTTTGCCTGTATGCAGGGTTTTGTTTTCTTGCCATTACCATTACCTGCCAGTTGCCATATGTTCTCATCTTTAGTGCTGATAAAATCTTCCCGCCTGGATGTTTGGTTTAATGCCGGTGAAGAGCTTGCATACTGTGGAGGCGCTTTTGTAATGGCAGGTTCATTTGCAGAAAATAATTGGAGCCGAAACAAAAAGAATCTCTTTTTAATATGGTTAGAAAAACTAATTCCATTCGGAAGAATTTTTTTCGCCATACTTGATGTTGTTGTTTGGATGCAGCCATTTTGTATTTACTGATTTTGTTGCTACCATGGTGCCCAAATGGTTTGGGGCGCCATTGTTTTGGACTTATTTTGCGGGAGCTGCGCTTATCGCGTCTTCCATTGCAATTATTTTTAAAATCTGGATAAAGGTGGTTGCACTGCTCTTAGCTATTATGCTCTTTCTTTTTTTTATTTTCTTCCATATACCTGACGCTGTTGCAAACCCTTATACCATGCACGGAAATGAAATTGTCCGGGCCATAGTTGCGCTGCTTTTCTGTGGTATTGCTTTAGTTATCGCATCAACAAATTACAATAAACCGATGCTTTACAAGTAAGGCATTGACTGTGGATGTTCCCATATAAGGTGGTTAAGTGATCGTTTTATTAACAATCGTTTTACCTCGTTTATTATGAACCAAACTAAGGATAGAAATCTTGAGGATTTGTTTATTTAAACATTCTCAGCACAGCATGGGGACTAAGTTTATGCTGATGATAGGATGCGCTTGCGCCAACAGTGGACGAATCTCATCCCGGCGTGTTTTCATACTTATACTTACTTATTTCTTTGCCGCTACAAAACTTAACTGGCGGATATTATTGAGGTTGCTGTAATCGTATTGATAGAGGCCGTTGCTGCAAACCACCATCGCCCTTTTACCAAAAGTGATAACATCATAAGGCTGGCTGCTTTTAATTTTTTTAACCAACACCAGCTTGACGGGGTTGGCGGCATTGTACACTTTTACCTCGGTATCATCACATACAAAAAGCAGGTTGCCATCTTTGCTGAGCCCGGTGGGTTTTGTCATTTGGTATGTTTTTACCAATTGTGCATTCTGCAGGTTGCTGATATCAATTACATGCAGTTCGTTTGCATCGCCGCCGCAGCCATCGCCGGCATGAAGGGTAACGTATGCATAATGATCATCTGCAATAACAGGGTCGCAGGCACGGCCATGAGAAAACTCCCCTGCTGCCACGGGATGCGATGGATCAGTAACATCATACATAAACATGCCCACCGCAGAACCAAGGAATAATTTGTCTTTGAAAGGAAAAACAGTTTGCAAATCGTAGCCGGCAAAAAAATTAGAATCGAGTATGGGCATTGCAGGGTTGCTGATGTCAACAATGCCGAGGCTGTGCATTTCGGTGATGGCATATAAATGATCGTTCATTAATACCATGCCTGCCATAGAGCCTGCGGTGCCGCCTGACTTTGCTCCTGCTGCGTCCATATTGAGTACACCACCGGCAGCACAAAAATCGCAGCCGGGATAACGATAGTATTGTTCGGTTACTACTGTGTCCCTTTCTATCCAGTCTGTTACTACTTTGTCATCAAAGTTGGTAGAAAACCCATTTACATAAGAGCGGCCGGTAAAAAAGTTTTCGAGTGTGTGGGTAACAGCCACATGATGTATATCAGTAATGTCGAGAGCAAGCAGATCGTTGTACATATCGGCATACAGTATGTTGCCCTTGATGGCAATATCAAGATTGCCGGGAATGGAAAGAAAGGCTATTGCCACCGGGTGCGATGGATTGCTGTTATCAATTACATGAATGCCCTTGTTCTGATCGTTGAGAAAAATAAAATTGTCTTTGATATAAATTTTACCTGCATGCTTAATAGGCTCTGCCGCATTGCCATTGATGGAGGCCAGCGCCGTGGCTTTGGAACCATATACGGCTGTATAAAGCGTAATGGTTTTTGTATTATTAGTGCCACCATCTTTTTTGCAGGCAGCAAATAATATTGCAGCAGCCATCATTGCAAACAGGCGGTAAGTAATAAGCAGTGTTTTCTTTTTCATATTACTGTGTTTTTGATAGCTGACAACAGATTTATTAATACCGTTGCATTTGTGTTCCAGGTTTTTTAAACCTGTATTTCAGCTGAATCTAAATTTATATCATTCCGATAAGCCTGCAGCAAAATAGAGACGTTGCTCAGAAGAAATAATAGCACGATACCTCCAATACGAAATTATTTTCGCCTCTTAACCACTATTAAAACCGTTCAACAAAAAGGTTTAGCAAAATCATTTATTATTGCTTTTTCTACGAACATATTCGTTAATTTAATTGCGCTTAAACTTGCCTGTATGCTTAAAAACCTGCTTCGTGTTGCCCTGCGCAACCTCATGAGAGATAAATGGAACAGCCTCTTGAATATTCTCGGTCTTACCATTGGTATTACTTTCAGTGTGTTCCTTATTTTTTATATAAAAGATGAATTGAGCTATGATAAGTACAATGAGAAAGCCGATAGGATTTATCGAATCAATTCTTATGTAAAGGAGCCGGAAAAAGATACCATGAAATGGGCCATTACTCCCTTCCCTATGGCAGTTGCATTAAGCAAAGATTATCCTGAAGTGGAAGAAGCGGTACGCCTGTGGAATAATGGTAAAACCATGTTTAAAAACGGAAGCCAGCGCTTTTATGACGAAAAGATATTTTATGCAGACAGCAATTTATTCCGGGTATTTACACACAAATTTATTGAAGGCAATCCGCAAACTGCATTGGTTGCACCCAACTCACTGGTACTTACAAAATCATTGGCTGTAAAATACTTTGGCAACAGTGGCGGTTATGTGGGTAAAACATTGGAAAATGCGAGCGGTGATATATACAAGGTAACTGCTGTTATTAAAGATGTTCCCAGGAATTCACATCTTATTTTTAATGCACTTATCTCACGGAGTTCTTTGCCCGCTGACTTCGCAAACAACTGGGGTGGCTTTGGCTTCTTTACCTATGTGTTATTGAAACCAAATGTAAATGCTGCGTCATTTCAAAATAAGCTGGCGCCTGTGTATGATAAATATCTTGCGCAGATATTTTCGCAGTTCAATATAAAAATGCGTTTTGGCGTACAGCCTGTTACTGCCATTCACCTGCATTCGGATATGGTGAATGAGCCTGAAGACCTTGGCAGCATGTCTTACATATATATCTTTTCAGCAGTCGCATTTTTTATGCTGCTCATCGCCTGCATTAACTATATGAACCTTACCACCGCCCGTTCTGCAAGAAGAGCAAAAGAGATAGGGATAAGAAAAGTAATAGGTTCCGGCAAACGTCAATTAGTTGTACAGTTTCTTGTTGAGTCAACACTCACAGCTTTGTTTGCCTTACTCCTCAGCATCGGTTTTATTGCATTGTTCCTGCCAATGTTCAATACACTCGCCGGTAAATCCATTTCGTTTACTACGTTGTTTCAGCCAGGTATGCTGTTTATTTTACTGGCAGTGGTATTGTTTGTAGGCATTGCCGGCGGAAGTTATCCTGCCTTCTATTTATCCAAATTTAATCCTGTAGATGTGTTGAAAGGCAGTCTTTCAAAAGGTTCAAGTAATGTTACACTGCGCCGTGCCTTGGTGGTGGTGCAGATCTCCATTTCATTGATCATGCTCATCTGTACATGGGTGGTATACGGGCAAATGAAATACCTGCGCAACAAAGATCTTGGTTTCAACAAAGACCAGGTGCTTACTGTTCCAGCCAATTCTAACAAAGATCTCAGGAGCAATATCCGCTCTTTTAAAAATGAAGTGCGTAACAACCCGCATGTGGTTGCTGTAAGTACCGCCCAGGGCGTGCCCGGCGGTGGCATTCCCTTTAATCTTTTCTCTATTGAAACAAAAAATGGTTTCACAGACAAGGGCGTGGACGTTTATTTTGGTGTTGATGAAGATTTCTTTAAAACGCTTGGAATAAAACTAGTCAAAGGAAGAAATTTTTCCGGCTTGCCCGATACGCTGCGCAGTGTTATAGTAAATGAAAGTATGGCCAGGGAATATGGATGGGGAGATAATGCCCTTGGTAAAAAAATAAAGTTTGCGGGAGATACTTCATCCTTTTATCTTGAAGTAATTGGTGTAGTGCACGACTTTAATCAAAAGTCGTTATATAGTGCCATAGCCCCGCTGATGTTTTTATACAGGCCAGCCAATAATGTGATCGAAATAAAGCTTGATGCCAAAAGTATGAGTGCAGGTATTGCGTCTGTTGAAAAAACATGGAACAAATATTTTCCTGATCTGCCTTTTGCCTATACATTCCTCGACCAGGATTTCAATTCACAGTATTCGGCGGATCAAAAGCGTGGTAAAATATTTACCGCATTCTCTGTGCTTACCATCATTATTACCTGTCTTGGCTTGCTGGGGTTAATTGCATTTACCACGCAGCAGAGGCAAAAAGAAATAAGCATCCGCAAAGTAATGGGCGCCAATGTTTCGCAGCTTGTTCCTCTTATTACAAGAAATTTTGTTGCATTGGTTGGGTTGTCATGTGTCATTGCATTTCCCGTGGCATGGTACTTTATGAACAACTGGCTGAAAATATTTCCTTACAATACCGGTTTAAGCGCATTGCCATTTATACTTTCAGCAATAACAGTTTTGGTGATAACAATGTTCACAGTTATATTCCATACACTGCGTGCTGCCATTGCAAATCCCGTAAAAGCCTTGAAGACAGAATAAGGTGCAGTTAGCAGGCTGAGACTAGCGAAACTCATATATTATCTTTGATCCTTCCTGGCGGGTGTCCTCAAATCCTGGTTCACACAATGATCCTAAAATCCTCATCCTGGCAATGATCCAAAAGCGAACAATAACTCCAATCCGTCATTGCGGGAAGTTTTCGGGTAGGCAGCAATGTTATACTGGTAAATTGGGCGGTTCACATATTCTTCATTCATGATGTCGTTCGCTCTTTCAGCTATCACATGCAAATCAAGGAGTGCAGTGAATCATTGTTTTATTTTTTCACCGGAGCAGTGGCCCTCGAAATTTTATGCTGTGAAGTGGCACTTTGCATGATCGTTAATCCATTTGCTATACCAGCAGGACAATAATAACCTATTGCATCCGTAGCTTCATTATAAGTAAGATCATACTCCACCACGGTTCCCCGGGTAACTATATCCGCAGTATAATTATAGAAATCCCTGGAACCATAACCACCAAAGTTTCCATACATCACGTCGGCCTCATAGGTCCTTAATCCATCAAGGTTTTGAATAATGGTATATCCATAATTTGTTTCTACCACATAGACCCCACAGGAGTTATTGCTATATACCACATCGCCTCTCTCCTGGGAAAGCCAGTATGAATTGCCATCATATACGCTCTCTTTAACACAACTGCTAAATAAAACGGCAACCAAAGCCGCTAAAATTGAATAGGTAAAAATCTTTTTCATGAGTAATGTTTTTTTATGATGAATAATTACAACAATGAGATCACAAACAGCTGGCTAAGTTTCATTACAACTTGTTAAAATAAAAAGCCCCCGAAGGGAATAGCCCGGGGACAGGAGTATTTTCTTATTTAATCATTCTAACGAGAGCAAGAGAAAAAATCCCTTTCGTCTCTCCCTTTCTATTCTTTCACGCTACATTACCATCATTATAAAATCATTCTCTGTAACTGACATAGTATTTTCTTATGTAACATGCCCAGAACGGAGTGGGCCGGAAGCACAATTATTCCTTGTTGATCTTCTTTTCCAACTTTGATACGATCCAAAGGCCGAATCCTGCCCACATACCGGCAGATCTAAATGCTTCGGTGAGCAAGTCGTTATGTTTAGTTTGAGGAGCAAGATCTGATAGTTCTTTATGCTTTAAGTCGTAAGCTGCTCTTTTCCCGGTATCAGAAAGGATCTCGTATGCAGCCTGGATCTTTTTGAAAAACTCCGTACTATTCGGGTTAGAGGAGTTCTTATCAGGATGATACCGTTTGGCAAATTCACGATACTTTTTTTTAATTTCCTCCGGGGAAGCTGATCGGGTAATACCGAGAATTGCGTAATAGTCTTCCATGCAGTAACTGTTATGGTTGGTATTTTTTTAAGATTTTTCTTAATTCCATATTTCATTCATCCCCGCTACACTTAGTGTGCTCATAACCGTTAGTTGCGCTGCCCTTAGTTTCCGCCCCGGCGGACAGGTGCAACTTGGGATACGAACATTAAATCTATAATAAAAATTCAATTTCAATGAGCCCACATTGCTTGCGATAATAATAATTTCTTACGCTCCTATGAATATCTTACATAAAATGTACTTAGTTACACGTGTCCGCCCGTGGTGGAAACTAAGCACAACGCTCCCTAATTATTTAAATGTCGTAAAAGATATCGCAGGAAGAGGACTTTTTATTTAAACATTCTCAGCACAGCATGGCGCCCATCGAGCTGCCTCGTAGGATCAATTACCAGCCAGAGAAGGCAACCGGCAAGCGTTACAAATGCCACTATGAACAGCGGGTAGTTGAAACTGTGAGTGATATCTACGAATTTTCCAAACATAATTGCCAGAAAGAAAGCGCCCATCTGTCCGAAAAAATTCATAGCACCTGTAACCGCTCCCGTGTTGTTGCGTCCAATGTCCGCACAAACGGCATAGGAACTCATCACCGCAAAAGAATATGAAAAATTGGCCGTAATAAGACACGCGGAACTCAACTGATTATTTTTGAATAATGCTGCAGCCAATATCATCAAACCGCACATACCCATACCCGTAAAACCAACAAAACGCCGCCCAAACTTCAATCCTTTTTTTGCAGTTATCCAGTCGCCGAAAAAGCCGCCGATAAGCAGGCCAATAATACCAGCAATGAACAAGGAGAATATAACAGGACCAATTTGCTGTTCTGTATAATGCCTGCCTTCCTGCAGATATACAGGCATCCATGCAACAAAAAAATAATTAGACCACTGAAAACAGAAATACATAGACATGACCATCCAAACTGTCCGGTTCTTAAATATAGTTTTTAATGGTAACAGGTGTTCCTCTGAACGATGCCTGCAGTTAGACTCTATATATCGTTTTTCCTTATCCGTTATGTTGTTCATTTGTGCCGGAAAATCTTTGAACCATACATAACAAACCAATACCCATAGCACACCTATTACCGCATTTATATAGAAAGGCATACGCCAACCATACGAGACTGCTATTGGAATAATAATAAGTGGTGCAACGGCAGAACCAATCATCTGGCCAATCCCCACCCACGTTAGTGAACGTGCTGTTTCATTGGCAGGAAACCAGCGTGACACAGTTATGAGGGAATTGGGATAAGTACCCGATTCGCCAACACCAAACAAAAAACGTATAACGATGAGTGAGACAAGCCCTGTTGCCAAACCTGTAACGGCTGTAAAGAATGACCACCATAAAACAATTCTTATAAATACTTTTCTTGGGCCAATAAGATCGCCCAAAAAACCAGATGGGATTTCAAACAAAGCATAAGCCAGCGCAAAAGCTGCCAGTACCCAGCCAAACTGTTCATTACTTAATGCAAATTCTTTCTTTATTCTTACGCCCACAATGGATATACAGATACGGTCAAGATATGTAAGCGTAGCTAAGGAACATAAAAAAATTAATACGCGGTAGCGGTATGGAATAGCCTTCATTGGCCTTTTTATAGCAGGTGACAACGCAATCGAATACTAAAGATAGAAAATTTTTCAGCCTCGGGGTATTCCTGCTCCAAATTTAATAGACATCCCGGCGGTAAACTCGATATAGCGCAAGTATGGCCAATACATAGAGCCAGGCTACCAAACTTGCGCTAACGTTACTTTTTTATAATCGAGATAAGATCGGACATACTCGCGCCAACAGAGGGGGAATCTAAAGGACCCCTGCTACACTTAGTGTGCTCATAACCGTTAGTTGCGCTATCCTTAGTTTCCGCCCCGGCGGACAGGTGTAACTAAGGATTTACGAGCATTGAAGCTATAACAAAAATTCAATTTTAATAAGCCCGCATGGTTTGCCATAATAATAATCTCTGGCACTGCTATAAATATATTCCTCTGCTTTTTCTACAATGCCTGCATCAACAGGGTTATTGTGAATGTATTCCAGTTTTTGTGCAGCAAATGCTTCTGTATAAATTACTTTTGGTTGATTATCCTGTATCCATCCCGATAACTATCGGGACTACTATTTTGCTCTCCTGCATCTTTAAATATTTTTAGCATCCACTCCCTACGGCTCTCACCCGGATTTTCTTTTATTGCCCTGATAATTTGTTTGCTTGTATGTTTTTTGCAACCCTGTTTTAAATAATTCAAAGATGAAGATACTTTTTATCGATAACTCACAAAACCAGGCACCTGCACTTACTCCATCTAACTGTTGTGTAGCAATGCCTGCAGGGTGGCTATTATTTAATCACACTTTACCGGTCACTTTCCTTACCGGGCGACAAAGCACGATTGCTTGTGGTTATTGCGCAATTAACCATCACATCAAGACACCTGCTGCTGTTGCTCAAAAGTTATTATAATAAATTCGGCAGGGCGTACCAATGCAACCATCACGGTTACACGCAAAATTCCATTGAGGATATCATCGGCTGTCATGGTAGTTCCTAAACCAACCTGCACATTAAATGCATCTTCAGAATTGGCGCCCTGCAATGCGCCTTGCTTCCATAAATTGGTGAGGAAATTATTGATCACGCTTTTAATGGTAACCCAGGTATTTGCGGTGTTGGGCTCAAACACATAAGCTTTGCAGGCAAGCTGCAGCGATTGCTCTATCATGATCATGGTTCTGCGTACATTGATATACCGCCAATCCTGACTATTACCATCCAGCGTTCGGGCGCCCCACACAAGGGTTCCCTGGGCGGGAAAATCACGGATAACATTAATGGATTTACCGGTAAGGTCCACGTTCATTTGCTGCTGCTCTTCGGAGGTAAGGTTTATAACGGGAGAAACCACCGTGGATACAGAAACATTGGCCGGGGCCTTCCATACTCCACGATTATTATCAACCATGCACCAAATGCCGGCCATAGCAGCAGCGGGCGGTAACAGGTTGAGGCGGTTGCGTATTTCATCCATAACCTGCACGTAGGTAAGGCTACATTCCCATAAGGCCTGGTGTAAGGTATTGTTTTGCTTGTTTATGGCTGCTTCGTTTTGTGGTAATGCGCCTGCGGCAGCTGCATTTGCCGCCTGCCATTTGGTAATAACTTCTGTAACCTTTTCTCCAGGCAGGATCGCTTTTAAATCATCTACAGTAACTGCTAAATTGGTAAAATTTATTTCGCCCGATTGTACAACGGAAGTATTCAGCCAGGGATAATAGGCTGCGCCATAATTGAGGGCTTCGGTTCCAATGCCGGTTTTAAATGCATCGCAAGTGTCGGTATGGCTTATGTCATCTGCAGCGGGGATTACGTCAAATATTCCCATGCGGCTTTGGGTAGCGTTGCAATGTTGCAGCACCTTGCGGTATAAACCATAACATACTTCCCGGTTATTCACAAAGTCAGGAATAACCACCATGGTAATGTCGGGTGTTTTTGCGAGCTGGTCAAAGACCGTATCGGGAAAGTCTGCAATGTCGACAGCGTCTTTTTTGTTTACCCCGTTACCGTAAGTTCCTAAACTCATGATGTAACAACGGCCTAAACCATTTGCATAAGACAGTCGCAGGCAATTGTATAAATAAAAGATAGTGGCAGGGTCTGTTAATAATGCAGGGGAAAAGGGCTGCATTTTACGGGTGGTATCCGTGAGGCCGAATTGGTGGTGGTATCCCTGCCCGAAAAAGGTTTCATATTCTATCATAGAATCAACGGCGGTTGGTAGGCCGATAAGCGATTGGCCATTGCGGTCTGCTTTTTCGGTATAACCGATAAATACGGGTACCGCGGTTTCTACAGCTACTATGGAATTGGGGAAGGCATTTATTTCGTTTATATAAACGCCGGGGGTTTTACGGGAAGTAGCCATGGGGAAGGTTTTATAATTGATTTTAGGGGGCTTTTAATTTTGCCTTTTCTTTTGCCTTGATGCAAAAGAAACAAAAAATCAAGGACAACCCAAATCGCTCCGCGTGTTTGTCCGGCCAGCGCTCGTACCACCATGCAGTGGGCATGTTTATGCCAGGTTAGTAGCCGGTGGCGTCTTAATTGTTATTTGTGGACCTCGCGGTGATGTCCCCCTGGGCAATCGGCTTGTTGCGGAGCTTGGGTAACGAGGTGGCATAAACGCTTCTTTTATTGGTAGCCACAGGCATTATCATCCTAATTGGGAGATTGCTTCGGCGAAACAAGCTTTGTTCTTCACTTTAACATCCATCATGCGCCTCGCAATGACGTCACCTTGGGCCGCGGCAATCTTCCAATTTTGAAACAAGAACCCGAGGTTACCTTGTCGCGGAACTTGTATAACGAGATCGACTAAACGCATTTTTACATTTGGTAGCGATTAGCTTCAATATCCTAATAAGGAGATTGCCGCCCTTCGGCAAACTCAGGACAGGCTTGCATAATGTTTATTTAACTCAAAGCTTTATGCGTGCGCCTCGCAATGACGTCACCTTCGGCCGGGTCTTCCAGAGCCGTTCCCCTCTCCCTTGGGAGAGGGGGTTGGGGGTGAGGCTTTTTCCAAAGACGTAAATCCTTGCGGAGCCTGAATAACGAGGTGGGATAAACGCATTTTTTATTGGTAGCGAAAGGCATTATCATCCTAATTAGGGGATTGCCGCCCTTCGGCAAACTCAGGACAGGCTTCCATAATGTCCATTTAACTCAAAGCTTTATGTGTCCGCCTCGCAATGACGTCACCTTCGGCCGCGGCAATCTCCTCATTGCGGTCACCTTACTAACTACCCCTCTTATCAAAGCGCTATTTCCTACCACACATTTGCGATATGTATTTGCTATGTATTCGATACGTATTCGATCTATAGGAGCGAACTGCTTACACAATAAAGAAGCTTTCTGTGCGTTTATTTTTATAGTCAATCAGCCTTAAAACAGTTGGTAAACTCTTATTAAATTACTTTAAACATTACCTATGGCACGAATTATTAATGGCATTAATGGCGGCTTCACCGGCACTGTAGGCACGGTAACCGGCTATGTAAGAAATGGTGGAAGTTTCATGCGCAGCAGGACCAGGAGGAAAGATACCGTTAAAAGTGAAAAGAGGCTGGTGCAACAGCAAAAAATAAAAGTTTGTAATGAGTTTACGAAACCATTTTCCGGCTCAGGCTTTTTTAATACAAGCTTCCCCGCAAACGGAGCTACCAGCACGGGCTACAACAGGGCTACCAGCGCCATTATGAACCGTGCAATTGTAAAGGAGCCGGAAGTATCGCTGCAGTACCCTTTAATTCTAATCTCTATGGGTATGCTGCCAGGTGCCGTGTATGCGTCTGCGTTAGCTAACGATGATGGTAACATTATATTTAGCTGGGCTGATAATACGGGTGTTGGTACTGCAAAAGAAAATGACAGGGTATTATTGGTTGCTTACTTCCCCGAAAGCAAAGAAGCTGTTTATACAATCAGCGATGCCATAAGAAAAGATGGCAACGCAGTGCTGCAAACGGATTTGAAGAAAGGCGCGGCAGAAACATGGATAGGCTTTGTAAGCGCCGATGAAACGCTTGCAGCAGATAGTGTGTATACGGGAAGGATTGTATTGTAACCGGGAACACTAACTGTTTTATTTTGGCGTTATCAATTTATTCAACCTAAAAAATTAATTATAATGATTGTCTTGTCAATGAAAACGGAGGAGATTTACCAGGAGATCATGCGGGATTATATAAGCGTTAAACGTAAGGGGTATACCGAGGGAATGATGCTTAACCAGGAAAGGCGGCGCAAAAAACAGGCTACCTTATTTCGCATTGTTTCTTATAAAACACCGCACCTTAATCAATGGCAGATCGTTATAAGCGCAGACGCAATTGGCATTAAGAGGGGGTTCTATTTAAAAAGCAGGGATAGTCGCGGCCTTGCAGTATACATGATACAATTTTTAAACGGGGGTACCCATGAAGAAGAAAAATTTGTAATAAAATATAACCAGCACTTCTTCGACCGGTACAACGAAAGAATGGGCCTTGGCCTCTCTGAAACTTCCAGGGTGATCGCTCATTTTTTTAAATATAATCTTGAATACGTTATGGGCGAAACGGAAATGCTTGAAAATGGCATCTGCGCCCTGCATTTTGTGTTTCCGCAAGGTATGGGCATCGGCTGGAAAGATGTGGCCCGGAAAACGATCCACGTTAAAACGTTTATTCCCAATGAAACGATGAGTAAAAAACTCCTTAGCCTGGCAGAGCACATTAAAAATTCCGGTGATGATAGTGAGTTTTTCATTAAGGTAAAGACAGAGAATATAGATAAAGCATTCTGAGTATTTTTATCTTTTCGGCATTTAATTTCAATAGCGGTTTGTGAGCCTTGTTTTTGTTTAGGTGCTCACTTTACGAGGTTACGGTGACGCCTAGACGCTTTTTTATTTCACAGGGCTTTACGTTTGCCTTTTCTTTTGCCTTGATGCAAAACCTGCCTGTCGGCAGACAGGGAAACAAAAAATCAAGGACAACCCAATCGCTCCGCGTGTTTGTCCGGCCTGCGCTCCGTACCTCTGTGCGGTGGGAATGTTTATGCTGGAGTAGCAGTCAATGGCATCTTAATTATTATTTGTGTGCTTCGCAATGATGATACCTTTGGCACGTGGCATCCGAAACAGTTCCCCTCTCCCCCGGGAGAGGGGGTTGGGGGTGAGGCTTTTTAAAAGCATACATCTTCCGAAACAATATTGCAGTAACGGCTAAACGCTTTTGAACATTTGGTCTGGAACCAGACGGTGGTTCGCTCGTGTGATTGATGTGGGCTTGTGAAGGAAGGGAACACAGATGGTGCCAGAAAAAGAAATTGGTGAATACCGTCATTGGCTGAAACCATGTGAGCGGTTCGTGCTTTTCAGGTAGTTGCTTTCGTTCTGTTTTTATTCCTGGTTCTCCTTGGCCGTTTTTTCAACGATACCCTTTTTTCTTTGCTGTTGTGTCAATAATCATCCACGAGCGTTACTTAGCATCTCTTATTAAAACACATTTCATCCAAAATAAATCTTATTTCAGTCTTCAATCTAATCTAACTAATTCCAATAACCCTTTTCCT
Organism: uncultured Chitinophagaceae bacterium; assembly: GCA_963756945.1. Taxonomy (GTDB): domain Bacteria; phylum Bacteroidota; class Bacteroidia; order Chitinophagales; family Chitinophagaceae; genus Ginsengibacter. The sequence continues at coordinate 43,787 of CAVWQJ010000006.1, read as the reverse complement.
TCCTGAGTATAGTAATCAATTGCACTACTGTGCTTCCAGTCTATCGGATGCTTTACAAATCCTGCTCTTTCAGGATTTTCATGCAAATACACAAGTCTCTGATTATACATTTCTTTATATGCCGGAATTTGTATGTATATCTTGCCATTCATTGTAAAGCCTAAATCAATCACTATTTTTTTCATCCCGTTTATTGACGTGTATGGAATCGCTGGCTGGCGCAGATTTAATCATTTCTCTTGCTTTTGGATCCAACACATTAAGCCGTAAAGGTTCCGGTGTATCTTTCAGCATGGGAATAATGCATAAATAATTTGCCTGTTGAAGTTTTTTGTCCTTATCATTCAGGCTAACTACTGCATTAAAAGCCCAAACGGGTTGCAGGTAGTTTCCATTGCCATCGTAGTATGATTTTACTGAGCTTTTTATTTCATAAGGAACCTGGCCAAATTCAGCCTGTATTTGCTTTTTCGCCTGCTCTGTAGCTTCTTCTTTGGTAAACATTTCTTCAGCTTTTACTTCTTTCTTTTCTCCCATGTTTACTTCTCTCCAGCGTCTCGTAACGCCCATAACCTCTCCTTTATCACCAATATTTATAATTATCTTTGAGCCTGCCCCTATAACCTGAAGGCTATCTATTACCCTGCCATAAGTAAGCGTAATTAACTTATCAATTACAGGGCCTCCCCTTTGGCCGTTTACCACGGCTTGTGCTCTTACGCCACCTGTGTGAACCAATTTAAGCTGCGTCATATCGCGGGGAGAAATATTTTTACTCCTCATATAATTTTCAGCAATTTTCACCGCCTCATCTTTTGAAGGGAGGGTGGGGACTAAATGATTATAAGCCGAAGTAATTTTACTAAATTCAAAATTGCCATTGGTAAGGTTTTGTTCAAAGGTTATATTAACATCTGAATCAGAAACAAAATAGGCTACATTTTCATCTTTATTAACGGTGAGGTCATGTACATCTTTTATCCCGAGATAATTGCTTATCATTTGTTTGGAACTATCAGTGGTAACAGGTTCGCTTTTTTCAAAGCCATATAAGTACACCTGCCCTCCTTTATTTTCAGGGGTTTGGTTGCATTTGCAGGAACTAAAACCTGGAAGGATAAATAAAACAGCCAGGTGTAATAAATATTTGTATCGCATAATTTTTTTATTTAATTGTAAGCGCATATGTGCTGACCAAATGATCTGTTGTTATATAAAATATTAATACTGCCAAATGGTTTCCATGTTAGCAGTTCCATAAGGATCTGCTGCCACATAGTTGCCAAGTCGGTCATTTTCTGTAGTGGTATAAATAATGCAACTGGCAAAGCCTGGAAATTCGCTATAAGTTCCGTCATTATTAAAAGTTCTTTCACCATCAACTGCACTAAACCATGATTGCCATACGCCGCCATTTGCTTTTAATTTATTTGCGTAGCGGTTAGGTATTCCGTTATCTGAATAGCTGAGAGTACGAAAACCACACAACTGGTGCAGGCCATGAAAGAGTGTTGACCAGGGTGTCCACCAATCCCCACTTGCCGGCGCTTCCGGGGCTGATGCGACGGTAGAGCAGGATTCAATTATTAAAAATTCAAGATCTCCATTGCCATGTGCGAGATCTCCGTATCCCGGAACATTTCGCAAATCAACACCTGTGCTGGTACTTTGTTCTGTTTGAATATAATAAGCGCTTCCATGGCAAGCTACATACGAAAGATCCATTTTATCCACGAAATCCAGATGGTTTGCATCAAATTCAAAGGGCGCCCCCCAATAATATTGAACCTCCTGCCAGCGGTTGTTGCCAATGGTTTGCCATCCCTGGAAGTTTTTTATAAAATTCCACACATTTCTTACAAACCTGTCTTCTGCCCTGTCAACATATCCACCAATCTCCCTGTCACCGGAATGGCCCGCAGGAATAACAGAAACAATTAAAATGAGCATTATTAAACAAATTTTCCATTGCTTAGAGAACTTTGTCAAAAGATTTTGTTGCATGAGCGTTTAAATTGAAGATTAATAAAAATTCATATAAACCTGGTACAGATGTTAAATGCTTGTTTTTATCGGGACTGACTTAAAAAAATCATAAATCAAAAGTATCGCTCATTAACAATATGATTGCCTTCTATTTCGTGAAATCATTTCACGTACAGGTGTTTTTGAGTAAGTGGCAGAAATAAATAAAAAAATGGTTAAAGGGAAATAGAATTAGCATTAGAATTATAAATATAAATTGGCGACACTTTGCATAATTTTTAAATTATATGCCATTTTAGGAGGGTGCCATTGCGGCGGAAAGCGTTTGTTTTTCGATGACGCTGTTATTAATGCTGTACAGGTAACTCATATTTCTTTACTTGGCTAAGGTATTACTTTAAACGCTACTCATATTTCCTTATGCAAAGCCTGCGTTTCTTTGCCTGTAATGATTAATTCTTGATTTATTGACGCTGTTGTTCTGATAACAATGTGTATTTATTTGCTTGCAACTGCCATTGCTTCAGATCGTAAGAGCATTTCCCCGTTATCAATCGTCATGGCTTCATCTGAAGAAATCCATGAACATCGTTCCGCATTTGCTGCGCATTTCTTAGCAGCCTTTACAATATATTCATTCATCACTCTGTTCGCAAACTCTTAACCGGGTTCGCAAGTGCAGCTTTAATGGTTTGAATACATATTACAACGGCGGTAATTGCGCCAAGAATTGCAATGGATATAATAAAAGGAGAAGCGGTAATATTAATTCTATATGCATAAGCCTGCAACCATTTACTGCATAATAAGATAGGCTAACGGGCAAGCCACCACGCCGGCAACTGCAATAACTGATAAAAATTCTTTAATAAATAATGACATGATACCAGTAACAGAAGAACCCAACACTTTTCGGATACCAATTTCTTTGGTACGTTTTTGAACGCTTAATGATATGAGGCCGAGTACACCCAGCAACACAATAATTAAAGCAAGAACGGTTGCCGTGTAAGAAGCTTTCTTTAATTGTATTTCTGATGTATAGAGTTTGGCTAAAGCATCATCCATAAAGGTGTATTCAAATGGAACGCCGGGCATCAACGCTGACCATTTTTTTTGCAATGCATCAATTGAATTTCCGATACTTCCGGATCTTATCTTAAATGAAAAATTCCTGTAAATATTGGCAAGGGTTACGTGCAGGAATGTGATTGGCTGAATGGGTTTTTGCATGGAGCCAAAATGAAAATCTTTGGTAACACCTGTTATGGTGAACACCTGTCCTCCCCCACCCTGGAATTTTAATTGCTTACCAATTGCATCTTCTGCATTGTTCCATCCGAATGCTTTAGCCTGCGACTGGTTTATTACAATGGTAAAAGGATCAGTAAATGCACCGGGTGCACCGAAAAATTTTCCCGCTGCCATAGGAATGCCGAACGTAGATGCATAATATTCGTCAGTAACTATTTGCTCCGAGGCAACTGCTGTTGTTGAATCAGCGCCTGCTTTATATAAAGATGCGCTGCCGGAACTGTTACCATCGGGTACAGTAAAAGAAAGGGTTGCATTTACTACCTGTGGCATTGCAGCAAATTGCTTACGCATCTCCTCTGTCTTTATAACCCCTTGCGGCGTCCAGTCACGCGGTAGTTGCGCTGATACAATGTAATCCTTATTAAAGCCAATGTCCTTACTGAAGAAAAGATTGATTTGTGAAGAAATAATTATGGCACCAATGAAAGCAATGGTGGCAGTACCAAATTGAAATGCCACCAATGATTTCCGAAGCCATACTTTTTCTTTTATGGAAGAAAGTTTTCCTTTTAATGACTCCACTGACTTTAACGATGACAGAACAAATGCGGGATAAATGCCGGCGATAAAACCAATGACCAAAATAAGTAACAATGGAAATGCTATAAAATAAACCGGGAAATCACTTAGCGAGGGAATTTCTTTTCCAAGAATATTGCTGAACATGTCTTTCGATAACGCATACACGAAAACCGCAAAGACTGTTGCAAAAAAAACGAGGATGATTGACTCAATAAGAAACTGTATAATCAATTGTTTCTTCAATCCACCGAGTACTTTTCTTATTCCGATCTCCCGCATACGTGTGGCAGACCTGCTTACGGACATGTTGATAAAATTGATAATGGCCATCATCAAAATAAAGATGGCAATTGCAGATAACGCATACAACATTTTTTTAACCAGGCCATTATTTGCAGAGAGATAATACTCCTTTAACGGAACAAGATAGGGCGTCATACCGGCGGCAATTTGCGGAGGCGCATTTTGTTTCATGAGATATTGCATGGGTTTTTCAATATCCTTTGGCTTAACTCCTTTTTGCAATTCAACATATCCAACAATATATTGATTGGGCCAATCCATGTTTCTTCCAAAATAACCTATGTTATTTGACGAAATATAAAACTGGTTATCGTTATTATCATTGAGATAGGTAACAGAATTTTTTGAAGGGTTTTTCAATACACCGGTAATAACGAAATCATGTTTAGAACCGGAGAAGCTTTCAATGGTAAGCGTTTGACCGATGACATCATGTTTTACCAAAATACTTCTTTGCTTTTTCGCCGGTAATCACCAAAGAGAACGGGCCATCAAAAGCAGTCTTTAAATTTCCATAAACTAACGTAAACCCATACATGCTGAACATAGTGGTGTCGCAAATTTGTAATCCTTCCCTGAAGCTTTTATCTCCTTTGGAAACATTGGAAGTAACACCATCCCAGCGATAATAGTTGGCCACAAGATCGGGGTATTGTTCTCTTAAAGCCTTTGCCAGCGGCCCCATGGTGGTTAGTTCGAGTCCCTGGTTTGGATCTTTCCATTTGCTTTGTATTATATATTGCCGGTCTTCATTTTTCAGTTTTGAATTCACCTGCAACTCGCTCCAAACATAAGCGCCAATTAATAAAGTAAACGCAATACCTCTGGATAAACCGATAATATTTACTGCAGAATAAAAGCGGCTTTTAATGATATTGCGCCAGGCAATTTTAAAATAATTTTTTAGCATAAGATCTCCTTCTTATTCCCTCAAAGGAGGAAAGATTTTACCGTTTTATAAAATTAATGTTGCTCATATTTATGAACCTTCTTAGCCCCTCCACTGGAGAGCCTGTCCCGCCAAAGCGGGAGGTTGGGGAGGCTACTCGTTTCTTAAATTCTTCACCGGGTTGGCAACCGCTGCTTTAATTCCCTGGAAACTCACTGTGATCAACGCAATCAAAATGGTAAGGACCGCCGCAAGTGCAAACATCCACCACGTTAGTTCAGTGTGATACGTAATGCCGGAAAGAAAAGCATGAGCCAGCCATACTAGATACTGGTATTACAATTGAGCATTGCAATTAAAACCGGTTTTAGAAAATCTTTGGAAAGCAATAACCAAATACTCTTTCCATTTGCTCCAAACACTTTGCGGATACTAATTTCTTTACCACGTTTTTCAGCAAGGAACGATGAAAGACCAAATAAACCAAGGCATGCAATGAAGATGGCCATAGAACCAAATATAGTAGCCGCCAAACCAACGGAGCTCCACTCCTCAAATCTTCTTTGGTAATCAGCTTTTGTAAAAGAATATTCAAAAAGAAGATTGTGATTTATTTTCTTTACGGCCTTCTCAATTTGTGCAACTGTATTTTGCCAATGATCATCATTTTTGATACGAACAAAGAAGTGCGGCAGGTTACTTGTTTGTAAAGAAATAACCATTGGCGCAATAATACCTGACGGGTTATTGTAGACGAAGTTTTGAAACACGCCAATTACATTTTTGCCGCCAATCTTTTGACCAACAACCGGTTCTTTTAAAGCCCATCTTTTGAACTGTAGATTCATTGATAATACAGGCAGACGAATCGGTTGAATATGAAGGACTAAAGTCTCTTCCTTCAAGCATTTTTATGCCCACTGTCCTTGTCCAGTCGTATTGCACGGAACTTACGATAACGATATTTCCTGGCCCGGGAATTTTGCCGGGATAATCCATACCCGTTATACTTGCACCAAATTGCAAAATATTATCAGTAGCCTGCGGTTATATTTTTAACGCCGGGTATTTGCGCTAAATCATTTTTTAATATTTGAAACTTAGCCAGACAACTCATTATTTGCGGATATGTCGATTAGGTTATCCTGGTCATAACCTAACGGGCGGTTTCCTACATGGTTTATTTGTTTATAGATAACGATAGTAGCAATAATTAAAAATATAGAAATAACAAACTGAACAGTTACAAATGCTTTGCGTAAACCGCCACCACTTCTTACGTTACCGGATGCGCCTTTTAAAACTTTTATAATTTTAAACCGGCTCAGGAACAACGCCGGATAACTACCGGCGATCAAACCGGTAAACAATCCTATGCCGATCAGCAATGTCCAAAAATTTCCAATCCCAATAATTTATCACCAGGTTATTTCCTGTAAATTGATTAAAAACAGGCAGTGCTATTTGTGTCAGCACAACAGCCAATGAAAGTGCAACAAAAGTCATTAACATTGCCTCGCTTAAAAATTGCCAGATGATCAATTTTCTGGTTGCGCCTAACACTTTTCGTACACCCACTTCGCGTGACCTGTGTTCAGACCGTGCAGTGGCGATATTCATAAAATTGATACAGGCAATTAATATAACAAACAGCGCCAATACACTCAATAATATAACCATGTCAATCCTGCCGCCATTTGGTTTACCATTGCTAAAACTTGCATACAATCTTAATTTAGAAAATGGGTAAACAAATAAGGATACTGAGGGGTCGTTAGAACGAAGTTGCAGAAGTTTAGTTAATTTATTATTTAATAATGCAAGGTTAACGCCGGGCTTTAATTGAACCCAGGTTTGTATCCGGTTATCGTCCCATTTATTTAACCATTGATTTTGTTTTGCAAAATAGCTGAATGAAAATACCATATCAAATTTAATAGTGCTGTTTGGCGGAACATCCCGAACTACCGCCGCTACTTTGAAACTGTTTTTTTCAGTTAGAACCAACTTACCCATCGGGTCTTCATCGCCAAATAATTTCTTTGCGGCCTGCTCAGTTATAACAACAGAACCTTCATCCTGCAACGCAGCGATCGGATTTCCTTCAACGGCAGGAAACGTCATTATATTAAAAATATCCGGTTCTGCATAAATTCCCGATTCGTAAATAGTTTTATCTCCGACTTCCATTAACTGGTTATCGAAATAGGCGACCCGGGCTGCGTATTTTGTTTCAGGCATCTCATTACGAAAGGTTGCCGCCATTGGGCCCGCAGTTGCATCGCCTGTTCTTACACCATCTACGTTTTTTTGATTCTTCATCAGCAGGTAAATGTCGCTGAGGTTTCTATTATATTTATCGTAACTCAATTCGTTTACGATAACCAGCATAATGATGATGCTGGTTGCAAGCCCTACGGCTAGTCCACTTATATTTATGAATGACGATGTCTTGTTTTTAAGCAGGCTGCGCCAGGCAATTTTGAAATAATTTTTTAGCATAAAATTCTTTGACTAATCTTTTCAATATATATACCAATATTATATTTTGCTGATAAAGAACAAATTGTTATAAAAATAATTTCGCATGAGTGTGCGCAATCGAACACTTTTAAGTGAAAAGCGCACAGGTTACAATACTCACTGATTAATGGAATAAACGCCATTATCAAAAAAAATTAATTATTAATATCTTTACGATATGTCACAAAAAGCAAAACCCATATTTCACAAGCGCATCTTTTGGGATGTTGATTTTGAAAAGATCAACTACGATACCAAAGCAAATTTTGTTATTGAGCGTGTTTTCGAACGCGGTGATGTGGATGATATACGCAATTGCCGACGCTATTATGGCGATGAAAAAGTTACGGAAGTGTTATTGAATGCTAAATTTTTACCCGAAACCCGGATGTACCTTGCGAGTGCAGTCATTGACAGGCCGCTAAAAGATTTCAGATGCTACAAATTAAGACAGTTGAACCCCACACTTTTTCCATATTAGAACAAATGCTCCAAATACCGGAGTTGCGTGGATTTTTCATTAGTTGGAGGCACTGCCTTATCACTTTTATATGGCCATCGTATGTCGGTTGACCTCGACCTTTTTTCAGATAAGCCATTCGAGAATTCAAATATTATTGCTGCGGTTAAGAAAAAATTTAAAGACAAATTTGTTACTGAAGAAAAGCAGGTACGTTTCGGAATTTTTGGCTTTATCGACGATGTAAAAATTGATCTTGTGCGCCACCCGCATCCTTTGATAAGGCCTTTGCAAACAATTGATGACATCAGGATGTTTTCAACCGAAGACATTATTGCAATGAAAGTGCAGGCAATATTAGGTCGTGGTAAAAAGAAAGATTTTTGGGATATAGCAGAACTGTTGCAACATTATACGATACCCGATTTTATACAATTTCATAAAGAAAAATATACAACACAAAATTTGCTGATTACCGTACCGCAAGCCATTACCTATTTTAATGATGCAGAAGAAAGTGAAGATCCGGTGAGCTTTAAAAAGCAAACGTGGGATAATGTGAAAAAATTTATCAGCTCAAAAGTGAGTGATTATCTGCGATGAATTATTTGAAAGCGAATTCACCCGACATGGTTATTCCTACTTCCTTTTTCTGATTAGTGACAAGGCAAGCCCAGGGATCACTCTTTTCACATTCTGTAAAATTCTTATATCGCTTAGCATTTTATCCGTTTAAGCGTACACGTTAGTAATAATTTTGTATTTCAATTCCATTCAGTCCTTAAACTTTTCCATCGGCACCATTGATGCGTTTATTGACCCCGCTGCAACCATTTTAACAATGTGTCAAATCTCACCCAATAAAAATTACAATCTTTCTCACCTGTACCTTTTGTATAAAATAAATATTTCCCATCGGGAGATACATACTGCCCAAAACGATGCGCAAGGCCTTCATTAATAAGCGGGCCTAAACTTTGAGAACTTGTCCATGTTTTATCCATCTTCCTGAAACTAATCCATAATTCACATTCATAGGTCTTTGTTTCTTTTGCGCTGATGATAATGTAGGATTCATCGGGAGCTATGTAAAAATCCCCATCAAAAGCAGGAGTGTTTAAAGGGCTTCCCAAACTCTTTATAACGGTATCCCTACCCGAAATGGTCAGGGTACAAAAATCGTAAGTGCTGTAATCGCGTTTACTTCCCTGGTTGGCATTGCTGCCAGTATAATAAACGCCACTTTTAGTTGGCATGAAATTGTAAAGGCCATAGGGTTTATCGAGAAATAAGAGTTGGCGTACTCCAACCGTTATTTGTTCTTTCAGATTCCCATACGTCGCTCCTTTGCCCGCCAAAAAATAATTTGGATCCATCAATAGAAAGTGTTGGAGTAGCAAGGTCTTCAACAATAACTTTTGGATTGCTCCAGTTGATTCCATCGAAAGTTATTTGCTTAACGCCTGTTCCGCTGAAATCGAACCAATGCCGTGCAAAGCCATAATAAAACTCTTTGCCATCATTTGAAAAGGCAACTCTCCCCAGTACTATTCCCGAATCTGCCAGCATGCCCGGTGCAAATATTTTTGGTGTGTCGCCCGGCGGCGTTTGTCCAAGGTAAGCATCTTTGCTCTCCCAAAAATTTGTTTGGGCAAAAACGTTTACGCAGAAATTGCATATGATAATTATCAAAATAAAAATCCTGAGTTTCATATTAGTCCTTTTATTTAAATACTTTTTGAAGTCATATTTCATACGTCAATTTTCAAATATTTTCTACTTAAGCCTTAATTGCAGTTACTATCAGTTAGCTAATTCACTCCGCTCTTAAACTCTTCACAGGATTTGCTATTGCCGCTTTAAAACATTGTACTGTTATAAGAACAAAGGCCACCATAAAAATAAAAACACATACAACGATATACGGAACAACATTTTGCTGTATCCTGTAGGCATAATTTTCTAACCATTGATTGGAAATAAAATAGGCAACCGGCCAGGCAATAAAATTGGCAATACATATCAGCCATGCATAATCCTTTATAAACAACGATAAAATATTTTTTACATCAGCGCCCAATACCTTTCGAACTGCTATCTCTTTGTTACGTTTGGCAAGCGTAAAAGCAACCACCCCAAAAACGCCCATAAACACGATGATTAAATTAAGCACTGTTGCGATATCCGCGGCTTTCTTCAGTTGCAGTTCGGCTGTATATAATGATTGAAACTTATCATCCATAAACACATATTCGAAAGGCGCATCGGGTAACAATGCTTTCCATTTCTTTTTTATATCATCTACTGCTTTTGGATAATTATCAGTACTTAATCTCAAGTTCATATAACGGTAAGTTCTCGTGTCTTCAAAATTGATAATAACCAACGGCTCTATCTGCTGCTGAAGACTTGAATAGTTGTAATCTTTTATTACACCTGCAATCGTTAATACCGGGTTGCCCGGCAGGTTGAGTTATTTGCCTTCCAGCAGCCGATGTCGCATCTGCAAAACCCAATGCTTTAGCGGCAGATTCATTCACCACAATTTGATTGGGTGTAAATGCTCCTGATTGATTAAAGAAAGATCCGGCAATTGTTTTCAAACCAAATGTTGCAGCATAATCCTGGTCTGCCGCAAAGCCAGCCAGCACAAGAGGATTATTATTTTCCTTGCCTTGTGGATACAAGGTAATCTGCCCGGGTGGTTTGCGAACCGGAATGTCGAATGATAGTGATGCATCTTTTACTTCGGGTAATGTAAGCAACTGTTGTTTTACCATTTTCATTCTTTGCACACCAAGGGAATCCCATTGTTTGGGATATGCGTCCACAATAAGCAATTGTTCTTTATTATAACCAAGATCCTTTTTGAATATAAAAGACATTTGCCTTGAAACATTTAATGCGCTGATGAAAACAATAATCGCCAGACTAAACTGAACGATTAATAAACCTTTGCGTAATAACAATCCGCCTCTTGCCGAATCTGTTTTTCCTTTTATGGAATTAATAGTATTGGATGCACTCAGCACCAACGCAGGATAGATGCCGGATAGCAAACCAATTGCAATGATCAACGCAACAAACAAGCTTATTTGTTGTATGTTGAATTGCCAGATGGAAGGCAAAGAAGTATTTAAAATTTCTGTAAATACATTCCTGAGTAATTCATAAAAAATAAATGATAGAATAGCAGCGATAAAAGCAAGCACCAACGCTTCCGAAATAAATTGTACCATCAACTGTGCCCTCATACTTCCAAAAACTTTTCGCAAGCCGATTTCTTTTACACGGTAAGATGATGTGCCGATATTAATATTTACAAAATTGATGATGGCCATCAATAAAATAAATGCAGCGATAAACGAAAGCGCCGTTATCATTTTTTGTACAGCGCCATTATTGCTGTTTACATGATAATCTTTAACCGGCGCTAATTCAACGGTAAGATTGTCCTGCGTGTTTTTATCTGAATACTTTTTTAAAACCTGTTTAAAAGGTTGCACCATTTGCTGCGGTGTAATACCAGGCTTTAATTCAAGCATCCCTATTTCATAAGCACTGTTCCATCCTTGCGAAGGATCAGCATCAGGCGCATTCGAATAAAACCTGCTGCCTTCCGTGGGCACAAAAACATTGTAATCAATATTGATCAATCCCGTAACTGAATTTTTTGGAATGTCTTTTAAAACTGCACTTACCGTGTATTGTTGCTTTTCATTATTTACGGTTGTTGTAATATCGAATACTTTTCCAACGGCATTCTTTGTTCCGAAAAGTTGTTGAGCAACAGTTTCCGTAATTACCGCCGAATTAATGTTGGTAAAAGCTTTTTCTTTATTGCCATATAATACCGGAAAGCCATACATTGAAACCAGTGTTGTGTCACCAATAGCAATGTTTTCTTTGAAATGGTTATTGCCAACTGACACAACGGTTGCCACAGGATTGTAGCGATAATAATTTTCAACAAGCGAAGGATATTCCTCCTTCATTGTTTTTGCCAGCGGGCCGATGGTGGTAATATCCATACCCATTTCTTTTACCTTCCAATTGCTCTTAATGATATATTGGTTGCTTACGTTTTTAAGATTGCTGTTTACACTTTCTTCGTTCAAAATATATACACCTATAATGATAGAAAACGTAATGCCGATGGCAAGACACAAAATGTTTATCAAAGAAAACAGCTTGTGCCTTGTGAGATGGCGGATTGCTATTTTGAAATAATTTTTAAGCATAAGGCCTCCTTCTAATTCCTCCAAAGGAGGAAAGATTTTAACGTTTTATAAAATTAATGTTGTTCATTTTTATGAACCTTCTTAGCCCCTCCGCTGGAGGGGTTGGGGAGGCTATTCCGTTCTCAAACTCTTCACAGGATTAGCCAACGCCGCTTTTATTGTTTGAAAACTTATAGTAACTAATGTGATCGTGATAATAACTATAGCTGTAACGATAAACAATCCTGCGTTTAGCCTTATCCGGTAGGCAAAGCTTTGCAACCATTGGTTGGCTGCCCACCATGAAAAAGGAATAGCAATTAACAACGAAACCAATATAAGTTTTAGAAAATCAGTTGAAAGCATTGTGGCAATATTGCTGATGGAAGCTCCTACCACTTTTCTGATACCGATTTCTTTTTGCCTCTTTTGCGCAGTGAAGGCTGCAAGGCCAAATAAACCAAGACAGGAAATCAAAATAGCAATGCCGGCAAAATATTTTGATAAAACCGACACACGTTGTTCTGAAGCATACAATGCATTATAATCATCATCCAGAAAAGCATAACTGAAATCGAGGCCTGCATTATATTTTTTATACAAAGCTTTTATACCTGCAATCGCTTGTTGCTCTTTTCCGGATTTTATCTTAACAACTGTAATTGGATTTATTGGCGAATAAGTAAAAAATGCCGGCCCAATCTTTTTATACAATGATTGGAAATGATAATCTTTTACTACGCCCACGATCTGCATCTTTTGTCCCCATAGTGAAACCATTTTACCAATTGGATTTTTTAAACCCATAGCCTTAATAGCAGCCTGGTTAAATATTACGCTTGAACTGTCAGCAAAATCTTTTGAGAAAGGCCTGCCTTCTGCCATCTGCAAACCCATCGTTGGGAAAAAGTCATCACCAATACTATTGCCATAATATTCAATTCCGAGGTTGGGATCTTTTCCCTCCCAGCTAATGCCACCTCCCGCATGAGAATAGCTGCCCATTAAATTGCCATCAATATCCGATGCATTGATAACACCCGGAATATTTTTTACTTCAGCAATAAACGATGAAGGATCTTTTGGCAAGGTTACCATCGTTTGAAAAACGAATAACATTGTCTTTGTTGTAACCAAGGTTAGTGGTTTGAATTAATTTCATTTGCTTATAAACTACCAGCACAGAAACAATCAGTATCACAGAAACAGTAAATTGAAAAACCACCAAACCCCTTCGTATCCACGATTCTCCCATAGAAGTATTCAGCCTGCCTTTTAATATTGATACCGGTTTAAAGCGGGAGAGATAAAGCGCAGGATAACTGCCCGCAATAATGCCGGTAATAAATGTGATGCCAATTATTGACAGAACCAGGCCTGTATTAAAATGAATGTTGATCTCCTTTCCCGTAATTTCTTTAAATGCCGGAAGCAACAAAATAACCATCGCTAATGCAATCATCAAAGAAAAAAATGCCATCAGCATTGACTCGCTTATGTACTGAAATATCAATGAACCCCTGCTTGCACCGATAACTTTTTTTATTCCCACTTCTTTCATGCGACGGGAAGCTTTCGCCGTTGATAAATTCATAAAGTTGATACACGCAATGATTAAAATAAAAAGCGCAATGATGGAAAACAGTTTTACATATTCTATTCGACCGCCGGATTGAACTCCATTCACAAAGTTGTTATACAAATACCGGTCAGAATATTTTTGCAGGAACAGGCTCACCTTCCTATTTCAGCCATCTCGTCATCTGTATATAAAGATTTGATTTTTGCTTTTGCTGAAATCCTTTATTTTATTGTTAAATGTCATCGACGTCAGTTCCGGGTTTTAACACTACATAGGTAGAAACCATATTACTTCCCCAGAAAGTAACATCTCCCATTCCACCTGCATTTTTTTTGGCATACAAATCAAAGGAAAACAATACATCAAATTGATCGCTGGCATTGGAAGGCGGGGCCTTAAAAACACCGGTAATTTTATATACATTGTTGAAATCGACATCATCGTCGTTAGAACTCCAACTGACCGTTTTACCAATGACATCCGTTGTATTGAATAATTTTAATGCTGTTTTATCCGATAAAAGAATATTGGATATGTCGGCCAACGCATTTTTTTTATTTCCCCTAGTAAGTTCGTAAGAAAATACATTGAAGAAATCTTTGCCCGCAAATTCCAATTTTGCTTTTATAAGCTTATCGCCGAACGAAAGAATACCGGGTTCACGTTGCTTTTTCGCACAAGTAGCAAATTCAACTTCAGGTAATTGTTTAGCTATCGACTGAGCCAGTAAGCCTTGCGTGGTTTCACCAACTCGTATAGCACCAGCACCATCTGTGTTTTTCTTTAATACCTGGTACAACCGGCTATCGTTTTTATTAAATTTATCAATACTCATTTCGTCGTTTACCCATAAATAAATAAGTAACACACAAGCAAGTCCGGTTGATAAACCGATGAGATTAAGAAAACTGAATTGTTTGTCTTTGATGAGATTACGCCATGCGGTTTTAAAATAATTTTTAAACATAATAATTTCGTTTAGTCTTTTATGTTAGTAACACTATTTTACATAATTAATAATTTTTCATTCCGTTCTCAAACTCTTCACCGGGTTTGCTATTGCCGCTTTGATGGATTGAAAGCTGATAGTAATTAAAGCAATCAGTATAGCTGAAATACCTGCTGCTAAAAATATCCACCAGCTTATTTTAATCCTGTATTCATAATTCTGCAACCAGTCATGCATCATCCACCATGCAATGGGAAATGCAATAAGACATGCAATGGCAATCAACTGCAAAAAATCTTTTGATAAAAGTGTTGTGATACCCGCAACACTTGCACCCAACACTTTCCTGATGCCTATTTCTTTTATTCTGCGTTCAGCAGTGTACGTTGCCAGGCCAAACAAACCCAAACATGAAATGATGATTGCAAGCACTGCAAACACAGTTGATAGTTTGCTGGTTAAAGCTTCATTTAAAAACATTTCGTTGAACTGGTCATCTACAAATTTGTATTGAAACGGATATGCAGGATTATCTTTCTTCATTACATCCTGCAGCTCTGATAATGCTTGTTCAACATTTGCCTGAGGTCTCAATCGCACATATAAAAGACTGGCATTTTTTGACGGCTTGCAGAAGAACAATACTGGTTCAGCGCCTCTGCCATAGATGTTACCAAATACATAATCTTTCACAACACCTGCAACAGTAAGATTTTCAAATTTTCCATCTTCCTGTCCACGCGGCGATTGTATGATCTTTCCAACTGCGCTTCCCTTACCTAAAATTTTCGCCAGTGATTCGCTTATAATAACATTCGAATTATTTGAAACTTCATCAGCACTAAAATCATTTCCATCAATTATCTGCATGCCTGATGTGGAAACAAATTCAGGACTTACATTTCTAAATGCAATTGAAACATTATCGTTCGCAGGTTTGCCTTGCCATGTAAAGCGGTCATCATCATCTCCTCCATATAAAATAGTATGATTTGCAAATGCAACATTTTCTGCAACACCCGAATGCAGTAAATCATTTTTTATCAAAGAGAAATTATCAGCCACATTGTGTTGCATGTCCACTTCAATAAGATTGTTCTTATTAAACCCAAGCTTACGATTTTTTATATGTTGAATCTGTGAATAAACAACGATGGTACTAATGATGAATACAACTGAAATAGCAAACTGTAATACAACTAATCCCTTCCTGATAAATGCAGCAATGCCTGTTTTTATTTTAAATCCTTTTAAAACATCGATAGGACTAAATGATGAAAGATATAGTGAAGGATAACTGCCGGCAACCAATCCGCAGATAACTGTTATACATAGTAATGAAACAAGGTGAACAGGGTTTGATAATTGTAATGAAAGTTGTTTTTGTACGAGTTGATCGAATGCAGGCAATGTAAGCGTTATGACAATTACAGACAACACCGCAGCAATTGCTGACATTAATAATGCTTCTCCAAGAAATTGTGCAATCAATCTTTTTTTACCTGAGCCTAACACTTTTCTTACACCAACTTCTTTAGCTCGTTTCTCACTGCGTGCGGTAGCAAGATTCATAAAATTGATACATGCAACTAATAAAATAATCCATGCAATTACAGAAAGCATACGTACTTGTTCAATTTGTCCACCACCGGTTTGCCTGCCATTTACAAATTCATCATACAAATGCCAATCATGCATGGGAAATAAAAATGCATGTGTTGTTTGTGAAGTGTTTTTTGAATGAATGTAATTATATAACTGCTTGTTTATTGCGGCTTCGTTTGCTTTATCATCTAATTGAACATAGGTAAAAGGCCCATAACTGTTCCAGCTTGTCGCATCGCCGTTTTGATAAGAATTATTTTCGATGAGATTAACTTCATAAGGTATAACCCATTCAAATTGTAAAGAAGCATTTTGCGGCAAATCTTTTACAACCCCCGTAACAACATAATCCTGTTTATTATCAACACGCACTCTTTTACCAACTACATTTCCTTCATCACCAAAGAATCTTTTTGCCGTTGATTGTGTAATTACAATTGAATGCAATTGATTGAAAGCCGTTGCTGCATTGCCTTGCACAAACGGTAATGTAAACATGCTGAACAAAGAAGCATCTGCATATTTACCTGATGCATACATTGTTTTATCACCAATAGTGAATAATGATTTTACTTCTTCATCAGATACGCGGCAAGTGTTTACAATGCCAGGTATTTCTGTTTTAATAGCAGCAAACATTGGCCGTGGTGTAGACCAATTTGTAAACGTATTGCCTGCATACGATGCATTCTCACGTATTGCATATAAATTTTTTTTGTTGACATTGTTATTATCCCAGTTCAGCTCGTCTTCAGCCCATAAAAAAATCAATCCTGCGCAGGCAATGCCAATAGCCAGGCCAAATATATTCATGAAGCTATAGCCTTTGTTTTTCCAGATGATTCGCCATGCAGTTTTAAGATAATGTTTGAACATAAGTTTTGTTTTTTAAGCTAATAGCTATTGGCTATTAGCTGTTAGCTGTTAGCTAATTTCTATTCCGTTCTCAAACTCTTTACAGGGTTTGCCACTGCTGCTTTTATTGCCTGGAAGCTTATTGTTGCCAATGCAATAACCACTGCCAATAATCCTGCACCAATAAAGATCCATGCGCTGATGTTGATGCGATAGGCAAAATCACTTAACCAGCTATTCATTACATACCATGCAACAGGTGATGCGATAATAAATGCGATTAACACCAGCCTGACAAAATCTTTTGATAACAGCATAACAATGTTTGAAACTGATGCACCTAAAACTTTTCTTACACCAATTTCTTTGGTGCGTTGCGTAGTGGCAAATAAGGATAAGCCGAGTAAGCCTAAACATGCAATGAAAATGGCGAAGGCTGAGAAGATGCCGAATATCGTTCCGAATAATTGGTCGTTGGCGTACTGCTTGTTAAAACTATCATCTAAAAAATAATAATCAAATAAATTACCGGGAAAAAATGCATCATACTTTGCTTTGATTGCTGATACTGTTTGCGTCACATTCTTTGTATCAAGTTTAATTGATAATGCACTATAGGTGCTATACAATGGCAGCAATATCAGCGGTTCCAGCGGATAGCGCAAAGACTTTTGATGATAGTCCGCAATCACACCAATTACATCCCATTGCCTTCCTTCAACATGAATTGTTTTGCCAATAGCATCTTTTGGCATTGCAAAGCCAAGCAGCTTTGAAACATTTTCATTCAGCATGATATTATGTACTTTATCCCTGTTAGTGTTATAATCTGTATTATCAAAATTTCTACCGGCAAGTAATTTTATATCATACACATTTATGAATTCGGGACTGATACCAACTTTTCTTGTGGTAAAATGTTCACCATGCTCATCTGCAGTTCTGCTTAAATCAAAGTCTCTTCCCATTTCATTACCGGCAACGCTCCATGAGTTTGCTACATTTTTTACATGCGGTATTTGCTTCAATTCATTTTGCAGCGTATTTTCTTTTGTAATAAAAGTTGAATCAAAATTGGTAAGCTGCGGAGGCCGTACTATTAATACCTGTGAGAGATTTATTCCAAGACTTTGTTTACTGATGAATTTCATTTGGCTATACACTATGAACGAACCAATAATAAGCGCAACGGTTATGGCAAATTGGCCAACTACCAATGCTTTGCGCAGATTGATGCCTTTGGCTGAGGTTACATATTTTCCTTTTAAAACCAATATTGGTTTGAATGAAGACAATACAAACGCAGGATAAAAACCTGATACAAAAATGCCTGCAATAATGATAGCCATCAGTAAAGCAACTACATTAAAACCATTCAGCCCGTTGTGAAATAAATAAGATAACGAAAGATGATATTGAATAAGACTATTGAAAGATTGCTGCACCAATGAAACCAATAATAATGCGATACATAAAGCAATAACATTGAGGATGAGCGATTCAGTTAGAAATTGTTTTACCAACTGGGTTTTTGTTGCCCCCGAAACTTTTCTTACGCCAACTTCTTTTGCTCTTTCTGCAGATTTTGCTGTGGCGAGATTGACATAATTTACCCATGCAATGAGAATAATTAAAGAGGCAATGATAAGCATTGACCAAACAACAGTGGCGCTTGCAGTGTTACCAATTTCATATTCGTAGTCAGAATATAAATGTGCTTTGGTTAAGGGTTGTAAAAAGAATTTCTCAACACTTCCTGAAATCTTATTACCGCGGAAATGGCGCTGGCTGAATGCATCCAGTTTTGCTTCCAGAGCTTTATAATCTGCCCCGTGCTTTAATTGTATGTAATGCCAGAAATCAGAATCAGTAAAATCATAATCAGCCTGCTTCCATGGATATTGACCGCTGTATAACGTTACATAAGACATTAAGAAACTAAAGTTCAAATGAGAATTCTCAGGCGGATCTTGATAGATGGCCGTTATTTTAAATGGCGCATCGTTGTTCAGTACAATGGTTTTGCCAATAAGGAATTGAAAATTATTGCCTTTCACATCGAACATTTCTCTTGCAAGTTTTTCTGTAAGTATCACAGTATTTGGTTCCGTAAGTGCGGTCATTTTATCTCCGGCGATCAACTTATAAGAAAACATATCAAGGAAAGAATTGTCTACTGAATAACCTTGTTGCTCACCAATTTTTTTATCACCATTAATAACAATTGTTCCGCCTTCAGGTGCTACACGTGCATGATTAATTACTTCGGGAAAATCATCCTGCATGGCTTTGCCGATAGCGGAATAGGTTATGGTTCCATGTTGAATTAATTTTCCGTTTTGATAGCGGTCATTCGTAACACGATAAATATCGTCTGCATTCTTATTGAACCGGTCGAAGCTTAACTGAAAACTTACATATTGCAAAATGAGCAAACAGGCAGTAATGCCAATTGATAATCCCGCAATATTGATGAAAGAAAAAATTTTGTTCTTCATCAAATTGCGCCATGCAGTTTTGAAATAATTTTTAAACATAATTTTTGATTTATTATGCGTTTAATTCGTTTACGTTACCTCGGTGGTTATATTATTCCGTTCTCAAACTCTTCACAGGGTTTGCTATCGCTGCTTTTATTGATTGAAAACTTACTGTTAGCAATGCAATAACATATTACCAACAATCCCGCTACGGCAAACATCCACCATGATATATTTATCCGGTAAGCAAAATCCTGCAGCCATTTGTTCATTGACCAGTAAGCCAGCGGCGTGGCAATTACAGTCGCTATAATTACCAACTTCAAAAAATCTTTACTAATCAATTGCACAACGCTGCCAACACTTGCACCAAGCACTTTTCTGATGCCGATTTCTTTAGTCTTTACCTGCGCCGTATAAGTGGCTAATCCAAACAAACCAAGACATGAAATAAAAATAGCTATCGCTGCAAAAGTTGTAAACAGGGTGCCTGTACGCTGTTGCGATTGATAATGCGATTCGAAAGTCTTATCAAGAAAATCGTAAGAGAAAGGTGCGTTGCTTGCATATTTCTTATACTGTGATTCTACGGCTTTGATGGCTGCCTGTGCGCCTGCACCTGTTGTGCGTACGTATAAAATGTTTTTCAATCCGGACGTTCTTATTATCAAAGGCGCAACAGGATCTTTCAGTGATTTGAAATTAAAATCTTTTACTACACCTAATATTTCTCCATCAGCATTCCCATAGCCAATTTTTGTGCCGATGTAAGGAGGTTTTAAACCCATAGCTTTCACAGCAGTTTCATTCAAAATATATTTATTATCGTCAGAAGGCGTTCCCGTAAAATTTGTTCCTGCAATAAACTGGTACTTCATCGTAGGTATGAAATTTTTATCTGCCTGTACACGCCAAAGCATAAACGGAACATTATCTTTTTTCCCATCCCACATAATATCTCCTGAAACCTCTGTTACATTTGTAATGTCTGCTTGCGCTGCTAAATGAAACATTTAATATGCCCTTTTGCAATAGCAATTCATTTTCTATCGCATCAGTATTTTTCGTTGCTTCTTCGGGGAATGAAACAGTAAAAACATAATTCTTATCATAACCCAAATCTTTATTGCTTATATATTCCATTTGCTTTCCCATTACAATTGTGCCGACTAACAATATGAACGAGATTACAAATTGAAGAACGACTAATGATTTTCTGAATGAAGACGTTTTAATACCCAAAAAACTTTTATCACGCACGGCGCCTAAAGGATTGAACGATGATAATAACATTGCAGGATAAATGCCCGAAATAAGTATTGTTCCTAACAGTGTGAAAAACCAAATTTCTAACATGGAAAAGTTGGACAGAGAAAGAATTAATTGTTCTCCTGTAATTCTATCATACAATGGCTTCAATAAAACAATTAAAGCAATTGCGATAATAATAGCAAACATGAATGTCAATACTGTCTCGGTGATGAATTGCAAAAACAATTGCTTTCTTTTTGCGCCAATGATTTTTTTTATACTTATCTCTTTAATTCTTGTAAGCGCCCGGGCCGTAGAAAGGTTTACATAATTAATGCTTGCAATAATCAATATTAATATTGCAACAAGAGCCATTATTCTTACCATTTGCAATGCGGAATTATCGCCGTCAATTCCTGTAAGATGAAGGTCTCCTAAGTTTTGCAATTGAAAAGTTGTTGCAGCCTGACCGTTTTTCATTGCATTAAATGATTGCGTAAGTTTTGTTTCAATAGTTGAAGTATTGGCATTTGGATGTAGCAGAAGAAATGTTCTGAAACTATAATCGTTTACATCTTCATCTATTGTTTTCCAGCCATGATTGCCGCCATGAGCTGTGAATTGCTGCGCATAATAATCTACCGGGAAGACAGCGTCGTATTGCAAAGAAGAGTTGTGCGGAAAGTCTTGCAAAACGGCGGTTACTGTAAAACTATTTTTATCAAACTGCACCATTTTGCCAATGGCATCATCTGTACCAAATAATTTTTTGGCTGTTGATTGTGTGAGCGCAACAGAGTACGCATTTGGCAAAAAGGCATTGCGGTTACCATGCAATAATTTGTAGTTGAAGAAGTTTAAAAAATTACTTTCTGCATAAATAATATTGTTGTTGTCAAATACTTTTGTTTGATCAATATTGGATAACACTTTATCAGACAGCGTTGGATTTTCATTGTCGCTTACCAGTCTTAAAACAGAAATTACACCTGGAATTTTTTTTGACATTATAGCTAATGGTCCGGGTGCTCCTTGCCAGGCAAGTGATTTAGTTTCTAAAGTAATGTGCGAATTTAACTGGTAGATATTTTTATATTGCTGGTTAAATGTATCGTAGCTACATTCATTTTGCACCCAGAGCAGCAGTATAATTCCCGTTGCCAAACCCACAGCCAAGCCGCTTATATTTACGACACTGTAAAATTTACTCGCTTTCAAATTGCGCCAGGCGGATTTGAAATAATTTTTAAACATTTGGATCGCGTTTAAATTGATAATTTCCACTTCATGGAATTCTGATGAAGAGTTATAAATTTTGAGTCAGGAATTAGTCTACCCGGCATGAAACTCCCGTATGATGCTTTCCAACACTGTACCAACGATATATTTCATTGATAAAGAAATGTTTAGATGGCTAATCATGATTACAGGTGTTCGTAATCGAACACTTTCCGAAGCAAAGCGTACGTTTGTCAAATACGAATGTAATGATGCTGAGCCAGCGTTGCTATGACATTCGCAATTTCCATAGTGGCGCTGTCCTTAGCCGGGCGGCCAGGTCTCGCACTATTTTTCACTATTCAATACTTTAAAAATGTATTCTTTATAACTGGCCCCAATTGGCAATACAACAGAACCAATCTCAATATCAGCGGCTGTAAAAGCAGTGATGTTTTTTATGTTTACAATATATGAACGGTGGATGCGGATAAATCCTTTATTGCTCATCCCGCTTTCAAAATCCGTGATTTTATATTTAGCAATTATTTGTTTGTCTTTTGTAAATACTTTGATATAATCCTTTACACTTTCTGCATACAAAATATCATCAATCGTCAGTTTAAAATGTTTATTGCCTGATTTAATATAGATGGAAGAATTTTCGGAAGAAGGCAACAAATCAGGAATACTTTTATTGGCATTGCGCATGTAACGCTCAATGGCTTTAAAAAACCGGTCGAATGTAATGGGCTTTAATAAATAATCTACAATATCCAATTCATATCCTTCCAAAGCATATTCGCGGAATGCAGTAGTGATAATAGTTTTCGGCGGGTACTTCAACGTTTTTAATAAATTGATACCTGATATTTTTGGCATTTGAATGTCGAGGAACAGCAAATCTATTTTTTGCCGGTTCAGTATTTCTATTGCATTGGCCGCGCTGCTACAGGTGCCGGCAACTTCAAATAAGTCAAACTGCTGCAGGTGTGTTTGCAACAAGGAAATAGCTAATGGTTCATCATCTACCAAAAGGCATTGTATCTTCATTGTTCTGTTGTATTTATTTGCAAAGTGACACTAAAAATAGTTTCATTTTGTGCAATGTCTAAAGTATAATGATCGGGATAAATTAATTCCAGTTGCCTTTTTAAATTCCGCAAACCAATTTTTTCTCTCCTTTCATTGCCGGCGACGTAGTTGCACGGGTTTGCTATTTTAAAATATATTCCTGTATTGCTCGAATGCAATTCAATATTAATAATTGAAATGTCCGTTTGCTCACTGGCGCCATGCTTAAACGCATTTTCAACTATTGACAACAAAAGCAATGGCGCCATTGAAACATCTTCATCAACAGTAATTTTAAAATTGATTTCAAGCAGTTTGCCATACCGCAATTTTTCCAGTTCAATATAGTTATGCAATAATTTTATTTCTTCCGAAACAGGTACAAATGCACGGTTGCCCTTGTATAAAATATAATCCAACATCTCGGATAATCTTGCTATGGAGCTGGCCGTTGCTGCAGAATCATTTAGTGCAAGCGAATAAATATTATTCAACGTATTGAACAAAAAATGCGGGTTCAACTGTGCCTTTAGCATCTTTAATTCTGTTTCGGCCTTTTCTTTTTCCAAAGACAGCGTATGGTTTTGTATGACCAATTGATCTTTTAAAAGTTTTAAGAACATAAAAATAAAAGCCACAGAAAAGATCCTGAAGAAATAAACAAAAATCAGTTTGGATACGTCGGTTACTATTTCAACAATTGTCTCATTAGGATTGTGCTTTCTGCCATAAAATGGTTCTTCAATATAGATCACTGACATCCTGGAAACAACGCAAATAATGTAACTGCCGATAATAAAATAAATGAAGGCCTCTAAATATTTTTGCCGGAGAAAAAAGTAGGGATTAAGAACATAGGCAATAAAGTAGGAAGCCAGCATTTGGGCAAATAAGTTTGTCGCATCACCTAATAAATTATCTTTAAATGAAACCTGGTCTGAATTAAAATAACTACTCGAACTTATCTGCACAAGCAATAGCAAAACCCAAAATAATATGTGGCTGATGACCCGATACTGCTTGTGAAAATCAACTAATCTTTTCGGTAAATTCATTGTTTAAAACTACTCATTTTGCCTCGTCTTCATATGCCCAGTCGTCGAACAAGAGAAATCGACCCCTGAACAATTCAATTGTAATATCAAAATGAATTCATCAGGTAAAATCACTTGTATGGCAGGTGCAGTTCCTATTTTGACTACTTGTAAATTTTTCACCAAAGGCAATGGCGAATATTGGGTATGGAAAAATATTTTCTGTTCGCAATTGTAGTAATAGTTATTAACCTAACTGCACAAGCACAAACAGGTAATACAAAAATTATTACCGGCAAAATCGTTGACGAAAAAAGATTGCCTGTTCCTTATGCAACGGTTGCTTTAAAAACGAAAGGACGATTCAGCTTTTTACAAAACAGTTATTGGTAATGATAAGGGCAGATTTCACTTTCGATTCGTTGCAGCCACGCAACTATTTTTTAGAAATATCGGAAATTGGTTATAACACATTTACGAAAGAAAATATTTTACTTACGGAAAGCGATAGCATTGTTAACACCGGGAATTTAGTTTTGCAAACTGCTGATAAAATGCTGTCGGCAGTAATAGTAAAATCAACCGTACCATTCATTGAAAGAAAGATAGACAGAACGGTAGTAAATATTGCTAACAGCATTACGAGTGAAGGCTCAACAGTTTTAGAAATAATGAAAAAACTTCCCGGAGTCCAGGTCAGCACAGACGGGCAAGTTTCTCTAAATGGAAAGGCCGGGGTAAATGTATATATCGATGGAAAGCCAACATACTTGTCTTCCGATGACCTTTCAAGCCTGCTAAACGGAATGTCTGCATCTTCCATTCAAAAAATAGAGATCATGACTAATCCGCCGGCCAAATATGATGCGGCAGGAACAGCAGGCATTATCAATATCATAAAAAAGAAAAACCAAAAAGAAGGTCTAAATGGAAGTATTAATGCAGGTTTCGGGCAGAGTTATTTTAGCAGATACAACAAAGGATTTTCATTAAGTTATAAAAACCAAAAATTCAATTTGTTTTTCAATAATACCTATGGCTATAATAAAAATTTGTCCCGAAGAAATGTAACTTCTGATATTTTAAATGTGAATGATGGCCTCGTTTCTGAACAGGCATCTGCTAACAGTAATATAGGAAGCAGCAGCGACTACCGGCCCACGTTAGCAATAGATATTTATTGCTCAAAAACAACCACGCTTAGTTTATCCGGAACTGCAGGAATAGGGGTTTCCAATAATATCGTTTCTTCCGGCATGGATATTCTCGATAGTACACTTACAAAAACAAATCATATAAATTTCGGAAGCAACCTCCATGTTAAGCCATTCAATTATACAACCGGTATACAACTATCTCACCAGTTTGATACCTCAGGTAATAACATCAGTATTGGCTTTGATTATTCGGATTATCTGACCAACCCCGTGCAACAAAATCTAAGTTCATTATACGATGCTCACGGAAATTTTATCAGCGAAGCAGATGCTTTACTGCAGCAACACAGGCAGCTGAACATTTATGCGGTTACAGCAGATTATATTAAGCCACTAAAAAATAAAGGTCAGTTTGAAGCAGGCATTAAATCCAGTTATGTAAAAGCGATAAATGATAATACATACTATAACCAGGTTGGTGGGCAAAATATGATTGATTCAATGCAAAGTAATTATTCCATCAACGATGAAAATATAAATGCCGCGTACGTCAATCTAAATAAAAGATATCGCAAACTTTCTGTACAGGCTGGCCTCAGAGCAGAGCAAACCATAGCGCAGGGAAAGCAATTGCTTTCTGGTGAAACAATTAATCAAAATTATTTTCACCTATTTCCTTCTGTTTTTTTTGATTATGTAATTGACGATAAAAACACGATCAATATTAAACTCAGCAGGCGTACCGAACGTGCAAATTATTCTGAGATGGTTCCCTTCAGGCGTCCTCAAACCGCTACGCTTTATTTCCAGGGCAATCCAAATTTAAAACCGCAACTATCCTGGCATAGCGAAATCTCCTGGTCGTATAAAAATTCATTTTCAATAGATTTTGGATATGATATCAACAAGGATTACATCCGCACGTTGCCTTTTTTAGACAGCAATAAAACAACTATAACAAGGATACCTACAAACATACAGGGTGCACATTCCTGGAATATTGATCTAGGTTACGCTAAAAAGCTTTTAGGTTTTTGGTCAACCAATAATACACTATCCATCTATCAAAATTATTTTAATGGAATGGTGAATGGATTTAGCCTGGATAACAATGGATTGCCTTCCATCTATCTAACATCAAATAATAGTTTCGCTATTAACGACCAACTTTCAGCAGAATGTAATTTTGAGTACAACTCGAAACGACAATTAGTAACATCAACTTTCGGCCCTTATTCTATTCTTAGCTTTGGAGTAAAAAGATTTATTTTAAAAAAGAAAGGTTCTATAGTCATCAATGCGAATAATGTTTTTCAATCCGAAGGCCACAACGGGATTGACAGGTACCGTGGCCTTTATCAATATTCCGATTTTTATTTTTATACCAGGTCGGTAAGCATCAATTTTACTTATCGTTTTGGAAAAGGGAAAACGGTGAAAGCGCACATCAGTTCAGGTTCGGAGGAAGAACAAAAAAGAGCGGGAAATTGATTTCGTTTTGAGTAAGCATTGGCTTGATAGGATAGGACAATCGTAACTAAATTTAAATGCCCACAATATTTAGTTTGTAATTTTTCATGATTATTTTGGAAACGGTTACTACTGTTTTAGAAATTTATAACAAGTAGAATTATTCATTTGAATATTGTTCATTCAAATTGGATATTCAAAGACGTTACTATACCTTACCCTCTAAAAATTTTCGCAGCAGTTGAAACTACCAGAAAATTATTTACTGTTATTCTGTTATTGTAAGATTTGCAAAATCACCGCTCAATTGATCATCCCATAAGCCGATCATTCCATCTTTCCAGGCAACCAATTTTTTTACCTGTAATGATGGAACCGCTTCCTGGTTAACATACACTTTAATCGAATCTGCTTTTACCACAATTTTTGCACGAAACCATTCCGCTGCTTTGGGAGGAGGTTTCATAGACCAGCGGATGTTCCTGCCTCAATTTATTGTATGGAAAACCAGGTATCACCATATATTGCAGCGACCATCTTCTTCTCGCAGTATCAGGATATTGAAAATTGAATGGGCGGAAGTAAATGAGTTCATAATGATTACCATCAGCAGCATGAAACACAATACCTAAGAAGCTTTGATAAAAAACATCTTTACCACGAAGATCAATATCTATCGTTCCTTCTTTAAATGAAACATCTTTTAGCCACGCAATTTTTTGGGTAGAAATGGCATTTTTATAATTGTTATCCTGTGATACCATTGCATGATTGGAAGTATCAATTATTAATCGGTTATTGCTTACCAAATCGGCCAGGCTGTAATGGACTGTTTGCTGTGCATATAAAGAAGCCATGCAGATTAAGAATAACAAGCCGGCTGTCGCGATTATTTTCTTCATACATCTTTTTTATTCAGTTCGTAAACTTTTAACAGGATTTGCAATCGCTGCTTTAATAGCCTGGAAACTTACCGTTAGTAAAGCAATCACGATTGCTACAATAGCAGCCGCTAAAAATATCCACCAGCTAATGCTGATCCGGTATTGAAAATTCTGCAACCAGTCATGCATCATTAACCATGCAACCGGAAATGCAACGATGCAGGACAACAACACGAGTTTTAAAAAGTCTTTTGAAAGCAAAGCAGCAATGCCCGAAACACTTGCGCCCAGTACCTTTCGAACGCCAATTTCCTTTGTTCTTCTTTCAGCAGTATAAGCTGCCAAACCAAATAATCCTAAACAGGAAATAAGAATTGCGAGCGTTGCAAACACGCGGGATAATTTGCTGATAAGCATTTCGCTAACAAATTTTTGGTTGAAATCATCATCTACAAACCTGTATTCAAATGGATAAGAAGGATTGTCTTTCTTCAACACAGCGCCAATCTTTGCCAATGCATTTTCCGGGTTGCTTTGCGCAGTGGTTCTTATATACAGCAAGTTTGTGCCTTGCGGAATGTCATAAAAAATAACGGGCGCTGATTGGCCATACATGTCGCCATATACATAATCTTTTATTACACCGGTCACCCGCATTTGATAACTACCTCTGTCGGTTCCACGTTGCATGATCGTTCCAATGGCGCTTTCTTTGCCCAACAACTTTGCCATCGACTGTGTTATAATGACATTCAGGATCTGTGTTGAATCTTTCGGCATGTGGTTATCACCAAACAACACTTCATCCGTTGGTTGAAAATCTCTTCCTTCAATAGTATGCATGCCAACGGTTGAGATAAATTCCGGGCTCACCAATCTCTGGGAAATAACAATGTTAGTATTCGGATCTTTTCCGGGCCATGTAATAGCAGTTGTATTATTGCCCCCGCCAAGTGTGTTATGATCTGCCAATGCTGCATTTTGCACCAGGCCGGTGCTGAGCAGATCGTGCCTTATTGCGGAAAAATCTTTTACAATATCGCCCTGCGCTTCTATTTGCAAAAGATTATTTTTATTATAACCGAGGTCTCTCGTTTTTACATGCTGTATTTGCTGGTAAATAATGATGGTGCTTATGATCATGATTATGGACACGGCAAATTGTGTTACCACTAAACCCTTTCTTATAAAGGCGGCGCTGCCGGTTTTTATTTTTATTCCTTTTAAAACGAATACGGGATTAAAGGACGACAAGTATAAAGAAGGATAACTGCCTGCAACAAGACCGCATAATAATGTAAGCAGCAATAAGGCGGTAAGATGATATCCGTTATTTAGTCCTAATGAAAGATCCTTTTGCACCAGCGTATTAAATGCGGGCAAAAACAACGTCATAAGAAAACCAGCAACCATAGCGGCAAGTAAAGCCATCAATATGGCTTCGCCGATGAATTGAGCGATCAATCTTTTCTTTCCTGAACCTAATACTTTCCTCACGCCAATTTCTTTTGAACGGCGCTCACTGCCTGCAGTGGCAAGGTTCATAAAGTTGATGCACGCAATGAATAAGATGATCCAGGCGATAATGCTGAATAACTTTACGTATGCAATCCTGCCGCCACCAGTAGGCTTGCCGTTGGCAAAATCATCACGCAGGTGCCAGTCATTCATGCTAAATAAAAAAACGTGTACGCTGGATTTATCCGTCTCATTCTTCTGCGTAGTAAAATCATAATTAGCGTTGAGTAATCGACTATTGATAGCACCAGGATCAACGCCGGGTTTCAATTCCACATAAGTAGTAATACCAAAGTTGAACCAGGTATCCACCCGCGGGTTGGCATCAAGATATACTTTAAACGGCGCCAGCCACTCAAACTGCAATGTTGAATTTTCAGGCAGGTCTTTCAATACACCGCTAACAATATAATCCTGCTTGTTATCCATCCGAACGGTTTTACCAATAACATTTTTTTCACCACCAAAAAATTTTTTCGTCGCGGTTTGTGTGAGTACAATAGAATGTAAATGTGAAAACGCTGTTGCAGCGTCGCCCTCAACAAATGGCAACGTGAACATGCTAAAGAAAGAAGGCTCAACGTATTTTCCGGAAGCATTCACTGCCTTATCTCCCATTGTAAACAGGAACGACGTGCCACCTTCTGTAGTGCGACATGTACTTTCTATGCCGGGTACTGTTGCAATTAACGCCGGGGCCAAAGGTCCGGCCGTAGACGAATGAGTAAATACGCCACCTTCTACATTAGCGTTTGTTTTTACAAGATAGATGCGATCCTTGTTTACATTGTTGCTATCAAAGTGTACTTCATCTTCTACCCATAAAAAAATAAAGCCTGCACAGGCAATGCCAATTGCCAAACCAAAAATGTTCAGGAAGCTATAGCCTTTGTTTTTCCAGATGTGTCGCCAGGCTGTTTTGAAATAATTTTTAAACATGTTATAAGTTTTAGGGTTTTATGTTTCATTCACGATTGACGATTCACCATTCACGTTTTCTATTCCGTTCTCAAACTTTTCACAGGATTTGCCATTGCTGCTTTTATAGATTGAAAACTTATCGTAAATAATGCAATCAGCATCACTAATATTCCTGCAGGAGCAAACAACCACCAACTCATCTCAATGCGATATGGATAGTTCTGTAACCATTTATTTGCGGCTATATAAACTAATGGTGTTGCGATTATCAAAGCAATTGCAACCAGCTTTATAAAATCTGTTGAAAGTGTTGTAACGATTTGTTGTACCGATGCACCAAGCACTTTACGTATGCCGATTTCTTTTGTCCTTTTCTCTGCAGATAAAACCGATAATCCAAATAAACCGACGCTGGAAATAAATATGGTAAGCATTGCGCCGAACAAAATAATCTGCTTCCATTTTTCAACATCGGCATACTGAATCCTGTTTTGATCGTTTTTAAACACATAGGCATAAGGGCTCATCGGGTAAAATTGCTGATATATTTTTTGTATCCATTTTAAACTTGAAGCTGCTGTGTTGGGTTTTATCCTGATATAATAAGTTCCATACGAGCCATGCATGTTAAATAACTGCGGTTTTATTCTTTGGGTCAATGATGCATAGTGATAATCTTTTACTACACCAATTACGCGATACGTTTCATTACTATTTCCCAAAATGTTTATGGTTTCACCAACAGGGTTTTTCCATTTTGCCGCTTTTACAAAACTTTCATTCACAATAACAGATTGTGAAGAATCAGCTGGAAATGCTGTTGAAAAATTTCTTCCTGCTATTAATGGGATTTTTAATAAAGGCAAATAATTTTCATCAACAGTTTCATCAGCAAAGTATACGGCAGAACCAACCGAATTTTTTGTACCGGTGCCATGTTCGCCGGCATTCTTTACACTAACGCCGGCAATGTTTGGGTTCTTGAGCAACTCATTTTTAAAAGCAGAAGCATCGGCTTTAAAAGCAGCAGCATCGGCATGACCCATGTTGTTTCTATTTACAATAACAAGATTATCGTCATCATACCCTAAATCTGTTTTGGTTAAAAAATTGAACTGAGAATAAATAATAAATGTGGCAATAATTAAAAACGATGCTATCGAGAACTGAAATACCACCAACGACTTTTGCAGATAATTTTTCCCTGCAATCTGGAAACGGCTATATAAAGTTTGTACAGGATGGTAACCGGATAAAACCAATGCGGGATAAAAGCCTGCAAGAAAGCCGGTGATAATATACAAGGCAATATAAGCTGCAATCAACTTTGCATCAAACAAATAAGAAATTGCCAATGCTTTATTGGCAAGCTCATTAAACAATGGCAATAACAATTGAACCAATACAATAGCTAACACAAAAGCAACGGTGCAGAGGAAAAAAGATTCGCCGAGAAACTGGGTTATCAATTGCTTTCTATCGCCGCCCACCACTTTGCGAATGCCGATTTCTTTTGCCCGCTTAACAGACCGGGCAACGGTGAGATTCACAAAATTGATGCAGGCGATCAGCAACACAAATAATGCAATGCCTGAAAGTAACCAGGAATACATCGGGTTACTGGCATTAGTTAAACCATTGCTTGCAGGCAGTTCAGTGTTCAAATGCATATCAAGATACCGTTGCAAAAAATAGGTTCCCATAGAAATATCATCAGGATTGCCACCATCATTTTTCAGCATTTCATAGAAAGTTTGTTTGGCATCTGCAACATAAAAGCTTTGCATTTGTGTTTCCACTGTTTGCAGGTTTGCTTTATCATCCAATACCACGAATGTGTTCAGGAAAGAATTAAACCAGTTATGCGTATCCTTTGCATTAAAATCAGATACTTGCAAAGGCAGCAGCATATCAAATTGTATGGAAGAATTTTGCGGGCAACGTTTCGCAACAGCCGTCACTTTGTAAGGAACAAAAGTGGTATCTTCTTTTACCATCAGCACTTTGCCGACAGCATCAGATGTTGCAAAATATTTTTTTGCAGCATCTTCGCTCAATACGATTGAATGAGGTTCTGTTAAACAGGTTTTAGGGTTTCCTGATGATAAAGGGAATGTAAATACGGAAAAGAAATTGGAGTCAACATGTAACACTCCGCCCTGCTCCTGCACTTCGGTTCCTTTTTTTATGTCTTCAGCTCCGCCCTGCACACGCACAAAAGATTTTATTCCGGGAACATTTTGCGAAAACCTCGGTCCTTGTAAAAAACCTGTGGTGCCTATTTCATTGATGCGTTTTAGTTTTTTCGCAATACGGTAAATATTATTTACATTTTTATGAAACCTGTCGAAGCTCACTTCATCTTTTACATACAACATAATCAACATGGCACAAGCCAAACCAAGACTTAATCCTGCAATGTTGATGAAGGAATAAATCTTGTTTCGTGCAAGATTTCTGAAGGCGGTTTTGAAATAATTTTTAAACACGTTATATAAGTTTTAAGTTGTGAGTATCATTTAGCCATTAGCTATGGCCAACTGGTACAAAGCCACATCCATTCCAACGGCAATTCCGGTTAGATTTATTAAAGAAGTTTTATTCTTCAGTAAATTTCTAACGGCGATTTTAAAATAATTTTTAAACATCGTACTTTAAATAGTCGGCTGAAAAAAGGCAGAATAACCCGGTAGTTATTTCCAAGCACCATACCAATGATCTATCTCGTTGATAATTAAAAGAGAAGGAAAGTAATTCCAGGCTCAAACTGTTCATAATCGAACAGTTGTTTAAAGAAAGTGAACAGTTGGGCACTTAGGGAGATAAGTAAACCTGGTTGTGCACGAACGTTAATGCACGAAAATCCTGCCATCATTCGAATCCCTTCCGCAACGCTATTTTTATAATAGTTTCATGTATTTATTTATGTGGCTGCTAATTGAATAATGAATTCTGTGCCATCCCCCTCTTTTGTTTCCACCTTTATCTCTCCCCCATGTGCTTTCACAATATCATAACTTAAACTCAATCCTAATCCTGTTCCTTGCCCTGTTGGTTTGGTAGTAAAGAATGGCTGAAATATTTTATCTTTTACTTTTTGAGCGACGCCATTACCATTATCGCTAACGGTAACGAACACACTATTTCCTGACTTCTTTGTGGTTACTGAAACAGTTGGTTGATACAAATTAGAATTCTCACTTTTTTCTTTGTTTACTGTATTTCTACTTCGCTCAGTTACAGCATAAAATGCATTGTTGTATAAGTTCAACAACACCCGTCCTATATCCTGCGGAATGATGTTTATTTTATCAATTGTTTCATCAAAATCTGTCTTTATTTGTGCATTGAATTCTCTGTCTTTCGCACGCAAGCCATGATAACTCAATCGTAAATATTCATCGGCCAATGCATTAATATCGGTTGGTTCTTTTACACCTGTGCTGGTTCGTGAGTGTTGCAGCATGCCTTTTACAATGGCATCCGCTCTTTTACCATGATGGTTTATTTTTTCTTCGTTTTCTTTGATATCATTTGAAATAGATATTGCATCTTCAGTATTACCGGCTTTTAATTCAGTTTGCAATTCATCAATCAATTCTGTATTCACTTCCGAAAAATTATTGACAAAGTTTAAGGGATTCTGTATTTCATGGGCAATACCTGCAGTGAGCTCACCGAGTGAAGCCATTTTTTCTGATTGTATGAGTTGCGATTGAGTGGCTTTGAGTTCTGCCAGGGTTACTTCAACATTTCTTTTCTGAACCTCGATTTCTTCCTTTTGTTTTTGCAGCAATTTATTTGCCTTGTGGCGACTACGGCTGTTTCTATAAAGAAAGAAAGCAATGAGCAGGCACACTGCAATACCCGAAAGCATTGCATAGGTTCTTATTTTATTTTGATATTGAGCTTTTTGATTTTCTTCCTGCTGCCGGTGAAACTGTTCATTAAAGCCAATATCCTGGAACTGGTTTATTTTTTGCCTGTTGTAAAGGCTATCCTGCAAAGCCACTGCCGTCCTTAGAAAAAGATAAGCGCTGTCAGTTTCTCCTTCCAGGTTATAAGCTGCGGAAAGTGTATTGTAAATACTATATAAGTTCCCGGTGGCATTTATTTTCATGCCAAGGCTAATTCCTTTTTTGGCGTAATAAATGGCTGAATCTGCTCTCCCGCTAACAAGGAACAACTTAGACAATGACCTGTAATTTACCAGGACACCTCTGTATAGTTCATATTGCATATTCAGTAAAATTCCCTGCCGGTAATACATGTTAGCTGAATCATATTTTTTTTGAGCTGTATAAATGTCACCAATATAGGAGATCACTACACCTGTGTATTTTAATACTTGTCCTGAACGTAAATTTTCCAAAGCACTCCGGGCGGTTGCCAGGGCTGAATCTAATTTATTCATCGTAATGTAGAAAGAAACAAGGTTCATCCTGAAGATACCGAGGGTCGCCTGGTCATTTATGTTTTCACCAATTCTCACGCCTTCAAGATAATTAGCTTCCTGCTGTTGTGTATTTCCTGGAATTATATAAATAAAAGCCAGGTTCAGGTGGGTGTAAGCCAGCACATTCAGGCGTGCTTTATGAGGGTCCGCCACATCATAGAATGTGGCCAAACCCCAGATATTTTGCTCGCTTTCCTCATCACTGGAAATTTTTAAAGCATCCAGTAAAAGCTGCAAAGCACTTATATAACTACCCTTCAGGTAAAATGCATAGCCGATTGAATTATCAATAAATGCCTGCCACAGTTTTTGATGCAGTTTTTTTGCAATTGTTAAAGATTGCTGGCCAAAATAAATCGATGAATCCAGATCTTTATTAAAATAGTAGGGGGCCAATTCTGCGTATATCCTCATCCGTGAGGTATCATTGGGGTCTTCCTTTAAAACGGTCATCATACTATCCGCCTGCTGTGTGGAGGGGGTATTATAAATTGGATTTTGCGCCAGGGTCCAAACCGGCGAGAACAAAAGGCATACGATTTTTATCAATAATTTCATATGATCTTTTAAATTAAAGGCAATTGAATGATAAATTTAGTGCCTTCACTCTTCCCGTGTTTCAACTTTTATTTCCCCGCCATGTGCTTTTACAATATCATAACTCAATGACTAGTCCCAAACCCGTTCCCTGGCCTGTTGGCTTGGTTGTAAAAAATGGCTGAAATATTTTATCTACTATTTTTTGTGGAATACCATTACCATTATCCTTAACAGTTAGTTCTACTGTGTTATTGATTTTTTTTGTACTTACTGAAATCGCAGGTTCATAGCCGTTAGTTGGTTGTTTTGCTTTTTCAGTTACTGCATAAAATGCATTATTGATAGAGATTAAGTAATACTCTTCCGATATCCTGGGGAACAATATTTATCTTTCCAATCGTTTCATCAAAATCTGTTTTAATATCTGCATTAAAGCTTTTGTCTTTTGCACGCAAACCATAATAAGCTCAATCTCAAATATTCATCACACAAAGCATTAATATCTGTTGGCTCTTTTACACCTGTGCTTGACCGTGAGTGTTGCAACATTCCTTTTACAATGGCATCGGCACGTTTGCCATGATGGTTTATTTTTTCTGCATTCTCTTTTATATCATTCAGAATAATTTTTACTTCATCAATATTTCCTTTATTCAATTTCTTCTGTTCACTTCATCAATCATTTCTTTGTTCACTTCAGAAAAATTATTCACGAAGTTTAAAGGGTTCTGTATTTCATGTGCAATGCCTGCAGTAAGCTCACCAAGTGAAGCCATTTTTTCTGATTGGATGAGTTGGGATTGGGTGGATTTTAAATTGACTAAAGCACTTTCAACTTTTTGCTTTTGATCATCTGTTTCCTGTTTTTGTTGTTGAAGTAATGCGTACGCCTTTTGCTTTTGCCTGTTGCTTCGCAAAATGAAAACTGCAACGATGATAGCAACGAGCAACACCGCCAGCAATGCATACATCTTTAGATTATTTTTATATTGTTGTTCCTTAAGTTCCTGGTCAGCGGAAATTTGTTGCAGCCGTTGCTGCTCTTCCAAACTCACCTGCAGAAAGTCACTCGCATTGGCTGCATTAAATAAACTTTTGTAAGCCTTATCACCTATTTGCTGGTAGAAGAGCGCACTATCCGGTAAATGTTTATTTTGAAAGAAATT
Organism: uncultured Chitinophagaceae bacterium; assembly: GCA_963756945.1. Lineage (GTDB taxonomy): Bacteria > Bacteroidota > Bacteroidia > Chitinophagales > Chitinophagaceae > Ginsengibacter. Next base: position 7,407 of record CAVWQJ010000006.1, on the reverse strand, counting down.
GACCAATATTCGGGAAGCATCAGGAGTGTATTGAGCAAAGCCTTGTTTTGCCGCAATGTCTATTACCTGTTTTGCATACCAATAGGCAGAGTCTTGTTGCTGTACTTTTTCAAAATATAAAGCCAGCCCATAAACTGCTTCCTGTAAATTAGAATAGTCACTTAAAATGTGTGTAAAATAATAATAGCTTTTCCGCAATCGGGCTATGGCTAAGCTGTCATTTCCCATTTTAAGGTAAGCCCTGCCCAGGGTGTTGTAAATTCCCCCGAATATAATTCCTCCCCATGCATTTGTTTTATCATCATCAATAAAAAATGTTTTGGCATTTTTCTCCGTGCGTTGCGCATAGAAAACGGCTGAGTCTTTTTGATTTAAAAAAGCATAGTTCAATGCATAATACATATCTACATTGATCCCGATAAATGAAACAGGCTGCGAAAATGTTGCAAGCTTGTTCGTATATTCATTGGCAGATTTATAATCTCCTACAGTGATATACATCTCAATGATGTTTGCAATGATAGCGGATGAATGAGCGGTATCTTTTCTTTTTTCAGAAATGTTTAATGCAAGTAACAGGTTTTGTAATTCCCTGGGATAATTTCCTATAGAACCGTTAGCCTGTGCATAATCATTCATGATGTTTAAAGAATCATGAGCATTATCCATGTAGCGGTTAATACTCAATGCTTCGTTATAGAATTGATTCAGCGAATCTCTGATTACTCCGGCATGCACGTTAAGGAACGACGAAAGAATGTCCAGTTCATCATACAAAAGATTATTGTTTCTTGCCACAGACAATGCTTTCAATTTTCGTTCGTTGGCGCTATCAGGCTTTTGCTGCAATGAAAAAAATTCAGCCGCAGTCATTAATGTAAGTACTTCAATTTTTGGCTGCCCGCTTTTTTCTGCTAATATAACGGCTTGGTTTGCATAACTCATTCCTGAATCAATGTTCCCATACCTGTATAAACGTGATTGAAGCCACGACACCATAGCTGCTTTTTCATCATCAGGAAAATCTTTTAAGAGCTTCAACGACTGTTGCCATAACAGCTTTGCAGAATCTGTATTTTTAGCGGTTACCCTTATCAGTGTGCTTTTAATAGATAGCATTTGAGCTTCCCATCCATACAGACCTGCTTTGCGGGCAATACCCAGCGCAGTAGAAACCAAGTGATTTATCAGGGTATCGTTTTTTTCTGCCGGACCGGGCTTAAAGTAAATACCAATTAAATTGTTTAATATTTCAAGCTGCTTGGTTACAGAACTTGTTTGGTTGGCAATGGTTAACGCTTTTTTTAAGATAACAATCGCTGTATCAGTTAACCCTTTATATTGAAAGTAATCAGAGATGTCGATTAAGGCATCTGCTTTTTGAACATTTGTTTGTGCATGCGCAAGGTTATTGTTCAGGCTGTCAAGAAAAGGTCCTTGCGCCATCAGCCTTATTGAGAAATTAAAAAAAATAAAAAAGAGAAATAGTTTCTTATGCATAATTTTTTTTAGATTTTAAGTATGCGGTAGGTTAATAATAAATGTTGTTCCTTCACCTTGTCTCGTTTCCACTTTTATTTCCCCATCGTGCGCCTTTAGAATATCATAACTCAAACTCAGTCCTAATCCCGTTCCCTGCCCGGTTGGTTTTGTTGTGAAGAATGGTTGAAAAATTTTATCGACTATTTTTTGCGGAATGCCATTGCCATTGTCGCTTACTATAATTTCAATCTTACCATTTATTTTACGGGCCTTTATTTCAACAGTTGGCTGATAGCTGTTAGCTGATAGCTTTGCTTTCTCGTTTACTGCATAAAAGGCATTGTTGATCAAATTAAGAATCACCCTACCAATATCCTGTGGAACTATATTTATCTTGCCAATTGTTTCATCAAAATCCGTTTTCATCACTGCATTGAAATCTTTATCTTTTGCTTTCAAGCCATGGTAACTTAATCGCAAATATTCATCTGCCAATGCATTTATATCTGTTGGTTCTTTTACACCTGTGCTTGACCGTGAGTGCTGCAGCATCCCTTTTACAATGGCATCAGCACGTTTCCCATGATGAAGTATTTTTTGTTCATTTTCTATGACATCACTGGCAATTGTTTTTGCATCGTCAATATTTCCTTTGTCCATTTCATCTTTCATTTCGATAAGCAATTCTTTATTTACTTCAGAAAAATTGTTGACGAAGTTTAATGGGTTTTGAATTTCATGTGCAATGCCTGCAGTCAGTTCACCAAGCGATGCCATTTTTTCTGATTGAATCAATTGCCTTTGCGTAGTTTTAAGATCCTCTTTTTCTTTTGCAGCTTCTTCCTCTGCTTTTTTAATGGTAATAAATGCATAGCTTCCTATGGCCGCACATAGCATTGGGTACCCTATCACTGTATTCCATCGCTGTGCGTCTACCAGTCCCTGCGGAACTTCTATTCCGTAAATTCCATAAAAACTTTCAATTACAAAAACACTTATAAAACATAATGTCGTAACAGTTACAAATAAGATGATATATCTTTTTTCAGCGGGAGAGAAAAGAAAAAATTGTAGAAAAATAATAAATGGTAAAAACGTGAAATTTAAACTTTCCAATGTGAAGACTATAGAATAAATTGTTACAAAAAAAATTGCGGTGCCACTAAACCACGTACTGGCTAAAACCCGTTTGCCTTTATAATTAAAAAACAGAACTAAAGCAATCATTATAAAATGTACAGACTGTATGAAAGCAATAAGAGCCTGCTTGTAATAAATAGAAAGAACGATATTTTGAATAATAAAAAAGCAAATAACCAGGGCAAGTGAATTTGTAAAGCGTATATGTTTATTGCCGGTTATACCTTTTTGCTTTTCAGTGCCTGTATTTACAAGATATTTGAACCAATTCATATACTTAAACTGTATTTATTTAAATAATTCGTAATTGAATAATAAACTCACTTCCTTCCCCTTCTTTCGTTTCCACTTTTATTTCCCCGCCATGCGCCTTTACAATATCATAACTCAAACTCAGTCCTAATCCCGTTCCCTGCCCGGTTGGTTTTGTTGTGAAGAATGGTTGAAAAATTTTATCAACTATTTTTTGCGGAATGCCATTACCATTATCGTTTACTATAATTTCAATCTTACCATTTATCTTTTCAGTAGTTACTGTCAACAGTTGGTTCATAGCTATTCAGCTTCTAGCTTTTCTTTTTTTCGTTTACTGCATAAAATGCATTGTTGTATAAATTGAGTAATCACTCTACCAATATCCTGCGGAACTAATATTTATCTTGCCAATTGTTTCATCAAAATCCGTTTTCATCGCTGCATTAAAGTCTTTGTCTTTTGCTCTCAATCCATGGTAAGCTAATCGTAAATATTCATCTGCCAATGCATTAATATCAGTTGGCTCTTTTACACCTGTGCTTGATCGTGAGTGTTGCAGCATTCCTTTTACAATTGCATCTGCACGTTTGCCGTGGTGATTTATTTTTTCTTCATTACTTTTAATGTCATTCAGCAATTTCGTATTGCCAATTCACTGATTTCCTGTTGCCAATTTCATTTTTTAACTCATCAATCAATTCGTTATTCACTTCCGAAAAATTATTCACGAAGTTTAATGGGTTTTGTATTTCATGGGCAATGCCTGCAGTTAGCTCACCGAGCGAAGCCATTTTTTCAGACTGGATCAGTTGGGATTGGGTGGATTTTAGATTAGTAAGAGTTGACTCTAAAACTTTATTTGCTTTTTGTTTTTGCCGGTTGTTTCGGAAAAGAATAAAGGCAACCAATAAGAACACACTTAAACCTATTAACAAAGCATATTGTTTCACCTTATTTTTATATGCTGTTGTTTCTGCTTCAATTTCATAATCACGTTCTTTTTGATCAAAATCGGTTATACTTTTTAATGCATATTTTTTACCCTGGTTGTACATGTCTTGTTCTGCTGCTATTACCATTCTGCTATAATGAAGTGCCCCTTTAGTATCTGTTGATTCATAGAAATCTGATAAGAACATACCGACCTCAATAATTTCATTATAGTAGTTCCCTTCCATTGCATTGGCGAGTCCCTGTTTCGCATAATATACTGACGAATCAAGCTGGCTGTTCTGTTTGTATAGTTTTGCCAAACTAAGGTTTACTTCAGCTGCAACCAAGGTGTTGTTTTGCTTATACGAATTTTCCAGTCCGTCTTTCAAATATTTTAATGCCAATGGCCTGTTTCCCTGCTGCAAATACACCTCACCCAGTGCATGCAAAGTCCATGGGATGATATCAGAATTATATTTTCTTTCATATTCCTCAGCCAGGTGGCCATAATAAAGCGCTGAATCCAGTTGGTTCAATCCCAAATAGGATATAAGAAGATTTGATTGCCCGATATCATAGAGGTAGTTGTTATTTATTTCCCTGCACAATTTCATTGACTGGTGGTAATACCTGATGCATTTTGAATATTCTTTCATATCCAGGTAAATGTTTCCCATATGGTCATAGACCGCAGCTTTCAGAAATATGAAATTGTATTTTTCTGAAATCTGCAAGCCTTTTAAACACAGTTCCATTGATCTTGGGTAATCACCCATATAATAAATCGTCAGGGCTAAATCAAGCAAGGCGTTCGCCTCGCCTTTCGGATATTTTATTTGTCGTGAAAGATCAAGTGCCTTTTGTCCGTAAAACAGCGCTGAATCTGAATTTGTAGTAGAATACAAATTACAGATCTGAGACATAGTTAATAGCCGGACTGTATCTTCTTGGTTGAAATTTAAAAGCAGCCTTTTATAGATATCAAAATTTGTATACTGTAGCTGTTTACCAATGTTCTCTGCCACGTGAAAATAGTGTAATGAAGAATCCTGGTCCCGGTCCCCGTAAAAATAAATATCTAACTCGGCCGCGATCGTCATGCGGACTGTATCATTCTCTGTATTCGAAAGTTGTTCCTGTAGTTTCTCAGCATAATGGTCCTGGCAAAAAGCAGAGCTGCATAAAAAAGCAAAAAGAAAAGTGATTGTGTAAGTCCTCATCCTGGATATTTTACAAATGGTAACTTAATAATAAATTCTGAACCTTCTCCCTCTTTTGTTTCCACTTTTATTTCCCCGCCATGCGCCTTTACAATATCATAGCTCAAACTCAATCCCAATCCTGTTCCCTGCCCTGTTGGTTTGGTGGTAAAGAATGGCTGAAATATTTTGTCAACTACTTTTTGAGGAATACCATTGCCATTATCTTTAACATTATTTCAACTATTATCGCCAATCTTTTTTGTAGTTACTGAAACAGTTGGTTCGTAATTATTAGCCGATTTGCTTTTTTCTTTTCATCTCACAGCATAAAATGCATTGTTGATTAAATTCAGTAACACTCTTCCAATATCCTGCGGAATGATATTGATTTTGCCAATTGCTTCATCAAAATCAGTTTTCATTTCTGCATTGAAAGATTTGTCTTTTGCACTCAGTCCATGATAAGCTAATCGCAAATATTCATCAGCCAATGCATTAATATCTGTTGGTTCTTTTATGACCTGTACTGCTTCGCTGAATGCTGCAACATTCCTTTTACAATAGCATCGGCACGTTTGCCATGATGGTTTATTTTTTCTTCATTTTCTTTGATATCTTTTGCAATCGCTTTTACTTCATCTAAATTTCCTTTATTCAACTTCTTCGCTTCATTTCATCAATCAATTCTGTATTCACTTCCGAAAAATTATTCACGAAGTTTAACGGATTTTGTATTTCATGTGCAATGCCTGCAGTGAGTTCACCAAGGCATGCCATTTTTTCGGATTGGATGAGTTGGGATTGTGTGGCTTTTAATTGTCCCAGGGTATCTTCAATTTCCTTTTTCTGTTTAGACAGGAGATCGTTAGCCTTTTTTTTGTTTCTGTTGTTGCGAAACAGGATCAATGCTACTAATAGCAGTGTTCCAAGACCTCCAAATAAAATATTCTGTCTTTGTTTTGTGCGATAAGCTGATTCTGCAATTTGCAGATCTTGCCGTCTTTTTTCGTCTTTTGAGATCATATCCTTCATTACCTGGATATTACCTGCCCCATATAATTTTTTCTCAGTTTCAAAGTATAGTTTATAATATCCCAGGGCTTTTTGCGGATCTCTGAATTCGTAAAGATTAGCCAAAATCCTGCTCCCATCTAAAATACCAGAGATATATGAAATTTTCTTTGCTTCTTCAATTCCCTTTGCGGCATAATAAATACTTGAATCTGGTTGATTCAGCATTTTATAGAGTGCAGCCATATCATTATAGGTGTTTGCAGTATGAAAAGCTTCTTTACTTTTCAGGGTAATTTTTAAAGTAGTACGCAAATCCTCCAGTGCTAATCCAGTTTTTTTTTGCTTGACATATACTTTTGACCGAAAGTTATACCAGGCCGGGTAGACTTCGTATTCTAAAACCAAGTTGCTATTTACGTCGTCTGGATTTCTTGAATGGCTAAATTTGTGGAAAGCATCACGGGATTTATCAAGGTTTATAAGTGCTGAATCCAATTCATTTGTACTTTCATAAACCATAGCTTTCCCAAAGTATCCAAACGCTTCCCCTAACATGTCAACATCTCCCCGGGATAATTCTTTACCATAGTACTGAAGGGCTTTTTCATAATCCCCCAGATAATAGTATATCAATCCTAAATTGTCATAAACGGGACCTATGCCAGACTTATAAATACCACTATTTTCAACTAATTGAATAGTGTTTAAGCCAATATCCAAAGCTTTTGGAAGATTACCAAGTTTTATATAGGCCTCCATCTGCTGCCCGGTTGTAAATATTCTTCTGCGAAAATTATTTGTCTTCTCATATAATTTAATTGCTTTTTCAGTATAAAAAATGACAGAATCAGGGTTAATGTTCACATAGTTACGGATGATATGGCTTAAAATATCAGCTCTGAGTGAGTCTGGCATTTGTTTAACGAGTTCCTGCCTGAGGCTGTCTATTTCGTATGTTAAATTGGCATTGCCCGATTGGCCAATTGATTGAATAGAGAAGGCAATAAAAAGATATAGTAGAAAATGTCGCATCATTGTAATTAGAATTAGATGGGTAATTTAATAATGAACTCCGTTCCCTCATTTTCTTTCGTCTCCACTTTTATTTCCCCGCCATGCGCCTTCACAATATCATAACTCAAACTCAAACCCAATCCCGTTCCCTGGCCTGTTGGTTTGGTAGTAAAGAATGGTTGAAATATTTTATCAACTATTTTTTGAGGAATACCGTTACCATTATCACTAACGGTAATCAACACACTATTGCCTGATTTCTTTGTGCTTACCGAAACCGTGGGCTCATAGTTGTCACCGTGACCTTGTCGAAGGATCTTTTTCTCAGTCACAGCATAAAAAGCATTGCTGATCAAATTCAAAACAA
>CAVWQJ010000005.1:0-471898 GCA_963756945.1 uncultured Chitinophagaceae bacterium | reverse complement strand
TAATAATCCCCGCACGACCCGAAAACCCTAAACCACCACCTCTTACAGCCTGACCCTTGCCAGAGAGGGGCATGTGGCAATTCATAAGGTAGTGTAGCTGAGGTGACCAAAGGCCGAAGATTTACGGCTCATTAATTTCAGCCCTCGACGATGCTATTACAGACGATATCGGTCCCTTTCGCCAGGCCATGGTGGGGCTTGGCTTGTGAGGCATCGTGTGAATGGGAATGCTCACGCTACAAATGACCGTTTCATGCCAGCCCTGTTCATGGCTGGGCAGCAGGTGAGTAGAAGGATGAAGGTGTACACGGAATACTGGAGGTTGAGACTTGAGACTTGACGAGCCTGTGTGATAGCCAGTACAGCTTGGCAAGTGGTCAAAGGGTCTCGCTGCCGCCTTTTGAGTAAGCTGTGAAGAATGGTGTGGACAGAACCCCGAACTCGGGCAAAACTAAAAAATGGGACTATCAATTACATCGCGGGGTAATGCTGGGGAAGGCCTGATGTTGTCTTGAGATCTACGAAGCCGAGCTATGGGTATCGTTCGGCCAGGTGGGGGCACCAGTCCGAGGGGGGGTCATCCATATTACAAGGCCCGAAAAGACAGCTGCAGGATTTCTAAACTTTGAGGTCACGCCCCATTTCAGAGGACGAATTCACTCTACAGATCCCGAGTGCTGAGCTATTCGTTTTGGAGTCGGGATTGAGTGCCCCCGCGATACCTAGGTACCTGAGCTAACCCCGCCGGACATTCCGAATGTGAGTTCGCCCACACGAAGGCATCTATCGGACTTTCCGATCAGAACGAGCTCAGGCGGCTGGTTTGCCGAAAGCAAAACAGTCAAATCTTGACTGAATCTGGTTCCAGCTTGTTGCACGGGCCCGGCAATCAGTCAACTCAGGTTATTAAAGCGTCTTCTTCCGGGGCTAGAGTCCAAGTGAGGAGCAACGTGGACACCGCAGCACATCACCAGTCACATCTCTATTCGCATCCTTCTGGCCATGGGCTACATTTCTAGCCTTAGTTGTTTTCATTGCGAGGCCTCTATTTGATCCGCTACGAAGTGTTCCGGGTCCATTCATCGCCAGATGGACCGATCTGTGGTACATGTGGCACATGGTCCGCGGGGACTTCGAGAAGACAAATCTGAAACTTCACCAGACCTACGGCCCGATCGTGCGATATGGCCCTTACCGCTACAGCATTAGCGAGTCCTCTGCGATTAGAGCCATCTACGGACCTGGGACTCAATTCGCGAAATCATCGTGGTACTCGAGCTGGACGAATCCAGGATCCTGGTCCTTATTCGCCGATCAAGACATTAAAAGACACGCGAAAGGACGCAGTCTCTTCCAGGCGACCTACTCCATGTCCGCTCTCGTCGACTACGAACAATACGTAAACGAAGGCGCTGACGTTCTCTTCAAACGACTTGAGGAGATTATACAAAGTGGAGAGGTTATTGATATGCGGCACTGGTTTCAATGCTATGCTTTTGATATCATCGGAGCTATCACATATGGACAGAGATTCGGCTTTTTAGATCAGGGCGAGGACATTGAGTCTCTTATGAGGACTTTGGACGGTCATCTGTCCTACGCCACTATCGCTGGTCTTCTGCCCTCTCTTCATCCTGTGCTATTCGCGTTGAGAAATTGGTGGGCGGGAGCGAAAGGAGCCGGCAGAGCCTACCTACTCAGCTTCACCATGAAGAACATCGATCGACATAATAACAACCTAGCGACAAGTATGGGATCCTATGGAAAGCCTTTGGCGAGCGGAAAGTTGGTAGATGAGGAGAAAGAAGACCATCAGCCCCAATCGTTCCTATCAAAATTCCTCCACAAGCATCATGAAGACGCAGCAAAGTTCACGCACAATCACGTCGTGGCATCATGCATCTCCAACATCGTCGCAGGCTCCGACACGACCGCAATCTCGCTATCCGCCACGCTCTATCATCTGCTAACGACACCAAACTCCCTTGAAAAACTTCGCGAAGAGATTGCAACAGCCGAGGTCAATGGTCTTCTCTTGCCAAACCAACCTTCAAAGAGACAAGCAAGATGCCATACTTACAATCTGTCATCAAGGAGGCCCTTCGTGTCCATCCCGCAACTGGTCTGCCTCTCGAGCGAGTCGTGCCCTCAGGAGGCTTTCAACTTGGCAGCTACTTCTTTCCTGCACAGCGAATTGTCGGCATAAACACCTGGGTTGCGCATCGCGACAAAAGGGTCTTCGGGGACGATGCAGATGAGTTCCGTCCGGAAAGATGGCTCATCGACGATGCGGAGAGACTAAGCGTGATGAATCGCCACTACATGCCTGTGAGTCGCTACCTTACTTCTTCTAGTTGGTACGAACGGTACTGATGTTATGTTTCATAGTTTGGAATGGGGTCTCGAGTCTGCATTGGGCGTCATATTGGCATATTAGAAATGACGAAGCTGATCCCTCGCATCGCTCGCGATTTCGACTTCGAGTTGGAAGACGTGAAGGATCCAAATGCTGGAAAAGCGACATGGCCGACACAAAATGTGTGGTTCGTGAAGCCAACGAATTTTCGACTTCGAGTCAAGGCACGATCCCTGCCAGTCACGGGTCTGAAGAACTGAACTTGGTTTATGCGGGAGGTCTCTCTGTCTCTATAGCTTTATCGGCGCATTGACTCTCAGGCAATCTCGCGCAGATTTAGAGCTTTGCTATTCCCAATATGAGTAAAATACTGGTTAGAACCTCTGGCGTATACTTGTCTTGTCTTGGTACTCGTATCCAATATATTACTTATGGTCCACGAAATACAGGCTTGCAAATTAACATTTCCCTATCTGACAAATAATGCACTTTGAAGATGGATCACAAAGGTTTCTCCGTACTCTGTATGTTACTGAGGATTGAGGAGCCTGGCTTTATAGGTGGAGCCTCTGTTCGGGACCGTGGCCATAACCAGCTTATATCGGGCGTGACTGATGGAATTGACGCGAAACTTGTCACGAGGTGATCGACCACTCAATATTCCAGTTTTTCATCTCGAGACAACAGAGCTATGTATAAATTGCACGGATTCGACTAGATGAGAAGAGCTTGAACCGATGAGTTCTTCGCAGCATTTTAGGTGCTCTATCCTGGAAGCAGAGGCCAAGAATCATGCTGTGAGTTCCATAAGACGTCGATAGCCATGTAGGCCGCTTGCCCTTGTTTGATCAATGTCCACTGCGTCTATCGGCGGCTACCTGCTCTAGGCACACGCGCGACCACTACTCGGATCAATGACCTTTGAATCCACAAAGAATTCGTAGTTCCAGTGATCCCCTTGCGTGCCCTGGCCGTCAACGGGATCGTTCCCCCTGAACTTCCACGTCCAGTAAGCGCTGCCCTGCGTGTATTGTGCCCAGGCCTTAAGCCCAGTGTTGAGGTTCAAGGGCCTGCTAGCGAAAGTGTTGTTCTCCACGGCTTGAATGGACCACTCTCCCACAAACACGGGGAACTTGCCATCGCCAGTGGATCCCTGTGCGTCGCTGCAGATGAACTCCGGTAAATTGACTGATGTCGTGGGCCGACCTGCAAAGTAGTAGTGGTGCTCGTCGAAAACAATGTTGTCGGAAGCCGCAAAGTACTGAGACCAGAATGATTCAGGGCGGAAAGCACCCTGCAGCATGACGGGGATCTTAGGGTTGACCTTCTGGACGCGCGACAAGACGCCCCGGAAATAGGTGAGCACCCAGTCAACGCCTTCCGGGGTGAGAGCCTCAGGAAACCCAAAGGAGGCCGGGTTATCGACAGGCTCGTTCAAGGGCTGCAGAGTGAACTTGTGCGGATGGTCCGAGTCTTGAATGAACTTGATGGCCTCGTCGACGGCCTTGAACGAATATTCGAGCGCCGTTTGGTTGTTGAACCAGCCAAAGCCACCTTCACGGCCACCGAGGCCCATGCCGTTGACACCACCTGGATGGGAGTGGATGTCGACAATGACGTGCATGTTATATTTGCGGATAGCATAATTTGACAGGCTCCTCAAGAAGCGAACTTGATTCCCGGTATACAGGCGGGAACCAGGAACGCGAACCCAAGCATTGTATCCTGTGGGGATGCGGAGCACATTGATACCGACAGACGCCATCTTGTCAATATCTTTGGTCGTGATATACGAGGCGTAACGCTGCTCCAGTCTCGGCCCGCATTGTTCGCCGAGGTTGGCACACCAGTCCCACTCGTCTAGGAGGCCTGTGCCGCCGTTCTGGTTCCACCAGACAGGATCGATGACTTGTTCCTGATGCAGCCAGCCACCGAGATTGACGCCGTTTGCCTTGAACTTGGACCAGTCAAGATAGGCGGCCCTAGGCTCGGGGGCACATACAGCACCCGAGGCGGCCAGGATGGCTGTGAAAGGCAACATAGATGGGCGCATTTTGATGAAATAGCGTACAGAGATGAGTCCAGGAGTTGTGTTGTGGAAGACGAGGACTCGCAAGGCGTGCAGATAGCTATGGAGACGGAAGACAGGCCGGGGCTTTTATACACATGGCTTGACCCCTGACACTTGTTGTTTCTACAGCATGAGTGTTTTTAGGAGGCTGAAGATCCTCCAGAGAGTCTCCTCGTGGGTGCTAACTCCGCTGAACCCCTTCTGGAGGGCATCAGTATCTCCTCCAGGGCCAAGCGCGATCTCCTCCTTAGCGCGTGTAGTTCAATTCGGGTCCCGAAAGCTATCGTAATTCCCTATTACCCCGTGGGGACCCCGGGCACGTTAGTAGTTGGAACCAACTTCATGCTATTCGCGCCTCCGCGCCCTCCAATGACCCGAAGCGTAAAACCTCTGGAAGATACCTAGTATATTCGCAGTCCTAGGACCGGCTAGATGGCGGGGGCAACACGGGTAAAATCCCCCACGTACCCGACGTCGGGGTCTATATTTCGGCCTATTTCGAAGCATAGCTCGGTTCATCTAAGGCCGAAGGCGAGAAGACGTGTGATTTATGTTTCTGTGGGCGCGAGCGTTGGAGGATGTGTACGTCCCGTGGGAATTGACTGTCGTGTAATACGCGAAGTAGCATTCGAAATTCTCAGAGACATAGCTACGAGCCTGGACAATCAACGCGACATGTGACTAGGAACATAGTTGGACTGGCGGTCAATAAAAATATATCCAAGTACACGGACTGTTGAGAGAATTTACACGTGTGTTCCTCGTCTTGTCGAACTGTATGCAGCGTCAGTCAATTCGACCCTGAGACGAATTGCCACTGTACACCCTCCCATCCTCCCCTTCTGCCAATCCTCACCCCAAATCCCTCACCTTCGTTGACAGGTTTGTGCAACGCCTGCCCCAAATTCAATTCCATCTTCCCCGGCAGCACAACCTCCTCCCACCCTTTCCCTCTCTGTATCGGGAATACATCAAACCCAAGCACTAAAGCAAGGACAAACCCCAAATTCTCAGCTTGCGCAAATGTCCGTCCAGGACATAAATGTTGACCGCCACCAAATGGCACAAAAGCAGCTCGGCGAGTTTTATTAGCGGTTGCTGGCTCGGCGTCCATCTTCAGGAAGCGATAGGGGTTGAAGATGTTGGCGTCGGAGCCCCAGATGGTGGTGTTGCGGTGCAGGGCGCCCATGCTGCATTGGAGATCGGTGTCGGCTTGAAGAGTGTAGATTGTGCCTTTGTTGTCGGTTATTGTTGTTGTGGAGGTTACGCGTCTTGAAATTGGGGTTTGGTTGTTTGTGCGGATTGTTTCGCGGTAGCAGCTGAAGAGGAGAGGACATTTCTCAGCCAGAACGTCGAGGTTGACTGTTGCTTCCTTCTTCTTTGTGCCCCAGGTGATGGCACCTTCACACTCCTCTCGTAGTTCTTGAACGAGGTCAGGCTTGGAGAAGACTTCGGAGAAGAACCAGTACGCAACAGGGATGGAATTCGCAGTCGAAACGTGTAAGATGGGTATGCCAAAGTATCCGGCATCTTCTGCGGCGATGCCATGCTGTCGGATGATCTGTGCGCATTCTGAGACCAGGTTTGCGGCGTGCTCGTCGGTGTCGTGCGAGTTGCTGTAGTATTCTTTGAGTGCTGCTTGGAGTCTGCTGCGTGCTTTGTAGGCTGCTGGGGCGGTGATGGATGGTGCGAGACCGAGGAGGAAGTTGGAGAGCTTTGCCTCGAAGGTCCTGCAGGCCGATGGTATTAGCTGCAGTCTAATCGAGTCAGGAGAAGGGTATGGAGAAGGCACGAACCATAGATCGCCGACAAGGGTGCTCCCTGACTTGAAAGGATTATGAGATCCGTAAAGAGCTTCACATGTAGCGACAGTGAGCTCCTCCCTTACCCACAACCATAAATTCGGAATCTCAACATCTCCCTCCTTCGGCAAAGCGTTCAACACAGCACTGAGATACCGCAGCGCATTGGCGTTCATTCGGTGAATGTTCTGCGCTGTCATGGAACTGTGTAGACACTTGATCGTGTCGTCCATGAACGTAGATGTTTGGACAAGATCATCGTACTTGGAGGGGTAGGAGACTTCTGCCTTGAGGAATTTGACCATGTAGGGTTTGACGGTTAGGATGCGATTGCGGAATGCGCCTTGCAGGAGATGGGGGTCGAAGATTGTGTACATCTTGCCATTGAGGATGGGGAGGGAGACGGCGGGTAGGTTTGTTTGTCTGCATCAACCGTTAAAAATCAGCTCTGAAAAGTGAGGTATCCGTAGCTGAAAGGTATTGCGCGATGGAGTATGAGAAGGTGGCCGACTTACGTCGACAAGGTGGCGAAGAAAGTGCCGCCTTGGGTGATCAATCCGATCAGATGCCCAATGATCGGAATCCGGGGGTGAAGAGCTGGTGGTTCATTGTCGTCCAAAGTGACAGTGAAGAGCCGGCGCACGAGCAAAGTGACGATCGAAATGCCAGTCACAGTGAAGAATAATGTCGAGACATTCGGGTTGGCGTCATCGATGCCATGGTTTTGAAACCACCAAGGCCTTTGTAGGCTCCCGTCTGCGGATTTAAGATCATCTTAAATTGCTGAATATAAAAATCGAGTTGCTTACCTGTTTTTTTTACGCCCGCCGGAAACGAAGCAAGAAAGCCATATTTTTTTGTTTCTTCTTTTAGTAAGCCAAGACTATCAGCCTGGTCAAGCGTAATTTGGTAAAAACCAATATTTCCGGCAGTATCTACCAAAGCTTTTATGTTTTGTGGCTTTGAATCTCTTATAACAGTGAGATTAACGCTATCCCCTTTCTTGCTTTTCAGTATAGACGAGGCCTCATCAAAGTATTGAACAGGAACCGAGTCAATTGCAACTATGTTATCGTAAACATGCAGGCCCGCATGTTTTGCATTGTTAGAAATTTTTTCAGCAAATGAACCGATCATAAAAGGAATCCTTGGCATTAATAAAGTAGAACGTTTGCCCTTTTTCTCGACCAGCCGTTCAATCATATTTTGAGGCAACGTTATTATTTGGTCTTTGCCATTCCTCGAAATTTCGATTTGCTTTCCAAGAATAATTTTTGCGGGAAGGTCATCAAAATACTTTATGGGTTCGCCATTTACGGCAAGTATTTTGTCACCATTTCTTAAACCAATATCGTGCATAAGACTATCTGTTATCCATATGCCGTCTTTTACATTAGCCATGGGTAATTTAGTATCGCCCCATTTATACAAAATCATCGCATAAAGAAAAAATGCAAACAGCACATTCATAGTTACACCACCAAGCATAATAATAAGCCGCTGCCATGCTGGCTTACTGCGAAACTCCCATGGCTGCGGAGGCTGCTTCATTTGTTCTTTATCCATGCTCTCATCAACCATACCGGAAATTTTTACATAACCTCCCAATGGTAGCCAGCCAATTCCGTAAACTGTATCACCAATTTTTTTCTTTACCAGCGAAAACCATGGATCAAAAAAAAGATAGAATTTTTCAACCCTGCATTTAAACCATTTTGCGGTAATGAAGTGCCCGAATTCGTGAAGTATAACAAGAATTGATAAAGAAAAAATAAGATATGCAGCCTGCAATCCAACCTGCGGCCAGTTAATTGCTAATAATGTCATAGAGTGTGACGATGTGCGATGTTTGATGTGCGATGTTTGGTTTAACTTATATTTCAAAATAATAAAAGTGTTTTTTTCTTCACCCCTTGGGGCAGGGGCTTTTATAAATGTATTAAAGAAGCGGCGAAATTACGTGCCTCGCCGTCGCTTTCAAAATAATCTGTAAGATTTGGCTTTTCTATATAAATTATTTTTTCCATTGTTTTTTCCACAACAGCGGTAATATCAAGAAATCCTATTCGATTATTCAAGAATGCCCATACTGCTATTTCGTTTGCAGCATTTAAAACGCTGGGAAGATTGCCTCCTTTTTCCAAAGCAATTTTTGCAAGAACAAGGTTTCTGAAAGTTTTTATATCAGGCTCTTCAAAAGTAAGGGTATTTATTTTTTTGAAATCTGCTTTAGGATTATTGTTGGGAAGCCGATGCGGAAAAGCAAGCGCATACTGTATTGGCAGCTTCATATCGGGTAAACCCATTTGCGCTTTTATACTTCCATCTTCAAATTCCACCATGCTATGCACAATACTTTGCGGATGAATAATTACCTGTATCTGGTCAGGCGCCAAATTAAAAAGCCATTTAGCTTCAATCATCTCAAGCCCTTTATTCATAAGGGTTGCAGAGTCAATGGTAATTTTTGCACCCATGTTCCAATTAGGATGTTGCAGGGCGTGATGCTTTTTTACATTTACAAGAAAGTTTGGTTTCTTACCAAGAAACGGGCCACCGCTCGCCGTTAAAATAACTCTTTCAATTTTGTTTCTCGTTTCGCCAACGAGGCATTGAAATATGGCTGAATGTTCACTGTCAACAGGAATAACCGGAACCCTGTTTTCCAATGCTTTTTGCATTACGATGTCGCCGGCTACCACCAGGGTTTCTTTATTAGCCAATGCAATTGCCTTACCTTTTTCAATTGCTTTTAAAGTGGGCGTTAATCCCGCAAAACCTACAATACCTGCCAGCATCATATCGTACGTATCGAAATCAGCAACTTCTTCAAGTGCAGCCACACCTGTAAATACTTTTATATCTTTTGAAGTAAGCGCAGTTTTTACGGCTTCATATTTTTTTTCGTCTCCAATAACCACCGCATTCGGCTTGATGTTTAATTGCCTGCTGAATGAGGAGTTTATCATTGGTTTGCGCCGTTAATATTTCAACTTCAAATAAATCAGGATTCGCTTCTATTACTTCCAGCGCCTGCGTACCTATGGAGCCTGTAGAACCAAAAACAGCAATCCTTTTTTTATTTGCTTCAACCATAATAATTCATTAACAAGTGAACCGCATAATTTAAATTTATAATAAGCACAAAAAGTTGTACCGGGTCTGGCAATTTACTTCAATAATTTTTGTAATGCCTCATTCACTTTTTTAAAATCAAAACGGGATATCACCTCATTCATCATTTCGCTTATAGCATTATTTTGAAGATTACCGATAGATCCTTCGTGAGTATGATTTAGCTGCAGATTATATTGGAATGTATTATTTTCAATATCCATCCCAATTTTTTTATAAGCATCACGCAAAGGAGTTCCCTGTAAAACCAATTTATTCATCTCTTCAACACTAAACAAATATTTATATTTATCATTCTGCAAGAATATCTTTTTTTATTTCAATATTTTTTATCATCAATGTTGCCATCGATATACAATTACGTAAATTTTCAAAAGCCGGTATTAAATGCTCTTTCAATAATTGAAAATCGCGGTGATAGCCGGACGGGAGATTTGCAGCCATCAGCATGATCTCGTTAGGCAACGCCTGTATCCGGTTGCAATGTGCACGAATCAATTCAAAAACATCAGGATTTTTTTTGTGCGGCATAATACTGCTGCCAGTGGTAAGTTCAGCAGGAAAAGAAATAAAATCAAAATTCTGATTGAGATACAAACACGCATCCATACTCAATCTTGATAACGATGCTCCAAAATTTGCCAATGCCTGCGCAACAATTCTTTCTGTTTTGCCGCGAGCTCATTTGCGCATATACCACGTTATAATTCAAATCTTCAAAACCTAACAATTCAGTGGTCAACTTTCTGTCTATCGGAAATGACGAACCATAGCCGGCGGCAGAGCCTAATGGATTTTTATTTACAACTTCCCATGCCGCATACAGCGTTATCATATCGTCAGCAAGGCTTTCCGCATAAGCGCCAAACCAAAGTCCGAATGAGGAAGGCATGGCCAATTGCAAATGCGTGTAACCGGGTAGTAAATATGTTTTATATTTTTCGCTTTGCTGAATTAAAAGACTAAAAAACTCTTTCACATCATGCACCAACATTTCAATTTCGTGACGCAGGTATAATTTTAAATCTACCAAAACCTGGTCGTTACGCGAACGGGCGCTGTGAATTTTCTTTCCTGTATCACCAAATTTTTTAGTCAGCATCATTTCAACCTGCGAATGAATATCTTCAACATCATCATCGAGTTTAAATTTACCAGACTCTATGTCGTCATAAATTTCTTTCAGCCCTTTTTGTAAAACAGTTAATTCCTCAGATGTTAGCAAATTAATTGTTTGCAACATTTGAATGTGAGCTAATGAACCCAGCACATCAAAAGGAGCAAGATACATGTCGAGTTCCCTGTCTTTACCAACAGTGAAGGTTTCAACCTCTTTTAATGACGCGGTATTTTTTTGCCAGAGTTTCATTTATTTTTTATTACACGAATTTAGAAACACGAACCAGCCTGATGGCGACGTTACACGAATTCTTTACTAATAATTTTTGCAAAATTTTGCAATAACAGCACATACTTTTCTATTCCATCTTTTATTTCTTCAATAAAAATATATTCATCAGCACTATGGCTGCGGGCAGAATCGCCGGGGCCTAACTTAAGTGTTGGAAAATTCATCAAAGCCCTGTCGGAACAAGTTGGTGAACCATAAGATACAAGTCCCATAGTACTTCCGGCAATTACTAACGGATGCGTCTCTTCAATAAAAGATGGTTTTAATCTTGTACTCCTTGGCATGATTTCGCTGGTAGTATTTTTTCTTACTTCGCTAATTACTTCGTCAAATGAATAAAATTCGTTTACTCTTATATCAACAACAAAGCTGCATTCGGAAGGTACAATATTATGCGCTTTATTTTGCGTGTTGATGGAAGTAACTGCCATGTGAACCGGACCAAGAAACGCAGATGTTTTCTCAAATTGAAAAGTACTGAACCATTGGATGTCGTTCATAGCTTTATAAACTGCGTTTACTCCTTCGTTACGTGCCGCATGGCCGGCAACTCCGTGTGCTGTGCAATCGAGCACCAGCAGTCCTTTTTCAGCAATAGCCATTTTCATTAAAGTAGGTTCGCCAACAATTCCACAATTTATTTTTGGAAGTTGAGGGAGAAGAATTTCTATTCCATCATGACCGGAGATTTCTTCTTCAGCGGTTGCCGCAACTATTAAATTAAAAGGAAGGTTTTCTTTTTCATAGAAATAAACAAACGTCGCAATCAATGCTACAAGCGGGCCCGCCCGCATCGTTACTTCCGAGGCCAAATAATTTTCCATCCTTTTCAAACGGGTTGAATGGATCATTGGTGTAACCCGCATTGGGTTTTACAGTATCATGATGAGAGTTTAATAAAACAGTAAATTTGCTTTCATCGAAATATTTATTAACAGCCCAAACATTATTAAGAAAACGATTGGTTTGTAATATTCCTTTGTATTAAAAAATTATTAATAGCATCGGCTGTTTTATCTTCCTCTTTACTGAAGGAAGGAATTGAAATTAACTGTTTTAATAATTCCAGCGCGCCTGAGAATAATTTATGTTGAGACTCGTCAAAATTTATGGTTCCGTTCATGAATTTATTTTTGTTCCACTTTCACCTTTTACCAATTGCAGGAGATCATTTGAATTTCCAATAACAACCTTATTTACTCCATTATTTACCGCATCAAACGCATTATCGATTTTAGGCAAAATACCTGCAAACAATTTTTTTTCTTCCTTAAGTTTGTTATAGTTTTTTGCTTGTAGTTCAGCAATAACAGACGTTTCATCATTCACATCTGTTAACACGCCATTTTTTTCAAAACAATAGATAAGCTGAACATCATACAATTTTGATAGCGCCACCGATAATACTGCTGCCATTGTATCCGCATTTGTATTTAGTATGTGCCCTTGTTGATCATGCGTTAGCGGCGCAACAACCGGAACCAAATTGTTATCTATAAATAATTGCCACGTTGAAGCATTTATTTCTATTGCGTTTACATCACCAACCCAACCATAATCAATGGATTTTACCGGACGCTTTTTTGCTGGCAAAACATTTGCATCAGCACCGGAAAGCCCGATAGCATTACATTGCAATGATTGCAATGCAGCAACTATTTTTTTGTTTACCAATCCACCGTAAACCATTGTAACCAAATCAATAGTTTCATCATCTGTTATTCTTCTGCCATCAATATATTTGATTGGAATGCCTAATTTATCACCAATGGCAGAGGCAATTTTGCCACCGCCATGCACTAAAATTTTTTTGTTGCCGATTGAAGAAAATTCTTTCAGAAAAGATTGAAGATTGGCCTGGTCATCAATGACGTTGCCGCCAATTTTTATTACATAAAGAATTTCCTTATCACCTGAGACGGAATAATTTTTTGTCATGGCAAATCTTTTAAAATCTTCGCCAGTACAGCTTGTGCAGCCCATACCCTGTTGGCCGCCTGTTCTGTAACAATACTGTTAGAGCTGTCCAATACTTCATCACTTAGTTCAACATTTCTCCGAACCGGAAGGCAATGCATCACTTTTGCATTATTCGTTTTCAGGAGCTTTTCATTTGTCAGCATCCAGTTAGCATCGTTGCTTTCTACTTTTCCATAATCTTTATAACAACTCCAGTTTTTTACATATACAAAATCTGCATTTTTAAGCGCTTGCGCCTGGTCGTTAGTAACAGGGGCATCATGAATAAAGTTTGCATCAAGTTCATAACCTGCCGGATGTGCTACAATGAAATCACAAGTATTCCAGGCAGTCATCCACTCGCAAAAACTATTGGCAACGCATTGCGGCAAAGGTTTCACATGTGGCGCCCAGGTGAGCACAACTTTCGGTTTTGTTTTATTTGCTATAGGGAGACGATCAGCAATAGTAATAATATCGGTAAGGCTTTGCAATGGATGTACTGTTGCGCTTTCAAGACTGACCACCGGAATGCCCGAGTATTTTACAAACTGATTCATCACATGTTCCCTGTAATCCTCATCACGATTTTTTAAAGAAGGAAAAGTACGCACTCCCAAAACATCGAAATAACGGCCAAGGATAGGTGCAGCATCTTTTATATGCTCCACAGAAGTTCCATTCATGATAGCGCCCTCCTCAAATTCAAGTGACCATCCATCCTGCGAAGCATTAAAAACAATGGCTTCCATTCCCAGATTCTGGGCAGCAACTTGTGTACTTAATCTTGTACGCAGGCTGGGATTTAAAAAGATTAAGCCCATTCGCTTCCCTTTACCCAAGGACTTGTTGGGCAAATGGATTTTTTCTAAAATCAATTGCAGACGCTTACCAGTTCATCTATATTTCCTGCATCTTTTACTGAAAGAAAGTTTGTCAATTTTTTTCTGTAATTAAGCGATAAAGATATAATTATTATGGGCTGAATTATGACTACGCCCGCTTCAGCATACTTTTTTGTAAGTGTGGCAACTTCTTCACGCAAAGCATTCAAAAATTTATCTGCATCAGCTTTTGTTAAGGCAAGAGAAGGCAACAACCTTATTACGTTTGGCTTTGCCTCCCCGGTAAAAATATGATGCTTCATCAACAGGTTCTTTTTCAAATCTTTTAATTCAGGGGGAACATCAAATCCGATCATCAAGCCTTTGCCACGCAGATTTTTCAGCTCAGTGATTTTTTTAATTTCTTCAAATAAATAGTTCCCGGTTTCTTCTGCATTGGCGATTAAATTTTCATCATCAATTACTTCTAAAACCGCAAGGGCTGCAGCACATGCCAAATGATTACCCCCAAAAGTGGTACCTAACATAAAGTGTTTAGAGTGAATGTGAGGCGCAATTGAAATGCCTGCAACCGGGAAAGCCATTTCCCATCCCTTTTGCCATTGTATATATATCCGCGTCTACGCCTGAGTAATCATGAGAATAAAATTTACCGCTGCGTCCATAACCGCATTGCACAGAATCTGCAATAAAAACGGCATTATATTTATTACACAAATTCCTGATTAATTTCAGGAATGAATTCGTTGCAACATTGATACCGCCAACACCTTGTATGCCTTCAATAATTATGGCACTCACCTCATCTCCGTTAACTGTCAAAATAATTTTGCAATGCTTTTTCATCATTGAATGGAAGGAAAACTACATTGTCGGTTTCATTTACCGGCGCTATAATAGATGGATTGTCTGTTGCCGCAACAGCCAGTGATGTGCGACCATGAAAAGCTTTTGAAAAAGAAATTATTTTTTTCCGCCCGTTATAAAATGAGGCAAGCTTCAAAGCATTTTCATTAGCCTCAGCGCCGGAATTACAAAGAAATAACTGGTAATCTTTTTTACCGGAAACTTCGCCCAACTTATCAGCCAGCTTTTGTTGTATCGGAATTTTTATCAGAATTGGAGTAGAACGCAATTTTTTCTAATTGCTCCTCAATTTTCTTTACCCAATATGGATGTGTATGGCCAATACTAATTACGGCATGCCCACCATACATATCGAGATATTCATTACCCTTATCGTCCCAAACATAAGAGCCTTTTGCTTTTACGATATTGATATCATTGATTGGGTAAACGTCGAACATTTTCATATCAAAAGATTTTAAAAGTAATTGGCCTTTAATTTAAGCCCCAAGTGTTTCATCAAGGCCGAACATTAAGTTCATATTCTGCAAAGCCTGTCCGCTTGCGCCTTTCAGGAGATTATCCAAAGTCGAATGAATTACAAGATTGTCTTCTTCCTTTTCAAGATGAATAAAACAATTGTTGGTATTAACTGCCTGTTTTAAAAATATCGGTTCCTTACTAACTTTTACAAACGGATGATCTTCGTAAAACTCCTGAAACAATTTATGACAGTTCTTCCAATTTCCTTGAGGACTTCAATTGAGAGGTCACAAAAATTCCTCGCGTAAAATCGCCACGCCACGGAATAAAATGTATCGAAGCGGAATTAGTACCCGATAAAAAATTCAATGATTCATTTATTTCGCCAAGGTGCTGGTGGGTAAGAGATTTATACGCCTGAATGTTATTTTGCCTCCATGAAAAATGTGACGTAGTGGAAAGCGATTGCCCGGCACCGGTAGAACCCGTAATGCCAGTTGTATAAACTTCATTAATCTCATTAATCTTTGCTAACGGCAATAAACCAAGTTCGATAGTAGTTGCAAAACAACCCGGGTTGGCAACATAATTAGCAGTCCTTATTTTTTCCCTGTTAATTTCAGGGAGGCCATAAACAAACGTCTTATTTTTAATTACTGAATGAGCTTTCAACCTGAAATCCTGCGACAAGGAAATAATTTTTACATGATCCGGAATTTCATTTTCTTCTAAATATTTTTTAGAATCACCATGACCTGTACATAAAAAAAGTACATCAACATCATCATTGGCAAACGCCGAAAACTGCATTCCGGTTTCGTTCATCAAATCCTGGTGAATGGCGTGCAAAGGCTTACCTGCATTACTTTTGCTATGTACAAAAACTAATTCACTCTTTGGGTGATTCACTAAAAGTCTTATCAATTCTCCACCTGTATAACCGGCGCCTCCAATTATTCCTACTCTAATTTTCTTTTTCATCAGCGGTATTTTTTACAGCATGATAAATTGCAGTCTGGTTACCAAATATCTTACTGAATCCTCTTACGTCATCACCACTCCAGCCGGTATTCATTTCACCATACTTACCAAATTTTGCACTCATTAAATCATAAGGCGATTCAATGCCGGTAACCTGGTAGCGATAAGGCATCAGTTGAACAAATACATCGCCGGTTACCTGTTGTTGCGATGAAACCAGAAACGCTTCAATATCTCTCATAACGGGGTCGAGTACCTGCCCTTCGTGCAACCAGTTACCATAAAATTCTGACAATTGATTTTTAAGATTTAATTGCCATTTTGTAAGAACATGTTTTTCCAAGGCATGATGCGCTTTTATAATAACAACCGGCGCAGCAGCTTCAAAACCTACGCGACCTTTAATTCCAATGATCGTATCTCCTACATGCACATCGCGGCCAATGGCATAAGGACCAGCCAGTGTTTGCAAATATTGAATGGCTTCAACCGGGTGATTAAATCCCTTCTTATTAATACCTGTGAGTTCACCTTTTTCGAAATGTAATTTTACCTGCTGTGGTTTATTATTGGTCAGTTGCGTTGGCCATGCATTTTCGGGTATCATACCGTTAGACGATAACGTTTCCTTTCCTCCGACGCTTGTTCCCCAAAGGCCTTTATTGATAGAGTATGCAGATTTTTCGAAATTCATTTTCACACCTTTCGATTTGAGATAGTCAATCTCTTCCTGCCTCGATAGTTGCATATCCCTTATCGGCGTAATAATTTCAACACCCGGAATCATAATATGAAATATCATATCAAATCTTACCTGGTCATTTCCTGCGCCGGTACTGCCATGAGCAACCGCATCAGCCTTTAACTTTTTTACATGCTCGGCAATGTGTAATGCCTGGGAAAGTCTTTCTGCGCTTACGCTTAAAGGATAAGTATTGTTCTTTAAAACATTTCCGAAAATAAGGTACTTAATGATGGAGTCGTAATAGCTTTTAACCGCATCAATTGTTGTATGTGTTTTTACGCCCAATGCTTTCGCATGTTTTTCTATATCTTTTAATTCCTTTTTTGAAAATCCGCCTGTGTTTACGATAATGCTATGCACTTCATAATTTAATTCATCTCTGAAATATTTTACGCAATAGGAAGTATCAAGACCACCACTAAAACCAATTACTACTTTTTTACTCATCGCTGCTATTTAAAGATTGAAGAAAAAACTTAATAACGATTTATTTTTATCCCCTCTTTTTTTTAAAAACTTTATAAGCCTGCTTTGTTTGAGCCGCATAAATCTTTCGTATTGTTTAGAATGTTTTTTGAAACTCTGCCGCTGTTTCTTCTGGTTTGTAATGATCAGCAGGATCGTACAACATTGCAGTACACATACAGTTCTTACGTTCCTTACTCATGAGGATATCGTAGTTTACGCAACTCTTACAGCCCGCCCAGAAATTTTCATCATCAGTAAGTTCAGAATAAGTAACCGGCTCATAGCCCAAATCGCTATTAATTTTCATAACCGCCAGTCCGGTAGTAAGGCCAAATATTTTGGCATTGGGATATTTTTCGCGGGATAAATCGAATATCCTTTTTTTAATCTGTTTTGCTATGCCGGTTTTTCTAAAAGCCGGTGCCACTATAAGCCCACTGTTCGCTACAAATCCTTCTTTGCCCCAGGCTTCAATATAGCAAAAGCCCACCCAGGTGTCATCTTCGGTAACAGCAATAACAGCTTTTCCTTCCTGCATTTTTTGTTGAATATATTCTGTCGAACGTTTTGCAATACCAGTTCCTCTCGCCTGTGCAGATGTCGCCATCTCATCAGTGATGGTTTGTGCAT
Source organism: uncultured Chitinophagaceae bacterium (assembly GCA_963756945.1). GTDB lineage: Bacteria > Bacteroidota > Bacteroidia > Chitinophagales > Chitinophagaceae > Ginsengibacter. The sequence goes on along the minus strand of CAVWQJ010000005.1, from coordinate 454,166 downwards.
ATTTGAAATCTGAGGAAGTTGCAATACGAACAATTATATTTGATTGTTCCACTTTGCGTTTTGTTTAAATGAATTATTTTTTGTGAGCGGGGATTTTTTTCACTGATAGGGACAATGTCAACTGCCTCGGCCTATCAGCATCCAGGTCGGAAAAAACAGCGAAGAGGCATTCTTCGTACAACATGGACTGTTGAAATCACGAAAGAAAAAATTATAGAATTAAAACCTTTCACTTTTATAACATTTAATGAATTGAATGCAAATGTATATTTTTTTATTATTTATTCAGCAAAACGTCTCTAAGAATTTGTTATTGTTTGGGCGGACGGCATTTTTACCCATTGTTGTAATTGATCGGCAATTACTCTGTCATTGTTTAAACGCGGCACTTTATTTTGACCACCAAGCTTTCCAATGCTCTTCATATAATTAATAAACCCATTTTTTTGAATTGGTATTATTTTTAACGGCTGAAGAATATTTCCTTTAACGAGATCATCATAATAAATATTTCTCTTTCTCATATTTTCATCTACTTTATGTGCAAACTGCTTCAAATTGCGCGGAATATTTTCGAACTCAATAAACCATTCATGATAGCTTTTATTATCGTCCTGTGAAATTTTGGGAGCAACTGTGAATTCGATAATTTTTATGTTTTCGCCATCAGCAGCTTTCAACAAAGCACCTTCTACTTCCTCGCCGATAACATGCTCGCCGAAGGCTGAGATAAAATGTTTTACTCTACCGGTTACGACTATTCGATATGGATTTAATGAAACAAATTTTATCGTATCTCCGAGGTTATATCCCCATAGGCCTGCATTGTTGCTCACAATAAGAACATAATTCTCATTGAGCTTTACATCTTTTAAAGTTAGCCGTTTAGGATTTTTATTAAAGATTTCACCAACAGGAACAAACTCGAAAAATATGCCGCTATCAGTATTCAACAACATTCCTTCTTCTTTAATATTATCCTGGAATGCAAAAAATCCTTCACTTGCAGGATACAATTCAATCGTGTCAATCGGCTTACCAATAGTTTCTAAAAGCCTGGCTTTATAAGGTTCAAAATTTACACCACCCTGTACCAACACGCTAAATTCAGGAAAAATATCTTTGATCTTTTTTCCGGTCTTTTTCACCAGCGCATCAAAATACATTTGCACCCACGGTGGAATGCCACTGATCAAAGTCATTTTTTCACTAACAGTTTCCTCGACAATCTTATTTACTTTTTCTTCCCAATCCTCAATACAATTAGTTTCAAATGATGGCATTTGATTGGTGCGTAAATATTTTGGGATATGATGGTTGACGATGCCGCTCAATCTGCCGGTGGGTATGCCCCCTACCCTTTCCAATTCGGGTGAACCACTCAGGAAAATCATTTTACCGTTTGCAAATTGTGAATTACCTGTTTTAGCCATGTAGCACAAGAGCGAATTTCTCGCTGTGTTAATATGGTTATCAATAGAATCTTTTGATATGGGGATATATTTAATGCCGCTGGTAGTGCCGCTTGTTTTGGCAAGATAAAGCGGTACGCCTTTCCATAAAATATTATGCTTGCCCTGCTTTATTTTTTCAATATATTTTTTAAAATCTTCATATTCTCTTATAGGAACATTTTTTACGAAATCATCATGAGTTTTTATTTTTTCAAAATGATGTTCTTTCCCAAATTCGGTTTTTAACCCTGTCTTTATAAGAGATTGAAAAATTTGCTCCTGGTCTGCAATCGCAGTGAGCATTGATTTTCGGATTTGTTTATATATGTATAGGGCAAAAGGCTTTGCGAAAAATGATTTTATTTTCATCTTCATTTTACAGGCTAATCTTAAGGCTGCAAATTACATATAAATGGTTAAAACTATATGCTAAATCAGTTACAATTACATTGCCATTCATTATCAAGGTCTATGCAGGTAACAACAACCAGTCCATCATTTTCCGGCGCCACAACTATTCTTAAATGCTGGTGCTCATTACTATAACCTTCTAATGCATAGGTTTCATCGCCTTTTGTACCGGGGCCACTTTTGGCTTCATTTACTTTTCCATCGTGGATGATTTCTTTTATTTCGTCTTCAGTAATGTGCCTGCAATCCATTCTGCATTTAGCATGTTTGGTTAAAATAAGATGAGCTGTGTTTCGGAATGAATCGTTATTGGAAGAATATCTTGAAGAACTGTTCTGTTTCCATAACCATATAATTATTACAATAATTATTACCAGAATTGATCCCAGTAAATTTCTATTTTTCATGAATCAAATATAAATTCTGAAATTTTATAAAAAAGATTTCAAAGATCATTTTTTGATGGCTTACCAACTTTATTATGATAAGTAAGTTTAAGTTTTTATTTATAAATTTGAGAAAAAGCATTTTATGAGACAGTTAATCATTGATCTTGAAACAGAGAATAATCAAGCTAAAAAGAATGAAGTCTTACAGATGCTGGAAAAGATGGGTATTGAATATCAAACTTCTGAACGGCAGTCCATACAAGAATACAACAGGGAAATTGAAGAAGCAGAACAGGAAATTGAAAGAGGCGAATTTACTACCGGCGAGGATTTGAAAAAAGAATCCCGCTCATGGTAATCTGGAGTAAAACAGCAAAAACTCAACTACGAAGAGCTTACGATTATATAATAAAAGACTCTGTCCAAAATGGGCAATTGGTTAGAGATAAAATAATTGAACTGACAATTGATTTGCCTAAACATCCTGAAAAATATCCGCCTGATAAGTTTAAACAGGACAATGACGGTAGTTACAGGGCTTTCGAAATCTACCGCTACAGAGTTTCTTACCGTATATTAAACAACCAGATTCTCATCCTACGTTTAAGGCACACAAGCATGTCTCCATTGTTATATTAGATCCGCCAAATATGTATATGGCAATTCCATAGGAAGCTTAGAAGTTTACCATCAAGATAAAATTAAAATCAAAATCAGAAAATGAATAGTTAAATAGTTTTGGCCTTTTGTACCGGGTCAACTTTTGGCTTCATTAACTTTTCCATCATGGATGATCTCTTTTATTTCATCTTCGCTAATGTGCCTGCAATCCATTCTGCATTTTGCATGTTTGGTTAAAATAAGGCGGGCTGTATTACGGAACGAATCATTATTGAACTTATTTCCGGGAACATTTGGTTGTTTATGACCTACGATCAATTTAATCACAAACAGAGCGACAAGCAACACAACCAGAATTATCGAATTTCTTTTCGTATTCACATTAGGGGATTTTGCACAATATAATTTCAAAAAACATAATTCTTTATTTTTGTCACCTTATGTCAACCACTAAATCTGTTGCATTACATACATTAGGCTGCAAACTAAATTATTCTGAAACTTCAGCAATTGAAAGACTGCTGGAGAATGATGGGTTTGTAAAAAAAGATTTTACAGAGGAGGCTGATGTTTATGTAATTAATACCTGTTCTGTTACCGAAAATGCCGATAAAGAATGCCGGCATCTTGTAAGAAGAATACAACGGAAAGCCCCAAAAGCAATGGTTGTAATTACGGGTTGCTATGCACAATTAAAACCTAAAGAAATTGCCGCGATTGAAGGTGTTGACCTTGTATTGGGAGCGGCAGAAAAATTTAATATCACCACACATCTGCGGCAACTTACTAAAGGCGACAGTACAAAAATTTGCAGTTGCGATATTGAAGATGTAAATGGTTTTCATTCTTCTTTTTCAATCAACAACCGCACACGCACTTTTTTAAAAGTTCAGGATGGCTGCGATTATAATTGTTCGTTTTGTACTATACCGATGGCACGCGGGAAAAGCAGGAGCAATACCATTGAGAATGTCTTAACTGAAATAAAAGAAATTGCCAGCAGAGGTGTAAAAGAAATTGTGCTTACAGGAATTAATCTTGGTGATTTTGGCAAGGATGATAATGGCAATAAGACCAAGCGAGGATTTTTATGATTTGCTTCAGGCCATCGAAAAAATTGAAGGCGTTATGCGTTACCGTATTTCTTCAATTGAACCAAATTTATTGTCTGATAAAATTATAGAACTTGTTGCAGCAAGCGAGAAAATAATGCCTCATTTTCATATTCCATTGCAAAGCGGCAGCAATAAGATTCTGGCGTCTATGCGCAGGCGTTATAAAAAAGAATTATACGCTGAAAAAATTTCCCTGATAAAAAAGCTAATTCCCGATTGTTGCATCGGTGTTGATGTAATTACCGGTTTCCCCGGAGAAACTGACGACGACTTTAATGAGACGGTACGTTTCCTGGACAACATCGACGTATCTTATTTTCATGTATTTACCTATTCGGAAAGAGCCAATACTCATGCATTGAATATTGAGCCGGTAGTTCCTGTTGACATACGGAATAACAGAACAAAAATTCTACGTAACTTATCTTATAAAAAATTGCAGGACTTTACGCAAAAACATATTGGTGAAACAAGGAAAGTTCTGTTTGAAATGGCTGATAAAAACGGCATGATGGAAGGGTATACTGATAATTATATAAAAATTTCTGTACCTTTTAGAGCCGAATGGACCAACAACATAATCGACTGGAAATTGCAATGAAAACTTTTTTGGTAAATATTAAATTCGATTTCGTTAAGAATTTTATGGATTTCGTGCCGGAACATCGCACCTATATTAATATGCTCATTAACACCAATGTAATTGAGAGTTATGCGGTAAGCATGGAAACGCACCGCTCCTGGATTATTGTCAATGCCGAAACTAAAGAAGAAGTTGAAAAGATACTTGCCAAGTCTTCATTATATCAATTCTGGACTTATGAAATTGATGAGTTGTTTGTTTACGACAGCCAGAACTTTCGGCTGCCAAAACTTGAATTGAATTAAGCAATTGATTTTTCTTCCAGTTCCATTAATAACGATACCTGCGCCGCATTAATTTTTTTCTTCGCTTCATTAATTGAAAACCATTCTCCTCTATCCACTTCAGGAAAGTTTTGAAATTTACCTGAACGAGGCGGCCATTCCATTTCAAAATTGTTACAGCTGATAGTTGCAGCATCAATATTTTTCTCTATCGCCCATGCCAAAACTGTTTTACCCGATTTTTGAACAACAGGTTGTAATTGCATAAATCTGCCTGAAATGGTATTTCCTGTTTCTTCAGAAAATTCCCGAATGGCTGCCTGAAGCGGATCTTCATTTTCATCTAATTCTCCTTTGGGAATTGACCATGCTCCTTCGTCTTTATTCTTCCAGAATGGCCCGCCGGGGTGCACCAGGAAGACTTCCAGCCTATTTTTGTTTTTCCTGTAAAGCAATAAACCAGCACTTGTTTTCTTTGTCATAAACAAAAAAATTTAAAAACGGTATTCAATTTCGCCATGTTGACTTATATTGTATGACACAAAAGTGTAAAAAAATTTTAATTCGTGTTAAATACATTATTGCAAGGCTATCGGCATAATATTTTCGTAAATACTTTGTTTAATTTACTATTGATTATTAAACTATGAAAAATAAAACTCTTTTTCAATTTGTGGTTCTTATTTTTTTTATGGGAATAGTTTATTTCCTGCAAGAAAAATAAAGATAGCCAGGGCACCACTCCACCCACAGATTCTACTACTTTGGCGGCAAAAGCAAGGGATTCCGCTTTGATCGATTCAAAAGATTTTTATTTGTGGTATAATGATATTCCTTCAACTTTTAATGCACAAAGTTACGCTGATCCTGGTGCCGTAATGGTGGCCATAAGAGCGTATAGTAACGAACCCGGATACACCTCGCCTGTTGACAAATGGAGTTTTGGCGTATTAAAAACTGACTGGAACCAGCTTAGTGGTGGAATCGGAACAACAAATAACGTTTCAGTAGATGGTGATTTTGGCTTCAGTGTTTTTTTCAGAGTTGATGGTGATTTGAGAGTGAAACTGGTTGAACGGCTTTCACCGGCCGGCATTGCGGGTATACAAAGAGGCTGGCGGGTTACAAAAATTAATGGGAGCGCCAATATTAATATAGCAAATGCCGATTATATTGTGAATAATGTTTTTTACAGCGCCACGTCTACTTTCACTTTTTTAAAACCTGATGGCACATCAGTTGATATGACCTTAAATGCAACAACCTATCCCCAACAAACCGTCTATCTCGATTCTGTTTATACTGTTGGCGGAAAAACGATTGGTTACATGGTGATGAATTCTTTCCTGGGTGATACAGCCCAAATTAATACCGATCTTCAAAAAGTGATGAATAATTTTTCGTCAAAAAATGTAACCGATATCGTAGTTGACTTGCGATATAACGGTGGCGGTTACGTGTCGCTGCAGCAAAAGCTTGCCGATTATCTTGCTCCAACTTCGGCTAATAACCAGCTAATGATGAAAGAAACTTTTAATGACAAACATCAAAATTATAATACCTCCCTATACTTTAGCAAAGCAGGGTCTTTAAATCCTAATCATATACTTTTTATCGTTTCGCAAAGTACTGCCTCTGCCAGCGAATTATTGATTAACAATTTGAAACCATACATGACGGTCAAGCTCGTTGGCCCAACCAATACTGATGGAAAGCCTGTTGGCTTTTTCCCTATTTCTGCCGGAGACTGGTATGTATTTCCTGTTTCTTTCCGCTCAACAAACAGCGCCAATTCGGGATCCTATTTTAATGGATTCACTCCCGACGCAATTGTTGACGACGGGCTCGATAAAAACTGGGGCGATGTTTCAGAATCGTGCCTTGCCGAATCAATTAAATATATTACTACAGGAACTTTTATAGCACAAGGTCCACGACTAATTATTAAGATAGACCCGGCTGTAGTTGCTGCAAATAATACTTTAGATAAATCTTCATTCAAGGGCATGGTTGATGTAAGGGGAATGAGATAATGACATTTTGCTATATCCCGAATCCTGTCTCACATTTACGTTTTAGATAATTCCACCATGTAGTTTAATATTGATATATGGTAAATAGCTTTTAGAGGTTTTGTTTAGTTTTGCATTTTATATGATACAAGGAATTTAATTTTTAATTCTAACAATTATTAAATTATTGCTATGTCCTATATTCATTATTATAAACATAATTTTTCGCCCGATAAAATTGACTTGCCGTTTCAATTGCAAATCAACTTTAAGAAACTCATTGATTGGTGGAAAGAGCAGGCTTTGCAACCCCTTTCTTTTGAATCTGGCAGGGCAAAAGAAGTATTAAAACGAGTTGAAAAAATTCCGGAGTTGCTGGGGCCCTTTAACGATTTCAACCTGATTGAAAAATACCAGGAAGAAATTCAGTTACTGCTGTCGCCATTTTTTCCGTCACTTACTTCCACAAATGAGATTAAGGCGGCCGGTATTCCGTTCAAGCCAATGGTGTTTAATCTTACAAAACGTTTTGCCAACATATTAGATGGTGCACAGGGCGATGTTATCATACCTGAACATGATCCTGACTTAATTTATATGTTTAGCTGCATGACTGTTCTTAATGGTTATTATAAAGCTAGCGTTAGCCTTTTTCCCAACTTATTTTTTAATTTCCGCAGTAAGCAAACCGGAATTCTTCACAGGTACAGGGCTTTCATAAATGTTGACTTCACCGAAATAATTCCTGGTCCGGATGTTCAGCCCCTTTCTGAAAAAGAAATACATGAATTAACCAACAACTTTGGAAATACTGAATTGTGGAAGAAAAAAATTCCTCCTAACAGTTTTAAGTTTGAAGGGTTTACTATTTTGACCCTTTTCGATGTAACACGCGATGAATCTGTTTCCGCTTTGAAATTTGATTTAATTAAAAAAGATTCATTAACCGAACCCGCTAATATTTTGCAAATACAGGAGAACCTGGGAGCGATGTTGCATATACCAGGTTTGCGAACAGGTTTCGTTTCTTTTAATAAAGACCGGGAAATATTACAGTCCATTGGTTTTGGAAACAGCATTGTACTTTCTGATAAAAAGAATATAAAAGTTGACGATGCATTTTGCAATAAGTCTAACCTTTTTAATTTCGAAAAAAATGAACCACTCGTTTTTCAAAATATAGACGGGAAAAATCCTGATCAAAATATATTCGTAAAAAAGCTTACAGCGCTGGGTCTTAAAAGTTACCTGGCGCTGCCGTTGTTTTATAATAATGAATTGATTGGAATACTCGAACTTGGCTCCCGGGAACCCAATGCCCTCAATACGATAACTGTCTTCAAATTGCAAGATGTTATCTCCCTGTTTACTATAGCAATGAAAAGATCGCAGGATGAAATGAAAAACCAGATTGACGCAATCATACGTCAAAAGTGTACTGCTATTCATTCAACCGTGGCATGGCGTTTTATTGAAGCAGCAGAAAGGTTTCTTGAATTAAAATTGAATGTTGATGAAGATAAAATGGAAGATATTGTTTTTACAAATGTTTTTCCCTTGTATGGACAGACGGATATCCATGGTTCTTCCGTGGAGCGCAATCTTTCCATCCAGGCAGACTTAATTGAACAGTTGTCGCTGGCTAAAAACATCCTGAATCTCTCTGTGAAAAAATTTGGATTACCTGTATATAAAGATCTCAGGTTTCGCGTTGATAGTTATATTCAGCAATTAAGCCAGGAATTATCTGCCGGGGATGAGAATATTGTATTAGAGTTTCTAAGAAAGGAAATTTACCCGGTATTTAATTACCTGCATAGCCAAAATACTGAAATACATGAGGCGTTGCAGCATTACGAAAAACAACTCGATCCGGTATTGGGATTATTATACAAAAAAAGGAAAGCTTATGACGAGAGTGTTAAAACTTATCAATGACAATATTTCGGCATATCTCGATAAAGCCCAGCAAAGCGCGCAATCTATGTTTCCACATTATTTTGAAAAATATAAATCTGATGGAGTTGAACATAATTTATACATTGGCCAATCCATGGTGAACAATAAAAAGTTTCATCAGCTTTATTTGCAAAATCTGCGGCTATGGCAATTAATAATAACCTGCGAAATAGAAAATGAAATTCATCGCTTAAAACCGCGTCTCAAAACCAAACTGGATGTATGCTCACTTATACTTGTTCACAGCCAGCCACTCAGCATCCGTTTCAGGATGGAAGAAAAAAAGTTTGATGTTGACGGCGCTTACAATGCCCGGTACGAAATAATAAAGAAAAGAATTGATAAGGCTGTGGTTAAGGAAACTGGTGAGCGACTCACGCAGCCCGGAAAAATCGCTATCATTTATTCAAACGAAAGAGAGGCAAAAGAATACATGAACTATATTCATTACTTGCAATTTATTAATTATATAAGTTCTGATGTTGAAACGCTAACTCTTAAAGACCTGCAGGGAATGACGGGACTTAAAGCATTACGTGTTTCAATCTTATATAGCAAAACTGCCGGGTTAAAAGAAAGCAAAACCACTGAACTGATAAAGGAATTAGTCACAATTAAAACAGCCATATTTTTTCTGAAAGCTTTCTTTTCAAACAGGTATTATTGTCTCATCACTGTAAGACTAATTCAAGCAGCAATCAACAAAAACTCTTGAGGTTATTCAGTGTTCGATCGCTATTTTTTCAATCTTAGGTTTGCAAGAAATTCTTTAGTTTTTTCGGGATATATGCCCACCTTATGCGTGCGTACAACATCGGGCACAACTTTGTTGGAATTGGCTACCGTTAAAACAATCCTTTTTGAAGGCAGCATGGGCATGTGGCAATCAACACAGTTATCAGCCAATAAGAAATGAGTGTCTTGCGGTATAGTGAAACTATCATGTTTGTGTTATGTATGGCATGTAACACATCTCTGTGAAAAAATTTTGGGACTATTAAACTCATTAACGTGTACGTTATGGCACGAAGAGCAATCCATTTGCTGCGACATTTGAAAACATTTACTTGCTGTGAGCAACCCATATTGGTTACCATGCACGTCAAGTGTTGAAGTACTATCCGTGTTATATCTTACATGAGAATAATTATCGAGCGTATCGCCTATTATAAATTCGAACGCGGGTTTTATTGGGATTCTAAAGCCCGAATGACAAAGGGCACAACCATCAAGCCGTTGCTGCCTGGCGAGTTTCGAAATGCTTACAATATATCTTGCTGTTTTTTCTCCAGAATGTTTCTGCTGATAGGCAACATGCTCCGCCGCCGGCCCATGGCATCTTTCACAATCAATGCCGTAAAGTATTTGCGTTTTATCATAAAAAGTTTCACCATTTCGGTCTGTGTCTGCTTTAGCATAGGTGCCGTGACATTCGAGGCACTGAGCAGGAATTTCCCTGTCGAACTTAATAAAATTGTCGGGAAAACCAGGGCTGTTGCACCAACTATTCAGATTAGTGTAGTAAGAAACAGGAAGCTCAAATAATTTATTATCATTCCAGTATAAATAGGTCTGTCCCTTTCTGCCAGAACCTATTACGATATCGAAAGATTCACTTTGATATTCGATTCCATTAATATAAGCATGCTGAAAAAAAGAATCATTTTTCTGTTGCATTATAACTTCCATCCATTTGTTATAGACGAACTTATTTCTCTTTTTAAAACTCCCCTTAATAAATTGCTTAGCGGCCGGCCGCGAATCTAAATAATGAGCCGTTTTAAGATGCGTGTCATAAATATCTTTATGGCAGTCGGCGCAAACTACAGAGCCGGCAAATTTTTTTCCACCGGTATCTTGTATAATTTGCCGGTTTCTATCCTCATCAAACGTAGTAGACATCACATTTCCAAGATATAGCAATACCAATATCACAAATACTACAAAATGTGTTTTTTTTATTTTTCTGAAGTATGAAAACATAACAGGAAGCGATAAACAGGCAACAATCAAAAACCTGTTTTGTTCAAAATTATAAATACGGAATAATGATTAAGCAGGTTGCCTGGGAACAAGAAGAATATATGATGATAATATGATGAGCCCGCATAAGAAATATCAATAATCGGAATTACAACGGCACCCATTTAATTTAAGGAAGATGAAACAGACAGGAAATTAACATTCGTCAAGTAATTGCCGAGCCTAAAATCAATACCGAAATGAGAAAGCATCGCTGGTATACAAAAGAAATGAATGGCCTCAACTTACTCAGGAAGAAGTGGTGGCATAATCTACAAGTAATTATGCAATAAATAAATGATGGTAAAAATAGTTATAGCAGCAAGCACGATCAATACCACATCAGGATATTCCTGGATTTTTTTTATTAGAGACAAAATCGGATTTTTTAATAATTCCAAAATACACCATATAATCTTAATCTCCAACGTTAAGTTTTCTCTTTTATTATACGTTTGAAAAAAACAATTTTACGTGAAAAAATAATCCGGGATAAGCCCGTTTTTTTTTGCCGGGAATAAATGACCGGAGTCTGACCCGACATTCCCAATAGAAGTTAAGAACAAAAGTTTGAGTTATGGCGAATTCCAATTTGTTGCGGTTTAAACAATTAATATCGAAATATAACGACGACCATTATACGCAAAAGATAGTTACCCCTTGTTGAAAATCCCGGCTTCAAAAAAAGGACCTTGGGCAAATGTGAACGCTACATATTCCAAATCGATTCATACGTTACCCTTAAACACCGCAGAATCTGAAGCAATTCTGTATTAACAATTTATTGATAAGCCCCCCGGCAAAAAGACAGTCTTATTCTTATCTATTCACAAACTAAAAATATATGTATGAAAAAGATTATTACATTATTATTTTTCACGGGCCTCCTAAGTGCATCGTTTGCACAATCCGGTCATCGCCAAAAAAATAATACACAAAACAATGGAAATAGCTATCAATCCCCGCGTTCCGGAAATGGCAATTTTGGGGACTCAAAAAATTCCCACAACAAAAGCAGGTATTCAAGTAGCCCATGGAACAAGCGGGGAAATGAGAATGATTATCATCGCGGAGGTTATGGAAAAAGCTATGGAAGACACAGTAGACGCGGCGGTTGGTACGGTGATCACAGAGGCCACAGAGACCATTCTTACAGGCACAAGCACAGGAAAAGCTTTTTCTTTAGATAGTTTCATCATGAACGTGATCAATATCAGAACTTTTAAAAAGGCTGCAAAATATGTAGCCTTTTTTTACATCGCACTACAATGACCTAAGTGTCTTCCTCTATGATCAGCTTTCTGTTTTACAGTTTCTATTTTAATAATAGACATATCATTAAGCTAATCATTAGTAATAAACTCTTCATTGATTTTAAAACTATAAGGTGAACAAAGGTGAGTCAAAGAAGCTGAGAAATGAAATACTTAATCCCTTAAAAATTTCAAGCTTGCCTCCACCACATCTTCCATTGCAGGTGGCAAATCATCAGACGTCCAGGGATGGCTTCGCCCAAATACATGATCGCTTTGCACGGTAAATAATTTTGCGGATGGTTGCCAACTTTGCAACTTGAATGCGTTCGCTAACGGAACAGAATTATCTAATGTTCCATGACAAAGCAATATAGGTATATCAAGACTTTTGATGGCATTTTCTATATCAAGCTTTTCGCGGTTGTTGATGTACTCTTCATACAATTGATAGCGCAATGGCATCTGTTGTTTTGTTCGCGTGTTGGTATAATATTGGACTCCTGTCTCTTTCCATTCCTGCATTTTTTCTGCTGGCCAGGTACCCCATGGAGTTTTACATTCGCTTATACTTGCCCACGTGATTAATTTTTTTATCCTAATATCATGTGCTGCGTGCAATATCGCAATTCCTCCACCCATACTATGTCCTACTAAAGTAAGATGATTAACATCCATCACATTGCTGAATTCATTTGATGGATTACAAACCCAGTTTATTACTAATCGCAGTTCTTCCAGTTCCTTTGAATAATTATTATTGCCAAATGCTTCGAGGTCTTTAAATTCCTCCGGATGTTCAGGCGTAGTACCGTTGTGCGAAAAATTAAATTTCACGAATGCACAACCATGCCTTGCAAATTTTTTAGCAATCAAATCAAAATTACCCCAGTCTTTAAAACCATTGAAACCATGAGCATAAATTACCACCGGCCTTTGCTTCATTTCATTCTCAAAAAATATATCAAGCGTCATTGGCTTCTTATCAACACCAGTCAGCAATATGTTTTTCGTGCTTTGCATTTCATATAAAAGTTGTAAAAATGAAGTGTCTCATAACACTTCATTAGTTGGGTCACTAATATCAGCAACATCAAACGCCGAATCTCTACTTCAGCTTTACTTTAAATTTTCCATCGGTTATAGTAGCTGTATCGCCATTTGCCTTATAAACGGTCCCGCTGAACGAACCTATAACAATACCTGTATTGTAAATAAAACTTTGAACCGTTATTACAAATGGTGCAGTTGGCCAACTTATCAATATATCTTTCGGCGCATTATTGTCATAATAGTAAAACGCTGTCCGGTAGGTGCTAAGGTTAAATCGATCCTGGTCTAACGGAATGTCGAGATATACCGATATTACCAAACCCGTATCAACAGAACAGGCTGAAGGCCCAAATACAGTAAAATCTTTTTTCGAATTGCCCCCGATAAAAGCCCGAGTTAGTAACGCCTCCGCATAAAAAAGAATTTCCCGTTTTGAAACTCCAGTGTCCAATGGTAATATCACTTTCAGGATTACAAAGTAAGCAATCGGGAAATGCTTTAACAATGCCGACTGGTCCCGGGCTGGCAGTATCTCTTATTATACGGGTTGTGTCTATTCCTTCGATACTGTACTCCTTATAGCATCCTGTATTTTGCAACAGCAGTGTTGGCAAAATAAAAGCAAGAACGAGGAAATAATATTGTTTTGAAAACTTCATAAAGGATGCAACTAACAGGAATGCTTTGGTAAACAAATTTAAATAATTAAACCCACGCCAATGTATACCGATTCATAAACGCAATAGCGTTAAAAAAGGTTGTGCTTTCAATACCATTATTCTATCAATCATTTTGTTTGCCATGCTATAGAGTCTGTAAGCAGGTGACATACGCAATAGATTTTCCGCCTTACAGCTTCGTTCCTTTAATAAGTAAAACAGATTTTATTGATTGATCTTTTAAATGCAAAAATTTCTTTCGTTCCTCATCCTTTTGAAAATTTTCAAAATCCTGTTCCGTGTCGAACTCCACTAAATGAATTTCATAAGGTCTTTCAATATGATGTTCGATGAAAGTATCTTCAGTTGGCCTTACCCTTAATAACAGCCGGCCGTTATATTTTAAAATTGCAGGAATCGCAATGTCTTCAAATTGATGAAATATATTTTCTTGTCCTTCCCTGGTGTAAACTAATTGCGTAATAAAAATCATTTTCTATAGCGGTTGTTGGAGTTGCAAACTTAATAAAAGTTAGAGCTGTTGTGTGCTATAACAAAAGCAAATGTCCTTAAACAAAAAAGTTTCATAGTTTTATGTACATCTCTCTTTAATATTTTTTTATGGAAAAATTAAACCTGTTTTTTTCCAGGATAAGGGAACTAACATTTTGGCAAAGATTGTTTTCCTGGCGCCATGTCAGGAATTTAAGCTATGATGCTTTCGAAGAATTTAAATCTCTTCAGAAAGAACTTAATAATAAAAAAGATCAATACGATTCATTGGAAAAAAAATTATTGCAGGCAACCACTCAAAGCGAAGGTTTGCAAAGTAATATTCAGCAATTTGAAAAGTTAGTTTATAAGAAAGAAGAAGAAATCACTTCTCTAAATAATAAAATAGAAGAATTAAACAGAACTGTTTCAAAACTAACGTTGGTCAATTCCAAATTTGAAACAACCGAAGAAGAGAGAACCAAAACTTATGAAAATAAAATAACCCAGCTTAATCAAATAAAAGAAACGTTAGTAAACGATACAAAAAGATTACATGATGCACGATTGGAAGAAGAAAGAATTGCCCACGAAAAATTGAAACGGCAATGGAGTGAACATGAAATAAACGTAGAACAAACTTTAAAAATCATTTGCCAGAATCATTTGATAAAATATATTGATGAAGTTCCCTTTCGCGGCAGCCCCGACAACACAATTGAAATTGCAGATGAATATATCATTTTCGATGCCAAATGCCCGGCTAATGATGACCTCATTAATTTCCCTAAATATATAAAAGCACAAACGGAAACCGTAAAGAAATATGCTAACCAGGACAGGGTTAAAAAAGATATTTTTTTAGTAGTGCCATCCAGCACGATTCATGTTATAAAACAAGTAACTTATAACATGGGAGATTACAATGTTTATATAATTACAAAAGATGCATTGGAGCCAATCTTATTATCATTGAAAAAAATTGAAGATTACGAATTTGTAAATCAATTAAGCCCGGAGGAAAGAGATAATATTTGCAGGGTTATCGGCAGGTTTGCGCATACCACAAAAAGAAAAATACAAATAGACCAGTTCTTTGCTTCTGAATTTTTAGAGATTCTTGTAAAATGTAAAAATGATTTACCCGAAGATATTTTGAAGCAGGTAATAGAATTTGAAAAAGCAGAAAGATTAAATCCGCCTGGCGAGAGAAAAGCCAAGCAGATACTTACTAAAGAACTCCAGGACAAACATGAAGCTATTAATGCGGAAGCGGGTATAAGAGAAGTTGTTATTCCATTAAATTTTGAAGAGGTTAGGAATTTGGAATAGGGATTACTCATCCAATATTTTGTCAATAAAATGTCGTGATTAAATCGGACATCCGTTTCGGCCCGTATTAGGATTATGGACAAGCCTGTAAACTTTAGGATAATCTTTTACGTTAGATTTGCTCGTGCCCGTATCACTACTATACCTTTATTTTTTCGTATGTAGCGGAAATACATCGCACCGCCGATAATTTTTACGCAATTATCAAAAAGTGCCAATACCTTGTAAATAGAAATAACAAACTGTCTGTTATGCATACCTGCACTTTCAATAAATTCTTATTATTTATTCCGCTTGCTTTTATTTTGGGAGCAACAGGCTACGCACAACCGACATCCAACGATGGCAAGACAGAGGAGACGGTTTCTTTACAACAACAATTGCGATCTTACTATGATATTTCACTTCTTCCTCGATATTGCGATAATACAATTGTTGCTCAAATTTCAACCTATGACACAACCGGAGGTAATAATGATGGGTTCAATGGCACCTATTCATTCATAAAAAAAGATAAAGACAGTAGTCTTGTAATTTTTGATATAGATGGACCGGGTGTAATCAACCGCATATGGACGCCAACTCCAACTGATGATACTCTTGATTTTTATATAGATGATACAGCACAGGTATCGTTCTCGATAAAATATTCCGATCTCTTTTCCGGCAAAATTTTTCCTTTTATACCGCCTTTATGCGGTAACGAACTGGGCGGTTATTATTGCTATTTACCCATTCCTTTTCAAACTAATTGTAAAATTACCTGCAGGGCAAAGCAAACGCAGTTTCACCAAATACAATACAGGCTTTATCCGCAAGGAACGATAGTGGACAAATTTTCAACCGGTTTAAGTGAAGAAGAAAAAGGGGCACTAAAAAAAATTACTGATTTGTGGAATAAGAAAGACCAACGCATTAAAGATTTTTATAGCGGAGAAAACGATGTTGTCAACATTTCCAGAACAATACAAATGTTGCCTGGTGAAACCAAAACAATATTCAACTCACGGCAAGGTGGCAGAATACTTAAAATAACATTTGACAATGCAGCAATCTTTGAAGGTTTGCAAAAGCAGGTTGATATTAAAATCACATGGGACGATGAGCACACGCCTGCTGTGTATTGTCCATTGGCAGATTTTTTTGGATACGCGTTTGGAAAAATCTCGATGCAAAGTTTACTGCTTGGTACCAGGGCCGGCAAAAATTATTGCCTGCTGCCCATGCCCTTTGATAAAAGCGCAAGAATAGAATTGATCTACCGCAAAACTATTTCCGGAACCGATAAACCGTTACAGGTAAGCGCAACCGTTAGCTACTCAAACGAAAAAAGAGATAGCAGGAAAGAAGGAAAATTTTATGTTTGTTGGAACAGTAATATTTTACCCGCATATGCACCGGCTCACGTTTTTTTAAACACAAAAGGCAAGGGCCACTATGCAGGTTCTATATTGCTGGCGCAGGGAATTCGCCCGGGAATGACTTATTTTTTTGAAGGTGATGATTCAACCGCGACAGATAATATTTTTCGGATTCACGGGACAGGTTCTGAAGATTATTTTAACGGAGGTTGGTATGCATTTCCTGACAGATGGAGCAAAAAAATGAGCTTGCCTTTGCACGGAGCGCTTGACTACTCACTTCCATTTTGCCGCACAGGCGGATACCGGTTCTATCTGGCTGATAAAATTTCATTCGAAAAAAATATTTATGAAAGTATTGAGCATGGCCCTGTAAATAATAACATCCCCGTTGACTACACGTCACTCGCATTTTATTATTGTGATCTTCCGCCGCAGCATTTTCTTAAGCCAAATAACGATTTATGTACTACCCATATCCCGGATACAATGATCATGTATCCTCAATTGATGAATTTTTCAATATGGGATAACATCGCCTGCAAATCAGCATGGAAGTACGATACCGGAGGTGAAACATTTACTTTTACGGCAACTGATGAATCAAGATTAAAAATCGGTCTTGATGAGATTCCGGCCGGCAGGTATAAATTATATCTTGATATTACTGACACTTACAAAGGATGTTCGTTTTCTTTATGGCAAGGCCAGTTACAGATTTCCGAATGGATCAACACACGAAAACAAGACAAGGAAGAACGTACGCCAATGCTGCATATCGGCGAATTTTATATCGGCGAATTTAACCACTCACTCACGATTAGGTTTAAAACTAACGCCGACGCCAACACGCTTTTATTGAGCAGGCTAATTTTTGTAAAGGAAGAAAATTAAGGCTTCAGCTATTTCCCTTTTAATCCGGCAATAAGGAAGTGGCCAAAATATCATATGTATTTAAACGGGCAGTTTGTTTTTCATACGCCACTCCTGTGGTGTTACGCCATTCTCTTGTTTGAATATCCTTGCAAAATAACCAGGATCATTATAACCACAGTCGAGCGCTATCGAACCAATGCTATTCGATGGATCCCTCAGTAATTCTTTTGCTTTATTGAAACGAATCATCCTGATAAATTTATTGGGTGAGCACCCTGTCAACGCATCCAGCTTTCTATGCAATTGTGAATGACTCATAAAAACAGATTTATATAATTGCTCAACAGAAAAATTGGTATCTGCTAAATGCAGTTCTACTACTTCTCTTACTTTTTTTACAAACTCATCTTCCTTTTTATTATCCGCAATATTTCCTGCTTCATCAGCAATTGACGCCGATTGGGCAATGTCGGCAAGGCCTGCTTTTTTCAGGTAATATTGTTGAAGATTTTTACGCAGTTCCAATAATTTATTTATCCGAATCAACAACTCTTCTTTATTAAAAGGCTTTTCCAAATAAGCATCCGCACCGGTGCTCAATCCTTCAAGTTTACTTTCGATATCTGCTTTTGCAGTAAGCATAATAATCGGGATGTGGCTGGTATGCTCATCACTTCGCAATAGTTTGCATAATTCAAATCCATCCACAAAAGGCATCATCACATCAGTAACGATAAGATCGGGAATTATTTCCTTCGCTATTTCAAAACCTTCTTTTCCGTCCTTACCAACCGCAAGCCGGTAATCGGGGAGGCAGGAAGCAGTGTAAGCCACCACATCAGCATTGTCTTCTACCAATAAAATGAGTGGCGTTGCAGGGTCATGTCCATTAGCGATTACCGCTTTAATTTCTGAGGAGGCTGTTGTTGCAAGTTCCTGGCTAACCTGAATAAGGGGAACAATATAACCTTCTTCCGCATCAGCAACTTTTGCCAAAGGCAAGGACACAGTAAATTCACTTCCCTTGTTACTGCCGGGCGGCGGGCTTTTAACCGTGATCTCGCCTTCCATTAATTTTACAAGTTCTTTGGTAAGAGCGAGACCAATGCCGGTTCCTTCTGCTTTTCTTGTGTGGCTGTTGTCAGATTGATAAAACCTGTCGAAGATATGATCCAACTGATCTTCGGGTATGCCTATACCGGTATCTTTTACTTTTATAATTAAACCAATTTTTTGTGCGCTACCGCTTACGACAAATTCGTTTACTGAAATGTAAATATTACCTTTTTCAGGTGTAAATTTTAATGCATTGGATAATAAATTGGTTACCACCTGGCGAATCTTTTCAGGGTCATACGCCACAAGCAATACATCAATATCTGATAAAAAATGGAGTTGCTTTTTTTGGCTTTCGGCAAGTGAGTGAAATGATTCAACGATATAACGCAGGAAATTGATCATATCGCCATTGATTAATTGCAGCGACATTTTTCCTGTTTCTAATTTTGAAAGGTCCAGCATTTCATTTACTAACTGTAACAAATTTTTTCCGTTGCGAATGATCATATCCATCCGGCCCTTAAAGTTTTCATCGGGTTGGTTGGTTACCTGTTGTGCCATCCCTAAAATAATAGTTAGTGGAGTCCGGAATTCGTGCGTGATATTGGTATAGAGTTGTGTTTTAACCGTATCAAGTTCTTTAATGCGCTTTGCTTCCAATTGTTCAAAGTTTAATTGGGCTTTTAGTTTTGCCTTGTTTAAGGTAAATCTAAAGTAAGCCCAAATGCACAAACCCAGCAGCAGAGCATAGCACAAATAAGCCCACCATGTACGCCACCACGGCGGCAATACGGTGATTGCGAGTTCTGCGATTTTATCACTCCAAACACCCTGGCTGTTACTGCCTTGAACCTTGAATATATATTTACCCGATGGCAAATGCAGATAAGTGGCCGTTCGGCGGCTACCGCTTTCGATCCAATCATCATCTACACCCACCAATTGATAACGATATTTATTTTGCCCGGGAGCGGTAAAATCCAGTGAAGAAAATTCAAGAGTAAGAATATCCTGTAACCAGTTTAGCGTAATGCTTTTTGTTTGCTCAATAGTTTGTTTCAGTATACCTGTTTTATCATTCGGAATAAGTTGTTCATTATTAACTAAAATATCCGTAATAAAAACATCCGGCGAATAACCTGCGACCAGCACTTCTTCCGGATTAAAAATATTAAGTCCATTCACGCCGCCGAATGCAAGATTGCCATTGCCAAGTTTAGCATAGGCTCCGGTATTAAATTCTTCATCCTGCAGGCCATCCGTTTTTGCAAAATTCCTGAATTGCCAATTATCGCCCGTCTTACCTTTTGTATGGATTAAACAAAAGATTCCCTTATTGGTACTTCCCCAAATATTTCCTGCATCATCCGCCAGTACTCCATATACTACCTCGTTAGGCAAGCCATCTTTTGTGCTGAGATGAAAAAAATCGCCGGTGTTTTTGTCCATACGGTTTAGGCCTCCACCCTTTGTGCCTATCCAAATATATTTACCCGGCTCTGAAGGATCATCGAGAAAGCAGGAAACATGATTATAACTTAAAGTATTGCGATCGGTAGCACTGTTGAAATACCAGGTAACTTTCGGTTGGGGATTTTTGTTATCTGTAAAATCAATCTTTGCAAATCCTTCCGCCGTGCCTGACCAAAATACGCCACTCCCATCTTCATACAAAGCCGTACAAAGCGCAGTTGGAGACATCTGACTGGTACGATTGGTATTGATTGTAAACGTATCTATGTTGCCCGAAGCTTCGTTTATTCTTGTAAATGTTCCGCCTAATGCCGGGAACCAAATATTTCCTTGACTGTCTTCAATCATGGGTTGCTTGTCACCTTCGCCATGGTTAAATTGAATAGAAGGAAACGCAGTGACGGTAGCCGTTTTGATATGATATTGTAATAACCCCGCTTTGGCATCAACGTTGTCATCTCTTATCCAATAGTCACCGCTTTTGGATACAACAATGTTATCAATAGTTTTAATAGGAACGATTTTATCGAATGGGTTTTTCCCGACTGAATCATTCACCAGTTTTCTCCATTCATATGGATAGGCACCTAAGAAAATGCCGTTGGAAGAAGGCACAATATAACGAACGCTATACCCCGGAGCCTGCGGTCTGAACCTGCTTGATGTAATATTATATTTGCGCAGACCATAGCCTTTCGTTCCAACCCAGAGTAAACCAGAGCGATCAATCAAAAAAGGGAATAATACTTTGGAATCTTTGGAAAGATGTGGAACATAATCCCATTGTATCGGTTGGCCCGGTTTCCATTCGGCTATATTATAATAAGAAAGGGGTTCATGAAAATCTATCCACGGTTCATTTTTAGATGTCATGAGGAGATTACCTGCCTTGATCTTCACAGTATCAAATAACGGAACCACGTTAGTGCCATCAAAAAGAAAAAAATTATTGTTGATCCATAATCCCCCATCGTCAGTAGCCTGGCCATTATTATAAAACAAGCAATTGGCGAATAATTGAAAAGTATTATTGTCGGGATCAAAACGATACACTTTGTTTGAGTAACTGCTTATCCATATAGTACCGGTTTTGTCTTTGCCAATTCCATAAACCTGTTCATTACCTGGAAGGGACAACCTAACGATAACGGGTACCACCTTTTTTTCAAAAAGATTATCCGGAGCCGTGATTACGTTAAACCCGGCATCATTAACTGGCACCAGCACTTTTCCATCATTAGTTTCAACAATAGAGTTGCGTATACTGTTGCCCGAAAGACTACCGGCATCACCAGGGCGGCTGTCGATCCTGTAAAACTGACCGCTTTTTTTATCATATATATTCAGCCCGGCATTTTCGGTACCGGCCCATATGCGGCCTTTGCTATCTTCAAAAAGCGCTGTAACAGTATTGCTACTTAAAGAATTTGAATTATATGGATCGTTCGTAAAAACTTTAAAACCGTATCCGTCATAACGGTTTAAGCCGTTCTTTGTAGCCACCCATATAAAACCTTCTTTGTCCTGTATCGTGGCGAATACCATGCCTTGTGATAAACCTTGTGCTACTGAAATGCTTTCATATTCCCCATTTTGTGCAGAAGCGTTTAAGCTAATGCAGGAAATCGCAAATATTAATATTGTTTTAAATGCAGACAAGTTTTGACGTTCCTATAAAGTTACCTATGATTATTTTATTTACCCGGGCGCCTTATGGAATAAAATTGATGCTAAATAAAAATGATGAATTAGTCCTGATGATGCACAATTTGTCCGATTATTTGGCAGGAATATCCCTCGACCTGGGTTCTTTGTCCTCACAAAAACACCGCTCGTGAGCGGAACTTTGGTAAACAAGATTCACATAAAAAAATTAATAACAATTTAAAAAAAACAAAATGGAAACAGCAGTAATGACAAACAAAGATATTGCCCAGGCAGTATATGACTATTTCGGCCAGGGTAATGTTCCGGCCATTCTCGAATTGGTTACCGATGATATTAAATGGACATGCCCCGGACCAACCGATATACTGCCATATGCACAGGTATATCACGGGAAAGAAGGTGTAACCGAATTTTTCAAACTTATTTATGCAAATAAGGATTTTCCCAAGTTTGAGATTGATGAATATATCTCACAAGGTGATAAAGTAGTTGCACTGGGACATTGGGATGCAAAATCGAAGAAAACTGGTAATCCTTATTCCGGTGACTGGGCCATGGTATTTACTTTCAGAGATGGACAATTATGTGAGCACAAAGAATATTATGATTCTTATGGGGAAGCAATGGCATCCAAATAATGAATTAAAATAAAAAATCTAAAATCAAATCAAATGATTAAGTGTTTGATTAAGGCCTCTTATACTTCAGAAGGAGTAAAGGGATTGCTCAAAGTTGGCGGTACAAGCAGAAAACAAGCCATAGAAAAAATGATCAGTGACCTGGGCGGAAAAATGGAAGCATTTTATTATGCCTTCGGTGATACAGATGTATATGTAATTGCAGAAATACCCGATGCTACAACAGCTACTGCAATTTCATTAAATATTAATTCCACAGGCCTGGTATCTACTACTAATACGATGCTTATAAATGCGGAGGATGTTGATAAAGCAACGAAAATTTCTGTTGGTTATCGTGCACCCGGAAGTTAATCTTCCTGCAAATTTATTCAGGGATCTACCGTGAACTTAACAAGCGGACTCATTAAGGCTGGATGATTTTATCGAAGCGGCGAATGACGCAAAAATTGTCAATGCGCCGCTTCACGTTTGCATGCTAACATAAAAGACAAGCGCTATGAGTGAACAAGCGATAATTCTTATTCCGGATATCAGTGGATTTACCGATTTTACCAGTTCTACGGAGATTGATCACAGTGCCCATATCATAACCGAATTACTTGAGTTGATCATTGCATCAAACGAAAACGGGTTTACCCTTGCAGAAATCGAAGGTGATGCCATTCTCTTCTATCGAAAAGGTTTGTCGCTACGGCGTGAGCAACTCATAAACCAGTGTCTTAGAACATTTCATAAATTTCACGAGCAACTTAATATAATAGAACGCGACACAGTTTGCCAATGCGGAGCGTGTCAGTCTGCCACCAATCTTACACTAAAGTTTATTGTACACTTTGGGAATATCAAAGAAATTAAAGTGGCTCAATTTGTAAAAGCAACCGGTGTAGACATGATCATTGCCCACCGGCTATTAAAGAATAATGTCGATTCTCATGAATATATACTTATAACCGGATCCTGCTGCGAAGCGGTTGGGCAATGCGATCCATCTCCAATGCTTACCTGGTCAAAGTCAAGTTACACTTATCCCGCGATCGGCGATATTGACTACGAATTTGCTACGCTTAGCGAGTACAAGTTGCAAATACCTCCGCCACCTGAACGGCCAAAATTTGTTGTTTACAAAGGAGATGATGATCTGGAAATTATCATCAACGCTCCTTTAAAAACAGTGTATCAAACATTGATCAATGTTGACAAAAGGCCCAAGTGGTTGATGGGTGTAGATTCAGTGAATCGCGAGATGACATCAGAACGTATCGGGATGCAACATAACTGTATATTCATGGGTATGGTTCTTGTCAACACTGCGGTGTACAATCACTTCGAAGAACACCATGCAATATATTCTGAGCAGGTAGAAATAACCGAAGTTGCTGCAACGATAATGCTTCATTATGATATGTATGTACGTGATAATTCAACTACATTGCTTACTGTTAATGTGAACTGGATGAATGCAGCCATTCCTTCCGAAAACAAACAAGCAATGATGGAAGCCGAGATCACAAATCTTAACCTGTTCAAAGGTGTTTGCGAGAATGACGCGGAACAAGAACAATATATTTTGATTAAAGAAAAGGCAGCATTTCCTTAACTCTTTGTTGCGGATAATATTTTCACAGGCAAGCTTTGTTTTAATCTGCAGCTATAACTCCAACCGAATTCTTTTGATGATATATAAATTTTAAAGAAATAATAAGTATGGCGATCCTTAATATATCCCAAAGTATAACGTACGATATTTTGAAAGCAATATCAAATGCACTCTGACTATTTGCAACAAAAAATAGTAATGATTTAAGTTCGAAGATCATTACTATCACCTGTGAGAGTAAATACAAATACGATATTATCTTTAAAAAAAAGTTACTTCTCTTTAGCGGGCTTAGTATGGTGGCAAAGTATAATAAGTCGAAAAAAATGTGCACATAAAATTCAGGATATTGATTTACCCGGTGATGTGGAAATCCCTCAATAAACATTAAAATATACGAGACCAATAACGAGATAGCGCCAATAGTGAACCATGCATTTCCTTTAAACAACAAATCGGGAATGTAGCCTACCCTCGTTATACTAAATGAAAGAAAAAACAAACCCAACATGAGGAGCGCTTCATTTAAATGCAAACCCATGTACACTTCAAGAACAGTTAGAAGTGCTGTGCAAAACATTAATAAATATCCCTTGTATTTCATATTTTTTTGACGGGCTTCATCCCAATTATTTGTTGAAATAGTGTCGCAGTTCAAGCACCATATAAACGCAATAATCCCTATCTTCTAAAATTTCAGATCATTTTTTCTATAGAGTCTTTCATACTTACTGTTTTTGTGAGCACCAATACTGGTGCCGATTCCGCTAAAAATAATCTTGGTCATATAATTGAAAAATGAAAAATCCTTTAGTCTTTCAAAATAAATAAGGCCGGTTCTCGACGTGTTGTTATTTCTTACATAAAAGAAATTGACGAGATTGCTTTCAGTACTCTTCAACAATTTCGTTTTTTCCGTACCACCCTTTTTTAATAATTTAATGTGCATATCATGATAATAAAATTTCATTTTACCCCAGGCAACATTTTCATTTCCGATGGCATTCATCTCGAAATTATCTAAATAACCTGTAATAAATTTTACATTGGAAAGTGGCGCCAATAAAGGATTTAAAATTGACAATGAAACGGGTTCAATATGCAGCTTCAACCGAAAGCCAAATAGTGGATCATTGTAAGATTGATGTATATCAACTTTAAATGGCGCTTTATCTAAAAGACGACCCGCTACGTTGACCGACAGAGAATCTCCCTGTTGCAGTTGATCATTTTTAATATTATCAATGCTGCCATTTAGATGCGTAAGAGCCAGCGTACCATCGAGTCTTGATTTGGCGTTTCTTTCGGTATAACTTACCTCTCCATCTTTTATCAAGACCTTTTTAATTGTAAGAGGCAAATCAATTTTTTTTATTTGTTCCGTAAATAATTTTTTTCTAATACCAGGCTGCAACGGTGGGAACTTATCACGGTAAACGCTTATAAACGGATGATCTAAATCAACAGTTTGTAAAGCAAGGAAGTTTTCATTAAATAATTTGGCTAAATCAGCACCGGTCAACACGGCGATACCAGCGTTAAAATAAATGTAATCCATTTGATAATGGCTGGATGATATGGCGGAATCGCGGGATATTAATGGGTGGTAACTTATTGAATCAACTCTTAATTCTTTTTTAGCTCCATTAAATTTTATGTTATCAATATGTAACAACGAATGTTTATTAACATAATTTGCCGAGGAAGTATTAAACCATGCGCCTGGATTTGCAATAAAAAATTTGATCGGATTTTTTATTGCATCATCGTTTAAAGCTACATTTCCTACCGACATATCTTTCAACAAAAGATGGTTTTCTTTTATATTGAAAGTAAACCCTTTGGAATTTTTTAAACTTAATTTAGCAAGCAATGCCCGCCATGAGTGTGACTTTGCTTCGACAGGATAATTAATCTTTTGCAGGCTTACATCAATATTACTATCGATGTCTACAACTTTTTCATCTCCTACACTATATATTGCTTTGCCTGAGTGCAGATTAAAATCGCCCGCGGTGATTTTATCCGAATCAATTGCAACGTCGTCAATTATTATCTTACTTGCTTTGGAATAGGGCAACAAAACGCTGCGGTGCGATAAACTATCCTGCAGCATTAAATTCAAAACAGGTTCAGTAATATTTAAGTGGTCGATTTTAATTGAAGAAATTTTACTTGAACTTTTTGAAATAGTTGATGAATCAAATTGCTGACGAAAATTAATGTCAGGTGATTCTAAAAGAATATTTTTTAAATGTATATCCTTGCTAAAATATTTATTGAAGTCTCCCTTTAGTTGAATAAAAGGAACGGTAACAATTAAACTGGAAGAAGCATTATTTTGTTGAAATGCAGCGTCCTTAAATTCCTGCACATTATCGGCTAAATTAAATTTCGCTGATTTTACTTGCATAGACGCATTTGCAAAATTCATTTTTTCTCCTGCAAGTTTTAATCCTTTCATTTCGAGAGGGCCATCGTAATTTTTAAATATTGATTCTATCTGAACATCATTAATAAATGCATCCGCTTTATTTTCGTTTTTAACTATTTGTAAAGAAGTTTGCTTGCCTTGTATATTTTTTAAAAGCAGCGAAGTATTTCTATGATGCCGGTTGCCTTCCGCCGACACATTTACTCTAATGGCGCCTTTCCTCCACAGCAGTCCATCAACTACAAAACTCTTATTGTTATTTTCTGAATATAGCGTGTTGATAGTTACATCTTCAATCTTTGAATCAATCTGGCCGGTATTATTTTTAATAACCAGTTCTCCTGCATGCAACTGGTTATTTGCGTCGAAGATTACGTTTTTCAATTGCGCATTTATATCACCGATTTTAAAAAGACCATTATCGAATGATAATTTTTCAACGTCATTATAGAGCCGTACATGTTTGATGTCGGTAAAATTTTTTCCAAGGAGGGCAAGATTAAGGCCGTTTAACTGCAGCGAATTATTAGTTCCCCAGTTAATATTAATAGTTCCATTTACAATTTCGAGTTCGTTAATCGCCATGAAATCATCAAGAGTGTAAGTTGAATTAAAGAGATTTGATTTTTTGGAAATTTCAACTTTCCTGTCCTTTTTAAAATTTATAACAGGATCATATAATATCGCTTTGCTGGCGGTTAAATATTGATCGAAAATCAACTCAGACCAGTCGATTCCTAATAATGCAAAATAATGTACGTTGTAGTCCCGGTAATTTCTTATTTTATCTTTCCCAGACACGGTGTGCACTGAAAAATCGTTCAATAATAATTTGTCATTCGAAAAGCGGACGCTATCGAAAGAAAAGATAGAAGTACTGTCTGCATTGTAAAGCTGGTAACCTTTTACCATCATATCGAAATTCTTCAGGGAGATCAGTTGCGATGAATCGGGATTGATACGAAGATTTTTGATTTGGAAGTTTACCTTGCCGGAATGAAAGTCTGAACGGGACTTTTTTCCTCTAACGTTTAAATGAATGTCAGCGTCTGTAACACCAACAAAACCGAGGTCAAGGTTTCCTGAAAATGTTTTTATAATATTTTCAATATCCGGTATTCCTTTAGCCGCTTTATTGCTGTCAGCCTGCGAAGAATTGAGGTTAATATTTGCTGCCGGAATTTCGCAATAAACCGAATCTGCTCTAATAATACTTTTTTTGCCCAAGGCATTAAAATCAACTCCTACGAGTGCCAGTCGTTTAAAACTGATGGAATAACTGTTTCCCGATTCATAGGCCGGCAATGCAACAATCGTACAACTGTCGAGTATAATACTCCTGGCCTGCTTAATAGAAAGTTTTTTGAATATTAATTTATGAATGCCATCACTTAAAGCTTATATCCTGGTTGGAAGAACTAAAATCAATATCATTTTTCTGCAAAATATTGACCGGCGTTGATCTCTATATTTATTAATTTTTTAAGAGTAAAATAAATATTTGACAACTACAATCGGTTTTTTGCCGGGTATTGTATTATTAAGAATAAGCTTTGCATTAATAACATAAATTGAATGGGTATGAAGCTCTGAAATACCTTCCTCTATTGAATTATATATTTTTCCTAATTCTGCACCGATCGAAAGCTGACTGGCTGAATCGGACTTATTTTTTATATGATTATTATATACCTCAATAATGGGATCATATGCTTTAATCTCTTTTATTTCCAGTGACCGATGATACAATAACGACCATATTGAATTGGTGTGTAACTTGATTTTCCTAAAACTAACCTGGTACCTGTTGAGCCCATTATTTTTGTCGGTGCTTGTAATATTAGCTTCGCGAATGTTTACATTGCTATTGATAAAATCAAAAGTTGCCTCAGCGAGCTTTAGCTTTAGCCGGCCACCGGATCTTTCGTTAAAAAGATTAATTAAAATACTTTTTGAATTATGTACAAACCATGCATAGCCTGCGCCAAGGCCGATGATAAAAGCACATAGGATTGCAATACCCAACTTTATAAAATGCTTCCGAAAAGGTCTATGGCTTTTTGTTAACATAAAAAGTAAGGATTAATAAACCATCTCTGTATTTTAATTTGTAAAAATAGCGAGATAATCTCTGCCACCATTTTGAGAGTCAGGTTTGTTAAAAGGGAAGCTCCAGACAATGAAACCCTCGTTTTAATCGTTTTACATCCCGGGCAGACAAGACGTTTACCCGGGTAACAATTAAAGAGCTGCTTCAAAACAACTGATGAACAAATTATTTTCCTAATTTTAATTAATAACACTACTACTTATGAAAATGATAAAGATATCATTAGGAATTATATTTTGCGTTGCACTCGCTTCCTGCCAAAAGGAATACAGCATCAACGATCCCAGCAGTACCACCCCAATTGCATCCAACAAGGTAAAAACATATACTGAAGATTTAACTTCTGGAGGCACGCATTCAGTAACAACTTTCGACCTTAGCTACGATAATTCCAACAGGCTTGTAAGTATGATTTCCGAGACCAATTCCGGGTGATAAGTTTATATTTAAGTATGGCAATGGAAGCTATACCGGTGATATCTATAATTCCAATGCACTTATCTATTCACGAAGTATTCTTCCTCAATAGCAATTCACTTGTTGACAGCACTTTTCAATATAATGACACCTTTGATTCCACTACCGAGAAATATATTTACAACAACGCCAAACAATTGGTAACATTAAAAGAGTATGATTATTCCCTTTTAACAGGCGGTGTTTTGTCTAACACTACCAATTATAAATACGATGGTAACGGCAACCAAATATCGGCTATGGATGATTATTCTGCAACGTATTACGATTACACAGCTCTTGCAAATACTCTTGTGATCGGCGCTCCCTATTTTCCTACAAATAAAAACCTGGTAAAAACTTCTACTTATAGTTTTGGGGTTACAACCATAATTCTTAATCACACCTACACTTTTGACGGTAACAACAGGTTAAGCTCGGAGAAAATAACAGATGGCGCCGCATATACTCTCATAAAAACATATACCTATTATTGAGTTGGGCTAAAAGTTTTCACTTTACTTCTTTATTTCAAAAAAAATCTCAAACAGTTACGTTTGAGATTTTGAAACTTTATAAGAACCCCAGTTTAAAAAATTTTGCAGGAAAGAATTTTATTTTTTCCTGGTATATGTTGATGTTAATTAGCATACCATAATGCAATTTGTATGCCACTCCATTGATATCGGGGCAAGCAAATAATCATCCCTAATGTAAATCTTTTACGTTTGCGCATTCCTCTTTGAGCAAAATATTTTCATCTTAATAGAGCTTTGTCGCGTTCGCCCCTGACAATGTCGTTTTTGCACATCATCGCATTCAATGCCATCAATATAATTTTATACAACAAAAAAATTATTAATTATTAAAAAGATTAGCAATGAAAACGACAAAAATTATTTACTGGACAACAACCATCCTTATTGTTTTATTTGATGGCCTTATTCCTGCATTAACATCTAACACTGAATTGGCCAGGCAAGGCATCAGCCATTTGCAGTATCCCGATTATTTTAGAGTAATGCTTACATTTTTTAAAGTAGTTGGAGCCATGGCACTTGATTTTACCTTTTATAAAAGGAAGGTACAAAGAATGGGCTTATGCAGGTTTTGGAATCGATTTTATCTGCGCAGCCATTTCTCACTGGGTTGTGGATGGCTTTGGAGCGATGGCTATTGTGCCGCTGATTGCTTTTGTGAGTATTAGCCATATCTTATGTTTTTTATAACAAGATAAATGAAAAGACAGAAATGATATCATATACCGTCAATTCCAACTCTCAAAAATCACAGACCTCTGATAATATCATTGCCGGCCTCTCTTAAAATTTAATTACCGCGATTGTAGCACTCATTCATAATTGTCTTACGAAAAGTTCTATAAAAACCTGGCTACAACATAACCAGGTTTTTTATTTAAAAATTAATTTTTTGCTTCAACTTTTACAATTCTGTATAAAACCCTTGCTGGTGGATCCAGGGATATTTTTTGAAGTGAATCCAGCGCCGCGTTGGGAAATGTAGACTTGGAGCTCCATGTGGGATTTAGTGCCGATTTTAAATTTGAATAAAGATCAACAGATAAACAATTAAATTTCATGTTGCCTCCGGTAGGTGATAATACAATAGAATTGCCCCAGGCTTTCTGGTCTACCTGGTTATTATCCATCGCGGTC
Source organism: uncultured Chitinophagaceae bacterium (assembly GCA_963756945.1). Taxonomy (GTDB): domain Bacteria; phylum Bacteroidota; class Bacteroidia; order Chitinophagales; family Chitinophagaceae; genus Ginsengibacter. The sequence goes on along the minus strand of CAVWQJ010000005.1, from coordinate 423,176 downwards.
TTAATAAATGGTCCCCAGTTGTTTTTTTCTATTGCGTTAAATTGGCCTGGGTCTGATGAATTATGGTAATTCATCAACACATAATTAAAGTCTTTCTCAGGTACTACGTTTGCGGCCTGCACCCATGCATTATCCATTATAAATACTTCAGCGGTTGTGGTGCTGATTGAGTTAGTTTCTATTTTAGAAATTGGTATTCCGGGGAATAATTTTGTAGGATCAAAAACTTTACTGAGATCTGCATTGATATCAGGAAAAGAATTTACAAACATATAGTTTGACGCAGTACCCATATCTGTCCCACCTACTTTTTCCAAAAGTGCCCAAAAAGCTCATCTTTCCGTCATCGATCGCTTTCCGGGCTACTTTGCTCCAATAGGTTGTTTCCCTTTTAATAAATTCAGCTACTTTGTCAGGAGCCACGTGCCGGTATTGATACGTGGTGATATCCTGCGCCTTCATGGAATTGAAGGAACCCAATATGATAGCCATGATGAAGAACATAATCGGTAATCTTTTTAAATAAATTCTCTTTTTCATTTTTTTTAGTTTTAGTAACGAAGGTTAAATAATTAGTGCGGATGCCATCGATAAGCCTGCCACGTATCTTACTCAACTGAAAGCATTTAACAACAGGTTCGATAGTGTCAGGATTATTAACAAAAAAATTAGAGCTCATCAGTAAATCGTAAGGGAAACGAAAAAGGAAAGTATTTTAAATCTTGATACGAAAATTAATCATAATATTTTACTTCAGCAAGTTTAATAACAAGAGCGGCTATCCTAAAATCGTATTGAGATAAGAAGTTTCCACATCAGGAAATTTTATGGGTGCGGCAGGGTTATCATCATAATCATTCAATTGCAATTGCCACCAGCTAACAGTATTCCATTTTTCCAATTTATACCCAATGTTGGTATAATCGGCAAGCCAGGTAAACCCAAAATTTTGTGAAATACAACACTTTTATCGTTAGGTAATGTAATACCGGCATATACATTCCTGCATCCCTGGTGTTGCAGTATGTTAAACAATGCCCTGTATAATGCTTTTGCGATTCCTTGTTGCTGATACTCATTATTTACATAAACAGAACTTTCAGCACACCATTGATAGGCCGCTCTTTCCCTGTGTTTGGTAGCATATGCATAGCCGGCAATTACACCCTCCGTTTCATACACAAGCCATGGCCAGTTTTGCTGGTAAGTAATTATTCTTTGCGCAAAATTTTCCGTTGAAGGAATTTCCGTTTCAAAAGTAATAGCTGAATTTATAATGTATGGAATATAAATATCGAGAATTGAAGCAGCATCTGAAGGCTTTGCCAGACGAATTGTTTTCATAAATAAATTTACAATTTCCGGTTGATTTATGAAAACCTAATTAGAGTTAGTAGTGATTTATAATACACGATGAATTAACCATAACCTTGATCATTATTGAACCAGCTTAATGCCAGTCTGCGTAAATTCTATTTTTCGTTCGCGATATAATTTCCCCGTCGTCATTTTAAATGTCTTCTTGCTCATGCCAAAAAAAGAATAAATATCTTCCGGCGAAGATTTATCGTGGTAAGGGAAGTAACCATTATTTTCCTGTAACAACCGCAGCACTTTTGCACTTTCATCTTCAACACGATTATAGCCGGGCTTACCCGCAGCAACATCTATCATAAACTCGCCCTCTTCATTTACGGGATATATTTTTTTTATAAAACCCGGAAAGCGATCGCCAATTTTAATCGGGCGATACACTTCATTAAAATGCAATAAACCTGTATGTTGATTATTGATGATTACTACATAACCCAGATCGCTTTTTCGATATACTAGGAGATCAACCAAATCCATTTCTTTTACACTCAACTCTTTATTGGATAAGAATGGCTCCAATTTTTCAGTGGCAAATAATCTCCCTGTTTGCTCATCCTTCATTATTTTAACAACATACTCTCCATTTGGAATCATAAAATTTTTCTGCCGGCTTCGCGGTATAAATAAATCTTTCATCAGTCCCCAGTCTAAAAAAGCGCCTTGCTGGTTAGTACTTACTACTTTTAATTTTACAATATCGCCCAATACCCCAAACGGCTTTTGTGTAGTGGCTATAATCCTGTCTTCACCATCATGGTATAAAAAAACTTTTAACTCATCTCCAATTTTCGTTCCGGCGGCACAAATCGTTTGGGCAATAAGATACCAATATCACCATCATCAAGAAAAACACCCATGGATTTTTCCTTGATCACCTTTAGTACATTGTATTCACCAATTTTTATCATAAAGAATGCGAAGTTTACGTAAAGATACTGTAATCAAATACTGAAAGTTTTAAATTATATCATTGATATCACTTACCTGCGCATTTTACTTTGAAACATTTATTCATAACCGTTAGTTGTGCAAATTATACGTGTAGATTTTTCGATTTCTAACTTGTTCCATGCATTTAACAATCTTCTTAATAACGATTATTTCACCCGCATGGTAACTGTTATGATCTGCCAGATACCAATGCCTCTTTTAAAAGGCTTTGCCCTGTACCATGCTCAAAAGGTTTGAATAAATCATCCCTGCATTTTCAATTAATGCTATAAAAGACTTGCGATCCGCTTTTATTTTTTCTACACATTTTTGCCAGGCATCTTGTGATTGAGGGGCCGTTTCTTTCGGCCAATAACCTTCCGGCCATTCGGGAGAAACATGTTTTGCATCCCGCGAAAATTCAAGAAGATCCCATTGTGCAATACGAATGTGTTCGGCAATCTGCCAGATGCTGTAAGGAAGATTTCCCGGCTTTTCGCCTAATAAGGCAAAAGGTATATTTGCAAGTGCTTTGTCCAGCGAAACATGGGCATTTCCTTTCTCAATAAGATCAACAAGATTTTTCACGAGGATAGTAAATTCCAGGAGATGCATTTTTTTGTTCGTTCATAACTGATTGACTTTATGTGTATTATAATGCCATTAACAAATTAGTGCTTTTTCTACAAAATAATTTGGCATAAAAACAGTTTATCATATAGGTATTTAACACAAATTTTTGTCCTCAGCTGTTTGCCTACAGACTTGTTTAACGTCTAATTAGTATGAGTTAAACTAAAAATTACCTATCATGAAAACGAATTCTACTCAACAGGAAATTTTATTATTAACCGGAACTACATTTTCCAAAAGAGAATGGTCTGAAAAAATATCCGGCAATAAAAATAACCTTACAGAAAAAGAACAATTGGAAGAAGCCTGCTGGAATGGCTTGTTACCTGAAATTTTACCGGAAGTGTATTTACACACTGAATCAGATAAGAAATTATTTCTGTGGCAAATAAAACAGGGTAAATCTTTTATAGATCTTGAAATGGGTGACATTCCTGAAGAAACAGAGAAAGAATTTTCCATAGATCCCTATTCATTTTTGCACCTTCAATTGCTTTCCTAATCGAAATGCTTACCGGAATAAACCTTAAGCTTTACTCATAGTTAAATTATCTCGCAAAAAACTATTAACTTGGCGCATAATAAATAATTCGTCATGAGAAATCTTTTAATAATTGTTGGGCCTCAAATTATTTTTATAACAGCTTCTGCTCAATCAAATTTTTTTCCACCTAATACTCTGCGATTCCCGTAAAGATACATGCATGGAGTAATACTTACTGATAATTACCGTTGGCTTGAAGACAAAGAAGATCCGAAAGTAATTGAATGGACAAAGGCCAGCATGATTACGGAATAGAATATTTAAAGGCCACGCAAAAAATACATCCTGGTGTTAAGGACGAAATTGCCGCTTATATTGATATAGATTACGAAGGGCCGCTAAATAAACAAGGGAAACGTGTTTTTCAAAACGTAAAGAAAAAAGGCGATAAACAATATAAATTATATACCATTCTTAATGGGAAAAAAATCACTGATCTGGGACCCGGTTAAATTAGATACTTCGGGCAAAACCTCAACCTCCGGTGTAGACTATACTTATGATGGCGAACGTGCTGCCATTAGCGTTCAAAAAAGCGGCGCAGAAATTTCAACAACTTATATTATTGATACAAGAACGGGGAAAATTTTATATCCGCCCCTTCAAAATACTGGTGGTTTTAACTGGACAAAAGATCAGCAGCATGCTTATTTCACCATTCGCAGCCAGGAAGATGTAAACAAGCAATTGCCTTTAAAAACCTACCGGTGGGAAGTGGGCGACTCCTGCTTCAACGGCAGCATTTATGGGAACAACAGAAGATGCCAAGAACAGTTACTTCGTTTATGATAACCGTTATAGTGATGTAAGTTTTTATGGCGAAGGCGATTTTTATTCCAACAAATGTTATATGCGAAAGACCGGCACTAACGACAAAGGAGATATTAATTTATGAAAGCAAAAAATCCACATGCTATCCGGAAGCCATTGGTGATAAACTGTACATATTCACGAATGACAATGCACCAAACTACCGGTTAATGGTAGCCGAAAAAAATAATCCTGAATATAAAAACTGGAAAACGCTGATTCCTGAAAGTGAAACAGTAATGCAGAGTTATGTGGTTACTAAAAACAACATTATCATCCAGGATAAAAAAGATATACAAAGCAGGTTGACATTATATGATCTTGATGGAAATAAGATAAAACAAATTGATTTGCCGGAAACGGGAAATGTTGCCGGGATAAGCTATGACAGGGAAGAAGACTCTGTTTATATGACGTTGAATACTTTTACTTCAATGCCTAAAATTTTTGTGGCATCTCCATCCAATTTTAAATGGCGTTTATATTATGAAAGGAAAGTTACCGGTTGATATGAGCAATGTTGTTGGTGAAATAAAATTCTATTATTCTAAAGACAGTACGAAAGTTCCTGCGTTTGTAATTCACAGGAAAGATATGAAACTGGATAGCGCTAATCCTGTTTTGCTCACCGCTTATGGAGGGTTCAATATAGGAATTGAACCACATTACTATGGATTTTTTGCACCCTTCCTTAACCGCGGTGGCGTAATAGTGGAAGCAGGAATAAGAGGTGGCGACGAGTATGGCGAAAGATGGCACCGCGAAGGAATGCTTGCCAACAAACAAAATTGCTTTGATGATTTTAACGCCTGCGCAGAATGGTTGATAAAAGATAAATATACAAGTCCTTCAAAATTGATTGCCATTGGCGGCAGCAATGGAGGATTATTAATGGGAGCAATTGCAACACAACGGCCCGATCTTTATAAAGCTATTGTTTGTGAAGTTCCATTGCTCGATATGTTACGTTACCAGAAATTTTTAATTGCACGTTATTGGATACCCGAATATGGTACATCAGATAATGATGCCGATTTTCGCTGGCTTCTTCGTTATTCTCCTTATCAAAATATTCGGGTAGGCGTTAACGTGCCAACAATGCTGGTTACAGCCGGTGCTAATGATAGTCGCGTAGATCCCATGAATGCAAAGAAATTTGTAGCTGCACTTCAAAATAACATCGGCCAGGTGAGTCCCATAATTTTACATATGGATTATAACAGTGGCCATGGCAGCGGCCAAAGCACTGAACAATCAATTGATAATTGGGATTTCGTTTTTGAATTTATTATGAACCAATGGGGCTGTAAAATTCCGCATCGGAGGACACTTTAAATGCTATCCGTGTTTGCCTATTAGAAATTTAAAACCAATACCAAAATTGGATAAGAAGTTGGAATTTAAATTTGCATTGAAAGAAAAATTATTTTCTTTTCCGTTAGTTAAAACTGGCGGAGCTCCCGAAATATAAGCAGTAGTTGAATGCGATGTACGAAGCTGCTACTATATTTGGCATAAGTAATTCAATAGTGCATTTTATGACAGACAGCGTAGGAGATGCCCGGAATAAAGGAAACTGTGCTACCGTCTGAACTCGTTTTCACCGTGGAGTAATAATAATTCGAATAAGCCTGATTAGTATTTGAATGCGAGTATACGCCATCCACTTCTCCAAAGAAGTATAAATCTTTTATTATCCTTTTATATTTTCTATAAAATACACCAGCGTTTATTCCATTTACTTTGTTATAAATACTGTCGGGGTATCTAATAAGGTGATTGTTGGAGTTATTGTAAGATACAATAACACCTAACACGGTATTGTCTTTAATTAACTGTCCTATTTGAACATTTGCACAAAAATAATTATTTATATAATCGTTGCTGGGGATAGCGGTGTTTTTGGAATTGCTAAAAGCTAAACTCCCTCCCAATAAAAATTGTCCTTTGTTAAACTGTGCTTTCGCTGATAATACGACACAAAATAAGATGGTAGCCGTCAGTAGAATTTTTGATTTCATGTAAAATAAGTTTTAGAATACAAATGAAGATTTAACTAACGGATAAAAATTCCCTCCAAAGTTTGTTTAACAACAGATTATCATAATCTATTATTAAATAGAAACATTCATGCAGCGTTTCTATATTTTGCTGTTCCTGGCACTTATAACTGGCGGTAATTGTCTTTATCATTTATTCAGAAAAAAATACCTTTACAGAAATTTATTTTATGTCAGTAAACTGGAATGGAGTCTTCCCGGCTCTTACAACAAAATTCACAACTGATGATCAGTTGGATCTTCCTATGTTTAAAAAGAATCTTGATGCACAATTACGGGCGGGCGTGCATGGTATTATTCTTGGCGGAACACTGGGTGAGTCAAGTACTTTAACAACCGAAGAAAAATCGCGATTGGTACAATTTGCAGTGGAAAATGTGGGAGATAGAATTCCGGTAATATTAAATATTGCCGAAGGGGCTACAAGCGAGGCTATGAAGCAGGCAGAACTTGCTGAACAGTGGGGTTGCAAAGGATTAATGATGCTGCCACCCATGCGGTATAAAAGTGACCACCGCGAAACCGTTACCTATTTCCGGAGGATAGCAGAGTCAACCGAATTGCCGATCATGATCTACAACAATCCTGTCGATTATAAAATTGAAGTTACCCTGGATATGTTTGCCGAATTAACCGAATGCAAAAATATCCAGGCCGTAAAAGAATCTACCCGGGATGTGACCAATGTAACGAGGATGCTTACACGCTTTGGCGGCCGTTATAAAATATTGTGTGGTGTAGATACGTTAGCAATGGAAGAAATGCTAATGGGCGCTCATGGCTGGGTAGCGCGGCCTTGTGTGCGCTTTCCCTGCTGAAACGGTCGCGATTTATAATCTTGTAAAATCAGGCAAACATAAAAGAAGCTACTTATATCTATCGCTGGTTCATGCCGTTGCTGGAACTGGATATTCATTCCAAACTGGTTCAATATATAAAACTTGCTGAAACCCAGGTAGGCCTCGGCACGGAACAGGTTCGCGAACCCAGGCTTACGCTGGCAGGAGAAGAAAGAGAAAGAATTTTAAAAATTATTAATGACGGCATCGCGTCAAGGCCGCGGCTTGCCAATTATTTGCAGCAGGAAAAAACTTATACTGCTTCGTTAAAAAGTGTATCTCTATAAAAAAACTTAAAAATGTTAGCAACTAAAAACAACACTTCCGCATCCACGTCAATTGATGAAATAATGTTGAATGCTTTAGAGGCATTTAATGAATACAAAAAGGTTTCAGCCGAACAAAAGGCAGCTTTTTTAGAAACGATTGCCAACGAAATTGAAGCATTGGGAGATGTTTTGATAAATAAGGCAAGTGAAGAAACCAACCTTCCGGCAGGAAGATTAACAGGTGAAAGAGCCAGGACCACCATGCAATTAAGAATGTTTGCTGCGATGGTAAAAGAAGGAAGTTGGGTAGAAGCTTCCATTGATACGGCCATGCCTGATCGTTCGCCCGTGCCAAAACCGGATATAAGAAAAATGCTGATACCACTTGGGCCGGTAATAGTTTTCGGCGCCAGTAATTTTCCATTTGCTTATTCTACCGCAGGCGGTGATACCGCATCAGCTTTAGCCGCCGGTTGCAGCGTGGTTGTAAAAGCACATCCTGCTCATGCGGAAACTTCCATTATGGTTTACGAAGCGATTAAAACTGCAATTAATAAATGCAATATGCCGGCCAATGTTTTTCAGCATGTAAACGACGCAGGTTTCGCAACAGGCAAAGCCCTGGTGCAACATCCGGCGACGGCGGCTGTTGGCTTCACGGGTTCATTCAATGGAGGTAAAGCATTGTATGACTATGCAACGGAAAGGAAAAGTCCTATCCCGGTATTTTCTGAAATGGGAAGTACTAACCCGGTGATTTTTTTCGAAGACACTTTACAAAAAGATGCAGATGCATTGGTAAAAATGTATGCCGGCTCTGTAACGTTGGGTATGGGACAATTTTGTACTAATCCAGGGTTAATGATTGCAGTTGAAAGTAAAGCATTAAATAATTTCTTAGAAAATTTAAGTGAAGAAATTTCAAAATTTGTCCCTTCAAAAATGTTACATGAAGGCATTCAAAACGCATACATCGAAAAGCAGGAGAAAGCACTTTCACAAAAAGGTGTGACCCTTGTTAAAAAATCAACCTATCAATCTAACGGAATAAAAACCCTTCCGGCAGTAGCTGCCGTTAGCGGCGAAACATTTTTAAATAATCCTACCCTGCATGAAGAGGTATTTGGCCCTTACTCTTTAATGGTAAAGTGTAAGGATATAAATGAACTGAAAGATGTGTGGCAAAAAGTTGCAGGTCAACTTACCACTTCCTTAATGGGGACCGATAAAGATTTTAATGATAATAAAGATCTGATAGCGCTTGCTCCAACTATTGCAGGCCGAATCAATTTTAATAATCCTCCAACCGGTGTTGAAGTTTGCCCCAGCATGGTTCATGGCGGGCCATTTCCTGCAACTACCGACAGCCGCTTTACGGCAGTTGGCATTAACGGCGTTAAGCGTTGGGTAAGGCCGGTTTGCTACCAAAATTGCCCGGAGTATTTATTGCCCGAAGAATTAAAAAATAAAAATCCAAAAAAATTATTCCGGCTTATCAACAGCCAATATAACAACGGAGATGTTGAATAAATATCAACATGATTACAGCCCGACAAAAAATACATGAAATATATTTTTGAATGCATTGATGCACACACATGTGGTAACCCGGTAAGGTTGGTAGCTAAAGGTGGACCAGACTTGCAGGGAAATAACATGAGCGAAAAACGTCAGCATTTTTTAAAAGAATTTGATTGGATTAGAAAAGGGCTGATGTTTGAACCACGCGGCCACGATATGATGAGCGGAAGTATTTTATATCCGCCCCACGATCCTGCAAATGACATAGCAGTTTTATTTATTGAAACAAGCGGATGCCTGCCGATGTGCGGACATGGAACCATAGGAACCATAACCATTGCTATTGAAGAGGGATTATTGAAACCAAAAATTCCCGGCATCGTTCGCATGGAAGCCCCTGCCGGATTAGTGATGATTGAATACAAAATGAAAGGTGATAAAGTCGCATCAGTAAAACTCACTAACGTACCATCCTTTCTCGCAGCAGAAAATATTACAGTTGATTGCCCTGGTCTTGGTAAACTCCGCGTAGATGTTTCTTACGGCGGAAATTTTTATGCAATTGTAGATGTGCAGGAAAATTTTAAGGGTCTTGAAAATTATGCTGCCGATCAGCTAATAAGCTGGAGCAGAATTATGAGAAAGAGAATAAATGAAGAACACACATTCGTTCATCCCGAAAATGCAACGATCAATGGATGTTCGCATATTTTATGGACAGGCAAAACATTAGATGAAAGTTCTACGGCAAGAAATGCCGTGTTTTATGGTGATAAAGCCATTGATCGCTCACCCTGTGGCACCGGGACTTCAGCGAGAATGGCCCAATGGTTTGCCAAAGGAAAATTAAAACAAGGCGATATTTTTGTTCATGAAAGTATTATTGGTTCCAAGTTTATTGGCACCATTGAAAAGGTTACTGAAGTGGGAGGAAAGCCTGCCATTGTTCCCGGCATTGAAGGCTGGGCAAAAATTTACGGGCATAACGTAATAACCATAGACGAAGAAGATGATCCGTATGCGTTAGGGTTCCAGGTGATGTAGATAAAAAAATGAGTCATAATCGATAACACTATTGTATCTAATTCATATTTGAAAAAGCGAATTATATCTCATAACAAAATCATGAGGATGCACTGCGGGAATTTTTGAATCGAAATAGTCATGCAAGTCTTTTGTAATAATAACATTTGCTTTTGCATGAAAAGCACACTGGTACTGAAGCCCATCTTCCAGGTCTTCAAATTTAGTCTTAAAAATGGCGCTGATAAAGGAAGGTTCTATTGGCGTAATCGCCATACCTGAGAAAACAAGCTGCATTTGTTTTTTATGCCATTCTTTATTTTTAACAAATTTGCCCAACAAAAAATTTGCGATAACGAATGTTACGGGTGAGACTAAAGGTTTGCCAAAATTTTTCCGGATAATGCGAAAACAACTGACTGCTATTGCGTGGTCTTTGGAAGAGGCATCCAAATAATCAATAATGATGTTGGCGTCAAGAAAAATCTTCTTCATTTTCTAATTCCCTTGAATAGCTCATTCAGAATATCTTTTTTTCCTGAAGCATAGGAGCCGGCAGTTGCCTCAATCCACTCATCATCTTCTTGCGTTAGCGATGCTTCCCTTTTTACAGATGACAGCAAATCGTCAATAAAACGGGAAACGCTTTTGTTTTGCCTGCGGGCATGTCTTTTGATGAATTTTTTGTGTTCTGCCGAAATCAATATCGTTAACTTTTCCTGCATTAAATTCCATTTCGTACAAATTTATAATTTTATACGAAATAAATAAGGCAAAAATTGAAGCAGATATTTATTTAATATTGTCTCGTTTTCTTTTTGGCGGAATGGGGTTAGCAGTAAGATTACCTTGCGGGAAAATAATCTCACGCATTTCATAAATGGATATACGTAAATTTATTTTTGAACTTGAATCCAAATTTTGCAGAAAGTGAACTTATGACTTAATAACTTATTGATTTTACTAAATGGCAAACATCATAATAATCGGCGGCGGAATAATCGGCTTAAGCAGCGCCTACTACTTACTTCAACAGGGACATCAAATAACGATCATTGACAGAACGGATATGCTGGATGGATGTTCTTACGGCAATGCCGGCTATGTTAGTCCCAGTCATTTTGTTCCATTGGCTTCGCCTGGCATTGTTATGCAGGGTTTTAAATGGATGACTAATTCCAAAAGCCCGTTTTATGTACAACCAAGGTTAAGCAAAAGCCTTATAAACTGGGGGATGAAATTTATTAAATCGGCAACAAAAGCCAATGTAGATGCTTCGGCTATCCCTCTCCGTGATATTAATTTATTAAGCAAACAATTGTATGAAGATCTGTGCCAATGTTCCTGGTTTTAGTTTTTATTATGCCAACAAAGGAATGCTTGATTTTTTCAAAACAGATGAAAATGCCCACCATGCAGAGGAAATGGTTACAGCATCAAAAAAATTAGGCCTTGATGCAACGCTTTTGAACAAACAGGAAGTAGAGCAAATGGAACCTACCCTGAATATGGATATTAAAGGCGCAGTATATTTCAAAGACGATTCGCACATGTATCCAAATAAACTGATGAAGGATATGATTGCTTATCTTAGAAATAACGGTGTAACTATTAAAACCGGCGAAGAAGTAAAAACTTTTATTAAAGAAGGCAATAACATTAAAGGGAGTCCGGACAAATGCTATCTGAATATTTTGGCGAACACATTGTGTTGGCAGCCGGCGCATGGAGTGGCGAAGTAGCGGCTATGTTACAATCTAAACATTACCAATGGTAGGCGGCAGAGGCTATTCAATGACGTTCGAAGATTTGTCATTCAAAATAAAACAACCGATTATTTTAAGTGAAGCAAGAGTAGCTTTAACACCAATGGCTGAAAATAAAATTCGTTTTGGCGGAACCATGGAAATAACTTCAACAAATACGCCGCCAAGAATGAATCGTGTGATGGGAATACTCGAATCTGTGAAAAAATATTTTCCCGATGTGGATATTCCTTTCCCGGAAAAAGACAAAATATGGTTTGGATTCAGGCCATGCTCTGCGGACGGACTACCTTATATTGGTAAAGTGAGCAAGTATAATAACCTCGTAATCGCAAGTGGCCATGCCATGTTGGGATTAAGCCTTGGTCCCGCAACGGGAAAGTTAGTAAGTGAAATAATTAACAATGAAACAACAAGTATAGATGTGAAAGCGTTTAACCCTGACCGTTTCAATTAATCTTTATTTGCTCTAAATTAAAACCACCTTTAATAGCCTTCAATTCTTATCCTGTTTCGTGCCTGCAGCCAAATGAATATTTTTTACAATTAAAGGTTGCCATGTATGCATATCTCCCGTAACGGGAACATTAATTTCTTTTGCCAATACTATGTCCGTTAGAACTTATAGATAATTTTCCATCATCATTCACCGATGCAACTAGAAATATTGAAATTATAGCTTCCACTTTTGGATACATTAATGGTGTATTGCAAGCCATTCGCCATCTTCAATATGGCCAACATAATAAGTATTGTATTTTGAAGAGTCTTGATAAATATCGACACCGTCATTGCGATAAACCCTGCCCCGGTTGCCGGCGCTGTTTACTCCTGAAGAACGATAGTTTGCTGTGTCCAAGATCGTAATATGCAATTCCGTTTCTTCCTAAATCATAATCAACCGCATTTATGATTATGCTGTCTTTAAGATGATGCGTACGAAACGGAATCGCTTTTGCAGAAAATGGTTGCCGGAACATTGCATCGATCACATCTTTATGAAAAATATTATTTTCCTCTCTGGCATAAACAGCCAATTCCAACAAACCGCTATAGACATTACTTTCTTTCGGTTTACTTCCACGTCCATTCATATAATCCTTAACTGCATCAAAATTTAAATTTGATTTTATTTCCAAAGGATTATTAGCGCCCATTTTTTTTAATGGCCACATAGACCAACCGATATTATTCCTTTCCAGCAAACGAATTTCTTCTGTGTACCAAACATTAGAATTTTCGCCGGTTTCGCCTAACCACACAGGAACGTTGTATTTATTTCTCGCATCAATAATTCTTTGAATATTTTCCGGTTTGTTATAGTCCCAATATTTATGAAAACTCAACACCATGTTTTTATCCCACGTTGGTAAAATTCCATTGTAGTTATTGCCCCAGCCATTGCCTTCAATAATTATGATATGATTCTTATCCACGGAACGAATAGCATTTGTTATTTGTTGAAACAATTCCCTGATCGGCTCATTGTTTTTTTCTTTCGTTCCGTTACGATCATTTACACTATCGGTGAATCCCCAATTGGGTTCATTCAAAATATCGTAGCCACCAATCCATTGTTCATTTTTATAACGATCAGCCAATTTTTTCCAAAGCGCTATTGTCTTTTGCTGATTGGCTCCGCTTTGCCACAAAGAAGGTTTAGTGGGATCACGATCAGAAATATTGATATCATTACCTTGCCCGCCGGGCGCAGCATGCAAATCTAAAATGAGATACATGTGGTTGGTCTTACACCACGACAATAAACTGTCGGTTAATGCAAACCCCTTATCAAGCCACGTATTCTTTCCTGCCACCGGTTCTTTGTCTACCGGTAACGTGTAAAGGTTGTAATGCATGGGAAGCCGCACTGAATTAAAACCCCACGCATGCATCGCATCAATATCTTTTTTTTGAATGAAATTATGCAGCCATGCGTCATAGAATTCTTCGGTTTCTTTAGGGCCCATCAATTCTTCAATGCGTGACCTTATTTTATTTTGTTGCGCATCTTTATAAATGCCAAGCATATACCCTTCCTGCAACATCCATCCGCCAAGCCCCTCTCCTCTTAACAGAACGTTTTGTCCTTTTGCATTTACAATTTTTTTTCCGTCAGCTTTTAAAAAACCTTGTGCCGATAATCCATTAAAAATTATCAGCGATAAAATAAAGCAAATGGTATGCTGAAAGATTTTCCGGGGAAATAATTTTGTGTACATCATAAATTTTTTACCTGCGCCAAAATGATGAACCCATTTACCAAACATAGGTTGCAACTGCTTTGCCTTCTAACGTCGCCGAAGCATTTTTTCCTTTATAACTAATGGTGAACGTTTGCTGACTGTTACTGTCATTCGCAACAATCAACACTTCCTTATTACCTGGTGTTGTAAATGCCACATTGGGCAATGTTTCAATATCGTTTGACGAAATACGCACGGAGCCCGGTCTTACAAATTTAGAAATATGCGCCATCGAATAATAAGCGATATTTCTCGTGTAATCGTTACCGTTAATGGTAACCGCACCCTGGCACATCGAACAACCACCCCTGTCAGTATAGGGTTTAAAATCAGGTCCGGCAGCGAGATTCCATTCGAGCACATTGCGACACCAGTTACGCGTAGCGCCGATAATAACACGACTTACCGGTTCAGCTATAATCATTCTTGCAGTATCATGAAACTGAACTACCATTTGCTCCGTGAAATAAATATTCTTATCGGGATGTGCGTTGTGTACTTCTGTAAATGCATTCACTTCTCCACCGTATAAATGAAATGCAGAACCGTCGATATATTTTGCCGCTTCGGGATCATCAAGTATGGTGATTGGATAATCAGGCCTGTCCGCATTGTGATCGTAAATAAGAATTTTTGTTTTGATGCCGGCAGCTTTGAAGGCTGGACCCAGGTTATTTTTCACAAAGTCCTTTTCTTCCGGAGCGGTTAATAAAAGACTTGGATTGTTTCCCGGATGTAATGGTTCGTTTTGTACGGTAATAGCATCAATAGTAATTCCTTCAGCTTTCATTTGCTGAATATATTTCACAAAATACTTTGCGTATGCCGCATAGTATTCCGGCTTTAATCTGCCACCTCTTGTATCATCATTTGTTTTCATCCATTTAGGCGGCGACCATGGAGAACCTAATATCTTTATAGAAGGATTGATCGCCAATATTTCCTTCATTACAGGAATGATATTTTTCTTATCAGGGCCAAGGTCAAACTTTTTCATATCTACATCGGTTTCGCCATCCGGCAAATCATCATAAGAAAAAACAAAATCATTTAAATCTGATGAACCGATACTTAACCTCAAATAGCTTATGCCTATACTGTTACCACTTGTTCCAAATAATTCATGCAGCAATTTTGAACGGCTCTCATCATCCATATGTAAGATAGGCGTGGCACTCCCGCCTGTTAAAGCAAAACCAAAACCTACCATAGATTGATAGGTTGGTTTATCAGCGACAGTAATAACCAGGCCAGTCGCCGGCGCCGCATCAAATTGCAGTTGGCGGACCTGGTGCTTAAACAAGGCTGTTTTGTCAGGATTTGTTAACCAAACATCAATTCCATTCTTCGTCTGTGCATATACGTTTGTAATCGCTGTTGCAAGAAGAATCACAATAAAATATTTCACTTTATATTTCATTGGCAGGGATGTGTGGTAAGAGTATCTCAACACTATTTCAGTTTTGAAACCTGGTCGTTATAAAATTTTACTGTTTCTATAACGTCCGGCACACTATGATACCAGTTAGACTCATGTTCTATTGAAAGCATGCCGCTGAAATGCTGGCGCTTCAATTCCTGGAATATCGGCGGGAAATCAATCACACCTTTTCCTACAATAGTATCTTCTGCTTTTGTATCATCAAATTTTTTGATGTCTTTTAGATGTACGCCAAATACATGGCCTTCCAGTTTTTTCAGGGCGTCAACAGGATTAATTCCGTTACGGGCCCAATGGCCGACATCAGCACAAGAACCAATATTCGGGTGACCTACAGTTGCCGCAAGAACTGAATCGGGACTCCAATAAACATTTGGCTTCGGGTGATCATGAATGGCTACTTTAATGCCGTAAGCGCCTGCCATACTATCAACCATATCCCATTGATTTTTGAGTGGCTCTGCAGTAACATAGCTTAATCCAAATTCTTTTGCAAGATCAAAAGCCTGTTTCCATTCTTCTCTTGTTTTGGGCACAATTACACCCATCGCAACAATACTGATGCCTTTTTGCTGAAGCAATTGTTTTAGTTTGGCTTTGCTCTCATCACTCATTCTTATTCCGAAACTGTCTTTCATTCCTGCGCCAAGAGGCTGGCCCCAAAATGCTTCAATATATTTTACGCCGGCGCTATCTACTTTATCAAGTGCTTCCGCAAAAGTGAACATTCTGAAAGTCCACATTTGAACGCCAAGTTTCCAGTTAGCCGTTACATCAGTTGAATCGGACGTTTTCATGGCCGTTGAATCAGTTGTGCCGGAATCTGTTTTTGATCCTGTGGAATTACATTGAGTTAATACAATTATGCATAATAAACCTGCAAGAGATAAAGCAATCTTTTTCATACATGTGTTTTAATTTAAAAGGAATCGGAAAGGTAATTATTAATGGTAAAAAATATTTCACCTACACCAATTTTTTAATCAATAAAAAGTAAAGAAATATTAATGAACCGCTCTTTGTAGAAATTGTGCCGATTGCAATGTCGTGATTTATTTATTATGTGTAACTAAGAACCGGTAACATAATAAGAAGCTTAATGTGTCGTTAATAATTATGAAATCAGAAACTAGATTTACTGGCCAAATCGCCCCCTCATAACAGGGGGCAATTTGAAAGGTCTTCCCGCAAATCTCTGCAGTTTGTCTTCCTGCAGAAATTATTACAATGGCTTCGCAACTTTACAGCAATAATTCTTACATTGAATAATATTACCATTACCAAATATGTCGTTTATTCAGCAGCCAGCATATCTTATTACTGTTATATTATTATTGATTGTATTTTCCGAATGGCTTGCACAAAAGAAATTTTTAAACATCTTGGATCCGTCTTGATTATTATAATCGGGGCGGCTATCTTATCCAATCTCAGGATTATTCCTTCATCTGATAATGCTCCGCCTTTATACGGCAAAATCTTCGAATATGCCGCCCCGTTGGGGATATTTTTTTTATTGATTGATATAAGAATTAAAGATCTCAAACTGGCAGGCCTTCCTATGATGCTGATGTTTTTTATTGGCGCAGCGGCGTCGATAGCTGGAGTAATTATCAGTTACCGCATTGTCTCTCCGCAACATCATATAAGCCAGGCATATGCTGTTGCCGGAATGTTTACAGGAACTTATATTGGCGGCGGCGCCAACCTTAGTGCGGTTGCTTTACAATATGGTGTAAATAAAAATGGCAATCTCTTTGCGGCGGTAAACGCCGTTGATAATATCATCACAGCCGCCTGGATATTTATCACCATTTTTCTCCCACCAATTTTGCAAAAGCATTTTCCAAGAAAAAAAATAATCCCTCCTGGTTTAAAAGGAATTTCGGATGTTAATATTGACAGTTTTATCAGCCATGCAAAACCTGAGATAACGATAACAGATATTTCATTGTTGCTTGCACTGGGATTTGGCAGTATGTTTATTGGCGCAATCATTACTCAATATTTTCCGCAAATACCATCAATACTTGTGTTGACTACGCTTGCATTAATATTTGCGCAAATCCCTTTTGTTCAAAAATTAAAAGGTTCTAAAATTTTAGGACTGCTGATGATCATGATTTTCCTTGCAGTCATCGGCGCATTTTGCGACGTCCGTGCACTGTTGCAAAATGGCGAAGTAGCCGGAACTTTATTACTGTGGGATGCCATACTGATTTCGATTCATGGTGTTATCATTTTTTCTATTGGCGGCTTATTAAAGCAAGATTGGGATATCGTATCAATTGCCAGTAATGCAAATATTGCCGGCGCAACCACGGCACCTGTATGTGCTGTAAGCCTGGGCCGTTCCGAACTTCAGCTACCGGGTATATTGGCAGGTTCTGTTGGAAATGCAATCGGAAGCTATCTTGGAATTTTAATTGCAGAACTATTGCGGTAGTAATGTGCCAGAAAATTGAAACGTTTTGATTAAAAACTTAACCTGCTTTATTTTCTACTTTTCTTTTTTGATGCTTTCGCCCTTTTATTAAATTCAAGCGCAAGGCCTATCCAATAATCAAAATCTTTTTTTGTTTTTATTCCTTCTTCGTTTACGTACACAAAGCCTCTATATTCTCTTCCTCGCATTATTACAGGTCTGCACCCTTTCTTCTTAACAACTGTATCATACAATTCAGGATCAATGCGGCACATGATTTCATTATTACTAACGCTAACGCACATTTTCTCATTTACCATAAATGTAATACCACGAAACATCTTCCTTTCCTCTACTTTAGATAAATGTGCAAGGGCGGTCCTTACTTTGATTGCGAGTTTTTCGTTATAAGCCATGGCTGTTAATTATATTAATTCAAAGCTAAATAATCATAGCAAATATTTAATTGGCAGATAGTAACTAAATAGTTCTTTTGGGTTGAGCCATTTATCATCTAAAATATTTTTGTTCTTAATTAATTATTAGTTTAGCCACCATAAAAATCAACTATGAATAAATTAGCTTTTATCACTTTAGTTTTACTTACTATAATAAGTTGCAACCAGCAAACTTCAACTACAATCAAATTGGACAATGCAGCTCTCAACAAAATGTTTGATAATTATTATGAAGACCGCATGAAGTTGTACCCCATAGAGGCAACTCAAAACGGGGACAACCGGTATAATGACCAATTACCAATTTATATAGCCGAATCGTTCAAAGACAAGCTGCATAATTTCTATACAAAATATTTAAATGAAGTTGAAAAATATGACACCTCAACACTTGACGAAAATGATTTGATCGGTTATAAAATTTTTGACCGGGAAATGAAAATGCAATTGGAAGCACTGGATCTAAACATTCTTTACCCGGCTGAAATGGCTTGCTTATATATTCCGTTCCAGCAATTTTGGGGATTGCCTATCACGATGGGCCAGTTAGGTTCCGGTGAAGGCATTCAGCCATTTCAACACAGAAAAAGATTATAACGATTGGCTAAGCAGGATGAAACAATTTTCGGCGTGGTGCGATTCTGCAATTGTTGGTTTTAAAAAAGGGATCAAAGCAAATTATGTTTTACCAAAGGCAATTGTATTGAAAATGATTCCGCAAATGGAAGCGATGACCATAACTGATTCATCGAAAAATATTTTCTATGGCCCGGTTAAGATGTTTCCTTCATCTTTCAGCGATACATTAAAGAAAGAAATGTATCATAAATATGCAGAAGCAATTGATACTTATATTATCCCATCTTACAAAAAATTAGGATCATTCTTAAAGTATGAATACCTGCCGGTAGCAAGACTTTCAACAGGATACAGCGCCTTTCCAAATGGTGAAAAAATTTATGATTATTTGATAAAGTATTGGACAACCACAAATAAAACGCCTGATGAAATTTATAATATTGGCCTTGCGCAGGTAAAAACACTAAGAGATAAAATGGAAACGATAAAAAATGAAACAGGCTTTAAAGAAAGCATTGATTCATTTTTTGAATACATGAAAGCGGATAAGAAGTTCATGCCTTACAAAACATCAGAAGATGTACTGAATGCATTCAGAGATATAAAAAAAAGAATTGATCCTAACTTAAAGAAAATGTTTGGCCGCACACCAAAAACACCTTTTGAAATACGCCGGACAGAAGCATTTCGTGCAGCCAGCGCCAGCGCTGAATACAACCCCGGTTCACCAGATGGAAGCAGGCCGGGAATTTTTTATGTGCCTATTTTGGATGCCACAAAATTCAATACAACTTCCGGTATGGAATCACTTTTTTTGCATGAAGCTATTCCTGGTCATCATTACCAGATATCGTTACAACAGGAAGATACCAGCCTTCCAAAGTTCAGGCGATTTGCGTGGTATGGCGCTATGGGCGAAGGCTGGGCCTTGTATTGCGAATCGTTGGGCAAAGAACTGGGCTTGTATACGGATCCATATCAATACATGGGTGCATTAGGCGATGATATTCACAGAGGCATCAGGCTTGTGGTAGATGTGGGAATGCATTTAAAAGGAATGACCCGGGAGGAGGCTATTAAATATATGATGGACAACGAAGCCATCAGTGAAGAAGGCGCTACTGCTGAAATAGAACGCTACATGGCTATACCCGGACAGGCATTGAGTTATAAAATTGGAGCACTAAAAATAAGAGAGCTTAGAGAAAAATATGAAAAGCAATTAGGTGAGAAGTTTAAGCTTTCAGATTTTCATGACGAATTATTGAAAGATGGGGTGATGCCGTTAGATATTATTGGAAAGTAAGATGGATGCATGGGCTGCGAAGCGTTAAATGATCTGAAAATTGTTGCCTTCTTTCGAGAAGATTATTTTTAAAATTCTATGCCTTATTATAAACTTTCAAAACAGGCTCTCTAAGAACCACTCGCTTCGTCAGTACAATGCCAGTAAATAACGTCAGCTATCGCTTCGGGTTTTACCCAATTCTCGAAGTTAGCATCAGGCATTGATTTGCGGTTAGGAGCTGTATCAATAGTACTCGGTACAACAACACTGGTAACAACATTTTTTCCTTTCGCCTCCTGGTTCATCAATTCAGCCAAACGAAAAATCAACGACTTTGCCAAGCCATAGGCTACCATGCCTTTGCCGTTCCTTGCATCAAGACCGGGCTTAGATCCGATAATAAAAATTCTTCCGCTATTTTGTTTCATCATTTCAACAAATACAGGGCGGGCAACATTATACGCAGTTTCAAAATTTAATTTGTACTGTTTCATCACATCGCTTGTTTTTGTATCTGCAATAGAACCCATCGCAAATCCGCCTACCGTTAGTACGGCTGCGTCAATATTTTTATATTTTGATAGTACTTCATCAACAAATTTCGCTGATGCATCTTCATCACCAAGATCAACAATAATTTTTTCAAATTTATCAGCAGGAAAATCAAGTTGGGTAGTGTCAGAAGGAATTGCCGTTCCAATTACAAAATATCCTTCATTAATAAATTTTTTTACTACCGCCTGCCCCATGTTACCGGTAGCTCCTGTTACAATTGCTGTTTTCATACCTGGTCAATTTACGTGTAAAATATCATTCCAAAATTATGTATCCTAAGTTTATATTCTCAATTATTCTTACATTTAACACCCGCGATCGCTTATGTGACTTAACCAAGAATTTTATTTCATGCACTTAACACCAAGAGAAACCGAAAAATTATTATTATTTCTTGCAGGAGAACTGGCAGAAAAGCGCAAAGCCCGCGGTCTAAAATTAAACTATCCCGAATCAATAGCCCTTATCAGCAGCCGGTTGCAGGAAGCCGCCCGTGACGGAAGAACCGTAGCTGATTTAATGCATTATGGTGCTACCATTTTAACCCGTGAAGATGTGATGGAAGGAATACCTGAAATGATCCATGAAGTACAAATTGAAGCGACATTTCCTGATGGAACCAAACTGGTTACGGTGCATGATCCAATTAGATAAATGGTAATTAAAACATTGAGAATTATGATACCCGGAGAATATTTTGTTGGAACAAAAGATATTGAATGTAATGTAGGGCGCAAAACCGTTACCGTTGCTGTTGCGAATACCGGTGACAGGCCCGTACAGGTAGGTTCTCATTTTCATTTTTTTGAAGTAAACAGGCAAATGGAATTTGATCGCGAAAAAGCATTTGGCATGCGGTTAAATATTGCCGCCGGCACCGCGGTTCGGTTTGAACCCGGCGAGGAAAAAGAAGTAGAATTGGTTGCTGTTGCAGGAAATAAAAAAATATTCAGCATCAATAATCTTGTGAATGGAAGTGTAGATGATAAAGATGTGAAACAATCCGCACTAGGTAAATTATCAACCTCACATTTTAAAAATAAAAAAGTATGAGCCTTCATATCAACAGGATAAAGTATGCAAACATGTATGGGCCAACTGTTGGTGATAAAGTAAGATTGGGCGATACTGATCTCATTATAGAAGTGGAAAAGGATCATACTATTTATGGTGAAGAAAATAAATTTGGCGGTGGCAAAACAATCCGCGACGGTATGTCGCAATCCTCCACAAAAAAAAGAGATGAAGGCGTACTTGATTTTTTAATTACAAGTGCATTAATAATAGATCATTGGGGAATTGTAAAAGCTGATATCGGGATGAAAGACGGAAAAATTGTCGGCATCGGCAAAGCAGGCAATCCGGACATAACGGATGGTATAGACGCAAATATGATTGTGGGCGCCTCAACAGAAGTGCATGGCGGCGCAGGTTTAATTGTTACGCCGGGCGGTATAGATTCACACATCCATTTTATTTGCCCGCAATTAATTGATCATGCATTATTCAGCGGCATTACAACCATGTTAGGCGGCGGCACCGGTCCGGCGGATGGCACCAATGCAACGACGGTTACTCCCGGAGCATGGAACATTCAAAAAATGCTGGAAAGTGCCGATGCATTTCCTATGAATCTTGGTTTTTTGGGCAAAGGGAATTGCGGAACCACCCCGCCACTGATTGAACAAGTGGAAGCCGGTGCAATCGGACTTAAAATTCATGAAGACTGGGGATCAACTCCTGCTGTAATTGACGCAGCCTTGCAGGTTGCTGATGCATTGGATGTGCAGGTCGCCATTCATACCGATACTTTAAATGAAGCCGGCTTTTTAGAAGATACTATTAATGCTATTAACGGAAGAACGATCCACACGTATCATACTGAAGGCGCCGGTGGCGGCCATGCTCCCGATATTATTAAAGGCTGCCATGTATCCTAACATTTTGCCATCATCAACCAACCCAACAAGGCCTTATACGATTAATACAATTGATGAACATTTAGACATGCTGATGGTTTGCCATCATTTGGATAAATCCGTTCCTGAAGATGTTGCTTTTGCGGATAGCCGTATCCGTCCGGAGACAATTGCTGCCGAAGATATTTTGCATGACATGGGTGTTTTTAGCATGATGAGTTCTGACAGCCAGGCAATGGGCCGTGTAGCCGAAGTAATCACAAGAACCTGGCAAACTGCTGATAAGATGAAAAAGCAAAGAGGCTTTTTGCCGGAAGATGAAAAAAATAACAATGACAATTTCAGGGTGAAAAGATATGTGGCAAAATATACCATTAACCCGGCAATAACGCATGGCATATCTGATTATGTAGGCTCCATTGAAGTTGGAAAGTTTGCTGACCTTGTTCTTTGGAAACCTGCATTGTTCGGAGCTAAACCGGAAATGATTATTAAAGGCGGGATGATTATCGCAAGCAGAATGGGTGATCCCAATGCATCTATTCCTACGCCACAACCCGTAATTTACCGGCACATGTTTGGTGCTTATGGCAAAGCGTTATTCAATACTTGTTTTACTTTCGTTTCTCAAATCTCTATAGATAATGGAATTGTTCCGTCCTATAATTTACAAAAGCAAATTCTGCCTGTAAAAAACTGCAGGAACATTGGTAAAAAAGATTTGATACACAATGATAGAACACCACAGATTGATGTGAACCCCGAAACCTATGAAGTAAAAGTAGATGGCGAACATATTACCTGCGAACCTATGAGCGAAGTTTCACTGGCACAACGATATTTTTTATTTTAAACATTAATCAATGATAATTGTAAAAGAAAAATCAGGTAACATTTACTCATCGGTTAATGATAACCGTAATATTGATGCGTTGCAGATTGAATGGCATGAAGCAAGAAAACGCATACTTCATAAAGAAACAAAACAGGGCAGAGCGATTTGCATAAAATTTTTAAAGGAAAATCCTGACTTAAAAGAAGGCGATATTTTATATAAGGATGAAAATATTACAATTGCCGTTGAAATAAATCCTTGCGAATGTATTGTTCTGAAACCTTCAAATATGCGTGAGGCCGCTGCTGTTTGCTATGAAATCGGCAACCGGCATTTACCACTATTTTATGAAGGCGATGAATTACTGGTTCCATACGATGTTCCTCTTTACAATCTATTAGTGAACATTGGGTTACGCTATAAAAATAGAAGAAAGAAAATTCAACTTTTCATTTCAAACAACGGTATTACCGCATTTACAGGTAGGCATGGCCGATAGCCTGCTGAATAAAATACACCATTTTACAACTTCACTATAAATGTATTCCAATAACCTGTTGCAATTGCTGCATGTAAGCGATACTGCCTTACCAATTGGCGGGTTTTCCCATTCGTCCGGACTTGAAACGTATGTGCAGGAAGGAACTGTCAATGATAAAAATTCCGCAAAAGAATTTGCGGTTCAGCAACTCTCTCAAAATATTTTTTATACAGATGCCGCGTTACTGTCACTTGCTTACGACGCTGCATGTAACAACGATTTAAAAACCATCATCGAACTGGATGACATCTGTACCGCTGTGAAACTTGCCGCGGGAAATAAGGCTTGCCAGTAATAAATTAGGCATTCGTTTGTTGAAAATATTTGAAAATGATGAAGGATTTATTTTACCAAAGAAATATAAAGACTGCATCCTTAAAAAGGAAGCTTTCGGCCACTATTGTATTTCGTTTGGCATATTATCGCATGCAATGAATATTGATAAACAACAAGCCCTCACCGGGTTTTATTATAATGCTGCCAATGGATTGATAACAAATTCAGTAAAGCTAATTCCGTTGGGCCAGCAGGATGGACAGGAAATAATAATGTCGTTATTTCCTTTAATAAATGAATTAGTAAAACAAAGTTTACACCCAGATAAAGAAATGATTGGTTATTGCTGCGCAGGATTTGATATACATTGTATGCAGCACGAACAATTGTATTCAAGGCTATATATGTCTTGACTTAAACAGAACAAACGATGGAAGAAAAAATCTAAAAATATAAAAATCGCCAATCAGTCAAGTCCCCTCTCTTCTGGAGAGGGGGTTGGGGGTGAGGCAAATAGCCCCTCTCTTCTGGAGAGGGGGTTGGGGGTGAGGCTGTACATAAAAATCGGTATTGCAGGTCCCGTAGGTTCTGGCAAGACAGCATTAATCGAAAGGCTATCACGAGCTATGTATAACGATTACAGTATAGCCGTAATTACCAATGATATTTATACAAAAGAAGATGCGGAATTTCTTACCAAAAACAGTTTGCTTCCAGCCGAAAGAATTATTGGCGTGGAAACAGGCGGTTGTCCGCATACTGCTATACGTGAAGATGCCAGCATGAATTTAGAAGCCGTGGAAGAAATGGCAAAACGCATACCCGGCGTACAAATAATTTTTATTGAAAGTGGCGGCGATAATCTTTCTGCCACCTTTAGCCCTGACCTTGCTGATGTTACTATTTTTGTTATTGATGTTGCGGAAGGTGATAAGATACCCCGTAAAGGCGGACCGGGAATTACAAGAAGTGATCTACTCGTAATTAATAAAATCGATTTGGCGCCTTATGTTCATGCCGACCTTGCTGTGATGGAACATGACGCAAGAAAAATGCGTAAAGGCAAGCCGTTTGTATTTACTAATCTTATGGATGGCACCGGGCTCGATAGCGTAATTGGCTGGATTAAAAAATATGCTTTGGTTGAAGAAACAAAAGGACCTATGCTATGCCGTTAGACAATCATTTACATATAACAGCCGGATATAAAAATGACCGGACATTTTTAAAACAATATTTCCATAAACAGCCTTTTAAATTAACCAACATTACGGAAAATAAGTCTGATGGCTTGTTACGATTGATGATTACTAGTTCGTCTCCGGGTATATTAAATAACGACAATTACAATTTTGAAATTGAGGTTGAAGAAAATGCAAATCTGCATTTAACAACACAGGGCTATCAAAGGCTTTTTACAATGGCTAACGCTGCCCGTCAATCTATAAAAGTGCATGTGGCCGATAATGGTTCGTTGATATATTTGCCGCATCCAAACGTACCTCACGAAGCATCCAGCTTTTCATCATTCAATGATATTTTTTTACAAAAAAAACATAATCTTGTTTGGAGTGAAATTATTACTTGTGGGAGAAAACTAAGCGGTGAGGAATTTAAGTTTACCAGGTTTCTAAATGTTACTAACGTTTATCTAAATAACAAATTAGTTGTAAAAGAAAATGTGTTGCTCGAACCCGCAAAAAGAAAAATTCATGCCATCGGACAATTGGAAGGTTACACGCATCAATCAACCTTATTATTTTTAAACGATAGGGCAATTGATAAGGATAGGATAATGAAAGAAGGAAATGAGTTGCTATCAGGATTTGAAGGAATTACTTTTGGCATTTCCTTGCTTCCGGTAAATGGACTGATCTTTCGCTTGCTTGGATTTAAAGGAGAACAATTATTTAATTGTAACAATAAGATTGCATTGTTGATTAATGGGACGCATTGCCCAAATCGGCAAGGTTCGTTAGTGAATGAATCAAAACATAATTTATCAGGGTTAAGTATTTGGTCGCAAATTCAGTATTAGCAGAGTTTCAATAACAAGCCCCATTGGGGCGATATGTTAGTAGTAACAATACCTTCAATTTTCTTCTGTTAGCTCCGTAGGAGCGGTATGTTTATATATCGCTCCTGCGGAGCTTACCAGCTAAATATCAAATAAATTACTACTAATATATCGCCTCTACGAGGCTCCTGGCTTAAATTAGAAAATTTATTAGTCTTGCATTGAAAAACTAAATGCTTAATCCAATAAATTATTTTTCCGGCAATCGCTTTAAAAACAATTTCAAATGAAGATCAATAAACTTTGGGCGTTCTCTTTTTTCTCTTTTGGAATAATAGTTATTGTAATGCTTTTCTACGCAGCAGTTCATGATGATACTTATGATGCCATTGAAAAAGCAATTCTAAATCTAAAACCAAAGGACGTAAAAAGCATATCCCTGATCCCAAAAAACATTACTATTACTGATAACCAGGAAGTATCGACATTTCTAAAGGCGATTCAATCAATGAAGGCTGGTGGAATGACTAAAGGAGTGACGGTATATCGCGATGTAATAATGATTTTGCATTTAACCAATCCAGAAAGACTGTCGCTTAAAAACAAAAGCGATATTGAACTTCTCATTCACGAAACTCAGGAAGGGTTGTTTATTGAAATGACAAATGTTTGGGGTGATGAGATATTCTTGTGCAGCGATTTAAAAGCACCATTGGAAAAACACTTTAACTATAAAACTCCTTAAAGAATTTTTGAAACAGTTTAATAAAATTAATCCCAGGCATGTTAAATTTTTATTCGATGACCCGTTGTTTACTAAGGCGCTTTTTTCTCAAAAGAATTTATAAGATCATTAAGTTTAGGATTTTGTTGTAACCTGTTATCAATCCGCCGTAACAACGTATCCGAAATAAACCAGTTCATTGCATAAGAAGGTTCGGCACCAAATTTAGCGCCTGGCGAATCGCGGGCGAATTCAGCCGAATCTTTATACAACGAAATCCTGTTATAATTAGCATGATGTCCACCAAATTCATTGATGTCATTGATGTAATTGATAAGCCTCATGTCGTTAACCGTAGTTTGCATATCATAAGCTCCTGTAATTGTAAGAACAGGACTCATTAAATCATTCTTAATAGGAGCAACCGGCTGAAGAACGGCGTCCTGATCGACCGGGCTGTTAACAATATGCAATATGGTAAAGCGAAGTTTTTTTATCTGCGGGTACAGGTTACCGTTAGCCAGGCTATCTTCCTTTTCTATATTTAAAATTCCCCTGATCGTTTCCTGTATTACACCCGCCCCGGAATTATCAAAATAACCACCGTCAACAAAGTAACTATTAGCGATTCTTCCGGCCGGGCTTAAATAAGGAAATCTTGCACCAAGAATAGCTCCGGATGTAATACTGATATCTTTATTATCACCTAACAAACCTACCACATCAATTCGTTCGTTATAAATTCCTGAATCAGGCTTAAGATTAGTAACTATTCCCGGGTTACCATCCTGCATCCTGGTAGTATTAACAAAAAGTATTGGGAGATCAATGTTTCCATCTTTCATTGCAGGAAACTTCGAAAAGTCATCATAAAATGGAACCTGGTAAGCACTGTCATTGGTTTTGCGGGACGATTCTTCAAAAGACATTTCCAAAGCAGCGGCCCTGTCTTTCAATGCGCTTACATGAAATATATAATTGAAAAAATCAGGACCCAGCATTCTTGCAAATGTGTACGTAAAATAATCCTGTTTTAAAAAAGCACTCGCCGATTTTGCATACAGTGGATCAGTATGTGATTCTTTATCTCTTAGTAATGAGAAAAAAGTAGCCACTCCTACTCCACCGCCCGACGTTCCCGACAAACAAAAAACATGATCGGAAAACCTGTTCGATTTATTATAAGTTAAGGATGCATCTTCTAATCTTCCCAACACTCCTGAAGTCCAATAACCCGAGCGTGATGCACCACCGTTAGACATTACAAAATACACATCATAACCAACGGAATCGGGCACCGCAGCTATGTTCCTTTGTTTAAGCCACGCCGCGAGGTAAGTTTTTAAATCAGGTCTTAATTCGTAATTATTACCCGTTGGCAAATCAACGGTTCTTACATAATGCGTTTCGCCAAAGCCAAGTATAAACGCTAATATTAAAAGCATAAAATGAAAATTCACTTTATATTTTACAGAGAAAGCCGTTACTATATTTCCGAAAGCAAGCAACACGGCAAAGGCAAGAATAATAAAAGGAAATGGGCCGATATTTCTTGCAAATGACAGCCATATTATTGCAGCTATGTATAAGATGATACCTGCAATTCCCATAAATAAAAACCATCTGAAATATCCTAATTCTTTACGCGGAATACAAAAATAATCCATCAGCCTTTCGGCCAGGTTCGGCGCCTTCTCTGTTTGAGCCTGTGCAAGCATTTTTGTTTGGGCCTTTTTTTCCATCCGTACCCTGCGAAGATTGATGTATAAAATGAAAACGATATGAAATAAAATCAGCAAGGCGAACAGCGTGAAGATGTGAATGGTGATAAATAAGCTCGTAATTACAATCAACACAATTAATACAAACAGCAAAGCATAAAATATCTTTCCTGAATGTTGGTTTCGTCGCCAGGTCATCATTAACCCATTTGTTTATATACCGAATAATAATTAATAAAATAAAAAATGAAATCCATGCGGCCGTTGCGCTTATTGGATGCCGCAATACAGGAGATTGCAGCACTGCAAGTTCCAAAACTAAAAAACAACTATTCCCGACTATACGGGGTACTTCATCAAGGAAACTTTTACCAATTTCAAAAAATTGATTACGCTCAGCATATTCCTTTTCTGCTTCTTCACTTTTTACGCCGGATATCATTTGTACATCGTCCTCCTGTCTTGTCTTTTTTATATAAGAAATAATTCTGGCAGAATACCATGCTACATAAGCCCAGAAACCAATTGCTATAAAGAATATGATGCGGGTATAGTTGATTGAAAAAATTGTTCGCGATGTATTTTCAGTAAAAGCAACAAGAATATCTTTACCCTGTCCCGCCACCCAAAAGCAAAAAATCGCAAACAATAAAAATATCATTGCGGGAAAAAAAAGCCATGCCGATTTTAGTAACTGAGAAATAAATCTCAGCAAACGGCGATAAGAACTGCTTCATAATAAAAATTTAGATGATGGGGATTAATGCAAAACGTACATCTAATTTAGTTAAACGTTTTTTTATAAACAACCTTGCTACTATTAAAAGAATTATTCAAAAGGAACTTCTCACTTATCGTAATTAAAATGATCTTGTTACAATAATTAAATCTAACACTTGACAATGCTATATTTATTTCAGAATTTAGCCAAACGTTAGTTCACTATCCTGTTAAAAATTTTCCACTCCCCGTGATTAAATGATTTTATGTTGATGTGAAAGCATATTTGATTTCAAAGTTTATTTCACCCACATAAGTTTAGCGCATCTGTTTAATTTTCTTAAAATAACCCCAATGAAATTTTTCAACAGAAATTATCTTGCTGCATTAATTACGCTAGTATTTGTAATTTTTTGCGGTGGAATTTATTCTTTTATTTATGTACCCAATAATGAAAGGAACCTGCAGGAGCAACGTTTCAGAACACTGCAGAACATTGATGAGAACATCCATAAAAAAATAGAGAACAGTGTGGCTCTCATGAGCAATCTTTTAACTGCTTATGTTAATGACACATCCAATGAACAGGAAATAAAAAATTATATTGCTAATTACTCTACCGAAAATTTTACACTAACGCTTCCCGTATTTAAGGGATCTAAGAAAAATCTCACACACTAAATTTACTGATAGCATTTATAACATTACGGTGAATGATGATACCCGGCTCATCACTTTGCAGTTAGCCAAACGCATCATCGATTCCACGGATACTACTGCTTACCAAATGTCGATGGTGATGAGTTTTGATCAATTCATAAAATTGCTGATTCCTAAAAATGTATTTGACCAGTTTCTTATTTTCAGTAACGGGCAATTAGTATTTGAAACTTTTCCATCGGGCATTAGTTACTTAAATGATTCATTATACAATAAGAAAAATGGCATAGAGGTTTCATCTGTAAGAAGCCTGAACATTAGCGGGAAAGACTATAAATTATTTTCACAGCCTGTGAATTTTACTGCTGACCGGCAATGGGTAATTACCGGGCTGCTTTCCAACAGCCATTACCAGGGAGAAAAAAATCAGCTACCGAACAACGCTGTCTTACTTCTTGTAACAATTGTATTTATTATTATTCTCGCCTTCCCTTGGATTAAGATATACCAAATGGGTAATAAAGACAGGCTTACCATTTCAGATGGAATTGCAACTATAGCAGTTTCCATGTTGCTGATATCAATATTATTCTTTACTTTTTTTAAATACAACCTTGTGCTGCGACCGGATAAGAGCCTGAATTCCGCAAATGTTCTTGCAGTCCAAATCACCAATGCATTTCGAAGTGAAATTGATACTGCCTATAAAAAAATAAATGAATTCGAAGATTCCATCAAATCGCATCCGTCTCTTTTTAATGATATAATCAATCTCAACAATGATAGCATTTCATTTAAAAATAACAACACGAAAGATACTCCCACCGCCCTTTTGAATATTGCAAAGGGCTTGCATATTAACCAGGTTTTTTGGTTAGACAAAGCGGGCAATGAAAAAGTTAATTGGACCACCGCAAGCAGGAACGCCCCACATGGAAACTTTAAAAACAGGGAATATTTCAAAAAAATTGTCGGCCGCAAAGAATACCACCTTAATAACGATCCCGCCCGGGGGTTTTACCTGGATCAAATTGTATCATGGGTCAGTGGATCATTCACTTCCGTATTATCCATTCCATCGAAAATTGACGGGCAGGCAATAGGCGCTGTATCTTTTAATTTTAGAAGTCTGCACAAACCTGTTCTGCCTGAAGGCTATCAATTTGCCATAATTGATGATGAAGGAAATGTGTTATATCATTCTGATGAAGCCCGCAATCTCAATGAAAATTTGTTGCGTGAATTCTCGGAAGATGAAAAACTACTTAGCAATCTTGAAGCCAGGACAGACGGAACTTTTACAACAAAATATTTTGGCAAAGAATATAATGTAAGCGTTAAAACTATCGACAGTCTTCCCTATTTTATGGTTGTTTTTGATGATATCAATTATAAAGAAACGAGAGATACTGAGATCTATAGCTTTACATTTTCGATGATGTTGCTGTTCTTCGCTTTTTTAGCGCTGGAACTTTTCGTCGTATTTCTTGTATCATCCAAACGCTCATTTTTTAAAAGACAATTATATGATACGAGTTGGATCGGCCCAAAAGTTTTGTCGCATCATCAATACAATGTTGCAACACTTTTTAATCTCGTCATCATTGTGTGGGTACTTGCTTTTTTCAGCATCAGCAGTTTCTTAACCTATCTCTACATCCTCTTGTTTTCGGTAACTTTTATTTCCATTTTTCTAACAGTCTTATTCGCCAGGAGATATAAATATCATAACCAGGTTGATAATTATAAATTCAAAATTAAAACGCTGAGAGCACTGCTGATTTCTTTACTAATTATTGATATAGCTGCCATAAGAACTCTTGAACCGCGCAATATTTTACTGCTATTAATTTACGAATTGCTGACATGTATTGCAGGATGGCTCTTTTATAAATATGGCGACAGCATGGTAACGGCTATACGTAAACGCACCGGAACAAAGCTTCTCTCCAGGTGGAATTATAAACGCAGCTTTTCGGTGATGGGCCTCACAAGACTAATTATAACGAGTGGGATACCGATCATATTCTTCTACCTTACTTCCTATAATTACGAGCAAAATATAAGTATCCGCTACCGGCAGTTGCAATACGCAAAACAGTTATTGAATAAATTGAATGACACCTCGTATGAGAATATAAAAAGTAATACCAATTTCTCAAGAGGATATTATTATGATGAAGCTTATATAAATGATATTCGTTTGGAAAAACATGGCACTCCAAAAAAATATTCACGCGAAGAATCTATTACAACTGATATACTGTCGCTGTTTAGAATTAATATAAGCGACGCTGCCGTTAAAGAAGAAAAATTTGATACGCCAAATGCTGCTGACACTTCATTTTTTTATAATTCATTATTGAAAGATGCCAGTAACTCAACCGATAGCAGTACTACTTATATGCAAATGGATACAACAGGCAAATACCGCACTGGCAATATCCTCGGCAGGCCTCAATTATAAAGTTCCATCGATATTCAAAAAAGGTTGGTTTGGTGCCTCTCTATTCTGGATATTATTGCTTTTTGCATTGGGCATTTTTTATGTTATGATTTATAACATCATTAGTAAACTATTTTGTTTACGGCTTCCGGATTTAGCAGAATGGAATCCACTGGATCATAAAATAATTGAGACACCCAACTTAAATAAGCTGGTTTTTATAATCGGGCTGCCAGGCTCCGGAAAGCTTAGCATTATAAAAGATAAAATTGAGAAAGGTGAAATACAAATAGAAAACGGTACACTAATTTATGATGAAAATAATAACGCGGCAAGCAATGTATTTGTTGCCGACTTCATTAATATTCCTGACTTTGGCGATAACAGGGAAAACGACCCCGAATGGAAAGCATTTAAAACTGCGGCTTTTGCTGAAAAAAATAAACTGATTATTGTAAACCATTTTGAATATAATATACAGGATGCAGTTACCAACCGGCTAAAGCTCAATTTCCTGGAAGGGCTTATGCTTGATAGTAATTGCAAGATCATTATTCTTTCAACGGTGCACCCGGTATCGTTCCTCGATTCAATAATGGACCAAGCCATAGAAACAACTGACAAATCCGCACCAGGACAGGATCTTGAAAGATGGCATGTGTTACTGGGCCACTATCGCATTATAGTATTTCCGTTGCAACAATCTATTACAGATAATGCAGACATCACCTGGGATTCAATTTATAAAGAAACACAACAGACACATTTCCTTATTAAAATTCAGCAGTATGCAATTGAAATTGCAAATGATCTAAAAACAAAACATGAAAAGGTTAATGCCGATGAATTAGCTTTCAAATTGCAGATAACGTCTCATTATTTTTATATGTACATCTGGCAATCATTAACCAAGGAAGAAAAGTTTTTGCTGTACGACCTGGCAGAAGATAACCTGGTAAATTCTTTTAATGATTATGACCTGAACATGCTGCTGGCCAAAGGCATTATTATAAGGCCCGACGGAACATTAAGATTGTTCAACAAAGGCTTCCGCAATTTTATTCTAACAGCAATAGGAAACAGCGAAGCAATGAAAATTAAGAACAACATTAAAGACAACGGTAACTGGAACCAGCTTAAAAATCCTTTAATTATTCTTGTCCTCGCCATTCTCGCTTTCTTACTAACGTCGCAGCAGGAGGTATACTCGAAATTAATTTCTTACGTGGCTGCACTCGTAGCTGGGCTGCCGGTGATACTTAAATTATTTTCTTTTTTAAGTAAGAGTGATCAAAAGAGTAGTTAGGGGAAAAGTGTATTGAGGCTAAGACGGCTACTGATATTGAGTATTAGAAAATTGAAAGCAATCGAGGTGATAGGTTATAATTAAGTATTGGCTGAAAAAGTAAAAGGCTCCCTAGCTCAAGAGTTACTTACGTAAGCAATCATTTTTTGTTAATTTTGAACAAATCAAATTATAGCTTGAAAACTCATCATAAAATAATTAACGGCGATAGCAGGCAAATGATATTATTGCCGGATAATTCAGTTCATTTAGCTATTACTTCTCCACCCTATTGGCAACTTAAAGATTACGGAACCAGTAATCAAATTGGCTTCCATGACAGCTACGAAAATTACATCAACAATCTGAATTTAGTTTGGAAAGAATGTTACCGCACTCTTCATAATGGTTGCAGGTTATGTATAAACATAGGCGATCAATTTGCCAGGGCAGTTTATTATGGACGTTATAAAGTAATTCCTATCAGGGAAGAAATTATTAAATTCTGTGAGAACATTGGGTTTGACTATATGGGCGCAATAATTTGGCAAAAAGTTACGACTTCAAATACAACTGGCGGTGGAGTTCAAATGGGTTCTTATCCATATCCGAGAAACGGAATTTTGAAACTTGACTATGAATTTATTTTAATTTTCAAAAAATTAGGTGATGCACCGAAACACACAAAGGAGCAGAAGGAACTTTCAAAAATGACTGCGGAAGAATGGAATACATTCTTTGCAGGACATTGGAATTTCGCTGGTGCAAGACAAAACGGACACATTGCAATGTTCCCGGAAGAATTACCAAGACGTTTAATCAAAATGTTTTCGTTTATTGGCGAAACAATTCTTGATCCGTTTGCAGGTAGCGGAACAACATCATTAGCTGCCAAAAATCTTGAAAGAAATTCTATTGGCTATGAAATCAATCCTGAATTTATTCCATTCATAAAAGATAAATTGGAAGTCATCAACGGGATTTAAGCGGAACAACTTATGAGTTTGTAAAGGAAGAAACATACAAAGACAGATTTTGAAAACGACATTCAGGAGCTGCCTTATATTTTCAAAGACCCTCACACCCTTGACAAAAAAATTGATGTAAAAAAATTACAGTTCGGTTCTAAGATTGACAAAGACAGTTCAACAACGAGAAGAATTTTATACTGTAAAAGAAATTATAAGTCCTGAAAAAATTAAGGTTAAACAATGGCTTAACTGATAAAGCTTATCGGCATTAAAGAAAACACCATTATCAATGGAAAAGCAACCGATTTTCTAATTGATAAAACTAAAGGCAAAAAGGTATTTCTTCGGTATGATAACATAAAGCACGACAATGAAAATAATTTACTTTGCTATCTGTATTTGGAAAATAAAACTTTTATAAATGCCCATTTGATCAAAAATGGTTTAGTTCAAGTAGACAGTAAAATAGACTTTAAATACAAAGAAAAATTTTTAACGTTACTAAGTGAAGTGAAATTATGAACGAGGAACAGCAAAGAATATGGGATTACCTTGTCGCACATGGCCAAGGAATAAACCATGCTATTCATATAGCTGATATTGCTGAGGCAATAGGAGTACCACCGAATGGAACCAATAATGATAATGTAAGAAGATGGATAAAACAAATGGTCCTTGATAATGGCAGACAAATTGGAACTTGTCCAAACGGAGCATTCATTATTATGACAGACAATGAACGTGAACAAGCAGCAAGGTTTGTAGAAAGAAGGACTGTAGCAGATGCTATACGTGAAAATGGTAATTATACTCCACAATGAAACGCATTTCAAGTATATGGTAAAGAAAAAGAATTGAAAATAAAAAATAATGGTTAAAGACTGGCTAACTGAATCGGATGGCGAAGGCTTAAAATTTAAGCATGAAACACTTCTAAATTATGGTTTAAACAGATGGGGTTTAAACAAAGCTTATAGCGTTGGTGCATTATCAGAGTTAATCCGAAGCTGTGCACCCAGCGAATATAAAGAATGGGAAGAATTCTATTTTACCAAAGGAAAACAAAAAAAGAAAAATGGTATTGATATTACCAGAGAATATATAACAGGGTTAGGGCAAACGCTTTATATTAAATTATCAGAAGTAGTTCAAAGCGAGTTAGCTGCCATTACCGAAGAAGAATGTATTGAGTATGCTTACAACCTTGTTTTACGAAGAACTTATGATGGATATAGAACTGAGATTGAGACAATTTATGGTCAATTAGAAAGTGCTGTTGAACGTAAAATTGAACCAGCACCGGATAACTGGGATAGAGCTTATAGTGTCGATTTTTTTATAAAAGTAAAAGATAAATTTATTGGCATTCAAATTAAACCGATTGCATCCGGACAAGCGTTAAATCAATATCAATGGATAGAGATGCACATGGTAAACCATCAAAAATTTGAAAGTGAATTTGGAGGAAAAGTATTTTTCGTTTATTCAACAAAAAGCACCGCAGGAAAAAAGAAAATTTATAACATAGAAGTTATAGACCAAATTCGTGGAGAAATACAACGATTATCATGACAGAATAGAGCGACAAATCACATATACTAATCTTTCCCAGGGAGGCGCTTGAACTTATTAAGAAATATTTTCCAGATTAAATTATTAAGATAATGGGATACATAAAAGAATCAGCAGGCATTGACTTCGTTGTTGATCCAAAACCCTTGACAAAAGAAGATAGAAAAAAAATTAGTGAGATAATCGCTTATTACAAGGCAACAGGTAAAAAGATGTTACTACAAAAACCAACGGCAAAGAAACGCTTGACAGGCAAAAGAAAGAAAAAGCAATTAGCTTGATTTAACTTACAAATGATATATTGAAAGCTACAGTCAACAATATATGCATTGTGAATGGCACTGGGCAATGTGCAAATCATTATCGCTTTAATTTTTGAGTAAGATTATGATATCAAATTTCCCCATTCCTTTTCAAGAAACCTAACAATATTGATTATTAAAAAACCGGTCATATGAAACAAATATTTTTTTCATTTTTAATCTTAATATCTTTTTGTTTTGGTTTTGCTCATCACAATTATGTCTTCGCAGACGATCATCCAACACTGCCGATCGGCAGTAGTGCGCCCGATTTCAAACTAAAAGGTGTTGATGGAAAAATGTATTCTTTATCGTCATTTAAAGATGCCAAAATCTTAATGATTGTTTTTACGTGCGATCATTGCCCTACTGCCCAGGCTTATGAAAACCGGTTGATTCAACTAACAAAGGAGTATACATCGAAGGGTGTAGCCGTTGTGGCTATAATGCCTAACGATCCAAAGTCTGTTCAGTTGAGTGAATTGGGTTATACCGATTTGGGTGACTCATACGCAGACATGAAATTGCGGGCAAAAAGAAAACACTTCAATTTCCCTTACCTCTACGATGGCGACCACGAGACGGTAGCCAATGCTTACGGACCTGTCGCTACTCCGCACGTTTTTATTTTTGACAAAGATAGAAAGTTGAGATATCAGGGACGCATAGACGATGTTGAGAAACCAACAGGAATACCAAAACACCAGGACACCCGAAATGCCTTGGGCGCATTACTTACCGGCAAAGAAGTGCCGGTAGCAACCACAAAA
Source organism: uncultured Chitinophagaceae bacterium (assembly GCA_963756945.1). Taxonomy (GTDB): domain Bacteria; phylum Bacteroidota; class Bacteroidia; order Chitinophagales; family Chitinophagaceae; genus Ginsengibacter. Next base: position 385,656 of record CAVWQJ010000005.1, on the reverse strand, counting down.
GTTTTCGGATGTTCCATTAAATGGGCCGAAAAAGAAGAGCACATTGCCGAAGCAGATAAAGAATGGAACACTCAACCTGTAACACTTGATCCTATTGATTCCGTAGGCATAAGAGACCTCATAAAAAATAACACTGATAAGTTACTGTTAATAAACGTTTGGGCTACGTGGTGTGGTCCGTGTGTAGAGGAATTTCCATCTCTTGTTTCCATTAACCGTATGTACAGGCAAAGGGATTTTCAATTCATAAGTATAAGCGCCGATAACCCGCAGAAGAAAGACAAAGCTTTGAAAATGTTGCAATCGCTACACGCCGCAAATACGAATTATCTTTTTAATTCGGATGATAAATACCAACTGATAGATGCAATAGATCCCAAATGGACAGGGGCGATTCCCTATACAATATTGGTGGAGCCCGGTGGCAGAATTGTTTATGCTAACCAGGGCGAAATTGATCCTTCAGCATTGAAAACAAAAATTGTTGAAAACAAATTAATAGGAAGATATTATTAAGTTTTTTTATAGCTCATCTCTTAAAATATAATGAATGAATTCAAGACGAAATTTTCTTAAAGCATCTGGCACGTTGGCTGTCGGCTCGCTCATCTTACCAAATGTTGTAAAAGCTTACAATCGCAAATCAGCAAAAGATGTTGGATTGCAATTGTATACCGTTCGCAATGAAATGCTGAATGATAATGTAGGAACGTTAAAAAAGATAGCAAGTATTGGTTATAAAGACATTGAATCTGCTGCAAGCGATAAAGGATATTATTATGGTTTGAAGCCGGAAGAGATGAAAAAGATTTGCTCCGATCTTGGAATGACATTACGAAGCGGCCATGTGCATTATGATGACACATGGCAGCAAACAGTTGACCAGGCCGTTGAATCCGGGCAGGATTACTTAATTATTTCCGTGATGCCTGAAAAAGGCCAAACGGTTGATAATTACAAACGCACCGGAGAAATATTTAATAAAGCCGGAGAAGTTGCCAAAAAATCAAATATCACGCTTGGTTATCACAATCACGATTCAGAATTTGAAAAAGATAACGGCCAGGTTCTATACGACGTATTATTAGAAAATACAGATCCTGAATTCGTAAAAATGGAAATGGATTTGGGCTGGGTTATTGTTACCGGAAATGATCCGTTAGTTTATTTTGAAAAATATCCCAACCGTTTTCCACTATGGCATTTGAAAGATATGGACCTGAAAGAAAAACACAGCGTTGAATTTGGAAAAGGAGGCCTAGATATAAAAAAGATGCTTGCCAATTCCAAAAAAGCAGGCATGAAATATTTTTTTGTGGAACAGGAAGAGTACACCGGCACTGCATTTGATTGCCTTGAATACAACATGAATTATCTTAAGAATCTGGAATACTAATGCGACTGAAATGATCAGGCGCACAACTTTAAAAAAAATCACACAATTATTAAACTGTTAAATATTTCTTTCAATATTCGATGTCAATACTGACAGAGCAGTTAACAACGAAAAACACGGGTTCTTTAACATTTTATTAAAGCAGCAAATTTATTATTGCCATGGTCATGATGAAAACTGCTTGTGATGAAATTAACTACCATCATTCTAACCACCCTACTCTTTTATTCCTGCACTACAAACAATGACCTGGCACCAACAGGCACTACCGAAGCATACGTTCCGGTTTATGCCAGCGCTGTAAATATTAAGCAGATTTCAGTTGAACAGCCAAGGCCCATTCAGCAGGCCGGAAAAATTTATGCTTATGGCAATTATATTTTTCAGAACGATGTAAATACGGGCATACATATTATTGATAACTCCAACCGGAACAATCCACAAAAAATTGCTTTTATCAGTTTACCTCTCAGCACTGAAATTGCGGTGAAGGGAAATTATTTATACGCCAATAACTATACGGATATAGTTGTTTTCGATATCACCAATCCGACAAACCCAAAACTTGTGAAGCGAATCAGCAATGTATTTCCTGAAGCCAATCAACAATATCCTCCTGCGTCAAATGTTTCGTTTGAATGTCCCGATGCATCGAAAGGGATAATAGTAAACTGGGAATTACAAACAATTAAAACGCCTAATTGCCGCCGCTAAATAAACTACCATGAAACATAATTTATTACTCTTACTTTTTATATCCATCTTATTTTCCCGGTGCGAAAAAGATAGTGCTTCCGTTTCGAAAATCTCTACAACCGGTGCCGGTGGCTCGCTCGCGAGGTTCGCCATTGCGGGAAACTATTTGTATACTGTAGATGATCAAAAGTTGAAAGTATATGATATAACCGATGCTGCAAACCCGGTAGCCGGCAAAGTGCTGGACCTTGGATTCGGAATTGAAACTATTTATCCGTTTAAAGATAAACTCTTCATTGGCTCAACCAGCCAGGTGTATATATTCTCCATTGCCGACCCCGCTAACCCGCAAAAACTTGCTACCGCTATCTCACCCGAGGTATTGCGCCGGTGTGATCCGGTGGTTGCAAAAGACACTGTCGCGTTTGCTACTTTGCGTACTAACGGGCCTTGCGGCGGCACGCAAAGCATCCTCGCAGTTTTTGATATTAAAGATATTACCAATCCTATTCAACGGGCTGCCTATCCGGTAGGCGAACCTTACGGTCTCGGGTACTCGGATAGTATTTTGTATGTATGCGACAAAATGCAGGGGCTAATTGTCATGAACATCAGCAATCCTTACCAACCTCAATTTATAAAAGCAATAAATGATGGTGAGTACACTGATTTAATACCTTATCAGAACACACTGATATGCTGGGTAAGTACCGGGATGATTTTGTATGATATCACAGACAACAGCAATCCTCAATTATTAGCCAAAATTAATTGATGATTAAAAAGATCATTTCAATAACATTTTTGCTGGGTACGTTTCATTGCTCCTTCAGCCAGTTCAATAAAAAAGATCCTTCTGAAAAATGGTATGTCCGCCTTAATTTCCCTGGACTTCTGGATGGCCTGGATCAAAATTTTTCTACAGGATTGGAATACCGCTTTGCCCCGCGATGGAGTACAGGATCAGACATTGCATGGATTTTTTACTCTAAATATTTTACTGAAACCCAATCTGCCAATGGCATAATTATCAGGCCTTTTATAAGATATTATGTACATCAACAAAGGAGACAAAGAAGTTTTATTGAAGCAGAACTGCATTACAAATTCGCTTCTTATGAAATCCAGGATTGGCTGGGCCGTGAGCCTGTAAATGGAGTTCCCTCTTACGAAGAATTCACCACATTTCATTACAACAAAAATGTTTTTGGCATTCACTTGAAGGCTGGCAACCAGACTTATCTGACAAGAGATGATAAATTAAGAATGGAGTTTAACTATGGAGTGGGCGTTCGATGGAAATGGCAGGGAGTAAAAAACGGGGTTTACAATCGCACCAGTTCTTTTGGAGAGCTATTCGATTCGCGGGTTTCTACCGGTGTATTATTATTTTCATTTCGATTGGTGTATGCTATAAAATAATAGGGCACTAACGGAGAACGGTAATCGATAAAAAAAGTAACAGTAAGTATTTTATGACAGTCGGAATCCTATTAAAGCCAATAAAGAAAATGGCGAAATAAAATTTTAGTTTATAACGTCCACCAATAAGTGAATTTTAATAAGATCTCCCGGTTTCTTACTGTAAAGGGTACGTTTAGATAATTATCAGTATAGACGAGGAACAAGTCTGATGCAGGTTTATATCTCCATTGCAATCTCGCATTTACATTAGTGTTTTTGAGTTGCTCGTTATATTGAACATACGTGGTGAAAAAAAGTTTGTTAGTCATAGTAACATCTATCTTTGGCCCTATAAGCCAAAAATTCGTATTTCCCCAGGGTTGCGGCAAGCGCAACTGGTTGTAGGTTGCATACAATGTAATGTTCACGTAAGGTTGAAAACGGTAACCAAAATTGGCGCTCGCCGATAATTTTTTACCATCAGCATAGTAGCCACCATAGCGAAAGGAATAACCATATGTAAAAAGGATCTGCGGCTTTGAGATAAAATCTGCCCCGATAGTTTTCCATTTATGAATTGAAGATTCCTGCAACGAATCCTTACCACTGTTTGTAGGATCAAAAGGAAAAAGTAACTGAACATAATCATCCAGCATTGTAGATGAGAGCGTGGCTTTATTACGGAAAGTAATTAAATAATTAAGTTGGTTTTCATGATCAGTCTCGTGAAATTTTGTATTAAAAAAATAAGTTGAAGTTAACTGTGGACCATGTGTTAATATACTTCCGCCTTTTGGAAAAAAGTTGTAAGCGATATAAGGATTTAGTTTTATATCCCCATTGCGTGGCACATATCCTGCTTCTGCATTATAATTTTCCCCAATGAATTCATAACTGCCATTGACTGTCCATCTTTTACCTGCATACTGCAAGTTGCCTGCCAGTAACATATCCTTTCCGCTTTTGCCCGGGCTAAAAGATTTTATCAGCATTTGCTTTCCTGTCCACACATTGCTGGGCGAAGCAAGATTATATTCCACGGCAACATTTCTGTTATACCTGGAATGCGCGGGGTGCAGAGAATCTTTTCCGGGATGATAGTTAACCGACTGTTTATTGATGAACATAACATTAATATTCGATCGGGAAAATACTTTTCTCTGTAAAGCAATTACTGCAAAATTTTGCTGTGGCAGCCCAATGTCTTCCTGCTTAGCTGTTTGCATGTCCATTATGTTGACTCGCCAATTGCGATTGAGTTTACCACTCAATCTTCCACCAAATTCAATAGGTATGCCCAATCCAATTCGCCTTGAAAAAAATGGACGAACGTCGGCATAACCAAAGTTATTTGTCTGATCACCATTCTCAAGAAAAAATGGCCGGCGTTCCGGAAAAAATAATTCATAACGGTCAAGGTTAGTTACTTGTTTATCTACTTCTACCTGTGAAAAATCAGGGTTTACAGTAAGATCAAGATTTAATGAAGAGGTGACCGCAACCTTAGCATCAAGACCTATTTCATGTTGAAACTCTCCGGGAGAACGTGGAATAAATTTCTTTGAATCTCCTGTTAAAACATAAGGAATCAAGGACACATTATTCTTTTGCGTCGGTGGTTCAATACTCCACATTAATGATCCGGTATAGGCAAGAGCTGCAGTAGGAAACTGCCTGGGAACAGGAGCCCAACTTGACTTTTCTGTAGTTTTTAGATCATTGCGGCTGAAGTTAATCCCCCATTTGGTAACGCCTTTTTTATAGCGTAGCGTTTTAAAAGGAATAGCCATTTCCAAAACCCATCGGTCCGAATAATGTTTTACCGCCGACTTCCATCTGTTGTCCCAATTTAAATCTACGGAACCTCCCTGGTACATTAAGCCATCCCATTGCGCCCCATCTGCGTTTGTACCAAAAGCGAAACCGTTAGTCTGGTCATCAAAAGGATCTATGAATACGATGAAATTGTCGTTTTTAAGAAAATCAAAATCTCTGCGTAAAGATTCTACCATCTCCGACCCGGGCAATGCATTGTAGCAAATGGCCAACAGGTAAAGATTATTTTTATCGAATGTCATTTGAACTTCTGTCTCTACCCTGGCCCGGCTTGTATCCATCGGAAGCACCATAAAAAAATCCTTCGCAACTTTTGCATACTTCCATACAGATTCATCGGCTATTCCATCAACATGAACCATTTCAGTAGTTGGGTAAATTTCCAATGTATATGAACTATTTTTTTTCTGAGCCGTAGTTGCAATACTCAACAGGCAGGCATACACGAAGATTAACTTTCTTTTCAATGCTGGTTTCTTTTAATAAACAAACTCTTCAGGAAAAATACATATTAACCGATATCCATATTCTTCTCTGTATCGGAATAAATAAAAAGAATAGTGAAATTCTTTTTTTAAAATTTTCTACTCCGCTCTTTCAAAATCCAAATTCTGTTTAGTCCGGTAAAAACAACTTTATGTGCAAGAGTATGAAATATTGATGTCACTATGAAACTTGTAATGCCCTTTATGTTGCATGAGAGATGAAGTTCACTTAAGCATTTAAACCAAACATGAGTACGGTAATTGTCATTGCCGTGACACACAGAATCTTAATTCTGCATCAAATAATTTGACACCGGTTACCGGGACAACACAAGTGGCTTTTTAAGTAAACATATATAAGTTTGCTTTTTGACTACAATGAAAAAGATAATCATTTATATTTTTTATTTTTTGATTTTTGATTCCTCACAGGCTCAAAACATCAGTAGGAAAATTGTTGTTGACGGACTGCAACGCCACTACATCATTCATCTTCCTCCTTCGTTTAATAGTGTAAATAAGCTGCCACTCATCTTTACCTTGCATGGCGGTGGTGGTACGGCAAAAGGCGCTGCTCCGTTTTATGACCTGGAGGGCCTCGCTGATAAAGATGGTTTTATTATCGTGTACCCCGATGCAGTTAACAAAGCTTGGAGTATTCCCGGAATGGCAAGTCGTGTAAAGGGCCTTGACACAACCGTGAATGATCTTCACTTTATGAATACGCTGTTGGATACAATGATTGTAAAATACAAAGCAGACCCTGCAAAGGTTTTTTGCGCCGGTATTTCACGAGGCGCCATGTTTTCTTATTATCTCGTTGATGCAATGAATTCACGAATTACTGCTATCGCGGCAGTTTGCGGTGGCATATCGAGGACCGAGGCACAGACATATTCCCTAAAAACTCCGCTTCCTGTTTTAATAATCAATGGCACCGCAGATCCTCTTGTAAAATATGATGGGGGCTATGGAACATTAAACAAACGTAACAGGGGACATGAAGATGCCGACATGTTGCCTACAGAAGATTTAGTAAAGAAGATTGCTTTACTGGATCATTGCAATGCAATACCGCAAATATTTCCTATGCCTGATAATGATGCCTATGACGGATGCACCGAAACAGAATATATTTATGAAGGCAACAACGTGAAGATTGATTTTATAAAAATAAAAAATGGCGGTCACACCTGGGCTGGCGGTACGCAATACCTGCCAAAATTTTTGATAGGAAGATTGTGCAGGGATTTCAGCGCTTCGCAAAAAGTGTTTGATTTTTTTATGAGCGTGAAGTAAAAGAGATTTCCAACTCGGGTTGAAGGAAATTTTCTCAGTTTTGCAATCTTCGCTAACCCAGCCCATTCTTTGTTGGAATTTTAATTACGGTCTTTTAGAGGTAGGTGTAATTTGTAATAAATATTTGCAATATGTTTTTCGGCAACACAATGGACCGCTTTGATTTAAATTTTTTAAAATACAATACGTCTCTTATATTTGCACTCCCAAAAATAAAGGGAGCATAGCTCAGTTGGTTTAGAGCATCTGCCTTACAAGCAGAGGGTCCGCGGTTCGAACCCGTGTGCTCCCACACTTATAATCAGCCACTTATGGTATTTTAATCGTAAGTGGTTTTTTTATTTACCCTACAATTTTTTAAAATGAAAGGCCCCATAAATATCGATCCGAAGGAGTTATTATAAACGCTGTTTAAGTTTTTAGAATCATTAAAAAGACTTATGCTTTTAGTTTTCTTACACGTCTTTTCTTATTTTGGTAAAACCCTCTGACAACAGGCTGCTCAAACTAGCGGATAAATTCGTTAATGGTTAAAGTCATCTGTTTTTTATCCCCATCAGCGTAACTTTATAATTAAAAGTTACTGCGCCCCCTGATCGTTTATACTTTCTATCCTGTGATTGCTAATGGCGACCTTATGCGAATATCTTGCAGTATTCAATCACTGCCTGCGGGCTGCGAAAGGCAGCGTTGGGATATTCATTCAGTCTTTGGTGTTAGGAAGATGAATGAGTTGTTTGGTATCTTCTTTTTGTGACACCACTTCTCCATCATTAACTATTTGTTGGAGCTCCTGTAAAACTTTCTCCTGTAAAAAATCCCCAAAGCATCTATCGGAAACAAAAATTGCAAGTCATTTTTCCTGGCATTATCACCAGTGATAGTGTGGTTCCGATATAATTTACATCTTTTGAAAAAGTGAGCAGAGTTTGTACAGCGGCATCAAAGAGTAATTTATCCCAAAAAAGTTATTAGAACGAATTTCTAGTGGCGGTCATTAAAAAAGATGTTAATAAAAAGCTTACTGGTATTGAGTTTTAATTTTATAAAATGCTGTAAGATTGGGGTAAGAAATTCTTATTTGAAAATGTCCCTTCAAATTTCCTTTACCGATAAAGAAATTACCCCCTGGTCAGGAACGATCCTGCTTAAAAAAATGCTTGACAGGATGAACCTTGATGAACAGTTGGATAAATTGCCTTTGCCTGCTCAGGGTTCTAACCGGGGTTATGCTCCACATCAATTGATCAAGCAATTTATGACGAGCATTTGGTGTGGTGCCAATAAATTTGAGCATTGTGAAGTTACCCGCCATGATGAAGTACTCAGGCAATGCTGGGGATTTAAACAAATGGCAGGTTGTAAATCATTTCAACGTTTTTTTAATAAACATACCGTTGCAATCAATCATAATATTTTCACACCCTTATATCAATGGTTTTTTGGCAACTTACTATATGATAATTATACCCTGGATATAGATTCGACCATATTTACACGCTATGGCAATCAGCAGGGAGCCAGGAAGGGATATAATCCCGGGAAGCCAGGCAGAAACAGCCATCATCCGCTGCTGGCATTTATTGAAGAAACCAGGATGGTAGCCAACTTTTGGCTGCGTAGCGGCAATACTTACACGAGCAATAATTTTCAGGGATTTTTATCGGACACTATTGAGAAATTAAATGGCAAAAAGATCGGGCTGTTAAGGGCCGACAGTGGGTTTTATGGCAAAGAAGTTTTTGAATACCTGGAAGAAAATGAATGGGTGGGCAGTTATATTATTGCTGCCCGGCAATACAAGCCTATTCAGCAAAAAATAGCGGGTCACACCCTTTGGATAAAAGTAAGTAACGGAATCGAGGTTGGAGAAACCAGCTATCAGAGCCCTTTGTGGGATAAGCCAAGACGCCTGGTGATGGTACGTCAATTAATTACAGAACGCCCCAATGCCACAGGTAAATCATTAAGATTATTTGAAGAAGAAGGTATCTATAACAATTACAGATATAGCTGTTTTGTTACCGATCTGAAACTGCCGCCCGTGCAGGTTTGGAACTTATACAAACAAAGAGCTAACTGTGAAAACAGGATCAAAGAATTAAAATATGATTTTGGTGCCGATAACTTTAATCTCAAAAACTTTGATGCTACCGAAGCTGCCTTAAATTGGGTAATGATGGCCTACAACTTTATAAGCCTTTTTAGACAAGTAGTACTCAATACAAAAGTAGAACAGCGAATGAAAACGTTGCGTTATAAAGTATTTGCAATCGGCGGATATGTCATAAAGAATGGGAACCAAAAGATTCTTAAACTATCACTAGCTATGAAACGAAGAGATTGGTTCACAGGCTTATGGAATTGTAACAAAACCTTCGAAATCCCAGCACTAATGAAAACCTAATGACTTTTTTGGGTTTATATAAAAACTGCGGTGCCTCATCAATAAACTGTTAAGCTCATGCGGCAAGGTAAATGCCACGTGATAATACTTTACCGCGAGCAGTTCACAGCTGTGGGCTTCTAGTCACTCTCGTTTTCTGACTGCGTCCCAGTTAGGGCAATGTCGATCCTGCAGCTATGACACTGCTATTTAATGCGGATGCAATCCCTTCGTACACCCGTACATGTGATAGTCAAGCGCTTTGATGCGGCAGTTTTTTAACCGCCGCAACTCTTGTTGCACAGAAACTCTTATTTATTATACTCCTTCTTTTTGTAGAAATTCAAGTAGGTCATTCACAAACTTATGATGAATGAGCGTCTGTAAAAGCATCACCATCACGGTTGTATAATCCCTTTTGTGATTCTTCCTACGATTTCCATAATTGTAAATTTTAATTGTGAGTAAAAAATATGTGAGTAAATACATAATTGATTGACTATTGTGAACTGAATGAGTTGAATACAAATTGATTCGCTGTTTTAATTATTCGGCTTCGCCTCATTCAAAACTCATAGCGACCAGCCATTAGAACTGTGGAGGAGGGAGAAACTTTTTGAGAAAAAAATACTACCGCCAACGGTTACACGAAGTGGCATTGTTAATAAATGCGGTGGAGATTTTTTTCTTAAAACCGAAGGCAAGCGGAATGATAACGAAGCGTAGAGTTTCGTACGACGGAGCAGTTCAATATTTTAGCGTCAGAGTTTGCGGATGAATGTTTTGCTATTTTTTATGAAATCATTGAAGTAGCTAAAAGCGAATTATTCTCCATTATCGATCATTTATTCAGTTAGTTAATCTGACTTTCAAGCTTGAATTCTGCTTTTTTAAATTCTCGTATTTCTCTCCGGCTTAAAAGAATTACTTAAAAATTCTACCTGAATATTTAAGCCGGAGTGAATACACAATGTTTTCAAGTGGCAGTTGTTCCAGATTTATCATGTCTTTTGAAATAAGGGGAACTACTGCCAAAATCTTGCGTAAACTTTTAAAAAATTATCTCAGATTTTTTGAATGAATTTGTTTTCATATACTAATACTAAGGGAATGAAAAAGCTAAATACAGAGAAATGTTTTTGAGAAATGCTCGCTAACAATTTGCCCTGATCCTGTTTTCCAAATTTAGTAGCAAAATAGGCCGCTAACGTGCAGCGGTTGAGGGAAAAGGATTGCCAGGGTAATATTTTAAATGTTTTCTTTGCCATGAATAGAAAAAAATAAATAAAAATTTCTAAAAATGAAAACTATAGAAAGTGAATCAATGGTGAAACATTTTCCATCATTCAAAATTATATGTTATTAATAGAGGAGAATACGACAACTTTAATTTGAAAGTTTGTAATAAACCTGCCTGCAACAACGACATATTCCAATAGGTTCCGCTGATTTGGAAGTTATTAATATAAACTGTATAAGTCGGAAATATTACCGGTGATTAACAATAAAATTTACCCTGTTAAATAAACCTGTTCATTTCGTCTTTTATATTCACCCGGAGTAAGGCTCGTAACTTTTTTAAAAATTTTTGAGAAATGCGGAAGATTTTCAAAGCCGGTTTCTTCTGCAATTTCAATGTAGGATAGATTGGTTGTTCCAATTAAATACTGGGCACGTTCAATTCGTTTCACATGTATATATGTCAATGGCCTTTCGCCGGTAAATTGATAAAACAATCGTGAAAAATAATCCTGGTGCAGGTTTGCTCTTTTGGCCAAAGAGCCAACAGTCAAATTCTCCCTCAGGTTTATTTGAATATAACTTATTGAATCCAAAATTTTCGAAGGAATCGGCTCAGGATTCTTTGGTTTAAATCTGTTTGAGCTTAAAAAGTGGGACACTAATTGGAGGATAATACCTTCGGTTTCCAGGTAAGTAGAATCACTGACGATGTTATTAAGCTCCTGGTAGCTCCTGTAATAATCATTCTTTTCATAAACTTTGGGATTATCTGAGCGATTAATTCCTCTTCCCGGATTTATCTCCAACAATCTTTTAAAATTAGCAATATCAGTTGGGCACGCAGTCACCTTTATGATTTTGCGGTTGTATTCAAAAAGTGAGATGCCTTGTGCTGATTCTTCGAAGAAATGAATAAAATATTGGCTTAAATAATCATTGCATCGCAGATGGCACAATGTAAAGCTCGGAATAATGTAAAGATAACCTTGCTCCAGTTTGGTCTTTTCCTGTGCGCTAAAAATAAACCCTTCTCCTTCATCAATATAATATATCCGGAAATATGGACTAATAACATTAGCGTAATTCCATTTTTCGTTTAGCTTAACATGATCTGCATGCAGTAAAGAGAAAGTATGCCCCAATAATCTTTTGCTCATAAAAATGCCTGTAGGCTAAAATACTAAAAATGTCGGATTTATATAAAACAAAGTCTTTTTGATATAATGGTAATGAGAAGTGAAGAAAATATATTTGTGCAAATTTGATTCAATTTCTTCATGCGTGGAGAAAAGTTCTAAATTAAAGCTGTTCATTATTAATTGAACGAGAAATCTCGCCGTCGTACAGAAAAACCATTGTGGCCTTGGTCCTGCTTAGATTGTATGCCACGAATAACTCCGGAATGTTTTGACTTCCTGCACGAATACATTTAGGGCAGTAATATTGTTAACGTAAAAATTAAGTGCGTTGTTTAAGTGAGTGAGACATCATCATCAATCGTCAGGCTTTTTCTTTTTGAACGGAAATCTATAATGGCCCGATAGTGCGGTTATAGTAGAAAATCGGTGGAAATCAATGCAATAATCGATGCTAAACCTTTATGTTATAATAAAACAATTCTTGCACTTTCAATTAGCTCAAACTATATGTAAGGCTACCTATTTTTCGGACTATTCTGCACCAATCCTTGAAGTTTTTGATTCCGGATACCGAACGATTAAAAAAACGAACTAAACTCGTAGAGATCTCGTGAAACAAAATATACCTAAACAAAATGCTTCCGGCTTCAATTTACCACCAGTTATCTTTGGCACGAGTGGATTGGGAAATTTATTTGTTGCTCTCGATGAGCAGACAAAGATGGATATTGTAAATGAATGTGTTCGGCTTTCAAAGGGGAAAGTAGTTTTTGATTCGGCCGGTAAATATGGTGCAGGCCTTGCTCTGGAAACATTGGGCAAATGTCTTAGGCAATTGAATGTTCATCCAGATAATGTTATCATAAGTAACAAGCTGGCATGGGTTCGAACTGAATTGAAAACCCAAGAGCCAACATTTGAACCAGGAATATGGAAGGATTTGGAATACGATGCGGTTCAAAATATAAGTTATGATGGTATTATCGAATGCTTTGAACAGGGAAACCAACTATTATGCGGATACACTCCTCAAATGGTTTCTGTTCATGATCCTGATGAATATATTGCCACAGCAAAAGACAAAGAACATGCCGCGGAATTGTATAATGATATTCTGGATGCCTATGAGGCATTATATGATTTAAAGAAACAAGGAAAGGTAGAAGCTATTGGCGTAGGTGCAAAAGACTGGAGAATTATAAAAAGAATTTCCGGACATGTAAAATTGGATTGGGTGATGATCGCCAACAGTATGACTATAAAAAATCATCCACAGGAACTGCTGGATTTTATTTTAGAAATAGAAAATAAAGGAGTGTATGTGATTAATTCCGCTGTTTTTCATTCAGGATTTTTAGTAGGCAGCGATTATTTCGACTATCAACTGATGGTGCCAGGCACTCCAGAAAATAATGCGCTTTTTAAATGGCGGGAAGATTTTTTTGAAACATGTAAGCAGTTTGATGTAAAACCCGCTACAGCTTGTGTGCAATTTGCCTTAAATGTTCCGGGAGTAAAAAGTATCGCCTTGAATACTACACATGCAAAACGGGTAAAAGAAAACCTGGAGATGGTGACTAAGGAGATACCTGTTCAATTTTGGGAAACATTGCAGGCAAAACGATTAATAGAAGTGAAATTTTTTAGTAACCTGCAACCGGTTTTTGAAAATAAAAAATAGCATACCAAGATTGATAAAAGTTTGCTTGTAAAATTCTAAAACCACTAACGATGCCCATATCGAGAAGAAATATTTTAAAGAGCATCGCACTTCGCGTGCCTGCCTTGCAATTGAATCCTGCCGCTTTAGCATCTGGAAATAAAATTTCAGGTGAACTATCTCCAATGGAGGAAGGTCCCTTTCAATCAACAAGAGCTTCACTAAGAACTTATAAAATTCCCGAATGGTTTCGTGATGCAAAATTTGGCATCTGGGCGCATTGGGGTCCGCAATCATCTGTGGAATTTGGCGATTGGTATGTACGCAATATGTATATGCAGGGAAACAAGCATACGATTATCATGTAAAAACTTATGGTCATCCTTCTAAGTTTGGATTTAAGGATACGATACCTGCATGGAAAGCAGAAAAGTTTGATCCTGATTATTTAATGGAGTTATTGAAGAAGGTAGGAGCAAAATATTTCATGAGCATGGGTGTACATCACGACAATTTTGATCTGTGGAATTCAAAATATAATCGTTGGAACTCTGTCAACATGAGACCTCATAAGGACATTGTTGGCATGTGGAAGAAAGCAGCACAAAAAACACGCGTTGAAATTTGGCATCAGCGATCATCTCTGAATCTCGAACAAATGGTTTTCAACCAGCAAGGGAAGTGATGCTTCCGGTTCTTTTGCAGGTGTTCCTTATGATGGCGCCGATCCGAAAAACTTCGAATACTATGGTAAGTGTGAGGAAATATTTAAAAAACTGGATTGGAATGAGAACGGAATTCCTGAAACCTGGAAGAACCATTGGTTTGATAGGATAAAAGATCTTGTTGATAAATATGAACCCGACCTTTTGTATTTTAATGTTGAATTTTCCTTTGGCTGCAAGCGGCATGCTCGACATTGATGAATTGACGGTGCTCAATGGCATCACAAAATGGATGTCGTAAACAATGAAGCAAGTTATGCAACAATGCCATGGAAAACTTTTGGCAAAGGACCTCAATCAAATATGGCTGCTAATCGCAACGACGTTAATTCGGCACAACGGTTCAATGAAAGAAACCGTAAAGATCTGATATACCAGGATATTCGTTTCACTATAAAGGACAATACCCTTTATGTATTCTTTATGGGATGGCCCGATACGGGAAGTCAGGTTGTAATAAAGTCACTTACATCAAATAGCCCGTATAAAATTGGTTCAGTTGAAAACATTCAATTGCTTGGCTATGGCAAAGTGGATTTCAAAAGAGATGAGGAAGGATTGAAAATTTCACTACCCAATCAAGGGAGTGGCGAATATGCATCTTCATTTAAAATAACAGGCACCCTTATAGAACTTTTTCTGACGATAATTTCCGCTTTGATGATTTCTTCATGATTTTTAATAAAACTTCCGCTGCCCCTCAATATATTTTCAAAATAAATTTTAGCAGCATGTTTTCCCAGTTCTTTACTTTTCTGGTCAACTGAGGAAAGAGATGGTTTAATGAGATCGGCAAAAGCTTCATTGGCAAAACCAAATATACCAAGCTGATCGGGTATTTTTATTCCTCATGGATCTGACACTTCCAAAATGCCCAAAGATTGGTGATCAGATACTGTGAGAAATGCATCAGGAGGTTCTTTTAACGATAAAAGTTCGGTTGCTATTTCTACAGCTTTTCTCTTTGATAAAAATCCTCAACTATAAAATTATAGGGAATGATTAAGCCTGACTCTTTTAGTGCCATCAAAAAGCCTTCTTTTCTTTGTCTTGAAGATTGTTATATGATCGGGTCCGCCCAGAAAGGCAATTCTTTTATATCCCTGCTGAAAAAGTTTTCTTGCAGCATTGTACGACGCCTCCTTATTGTCATTTAAAACTTTATAGCTGTTTATTTGTTCCATGCACCGGTCAAATTGTATTAATCCGATATTATGTTCTTTGATTGTCTCAAGATGAGTATGAGA
Source organism: uncultured Chitinophagaceae bacterium (assembly GCA_963756945.1). Classification (GTDB taxonomy): domain Bacteria; phylum Bacteroidota; class Bacteroidia; order Chitinophagales; family Chitinophagaceae; genus Ginsengibacter. Next base: position 370,141 of record CAVWQJ010000005.1, on the reverse strand, counting down.
ATGTGTTTCTGCAGATACAGAAATCAAAATACAATCTAACATTTTGATGTATCAACGTATCGATTGCCATACATTCCTGTTTATATGATTCATGAGATTGACAAATAATCAAACTATGATTGTTTTCAAAACATACTTCTTCTATGCCGGCGATTGCTTCCGAAAAAAAACTTTGATTGATATGCGGAACGATCACGCCAATGGTCTTTGATGAACCCTGCCGCAGATTGGCGGCATGGGAATTATGTTTGTAATTTAATTCCGTAGCTTTTTTTCTTACCCTCTCTTTTACCTTCTCGCTTACGGAAGGATGATTGTTTAGTGCTCTTGATACATAAGAAGCGGAAACACCCAATTCTTTAGCCAAATCATATATAGTTATTCGTTTAGCGATTCATGAATTCTTATAATTTGCTCTTTTATTTTGTTACTTATTAATACTATACTTAAAGAATTAAACACTATTAGTATTATTTTGATTGTAGAATGATGAAAACTGAAAGCAACTTATTCAATAATATTACTTTTCTCATTTAATCTGCTAAATTTATTTGTACATGATCTTTCAACTTATTTCCGATTTAGGATATTTCCTCAGTTTATTCCATAAATTTACTTTGGAATACTTCTTCAATATGAAATCGATTGAATGTAATATTTTTTTTAATATAATTTTAAATCAATCATATTAAAATGATATAATATTTTTATAAAAAAAAATTTGTCAATCGATTTCAAAAAACTTTAGTTTGTCATAGATTGCGCATTTGATTGCTTAGTGACAATTCCGACTAACGATAATTGATTTTTCAATTAAAAAAAAGACTATGAACCAATGCTTGCTAATGAGAAAAAGCATTCTTTCCATGAAGAATGCCTGGGGGCGAACACCGTTCAAAAAAACCCCGTTTTCTATTGTTATCTTGTTTTGTTTTCTTTTCCCTTTTTCGGGTATGGCTCAACAAAAAATTACCGGCAAAGTGTTGCCAATGAGACTCACCTGTTGGGGTGCTACCATACAAGTAAAAGGAACAACACTTTGCTACCCAAACTGATGCTGGTGGCAATTTTGCTATTAACGCTCCGGCAAATGCAACACTTGTTATTAGTCCTATGTGGGTTATGCAACCCAGGAAGTGAAAGTGGGCTAACCAGCACTTCCATTTCAGTGCAATCTGCAATCAGCTGATCAACAGTTAGGAGAAGTAGTTGTAGTGGGTTATGGCACGCAAAAGAAATCAACATTGACAGGTTCGGTTTCAACAGTATCCGGTACTGATGTTGCCAAGAGCCCATCCCCAAACGTGGGCAGTTCTTTAGAAGGACGTCTTTCGGGGTTGATTGTGAACCAACGGAACGGTATACCAGGTCAGGATAACCCGGATATTTTGATTCGTGGCGCAGGTACTGTCGCTCCCCCTGGTACTGCTAATCCTTATAACGACTTTCTTGCCCTTAATGCACCATTAGTGGTTATTGATGGTGTGCCACGTGGTAGCGATGAACTTAGCCGGTTAAATCCGGAGGATATTGCAAGTTTTTCTGTGTTAAAAGATGGTTCGGCAGCTATCTATGGCGCCCGTGCGGCTAACGGGGTTATCCTGGTTACTACGAAAAACGGGACAAGAGGAAAAGCTGATTTTAGTTTTTCCTATAATTATGCCATATAACAGTCCTACAAAGATTCCCGATATGATGGATGCAGCACTATTTGCAGAAGTCTATAACGAAGGAGTTTTTTACCGTTCAGGTCGTGATCCTGCCAACTATACTCCTCAATATACTGCTGACCAGATTCAAAAAATGAAGGATGGTTCAGATCCTATATTGAATCCGAACACAGATTGGGTAGGGTTAACTCTGCACGATTCTTATGTAAAAAACTTAAATTTCCAGGTAAACGGTGGAAGCGATAAAGTGCGTTACCTGCTTTCTTTTGGTTCATTACAACAGAATGGCAATTTCTACGGAAATACCATGTTATATAAACAATATAACTTTCGTGCAAAAGTGGATATTGAATTGGTTAAAAACTTCACCGTTGGCGCCAATATTAGTGGTACCATGAAGGATGAACATTATCCCGGGGGTATCTGGGGCTAAGTCATTGATTGGACCAGTCTTTTAGGGGCTAATCCTACTATTATTGGTAAATATCCCAATGGATTAATTGGCCCGGGAAGGCTTAACCAAAACGCCCTGCTGGACGATCAGCGTGGCTTTAATAGTATTTCTGATAATCCATTGTTTTCTACGTTTACGGCAAGTTATAAGGTTCCTTTTATTGAGGGACTTAAGTTAGACGCTTCCTTTAACTATGACTTGAGAAACCCGACTAACAAGACTTGGGCAATCCCTTATTACTATTATGAATATAATACAGTTACAGGCAATTATGATAAACATGAGAATCCCTCACTTTTGAACGCTCAATTGACGGACAGGTATGATAAATGGACAACCATGCTTACCAATTTCAGGATTTCTTATGATAAGACTTTCCTGAATAGCCATCACGTTGCCGCTATGGTGGGTTGGGAGCAACAACGAAGATAATTGGAGTTATGTCAGTGGATACAGGCAGAATTTCCTGAGCCCTTCTATTCCCCAGCTTAATGTGGGAAGTTCCGCTGCCACAGACCAGGGTGTTGGCGGATCGGCCACAACGACTGCCAACAATAATTATTTCGGCCGTTTGAATTATGATTATAAGTCAAAATACCTGTTGGAATTCCTGTTCCGGTATGACGGTTCGGAAATATTCCCTGGTAATAAACGATATGGTTTTTTCCCGGGGGTTTCTGTAGGATGGAGATTATCTGAGGAAGATTTTATAAAGGAAGCGCTTCCTTTTGTAAACGAACTAAAACTAAGGGCCTCTTATGGCGAATTGGGTAACAACCGGGTAGGAGCTTTTAATTACCTGCAATCTTATTTTATTGGACAGAATTATGTTTTCGGAAGCACAGATGCCCCTGGTATTTATTCCAGTTTGCTGGCAAATCCTGATATTACCTGGGAACGGGCCAAAAAAACCGATTTTGGCCTGGAAGCCAACTTTGGAATGGTAAATTAGGAATTGACTTTACCTACTGGCTGCAAAAAAGAAATAACATTCTTTACCGTCGTCAGTTATCCGTCCCTGCTATATTCGGGTTTCCCACACTTCCATACGAGAATCTTGGGAAGGTCAACAGCCATGGTATTGAATTAGTCCTGAGTAACTAGGGGTAATATTGGCCAGGTTACTTACAGTCTCAGCGGCAATGTTTCTTACAACATAAGTAAAGCCGTTTTCCTTGATGAAGTGCCACCTGCTGAAGATTATCAAAAACTTACGGGAATGCCTGTTTTTACAGACCTTTACTATAAGGCTGATGGAATATTCCATAACCAGGCTGAATTGGACAAATATCCTCATAATGCCAATACCCAGATAGGGGATATCCGGGTAGTAGATCTTAATGGGGATGGCAAAATCAATGCGAATGACCAGTATCGGGCACCTTACACTACTATTCCAAAATATGTGTTTGGCTTAAACTCAAATTTTCAATTTAAAAACTTTGATTTAAATATCTTCTTCCAGGGACAGGCCGGGGTAAGAAATTATGACGGTCAGGCTGGTACTATCGGAGGTACCGATTTTACCAATGGATTGGTTTGGCGGGCTACAGATCGCTGGTCGGCAAGCAACCCCAATGGCAGCAAGCCAAGAGCAGATGCCTATCAGCCGGGTAACACAACTTTCTTCCTGTTTGATGGCAGCTTTGTAAGGCTGAAAACAGTTGAATTAGGGTATAATATTCCTGCATCAGTGTTGGAAAAAACAAAGGTTCTGAAAAGTCTTCGTGTTTATGTCAGCGCTTTCAACCTCGCTACATGGGCTAAACAAGTTAAATGGGCAGATCCTGAGTTTAACGGCAGCTATTTTAACTATCCCCCGTCACGTGTAATCAACTTTGGAGCCTCAATTAAATTTTAAAAATCAGTATATGAAAAAAATAATAAACTTATTCATACTACTTTCCATTGTTCTTACTTCGTGTAAGAAGAACATTTTGGATATTCATCCTCAGGACCGGATAGCAGAAACCGCAGTTTGGGGTGATGAAGCCCTGATTCAGGCTTATCAAAATGAATTGTATAATGCCATTCCTCATGGTTTTTATATTCACATGTATTCGAAGTACACAGATGAAGCATATTAACACCGCTCCTTGTTGCGGGGCAGATATTTTCAAACTAAACACATTTGATCCTGATAATATCAGCCAGGCAGGTGGTGGAGACTTCTGGGGAGGGTATATGTATTATTGGAACCAGGGCTATACGTATTTGAGAAAAGTAAATGTTTTTCTCGAAAAAATGGCTGCCTCTGATGCCCTGGACTTCAGCGACAAACCCCGTCTTATAGCTGAAGCTAAATTCATCAGGGCTTTTATTTATTTTAATTTGATCGAAAGATTTGGAGGAGTGCCGATTGTTACACAATCTTATGAGTTGAGTGATGTAGGCTCGGTAATGTTTAAAAGAAACACTTTTGATTAATGTGTCACTTTTATTCAAAAGATATACATGATGCATTGCCGGATTTCCTGCAAATTATCCTTCTACTGACGCAAACTATGGCAGGGCCACACAGGATGCCTGTTATGCATTGTTTCAAGATTGTATTTGTATGCAGCTTCACCTTTGTTCAATCCCACTACATGATTATGCAAAATGGCAAAAAGCTGCCGATGCTGCAGCGGTATTTACAGAGAATGCCGACAGAGGATATTCCCTTTATCCGGATTATCGGAACCTGTTTAACCAGAACAGTGGTGCTTCAGAGAATGAATATATTCTTACGAGGGAATTTACCACAAGTAATCCCCAGGAGGCTCCTCCAAATAACCTTGGAAGGCGGTATGGCGCTTACGGTGGATGGTGGGCCAGTAACGGGCCTAGCCAAAATTTAGTGGATGATTATGATATGAAAAATGGAGAGCCTGCGTTTACCTGGTCTGGTAATACTAAAACTATCAATCCGGCTTCAGGATATGACCCCAACCATCCTTTCTATAACCGTGACCCCCGTTTTGAAGCAAGCATCCTTCATGATTCCTCTGTTTTCCATGGAGATCTGCTGGAAATGTGGGTTTCACCTGACGGGACGCAATTTGGTTATGACTCCTGGAAACAAAGTAGTGATAATCCCCGTGGCAGTTACTGGTTGAGAAAGTTTATGCCCGAAGTTGAACAGATTAGTTTTAATGAACACTATACTATTCCCTGGCCATTTTTCCGTTTGGGAGAGATCTATTTAAATTATGCAGAAGCTGAATTTGAATTGGGAAATGAAGATCTATGCAGGGAATACATATCTAAAGTGAGAGCAAGGGTAGGAATGCCGGCCATACCGGCAAGCGTGACAGGTGAGGCTTTAAGGGCTCGTCTTTATAACGAAAGAAGAATTGAACTGGCTTTTGAATGCCATCGGTTTTTTGATATCCGGAGGTGGAAGATCGCAGACGTCATTGAAAACAGGCCGCTATATGGTATGGATATTACTAAGAATTTGACTACAGGCGTATCAACGTATACACCAGTCTTGCTACTTCAAAAAAATCCATACCAGGAGAAAATGAACCTGCTCCCGATAGCAACGTCTGAGATTCTAAAAAATACTGAATTGAACCAAACCCCAGGATGGTAATATTCGTTTTTCATAAAGCAGAATGGTTGTCGGGTGAAAACACCCGGCAACTTTTGTGTTTACTGGATTGAATTAAAAAATCAGTATATCAAAACGTGATCATTTTGCAAGCAAGTAGTCAGGAACGAATAGATAGGCAACTATTTATTTAATAACTGGTAATAATTTTATGCTACCTTCTTTAAAGCCCTGCGGATAAAAATTTAAAGAGGACAAAAGTTACGGTTCAATATGTATTAATTCACTATTTATAAATTTGTTATCAGGGATTAATAATATTTTTTAAAAAAGATTCGGGCGGTGGCAATGAAAAAAAAACGAAATAGTGGAGCAAACACAAATAGAGCTTTTCTTTTCGTTAGCAAATACAGAATTAAGTCTTTTTTGTCTGCACAATTTTCCTATTCCCTAATACTCTTTATCGTTATAGCTATATCATCCTGTAGTAATTCTGGTACCGATAAAACCCGCCTCGCAACTGAGTATCCTGATTCATTAAAACTATTCAAACAACTTGATTCTTCTGTAACCGGTATTGATTTCAGCAACAACATTGTTGAAGATCAATACATGAACCCGATAGTTTATGAATATACCTATAATGGCGGCGGCGTAGCTATCGGTGATGTAAATAACGATGGGCTGGATGATATTTTTTTTACAGCTAATCAAAAATCTGACAGGCTTTATCTGAATAAAGGCAATTTCAAGTTTGAAGATATTACTGCATGTCAGCGGTACAGGCGGCAGCCCGGCTGCTGGAAAACAGGTGTAACTATGGCTGATGTAAATGGAGATGGATTGCTGGATATTTATGTTTGTTATTCAGGCGATCTGCCGGGTGATAAAAGGATCAATGAATTACTGATCAATAAAGGAGTCAATAAGTGCAGGTATCCCGGTATTTCAGGATGAGGCAGCGCAATGGGGACTTGCCGATTCTGCTTATTCCACACAGGCAAGTTTTTTTGATTATGATAAAGATGGCGACCTGGATATGATCCTTATTAATCATTCTCCTCATGTTTTTGAAAATCTTGATGAAGCCAATCTCACTTTTCTAAAAAATCGAAAAGAATCCTGCAAACGGGCGTCAAGCTGTTTCAGAATACCGGCAGCAGTTTTAAAGACGTTACTGCAAAATCAGGCATTATTAATACCAGTTTAAGTTTTGGATTGGGAGTTTCCGTTGCAGATGTAAATAATGATAACTGGCCGGATATTTATATTTCCAATGATTATATGGCGGCTGATTATCTGTACATCAACAACAGGGACGGCACGTTTACAGACCGGCTTGGTGAAATGATGGGATACACTTCCGAGTTTTCGATGGGAAATGATGTGGCTGATTTTAATAATGATGGCTGGAATGATATTTATACATTGGATATGGTGCCGGAAGATAATCACCGGCAAAAGCTATTATCCTCGATCGATAATTATGAATTTTTTGAGTTGAGAAATAAAGTTGGATTGCATCCGCAGTTCATGCGGAACATGCTTCACATGAATAATGGGAATAATAGTTTCAGTGAAATCGGCCAACTTTCAGGTATATCCAATACCGACTGGAGCTGGGCTCCTTTGTTTGCCGATTTTGATAATGATGGATGGAAAGATCTTTTTGTGGCCAATGGATTTGTGCATGATTATACCAATATGGATTTCTTAAAATTCATGGGAGATTATTTGCGGCAGACCAATTATGATGTGCGGAACAAAAATTTGCTGGAACTGGCATCAAAAGCGCCATCATCAGATGTAGTGAATTATGTATTTAAAAATAACGGCGATCTCACTTTTAAAAATATGTCAGCCGCATGGGGAATAGATAAGCCATCCAATAGTAATGGCGCTGCTTATGCCGACCTGGATAATGACGGCGACCTGGACCTTGTAGTGAATAATACCAATCAGCCTTCGGCTATTTTCCGCAATGATGCCAATAAGATATCAGGCAACAATTATCTTCAGGTAAAACTTAAAGGAGAAAAGAAAAATACATTGGCGATTGGAGCAAAAGTTATTGTTTATTGCGGTAGCCTGATGCAAACTGTAGAACAACTGGTGACCCGGGGTTATCAATCAAGTGTTTCGCCGGTGTTACACGTTGGCTTGGGAAATCACAAAAGATAGATTCGCTCCGTGTCATCTGGCCTTCAGGAAAAATGGCATTGCTGAAAGATGTTGCCATTAATTCTGTTTTGCAGTTAAATGAAAGCGATGCAAATCAGGTTTTCCGGTTTATACCCAAACAAAACAAAACGCTGCTGCATCCATTAAAGAATGTAATTAATTATACGCATGTAGAAAATGCTACAAACGATTTCAAACGTCAGCCTTTGCTTACATCTGCTTTGTCCTATAGCGGTCCATGCATGACAAAAGGAGATATAAATAATGATGGGCTGGAAGATTTGTTTATCGGCGGGGCAAGCGGCCAGGCGGGAAAAATATTTCTTCAAAATAAAAATGGACGGTTTACTGCTATCAGCTCAACCGGCATTTAATGAAGATGCAAATAGCGAAGATGCTGCAGCTTGTTTTGCTGATGTGGATCATGATGGTGACCTGGACTTGTATGTGTGCAGTGGCGGATATGACAGTTTTTTGCCAAACTGATCCTGGTTTACAGGACAGGATTTATTTGAACAATGGCAAAGGAGAATTTACCAAAAGCAAAGATGCATTACCAATGATGCTGGTGAGTAAGGGTTGTGTTGTTGCTGCGGATATCAATGGAGATGGCTTTATTGATTTTTTGTAGGAGGTCGTGTTATTCCCGGCCGCTATCCTGAAACGCCGCAAAGTTTTCTATTAGTAAATGATGGCAAAGGACATTTTAAAAATAGTATTGATAATCCATCAAACCCGCTTGCCAAAGCCGGTATGATCACCACTGCTGTGTTTGCTGATATGAATGGAGACAAACAACCTGATCTTATTACTGCGGGAGAGTTTATGCCCATACAGGTATGGATCAATAATAAAGGGCAGTTTACAGATAAAACAAATGACTATTTCAATAAACCAGTATCCGGATGCTGGAATAAAATTGTTGTGGATGATATAAACGGTGATGGCAAACCTGATATCATTGCCGGTAATATGGGATTGAATTCTCAATTAAAATGTTCTGAAACCGAACCGGCAGAATTGTATTATAAAGATTTTGATGATAATGGCTCAATAGATCCGATACTTTGTTATTATATACAGGGTAAAAGTTATCCTTCCGTAGCAAGAGATGAATTGCTGGACCAGATCAGCACCATGCGGACAAAATTCCCGGATTATAAAAGCTATGCTGATGCCACTTTACACGATATATTTTCAGATCAGGAATTGCAAAATGCAGGGCATCTGAAAGCTACCTGTTTTGCCAGCGCTGTCTTTGTAAGTACAGCCAATGATAAATTTCAGCAACTGGATTTACCGCTTGCGGCACAGCAATCTCCGGTATATGCGATTGGTATTGCGGATGTGGATGGCGATGGGATAAAAGATATTATTATCGGTGGAAATGTTTCCCATGCCAGATTGCGATTTGGTTATTGCAATGCCAATCATGGAGAAATATTAAAAGGAAAAGGGGATGGGACATTCACAAGCATTCCTCCTGCTAAACACAGGATTACAGATCAATGGAGATGTTCGGTCTATACACTGTTCGATCATACAATTTTATTTGGAGTTAATAATGCACCTTTGGTTAGTTATGGGTTTTAAAAAAAATATATCATCTTCTGATTGCATTTTCTTTTGTAATAATAATTGCATCATGCAAAACAGGCAAGTAAAAAAGAGAATGTTAGTTCCTGCAGCTGATATAGATTCTGTGGTAAGAAGAATGTCGGATCTTATGGTACATGATGTAACTAATCCTCCATTGGCCGCCCGTTTTTTTGCTTATGCATTTCTTTCCGGTTATGAAATAGTTTCTCAGAATAACCCGTCTGTAAAAAAGTATGAAAGGAATTTTAAATGACTATCCTTCCATGACAAAGCCGGATGTAAAAAATTATGATTATCATCTGGCTGCTTTGCTGGCTGTTATTGAAACCGCCAGTCGTATCCAACCTTCGGGCAAACAATTGGAATCTTTAAAAGAAAAAATTCTGAAGCAGGCAGGAAATGACCTGGATAAAGAAACAATTGATGGATCAGTAGAATATGCTACTGATATTACCCGGCAGGTATTGACATATGCAAAGGATGACGGCTACAGGAATTTCAGTGATTATCCCCGATATACACCATTGAATGGCGAAGGTTATTGGTTTCCTACCCCGCCGGGATATTTTGCAGCTATTGAACCTTATTTCGGAAAGCTGCGACCTTTTTTTCTGGATTCCGGTTCGCAGTTCATACCACCCCCGCCGGCTTCTTTTAATAAAAATAAATCATCTGCTTTTTATGAACTGATGGATTCGGTTTATCAGACAGGTGATTCATCTCACAAAGGAAGAACAGGAAATTGCAGCTTTCTGGGATTGCAATCCTTTTGCATTGGCAGATCAGGGGCATTTAAAAGTAGGCCTTAAGAAAATTTCGCCCGGTGCTCATTGGATGGGTATCGGGGGTATCGCCTGCACACAGCAACATGCTTTCATTTGATTCCAGTATGGAAGTGCATACGGTATTGGCATTGACATTTACGGATGCATTTATCTGCTGCTGGGATGAAAAATACCGAAGCAACCGTATCAGGCCGGAAACAGCTATCCGATTGTATATTGATCCGCAGTGGAAACCTTTATTACAAACACCGCCTTTTCCTGAATATATAAGCGGCCATTCAGTGGTATCCGGCGCTTCTGCAGAAATATTGTCTCATTATTTCGGAGATCATTTTGCATACAGGGATAGTGTTGAACAAGACTTTGGCCTGCCTCCGAGAAGTTTTCAGTCTTTCCGTCAGGCAGCGCAGGAAGCAGCACGTATCCCGTTATTATGGCGGTATTCATTTTATGGATGCCAACAGGAATGGATTGCAGCAAGGAGAAAAGATCGGAAAATTTATATTATCAGAATATTTCAAAAATTGAGAAAGAAGACGAGGTAATAGATTAACCGGGTCAAGTAGAGATTTAAGTGAAATAAAATAATAGTTTATATTAAATTTTGCATAGTACCATTTGAATGATATAAAAACACAGGTAATGAAATATTTATTTTCAGCTTTCTTTTCGTTGATAACGATTATCAGTTTTTCGCAAACTGATCCGGGATTAAAACTCTGGTACAACAAACCATCTGGTAACACATGGGAGAATGCATTACCAATTGGAAACGGCAGGCTGGGTGCCATGATTTATGGCAATGTGGAAAAGGAAACTATTCAGCTAAATGAGCATACGGTTTGGAGCGGAAGTCCCAACCGCAATGACAATCCATTAGCATTGGATTCTTTACCGTTAATAAGGCAGCTCATATTTGATGGTAAGAGGAAGGAAGCAGAAAGAGTAGTTAATAATTCCATCATAACAAAAAAATCTCATGGACAAAAATTTGAACCCGTGGGTAGCTTGCAGCTTGCATTCGACGGGCAAGAAAACTATACGAATTATTACAGAGAGCTCGATATCGAAAGAGCGGTCACTAAAACTTCTTATACGGTTAATGGAATTACATACACACGTGAAGCATTAGCTTCTTTTCCGGATCGGGTTGTTGTTATGAGATTGACTGCAAGTAAACCGGGGAGTATTTCTTTCACAGCATTTTTTACAACACCTCAAAAAAGAGCAACCATTAAAACAACGCCTCAAAAAGAACTCACCATTTTTGGAATTACTTCTGACCATGAAACAGTTAAAGGTATGGTGAAGTATAAAGGTATTGTACGCATGAAATTGGAAGGAGGAAGTTTAAATGCAAGTGATACTTCTCTTATCATTAAAAATGCTAATGTTGTAACAATCTATATCTCCATTGCTACCAACTTCAATAATTATCACGACATCAGTGGTGATGAAAATAAAAGAGCCGCTGATTATTTAAATAAGGCTTTCCCAAAATCATTTGCTGCAATCCTGCCGGCTCACGTTGCTGCGTACCAAAAATATTTCAATCGGGTAAAACTGGATTTGGGTACAACTGATGCAGCCAATCTTCCAACAGATGAAAGATTGAAAAACTTTAAATCAACCAATGATCCTTCATTTGTAACATTGTACTATCAATTCGGTCGCTACTTATTAATTTCTTCCTCTCAACCTGGTGGCCAGCCAGCTAACCTTCAGGGAATATGGAATGATAAGATCAATCCCCCATGGGATAGCAAATACACTATTAATATTAATGCAGAAATGAATTACTGGCCAGCAGAAAAAACCAATCTTGCTGAAATGCATGAACCGTTTTTACAAATGGTAAAAGATTTGTCCGTTGCAGGGCAACAAACAGCGAAAGATATGTACGGTGCAAGAGGCTGGGTAGCGCATCACAATACCGATATATGGCGTGCTACAGGCGCTATTGACGGCGCCAACTGGGGTGCGTTTAATGCATCCGGTGGATGGATGAGCCAACATCTCTGGGATCATTATTTGTATAGCGGAGATAAAAATTTTCTTGCTTCCATTTATCCGGTGCTAAAAGGCGCATCAACTTTTTATATTGATTATTTGGTAGAGCATCCACAATATCACTGGCTTGTAGTTAATCCGGATGAATCGCCGGAAAATACACCAAAAGCACACCAGAGCTCCGCCCTTGATGCAGGTGTAACTATGACCAACCAAATTCTTTTTGAGTTATTCAGCACCACAATAAAGGCCGCAGAAATCTTGAAAAAGGATGCAGCTTTTGTTGATACATTAAAACATACACGTAGCCGCTTGGCGCCAATGCATATTGGTCAATATGGCCAATTGCAGGAATGGTTAGATGATGTTGATGATCCAAATGATAAACACAGGCATATTTCTCATTTGTATGGTTTGTTCCCCTCTAATCAAATATCTCCCTACCGCACACCAGAATTATATAGTGCAGCAAAAAATACATTGATTCAACGCGGTGATGTTTCAACTGGCTGGAGCATGGGATGGAAAGTAAACTGGTGGGCAAGAATGCTGGATGGCAACCATGCTTATAAATTGATACAAAGCCAGCTCTCACCTGTAAGTACAACTGGCACAAGGTATGAAGGCGGTGGTGGAACCTACAACAATCTTTTTGATGCTCATCCTCCATTCCAGATTGATGGAAACTTTGGTTGCACATCGGGCATTACAGAAATGCTAATGCAAAGTGCAGACGGAGATATGCAATTAATTCCGGCCCTTCCTGATGAATGGCTGGCGGGCGGAAGCATCTCAGGATTACGGGCAAGGGGCGGTTTTGAAGTCGTAAGTATGGAATGGAAAGATGGGAAAGTTATAAAAGCTGTTATAAAATCAAAGCTTGGAGGTAACCTTCGTTTGCGTATTCCCAACGAAATGAGATTAAGCACAGGCACCGCGTTGAAAAAAGCATCGGGTAAAAACTCAAATCTATTTTATGAAGTTGAAGAAACACCAGCCTCGATTGTATCAGATAAAGCGACTATTACACCGCTCCAATTGAAGGAAACAGTGATGTATGATTTGCCAACTATAGCAGGAAAAACATATACGTTGGTTACTCAATAACTCAAAGTTTGCCCATGGCGATTGAATCTGAATTATTTGATTATTAAATTTTACTTGCGTATGAAACTTAAATTTCAAAAAAAGTCCGGACTACTTTCTGTTTTGCCCTTCCTGATAGCCACGGTGTTTTGTATTGGCTGCCTTATATTTTGGAACAATAAAAACTCAAAGCCATTGGCCGAACAGCAACACAAAGAATGGAAAGATTATGGCGGAGGCCCCGACCATTCAAAATATGTGGAATTAAAGCAAATAACAAAAGCCAATGTTAACCAGTTAAAGATAGACTTTGTGTATCCCGCTAATGATAATCTTGCGTACAGTTTTAATCCCATTATTGTAGATAATGTAATGTATGTTCTTGCAAGAAACAATTCACTGGTAGCAGTAGATGCTACAACCGGCAAGGAAATATGGATACATTCCAATTTGAATGGAATTATTGCAAGGGGCATTAATTTTTGGCAAAGCAAAGACAAAACACAAAAGCGCCTGATCATTTTCCTCAATAATACCATGCAGGCTATAGATGCCAACACCGGTAAATCAATAATAGATTTTGGTGAATCCGGTAAGGGATATACAGATATGCGAATGCATCTTGACCGTGATACTTCTACGCTTGGCAGAATGACCTCTACTACACCGGGACATATTTTTGAGGATCTGATCCTGGTAGGGTCAGCTCCCGGCGAAAATCCATTTGACGGGCCCGGGCACTTGCGGGCTTACAATGTAATAACCGGTAAAATGGTTTGGATTTTTCATACAATACCTCTTCCGGGTGAGTATGGATATGATACCTGGCCAAAAGATGCCTATAAATATGTAGGTGCAGCCAATGCATGGGGCGAGATTTCAATTGATGAAAAAAGAGGTATTGCCTATTTCCCTTTAGGTTCTCCTGTTTATGATTATGATGGTGCAGACAGGCATGGAGCTGGTTTATTTGGTGATTGTATTCTGGCGCTGGATGCAAGAACTGGTAAACGTTTATGGCATTTTCAAACAGTTCATCATGATCTGTGGGACTATGATCTTACGGCGGCTCCTCAATTAATTACAGTCAATCATAACGGCAAAAAAGTGGATGCTGTGGCTGTTGCTGCAAAAACCGGATTTTTATTTGTATTTGACCGTGTAACGGGGGAGCCACTTTGGCCAATCGAAGAGCGACCGGTTCCTAAGAGCGAAATGCCTGATGAACAATCCTGGCCTACTCAGCCCTTTCCCACAGTAATACCCTCATTTAACCGTCAAACAGTAACAGTTTCTGACCTCAACCCTTATTATAGCGATTCCAAACGGGATTCGATGATTAAAAGAATAAAGGTCGCTAAAGTGGGATTATTTCAACCGCTTTCAGATAAATACGAAACCATCGCCATGCCGGGCTCTACGGGTGGCGCCAATTTTGGAGGCACGGCTTCTAACCCTCAAAAAGGTATGGTGTATGTGCTTACCAAGGAGGCCGGATCTATTTATCGTTTAAAATTAAGGGAGCCGCGTCCCCCTCAGTTATCAGGCGATAGACTTGCCCAGGCAGAAGGGCTATATACACAAAATTGTCAGGCTTGCCATGGGGCCGACAGGAATGGATTACCCGCTCTTGGTTCCAGCCTCTTAGGCCTGGGTTTCAGAGTGAGCGCTTCCGATTTTAAACAAATCATCAACAACGGTAAAGGACGAATGCCCCCAATGCCACACCTCGATGATGCGACCATTGCTGACCTTTATGCATTTTTAACTCAGAGAAGAAGAGGTGGTGGTTTTACGGGAGGCGGCGATCTAAACAGAGGTGAATCAAAAGCACCGCCAGGTCCTGTGGTTGATTCAGGTGGCGTGGACGTTCCCACTTTTGCTCCCAAAAAGGAAGTTGGATACCCGGATGATTATACCGGCCCTAAGGCCATTTATATGGAAGCTCATAACTGGGGGGAAGACGCGGCTAATATTCTTTCGCCGGCATGGTCATGGATTGTAGCCTATGATTTGAACAAAGGTGTAATTAAATGGAAAGTACCCTTTGGTAATGAAAATACTATACCTGGCAGTAAAAATCTTGGTAAAATAAGTGGCTCTGCCCGTAAAGGAATGGTGGTAACATCTACCGGAATTGTTTTTGCTGTTTGCGGGGATGGTAAAGTTTACGGCTATGATGCAGACAATGGAAATGTTCTTTGGTCAGCAGATTTGGGACGTACTAATCCAAGTGGTATTCCTGCAATGTATGAAGCAAATGGAAGACAATATTTAGTGGTTTGCTCAACCGGATATTTGATAGATAAAACAAAAAAAGAAGACGATGTTCCAAGGGGTTATGTTGTATTTGCTCTTCCAAAGAAAAAATAAAATTTTATTGACTGGTTTGCACCAAAGAAAATTATGAAAATCATTATCATTTGCTTAATTTCTCCTTTTTGTTCAATGAGTGTTTACGCACAGAAAGAATTACTTGGTGGTTAAGACTACAAATAGTTTTACAAGAGTTAGCTTTAACCATTCCAAAGATGCAGGAACTTTGCCAGGAGGATATGAAGTGTATGCGCTCCCCGGCAATAAATGATAAAGCATTATTGTATGAAGTCATCCTCCAAAATAGCTAATAATTTTTAATAGTTAACTAAACCAATTGAATCATGAACCGGTTGCTCTTATTATCAGCAGTTATTATCACGTATGGAACGTCGGCCCAAACAATCAGCAAGCGGGTAATACATAATGATCCGACTAAATACAGGGAATTATCAGCAGTGCATGCCGGAGCCGGCAAAATGGGATTTACACAACTGATCGGCCGCACTGAATTATCCACCAACTTTCTTTACCTGCACGCCGGTTCCATCAATGCTAAATCAGGTATCGGGCAGCATTTTCATCATACCATTGAAGAAATGTTTGTAATACTCGATGGTGAAGCCGAGTTTACTGTTAATGGGCGTACTTCTAAAATAAAAGGACCTGCAATGGTGCCTTGCAAAATGGGGAGCTCCCATGCAATTTATAACTCAGGCGATAAACCCATTCGCTGGATGAATTTTGCCGTCAGCACTTATAAAGGACGCGGCGACAATTTTGATTTAGGTGATACCCGTGTTGGCGCAAAATTGGATCCTATTCCCCAATTTGTTTCAGGGCAATTAAAAAAAGAATTGCTAAAACCCAATGACAATGTTTACCCTGGTACCGGTATTTTATATCGCCGCATTTTTGGTCCTGATATTTTTTCAACCACCTGGGACCATGTTGACCATGTAGTAATCCCTGCAGGCAGCACAGCCGGACCAAGACAACTGGAAGGAATTGAAGAAGTATATTATATGATTAAAGGTTCAGGAATTGTCAGTATTGGTTCAGAGTCCGCTGCTATTGGCACTGATGATGCTTTTTACGGATTGCTAGGCGAGCAGCTAAGTTTGAAAAATAGCGGGAACGAAGATCTGGAACT
This sequence comes from uncultured Chitinophagaceae bacterium, assembly GCA_963756945.1. Lineage (GTDB taxonomy): Bacteria > Bacteroidota > Bacteroidia > Chitinophagales > Chitinophagaceae > Ginsengibacter. The sequence continues at coordinate 353,352 of CAVWQJ010000005.1, read as the reverse complement.
GCTGGTGATTGGTATTGCAACTTCAAAAAAGCAAAAAGATCCTACCCAACTTAAACCGATGGCAAACTCCAAGGCCATGGTATTGCAGATGGATTTTGTGGTAGCAAAAGAAAATGCCGAAGCGTTTGAAAAAATGTATCATTCTATTTATGTGCCCGCGATGATTGTTCAGAAAGGATACCTTGAGTCCAAAATGTTGCGCCTCTTTCCGGAAAATATAGAAAAAGAAATTGAAGGAGAAGCAACTGACTATAATTATCAAATTCAGATCTCCTTTGCTTCAGAGCAAGACCGGCGGAATTGGGTGGCCAGCGCACAACATAAAATTGCATGGCCCGCTGCTACAAGTCTTGCCAAATCATTCAAGTGGCGTGGCTATGATGTGATGGGTGACGATGATCAGCCGTAGCAGCCACATCATTAAGCAATCTTGAGGTATGTAAACAATTTGAAAGATTTATACGATGAAATTCTTCTGCATTTTTATCAGCATTGTTTTTACAATGATCACTTGTGTTGCTACAGCACAAAAATTTTCTGATGCCATTCTTTTATGGCCCAACGGCGCACCGGGTGCTACAGGTATCAGCGATGAGGACAAACCTGCTGTTATTCCTTTTATTCCTGAATCATTCAAAATAAATGGTGCTGCAATACTTAGTTGTGCCCGGCGGAGGATTTACCATTCGTGCCGTTGATCATGAAGGTGTATTTGTAGCTCAATGGCTCAAAGATCATGGCATTACTGCTTTCTTTTTCGCTACAGGTTAAGACCTCTGTATAACCGAAATGATTGGGTGAAGGATGGTCAACGGGCTATGCAATACATCCGGGCACATGCCAACAGATTATCATATTTCCACTGATCGGGTTGGCGCTGTTGGTTTTTCTGCAGGCGCTAACCTGATACCTGATATGATGTTGAATGCTGTAACTGTCAGCACTGACTGCAACTGATCCATTGGATCGCTTTTCATCAAAGCCTGATTTTATGATACTGGCATATGGTTCTATGCGTATTGCATGATATAGCGGATTCAATTATAAAGAAAAGTTTTCCGCCCACATTTATGTATGGAACAGTTGAAGACAGGAGCAGCCAGGGTGGTATGATTGATATGTACAGCCGCTTATATCGTGCCGGTGTTCCGGTAGAAGCACATTTTTTTCAAAACGGAATTCATGGAACCGGTTTTGCATTGGGTGATCCTGTATTGGGGCAATGGACAAACCTTCTTACATAACTGGTTGACAGTTGGTGGATTTCTTGAGCAATAAACCACAGATCGCTTTATCAGGTGTAGTGAAATTAGATGGTTCACCTTTAGTAAAAGGTATCGATAATACTTGACGCCGGTAAATGATAAAGATGCGCCTCCGGTAATTGTATATATCAATAATACCGGAACAGGTGAATTGGGAAGGTTTCTTGTTCCCAAAAACCAAGGACCTGTAGAAGGAAAATATAAAGTAGAAGTAAGACAGGATGCTACCCGATGGATCAGCAATTCCCGTGAACCTTTTATGATCCAAATGATGGAGAAACAAAGTAAGGGTACAATTACTGATGCTGATAAGAAGGAATGGGGAGAATATCTTCGCAAACGAGATCTTTCACCAAGTATTTATAAACAACGTGTATCTATGCCCATCAGCATCCAAATGATAAAAAAAATTATATCATTGATATCAAAGAATGGCAAAGAAGTTTTGATTGAAGTGTTTAGTAAGTGAAAGTTAGTCGCATTTTGTGCATTCGGGTGGTTATCCATCTTAAAAAAAGCTGCAATTCAATTTTCGAAACTTTATCCGCATTTTTCTTATTTGAAGTTCGATTTGATCATTTATATTTAAAAACTAGTCTTATCGGAATTAAGATCTCTTCATTCCGCTTCTCAGCAAATATGCTGCTTTATTATTTATTCTCGCAAAGCTCAGGATATTCCACCTGCTGCTTCACTGGTATATCCCGGTATTGATGGCAAGCTTGTATATGTTGCCGATAGTCTCGGTAATAAGATACCGGATTTTTCAAATGCCGGATATAAAGGCGGTGGTGTAACTATTCCTTATGTGCCGGTTAAAACAACCGTATGGCCGGTGCCTGGAGATAATTCCGACAACTATACAGGCAGCTATTGACCGTGTATCTGCTATGCCTTTGGATGCTTCAGGATTCAGGGGAGCTGTATTGCTGAAAATGGGTATTTATAATCTTGAAAAACCGATTTACATCAAAGCATCGGGAGTGGTACTGCGTGGAGAAGGAATGAGTGATATAGGTACTATACTAATTGGTAAAACACCAAAAACGCAACTAGCACCACAAGGTCCCGGTCCTGGTGGACAGATGCACTTTAAACATTATCAGGCGATTCAGCTATAAAACCGTAGGAAGAAACAACCCAAATTATTACAAATATTATATGCCGCTTGATGCACTCAGCTTTTATCTTTCTTCTGCTAAAGCCTTTAAAAAAGGAGACAAAGTAATTGTAAGGCGCATAGGCAACCAGGCATGGATAAAAGAATTGGGAGAGGATAGTGCAACAATTGGAAGAAACAGGTGGAAACCGTTTGATATTAATTACGACAGGATGATTGTCGATGTGAAAGGCAATACTATTACAATTGATGCTCCGATCTTTTGTGCCATTGAAACCCGCTGGGGAGGCGGAGAACTTGTGAAATATAATGATACCCGAATTGAACAGGCAGGCATTGAAAACCTTCGTGGTGAATCAGAATATAATCCTTCGGTGCGCCATAAATTTATGGCAATATTGCAATCGTGACTATTAGATCCCAATTTCATACCAGGGAGATGAATATTTTTCTGATGAAAATATTATTTCAATTGTATCAATTTACCAATGCAAAAAATGTTTGGGTTCGTAATATAAACGCACTTCATTTCGGAAGCAGCGTGGTACAGGTGAATGCAGGTTCCAAATGGGTTACCGTGCAGGATTGTGAATCAAGGGAGCCTGTTTCCCAGAGATGGGGCGGAAGACGGTTTACATTCCATATGAATGGACAGTTTTGCCTGGTGCAACGGTGTTTATCGTAAAAGTGTCAATTCATTTCTTTTGTACAACAACAGTCTGAAGCAAGCGGCAATGTTTATCTTGATTGCACAGCTGTAAATCCTTATTCGAGCAGTGAGCCACATAACCATTGGGTAAATGGAAGCTTATACGATAATGTGAAATCACCGCTCATAGCCCGCTACTGGGATTACATTCTCGGTTGGGCCGGAGCAAATATTGTTTTCTGGAATTGCGAAGGAGATTTTCTCATTCAGAAACCACCCACGGCGCAAAATTATTTCATTCGGGCATTTAGGTGTAAATGCTGTTGTTTTTAATGCGGGCTTGCAGGACCTTACCAAACCAAATGGCCATGTTGAATCAATGGATAAACATGTAACACCGCGAAGTCTTTACCTTACACAGTTAAAGGAAAGGCTTGGAGAGAACGCCGTAACGAATATAGCCAGGGGAGCAGGAGGATTCGAATGACTCAACACCGTTAGAGAATGATTGGTTCGCCTCACTGGAAGACGATAAAAAATGGCATTAACTATCTCTTTTAATTTACCCTGCCAGGAAGTATCGCGTATTAAAATGACATTGTAATATTTTATCCATAAACATAAAATGAAGATCGAGTCAATTAAAACAAAACTGTATCAATGGAAAGGTCCTGTAAAAACAACTGATACCATATTTGCTACTCCGCTAAGTGCATTGCCTTTTCATAATGATTCACAGGCGCCTTTTCGTTTTTTTAGTTGGCTGGTAGTTGAAATTGACATACCGATGAAGGTCATGTTGGGTATCGGTAACGCCGGACTTAAGTCCTGACTTGTGACCAAACAAATTATTGATGCAAAACTTGCAGGTTTATTGCTAAATGAAAACCCACTTAACACAGAATATCTTTTTGAAAAAATGTATCGCTCTACTATTGCTTATGGACAGAAAAGGTACTGTTATAGCTGCTATCAGCGCATTGGATATTGCTCTTGTGGGATATTAAAGGAAAAGTAATGAATCAACCGGTATTTATGTTAATGGGAGGGAGAACAAAACCATACTATTGAAACTTACTACAGCCGGCTTTACACACGCAACCTTGATAGCTTACAGGCAGAAGCAGCACATTATAAAACAGAAGGATTTACCGGTATGAAATTACGTTGCGGTTATCCCATGACAGAAGGGATAAAAGGAATGAAGAAAAATATTGAAATGGTTAAAGTTGTTCGGGAAACAGTTGGTGATGATGTGAACATCATGCTGGAAGCTTACATGGGTTTTAATTATGCATATGCAAGACAAATTGCTTAAAGAATTAGAGCCTTTTAATCTTCGTTGGGTAGAAGAAATGTTGTTGCCTGATGAGATTCATAATTTTGCCAAATTAAAAAAAGAAACTTCTATTCCTCTTTCCGGTGGCGACATGAATATACCCGGTATGGTTTCATGATCTTCTGCAGGCACAAGCACTGGATATTTTTCAGTTTGATACAAACCGGGTAGGCGGATTTACTGAAGCGCAAAAAATTTGTACACATGGCGCAGGTGCATGGTATTGAAGTAATTCCGCATGGCGGACAAATGCATAACCTTCATGTAGTGATGAGTTCATTTGCTTCACCGATGGCAGAATATTTTCCGCAAACAGAAATTGAAGTAGGCAATGAAATGTTCTGGTATATCTTCGATGGAGAAGCGATTGCAGAAAATGGTAAACTTCAGTTGGATGATAATAAACCGGGCGTAGGTTTAACATTCAAAAAAGATTTAGATCAATTTAAAATAGTAGAACACGAATCTTCTATTAAATAAAACAGGAAGGTTAAAAATTTTATGGAGAAAAAAATATTAGACTTATTCAAATTGAATGGTAAAACTGCTTTGATTGTAGGTGGTAATCGCGGGCTGGGTCTGGTCAATGGCAAAAGCACTGGCTGAGGCAGGTGCTTCTATTTCGATTGCTGCACGTGATCAAAAAGCAAATGAAACAGCAGCTAAAGAATTACAAAACCATTATAAAGTCGAGTGTCTTCAGTTATTATTGCGATGTAACAGTTGAAGAAAAGTGTAAAAAATGCTGTGGAAAAAACAATTTGAACCCATTTCGGAAAAATTGATATCCTCATCAATTCAGCAGGTATAATATCCGCGGAGGCATCGAAAATGTCTCAGTGGAAGATTTTAACAAAGTACAACAGGTAAATGTCACAGGATCATGGATTACCTGCCGTGCAGTAATACCATTTATGAAAAAAAATAACTATGGCCGCATTATTAATATCGGTTCCATGCTTTCCGTTACTGCTATACCCGAACGAACTCTTTATGCCACCAGCAAAGGAGCTGTTCTTCAACTCACACGTTCACTTGCCATCGAATTTGCAAAAGAAGGCATCACAGTCAATGCCATTTTACCCGGTCCTTTTGCTACAGAATTAAATCTTCCTTTATTAAATGATCCGGAAAAATATAAGGCCTTTATTTCAAAGATACCAATGGGACGCTGGGGTGAATCTGCATGAAATTGGGGTATCGCATTATATCTTGCAAGTCCTGCATCAAGCTATACTACCGGAAGTTGCATATCAGTAGATGGAGGTTGGGTTGCTATATAATTATAAAAAAATAATGATGAAAGAAAATATCCGGTTTGTTCAAATAATACATCCGTTCAAAGGAAGACTAGTTGCAGTGGTTACAGAGCCTTCTTTGATTTTATTACAATGATAGTTGCATTCTGTTTATACACTTGCATTTACAAGCAATTGATTCCGGAAAAAGCATTCATTCAATCGTTGAAAGCTATTCTTTCAAATGAAAAAATAGAGTATGATGCCGTTTACAATGGAATAAGCGAATGGAAACTGCTTCCTTCTTTTGATAATCCTGACGCAATTTCGTACTGCATTGTTTCAGGCACAGGGCTTACACACAACAGCAGTGCTTTGAACAGGCAAATGATGCATCAATCAGAATCAGGCACACTTACTGACAGTATGAAAGTTTATCAATGGGGAGTTGAAGGCGGCATGCCGGAAGAAGGAAAAATTGGTATTCAGCCTGAATGGTTTTATAAAGGAACATGGTGCTATACTAAGAGGCACACGGTGATGCGCTTAACTGTACCAAATTATGGTAATGATGGCGGTGAAGAACCTGAGATAGCAGGCATTTATATTATTGACAGAAATGGAAATCCTGTACGTATCGGTTTTACTACCGGTAACGAATTCTCTGACCATGTGATGGAAAAGAAAAATTATCTCTATCTCGCTCCTTCCAAATTACGCAGCTGTTCTATCGGACCGGAACTTGTTCTCACAGTGGATTTCACAGGATTGAAAGGTTTCGTAAATGTCTCCCGTAATCGAACAGAATTTTGGTCGTCTTCTGAAATACAAACAGGTGAAAACAACATGGCGCATTCATTAACAAATCTGGAATATCATCATTTCAAATATGCAGATCATCGCCAGCCTATTGCAGGCACATGATCATTTTTTTGGCACTGGTGCTTTTAGTTTCGGAGCAGGCATCCGGTTACAAACAGGCGATAAGATGCAAGTGCAATGGGAGGGAATGGGAAGGCCATTGATTAATACAATCAAAATAGAAACGAATGAAGAAAATTTGATAGAGGTTAAAACTTTATAAATAAACTAACCGTTTGCTAAATGAGCCCAGGTCCTGATGTATTAACAGAGAATAAGCCTTTGCGAATGCGATGGACGATGATCAGCTTTGCTTTCTTCGCCACTGTTCTTAATTATATTCATCGTCTTTCATTCAATTATCTCAGTGCTGACGGAGAGTTAAAAAAACTTATTCCTGACGATGCATTTGGTTATATCGGTACTGCCTTTTTTATAGCATACCTGTTATCCAACGCATTTTCGGGTTTGGTTATTGATCGGCTGGGAACCAGAATAGGCTATTCTCTTTGTATGGCTTTCTGGACCACCGCAGGTTTGTTTCATGCATTTGCTATTACACCATTTCAATTTGGAGTATGCCGTTTTTTATTAGGTAGTTGGCGAAGCAGGTAACTGGCCGGCCGCTTTAAAATTAACCAGTGAATGGTTTCCTCCAAATGAACGTTCTACTGCTTCAGGTATATTTAACAGCGGCTCTGCATTGGGCGCTATCATTGTTCCTCCTCTTGTAGCAGTAATTGCAATTAACTATGGCTGGCAATACACATTTATTATCCTCGCTGGTTTTGGTTATTTATGGCTGGTTATTTTTTGGTTCTACGTATTATACTCCCGGCCAGTCAGCAAACGAAACCAAAGCCAGAGTGGTAATCCTCCATTCAGGCTATTAAAAAATGAAGATTGTTTCCCGTTTGTTGCTTGCTAAGATATTTATTGAACCCCTTTGGTATTTTGTTACCTTCTGGATCGGGAGATACCTTGCAGATGTTCATCACTGGAATTTAAAAACTATCGGTTGGTTTGCCGTGATACCTTTATGTATGGCCGCCGTTGGCAATATCATTGGCGGATATTTTACACAATTCATTATTAAAAAAGGTATTGCAATACCAAAGGCGAGAAGAATCGCTTTAGTATTGGCAGGCATATTCATGGCCGTACCCTTATTGTTAGCACCGTTTAGTTGTTACTACACCCATGGTGGTTTAATAATTTTTGGATTGTGCGGATTCGGATACACCGCTTATACAGCAAATGCATTGGCTCTTACAGCCGATGTGGTACCTAAAAGTTCTGCTGCATCTGCATGGGGATTGGCTTGTATTGGGAATGGAATTGGCGGCGCTATCTTTCAATCGCTTTCGGGCATCACACTAAAAATATTTTCCAAATCATCAGGGTATGTAGTGGCTTACAATATTTTGTTTGTTGGATTTGGTGTGCTCGTTGTAGCCGGCATGGTTATTCTTCTTTTTTTATCAGGATCATTTGAAAAAAATAAAGAGTTAGAAAAATATGCAGAAGGAGTAATAGGTTAGTTGCATTTCTTTTGCGATGTAATTTTAAATCTGCAACTTAAAAGTTGTGGCATTCTTTTCGGCCAATGCAGAAGAAAAAAGAAAATTATAAATAGCTTACATAAACAGAATTATTAAAATTGAGGTTATACTCTTTATAAGATATATTCGTTCAGAGGTAGCTATCCACATAAGATTGCTCCTTATATTTGTTCATCTTCAACCTGGCTCAAATATTACAGGAAATAGATTATGAAAATCATGACACGAAGCATTACACTCCTTTTAATTTTTCATTTATTGCATAGTGTTTCGTTCGCTCAAAAAAAAGTTAAGTCAACCGATATATCCCGCAAAACACCATGCATGGATGTTATTGGTTTGTTCACCCGCCCTAATGTTCCGTCGATGGCTGCGGAAGAAGAGTTTGCTCCGTTGATCAATTCTACAGAGAAGCCTCCGGAAAATCTTCCGGGTAATGGATTAGCTCAACATACGATGCTTTATATTGGTGAAAATTGCAACAGAATGTCACTGGTAAAAGACGGAGGGGTTATCTGGACTTACAGTACCGGTACAGGACCGGAATACGATGATGTATGGATGCTTTCAAACGGAAATATTTTGTTTACCCGAATGAAATACATTGCAGAAATTACTCCCGATAAAAAAATAGTTTGGCGATATGATTGTAATACTACAAACGGACCCGGTCATACTGAAGTTCATACCTGCCAGCCAATAGGCCTTGATAAAGTGATGTTCGTTTTAAATGGCTTGCCACCAAAACTGATGATCGTAAATATAAAAACAGGGAAGGTTGAAGTTGAACACGAAATTCCTTATGATCAGCCAGACACAAAGGATATTCATGCTCAATTCCGGAGAGTTCGTGTTACGGCAAAGGGTACTTACCTCGTTTCATATCTTTTGAAGAATCGCGTAGTGGAATACGACAAAAATTTTAAGGAGATATGGAGTCATAATATCTCATCACCGTGGGCAGCTATAAGATTAAAAAATGGGAACACGCTTATTACAAGTGAAAAAGAATGGCTTACCCGTGAAGTAAACTCAAATGGTGAAACAATGTGGGAATTTAACTGTAAAACCGATTTGCCTGCGGTATATCAAATGACATCTGCACCGCAAAGTTGTACCAGGCTGGCAAATGGCAACACCATTTTAACATCACGTGGAAAGCACGGGACAGGTCCGCAATTAATAGAAGTAACCAGGGATAAAAAAGTTGTTTGGGTTCTTCATGATTGGCAAAATCTTGGTGATGCCTCTGCCGTACAAATTCTGGACGATCCCGGATTCCCCGAAATTCCCGGACAATCGGAACACTAAGTGGATTAGGACTATTGTACCTACAGAATCTTTTTTTACACAAATCTTACGATACTTTTTATGTACCCCATGTGCAATCCTTCGTGGTAGTTATTAAACACCAATGCATCCTGTAAGTTGCCAAGATGAAACCCGGTTATGGTATTCCGTTCGGTGAACGAAACAAATTTTCCATTTGCCAGGTCGGCTTCTGTTTGTTCAACCATTGAAGTTAAAAGAGATTTTATCTCATTGACTTCACCTTGCGAAACTGCCCCAACTGGTTTTGTGCCGGGTTTATATTTATCGAAATATTCTTCTGTAATATTCATCGGCAGGTTGGACGTTTTGTATACCAACGATTGCTGTGCCGCAACGATGTGTCCGATATTCCAGATAATATTGTTGCTAAACTTATCAGGTACTATGTTCATTTGTTCTAAACTATACTTGTCAAAAAAATCTGTATAGATCTTTCTGCTTGTCTTCCAAGCTTTGATTATTGCTTCCATTGATTTTAGATTGTTTTATGTTTGGCGCATCCTCACTCTGAATAAAAAGGAGTTGGCGGTTATATAAATTGTTTTGTTATCCGGTGTAAACGCACAGTTTGAAGGCGTTGCCCCGGTGATCTTTATTTTTTCGATCAATTTGCCCGCTTTGGTAAATATCCAAATACCACCGGGGCCTGCAGCAAATACATTTCCTTTTTTATCTATCTTAAGTCCATCGCACACGCCTTGTTCCTTTTCATTGCTTGCATCATAAAATACTTTTCCATTTGCCAATGAACCGTTTGAAGTAATATCGTAGGTGTACCATAATTTTTTCATGTTGTCTGAATAAGACACCAGCAAAGTTTTTCCGTCAGGGAAAATGCTGATGCCATTAGGTTGTGCAATGGAATCAATCAACAAGGTTACTTTTCCTGTTTTATTCACTTTATATACTCCCTGGTACGGAATTTCTTTTTTAGGATCTCTTGCTCCTCTTTCGAGCCCGTAGGAAGGATCGGTAAAATAAAGATCGCCTGCTGCTGTAAGAAAAAAATCATTGGGGCTATTCAATCTTTTGCCATTGTATTCGCCTGCTACTGTAATAAATTTTGACTGAGGTTCATTGAGAGGAGCATCCATCATCGCTATTCTTCTATCGCCATGCTGGCAGATCAGTAACTTTCCATCCTTTGAAATGGCAAGTGCATCCGGCCCCATAAATCCGCCTCTTTTTGCAGTATCTGTATAACCACCGGGTCTTACATATACTTCTTTACCATTTGCTTCTGTCCATTTATATATCGTATTGCCAGGAACATCAGACAACAAAAGCATTTTCTCTTTCTCTATCCACAGCGGTCCTTCGGTAAATTGGAAACCTTCTGCCACTACTTCCAATTTTGCATCTTTTTTTATAAGTTGGGAAAGTTCATCCGAAATAAATTCAATTGTGCCTGTAGGTCTTGTTGTATTTTGCGTGTATCCTATAAAAGACTGAGCAATCAAAAGCAGCGGGAAAATAACTTTCTTCATATGGTTTGTTTGAATATTTATCAGGATCGATTATGAACGGATAAATTTACATATTAAGACGCCGAATTTTTTTCTTCTGTTGTTTTTTATAAAGATCTACATAACGGTCTACTTTTCTTTTCCTGTTAATATATCTTCAAGCCTTGTTCGTTTTACGTAGTTATCAAAACGAAAAGATTGAGCCAGCGCAATTACCTGTTCTTCGGAAAGATCTTTGAACAGGTTGCAATATTCGGGCACCAATGCTTCTGCTATCAGTATATATCTTACTAATAAAGCTATCTCTCTTTGCTGGCCTCTTGGGTATGGATCATAAGTAGGAAATTCTTTTTTAAACAATTCCTCTAATGGCTCGATCACATTCCTGATATATTTATCCGTTGTGCCCCATGAGTCTGCTCCCAAAGAATCTTTCCGTGAAAGAAATGCTGAAACCAGTTTCATATATGCTGTACTGTCATTCTGATGCATGATTGCCTGCAAACCCATATCCTTATACAACCAGATACACCAGCTTACTTTGTATTTATTATAATAAGCCAATTGATCTTTCAATACCTGGTATCGCATTTCATCTTTTTGAGGATCGCCGGTATAAACAGGGCCAAACTCACCTACCCATAATGGCACATGCCGCGAAAACATGAATTCGCTTCGCTGAAGAAAATCTTTTTCAAGTGTATCCTTATCATAATACCTGTTATTGGTGATGCCGGGATAATCTCCACCAAAGATGAAACCCGGAGTGGCATAATCATGATTGGCATAAACTACATTATCCCAGGTTTCGGTAAACTTTCCAAATTCCGTTGCATATAAATCACCTTCCAAAAACAAGATATGATTAGGATCGACCTTTTCAATAGCATCACGAAGACGTTTATAGTATGGAAACAATTTCTCTCCTGTAGGATCAGCAGGTTCATTGATAAGATCATATCCTGCTACCCATGGCTGATCCTTATATCGCTGCGCTATTACTTCCCAAAGATGTAAAGCCCGGTCCTGAAAATCTTTCTGCAACCAGAATGAAGCTACATGTGTGGGATTGTCGCTATGCCAGTGCTGATTCTGCGCTCCGGGTAAGGCATGCAGATCAATAATGGTATATATCTGGTGCCTGGCACATATTTCTATTACACTATCCAGGTATGCAAACGCATCCTCTTTGATCACGCCGGGATTCATATCATCTTCGAATAGATGATAATTGATAGGAATGCGAATGAGATTCAAACCTAACCTTTGGATATAAGCGGCATCAGGTTCTGTAAAATAGTTTTTGAGAAAAGTATCGAAGTAGAGATTATATTTCTTTTCTCCAAGTACTTTTTTTAATCCCTCACGCATAGCTTCTTCATTGGCAGGATAACCATCAATGAAGTTTTCCATGTGCAGCATTCCACCCAATCCAAATCCACGTAAATAAACTGTATCACCTTTTTGATTGACGATTTGATTTCCGGCAACCTTTAGCCAATTTTCATTTGTTCCATTCTTTTGTATTTTGTTTTTATCAGAACAAGCAGACAATAAAAACAACACATAAATAATTAGCACCAGTAAAGAATTTGCAGATTTCATTTTTTAGATTTTAATTTTCTTTGTTCTTGATTTTTTGAAAAGACTCAAGTAGTAATACCTTAAAGACAGACTGTTGAAATTAATTTGCTTTTTTTATATAGTTTCTATTGACGCATTTAAATAATAAATCAACTACTTATTCGGTTAGCTGCCTTATTATCAAAAATTATTTTAAGTTCTTACTTCAAATAATTCATATATCCTTCCATATTCGTACGAATTTTAAACACTTTGCTATAGCTCACAATATAAAGTGTCTTCATATCAGCATCTCCAAAACATAGGCTCACGGGGAATGAAGGCAGATTGATCATTCCAACAAATGCTCCTTTATTATTAAAGATTTGAACTCCATAATAAGTACCAACATAAATGTTGCCTTGTTTATCTATCGCCATACCATCAGCACTTGAAGACCGTCCCTTTCTATCCAGCACCTCTGCAATCAGAAATAATTTTGCGAACTTGCGTCCATTGCTGATCGTTCCATCAGCATTCACATCATAAGCCCAGATAAAATTATTCTTCTCACTTTTTACAGGATACCAGGTTTCATCATCATAGCAATTGTTGATGTAAAGAGTTTTGCCATCGGGTGAAAGTAAGATCCCATTTGGCATTGCAAATTCGTTAGGCTCCGTAAGCCTTGTTACTTTTCCTTCAGGCGAAACATAATAAACAGCACGACCAGGCTGGAATTTTTTTGCTTCCATCGTAAACTGCGGGTCAGTAAAGTAAACGCCACCTTTAGCATCTGTAATAACATCGTTAGGTCCATCAATAGATTTTCCATCGTATTTGTCTGCAATTACTTTTACCACTTCTCCTTTTGTTGTCATCTCTACAACACGATGCCCCATCATATCACAAACAACAAGGTCGCCATTCTTATAAGGATACAATCCGTTCGTTTGCATTTTACCTTCTGTAATATATCGGTAGCTGCCGCCCGGGTCTAATTCAACCGTAGAACTTTTCTTCGGATCAGCTCCGAAATTCTGATCGAAATACATGTTCGAAAAATAAACTTTGCCATTCATCCATTTCGGTCCTTCTGTGAAGGTTAATCCGGGTTTTGTTTTCTTGCCATCCACCACAAGTTCTAACTTAGCATCTTCGGGAATGATAGTATGATAAGCGGCCATTGCTGATTTTTGTTTTTCTAAATAATCAGCACGGGCAGGCCAAAATATATCTAACGCATCACAACCAACATCGCTGATTTTTGCACCATGCACCATATTCGATGGAAGACGAACCACATCATTTGCTTTCATTGCCTGTTCACCATCCAAAATAATTTCATTGCATTTGCCACGTAATACAAACATCATTTGTTCTTCAGGATGTATATGATGAGGGAAAGTTGAATCAGGATCCATTGAGATAATACTCAGTTGCGTATTCTTCCCTGAAACCAATCGTGTATATGCACCTTCAGCAATTTTTGTTAGCTGAATATCGTATAGATCATAAACTTTATTGGGAGTAATATTGGGAGTTTGAGTGGTTTCAATATCCGCTACTTCTGTTGGAAGATTTTTTATTCCTGCTTTTTGAAGATAGTCAAGACGCATGGGACTGTAAACCTCCAACAGTTTGGCGCCAGACGCTCCTGCGGTTACAGAATTTTTACTTCCTTTTTCAAGATATACAAAATCAGTTTGAGGGGTACCGCTATGCGTTCCATCAGGGGCATCTCTCTTTTTTGAAATCATGGCAACAGGTGAGCCATTTACTAATTCATCTATTGATCCTTCAAGCACAAATAAAAATCTGTCGGCTGGCAAAACTTCTTCCGGAATTTTTGCATTGGGCTCAAGACGTAGCACAGCAACCATTGTTCCCGTTCCCCAAAAAATTTTAGCGCTAACACCAGGATACAACACAATGCTATCTAAATTATTTAAGCTTTTAACTTTTGCAGCTTCAAGATTTGATTCAATCGAATTCTTTGGAAGCCCTGAAAGTTCTCTTACAGTTAAATTATGTTCTTTAATGAGCTCCTCGTTTTTCTTTTGCCAGTCAGGTGCAGAATTGGAAGTAGATGTGCAATGTGAGAGAGAAATTAAAATTGCAGCAAGCAGACCATTAAAAATAATTTTAGAAGACAATGTCAATTTCATGATTTTATCATTTTACATATGATTGAAAAATTAGTTATTTCATTTTCAAGTGTCAAATGAGATTTGACAACTTCAGGGCAGAAGACATATGCTCAACGCCTGGAATAAATTTCAAATGGCCATAAATGGATTTTTATACCAGTGTCTAAAAAGAGTTTTGCTCAACAAACAATGGCCCTACAAATACGATCACGGTGCAACCTTAAAAGCAAGTAGCCACCTTCTATTTCTTCCCTGTATTCCAAAAAATAAACGTTCCCCTGTTTGTTGATGTAATCAGATCAATAAATCCATCTTTATTTAGATCAATTGCTGTGATCTGCGAACCAGCGCCTGAACGGTTATGTATCAGTTCAGGAACAAACCTTGCTCCTCCGGGAGCGGTTTTATCGCGAACGGTGCGGTACCAATAAATCACCGGCGGCCCATACGCATCCGGGTCAAACATATTATCAAGGTGTGTGAATACACGTTTACCTACTATATAATCCATCACTCCATCATTATCAATATCAGCAAAAGTGGCGGCGTGCCCTTGTGAGAATGTTACGTCGCCTACGCTTTTTTGAGAATAATCATCATTGATCATGTGGCGTACAAATGTGATATTACCGGCAGCATCTCTTTTTTGTTCAAACCATGCGAGGCCAAAACCATGTGCATTCAAATTACTTACTACATCGTTTAATCCATCACCATTAGCATCATATACCGCCATCACAGAACCTCCAATATTACTTGCCCTGTTTTTATAGCGACCGAAAGCATAAGGATGATATTTCCAGGTTTTGTCTTTGTCCAAACTGACCGGTTGTTCCCACCATCCCATAGCTCCGAGTAAATCAGGGCGGCCATCGCCGTTAATGTCACCGGTTCCGATGCCATGAGCGGTTGTATATCCTTTTTCAGAAACATTGTATTCGGTCCATTTTTCAGATTTAGGATCAGGCTTTGCATATCTAAACTGATTTTGAGAAGCATATATCAGTTCGGGTTTGCCATCTTTATCTATGTCTGTAAAAAGAGTGGTTTCACTTTGTGTTCTGCCAATGGGATTGTATTTATACCAGCGCCTTGATTCATTTTTCGGATTAATGTAAACAACCGGGTTGGTCCAACCGGTAATCACATCAGGCCATCCATCCTGGTTTACATCATAGGCAAATTGATGATTAATGGGAGTGAATTCTTTGGAAGGGCCAACCGCAATAGCGGGATAAATTTCTTTAAAATGAGTAAAGTCCGGGCCAAAATAAATATAGGCCCCTGCTACGATGTCCAGATTTCCATCTTTGTTAAAATCTGCCGCATCTGCGCCCCATGAATAATAAAAGTCGCTGATGCATTGCACACGAAATCTCGGAGAGGATTTTTCTAAAGGTGTATAGCGGATAGAAATATCCTTGTACATGATATCTTTAAAACGAACTTCACCTGTACCGCCAACATATAATGCAATGGGACCAAATCCGGATAATGCAGATTCTCCATCCACAGCCCCGCCGATTTCGTTGCCATCATTTAAAAAATTCCGGATCACATTTGTTTCTAAAAATGTTTCTATCTGGTTCCAGTCATTTTCACGGAAGCCGGTATTAGGAACCTGCAGTGGTAAATCATCAGGAGGAGTTGGTGGCCGGAAACCGGCAAAATCTCCTCCACGTCTTTGTGAAGATGTATCGGGTGGCGGCGCGATGCGGTAATTTATACCACCGGCATGCCTTAATTTTTCCCGGCTAATCTCTTTTCCGTTGGCATCTAATAAAATACTGTATGGTGTTACATCATCTTTTTTCAATGAAAGCAATACACCCCTATAGCCTTCATTTACTTTTTCCATGCGGAAAAGTATAGCCGTTTCACTGTTACCTGTAGATTTGAATAATGCATGCACACCTATATCCTGGTATCCTTTATCTAAAACCAGCCAGCCGCCGGTTGAATTGGGCTTTGCTTTTCCAATAATCTCACCATTGCTGGCTTGCCATTCAGCATCACCCAACACATGCCAGCCTTTAAGACTAGACCCTTTAAATGTTTGGTCCGGGATAAATGATAAAGTAAAATCTGATAACGGTGCATTGGGTGAAGACTGCGAATAAGATATTATAACGCAGCTAAAAAAAAGCACTGAAAAAATTAAGGATTTCATATAGTGTATCATTTTAAATGTATTTAATGACAATTTTCAATAGCATCTTTCTATTAATTTAATGACTATTTGCATGAAACAAACAAAGTATCATATTGAACCATGGTTATTGTTTTTTCTGCAAAGCGGACAATCATTTTATTTTATTTTTTATCCGGCAAAGCAAAAACTATGTACGACCCTTTTTGATTGTTTGCTGGAGGAGGCGTTGGCAGCGCTGCACCGGGACCAAGATTATTTTGCTGTTGCTCTTCTTCCTGTCTTCCAAATTGTAAAGGTGTTGACGCACACACCACCAGATAGTGTTTGCCATTCACTTCATACATAGCAGGAAGGCCTTCTGTGCCTGTTGGCAGTTCATACGACCATAACTGTTTTCCATTATCTGCATCAAAAGCGTAAACCTTTCCATCTTTACCTGTGCAGAATAAAACACCGGAAGATGTAACGATCATACCTTGCCGTTGAGCTCTCAGCATTCCTGTATTTTTTGCTCCTTCTTTTTCCGCTTCTTTATCCGAACCAACAGGCACTTGCCATTTTATTTTTCCTGCGTTCAAATCATAAGCGGTTATATAAGACCACGGCGGGCTAATGATGTAAGGATAAGCCAATCCGTAACCTGGTGGAATAAAATAACGGTCTGTGGGAGAATTTACCCCTGGCGGATATGGAACGCCATAGTCGTTACCGCGGCCAAAAAAGCCAGCATTCGGTCGCTGTGCTAATCCACCTGGCGCTCCACCGGAATCAACTACAGGCCCTGAAATTTTCACTGGGGTATTATTAAACAGACTGGCCAAAAACCTGTTAGGAGACGATCCGGAAGCAATGTAGTTGTAGAGATTTTGAATATCCGCTTCACTAAGATTTGGAAAGGCTGGCATTTCGCCTCTTCCGTTGTTTACGATGTGTTCAAAATCTTTTATTCCAAGCCTGTTCTTCACCGTTAATAATTCAGGTCCGGCACCTCCTCTTCTGTCAAAACCGTGACAGGCCTGGCAGGTACTCAAATAAATCGTTTGCCCGCTGGCAGCCTTCATACCTGCTTCCAGTTCTTCCTTTGTGGGCGGCGAATGCTCAATGATTTTACCATACACCGAAGGAAGATCAATTCCCCGAACAAAAACAATTCCTTTATCAGGTATAGAAGCAGTGCTTCCCCAATTGGCGCCACCAACTGCTCCGGGAATGGCAAATGTTTCCCTATTCATGGAAAGAGGAGTAAACAAGCCTGTTGGCACAGTATCTAATCTTGTTTTCCATTCTCTTCGCTCCAAATCGGTGAGAAAGTAAGGATTGAGATCAGCAGAAGTAATTCTTTGCCGGCTAAATGCAGGAACAACAGTTGGAAAGGGTTGTGTAGGCCATGATTGTTCGCCGGGAACATCGCTTTTAGGCACCGGCCTTTCTTCAATAGGCCAAAGTGGTTCTCCATTTTCACGATTAAATACATACAGAAATCCATTTTTGCTACCCATGGCAACCGCATCTGTTTTCGTTCCCTCATGATCAACTGCGATCAATTGTGGCGCTGCTGCAAGATCATAATCCCAAAGATCATGATGCACTGTTTGAAAATGCCATAATCTTTTTCCCGTACGGGCATTCAATGCCAGTAGGCAATTGCCAAATAAATTGCTGCCAATTCTATCGCCGCCCCAGTAATCGAAAGTAGGAGAGCCCAAAGGGAAAAACGCAATGCCTCTTTTTTCATCAACGGTTATTTCTCCCCATGTATTAACGCCGCCAATATATTTATACGCATCTTTTGGCCAGGTATTGTATCCATATTCCCCCGGTAGTGGAATGGTATGAAAGGTCCAAACAAGCTTACCAGCAACAACATCAAATGCACGGCAATAGCCTGGTGCAGAAAGATAATTTTCTCCGGGAGAAGAACCTAAAAGGATCAGGTTTTCAAATATGGTTCCTGGCGTACTAGACTGAGCTCTGAAAATAGTTTTGGGATCTCTTCCCATGCCCTGTTTTAAATCTACCAACCCTTTATTACCAAACGTGAGAATAGATTTTCCTGTCAGCGCATTAATTTCTTCCAAATAATTATTCATTTGAAAAATGAGCCGATGATCCTTTCTATCATTGCTTTCCCAATAATTAATTCCTCTTCCGGTAATGCCTCTGAGGTTGGCGTGAATCCATATTTCTTTTCCGGTTAGTGCATTCAGCGCAACCAATGAACTGTTTTTTGCCAATACATACATGATGGTATCAACAATGATCGGGTTCCACTGATATACCCTGCTATCTTCAGTTGAATAGGTCCAGACTGCTTTTAACTGTCCGACATTGTTTTTATTAATATCATCTGCGATTACATATTTGGATTGATCTGCTCCTCCTCCGTAATTCATCCATGTTCTATGTATTTTTGCAGATTCGTTTTTGCATCCAAGGCACATCATCACGATGATGCAAAAAAAAGATTGGACAGGAATTAATTTTCTACGGTGAGTTAAATTAATTGTCATAGCAAGTTTAAAATTCAAAGAAGCGTTTTATTGATTATCCGGAAAAGAAATATGTTCAAAGATTTTATAATTATCAACGTTTGTTGCAGGAGCGAAAAAACAAATCACTTTCATTTCCACATCCCCTGTATTTCTTAACATGTGCACTTTGCCTTGCTCAAATAATATTGCCGAGCCCGCTCTTACATTACCAACTTCTCCTTCTATCATTACTTTACCTGTTCCCGTTATTATATAAATAAGTTCTTCACTGTTTGGATGAGAATGTGCCGGACGAACAGTTTCCCCGGGCATTACACGAATTACGCAGACGGATAAATTTTTTGCACGGAGGGACTCTTCATTCGCCAGCCACCGCATAAACCGGCCCGGGTGTTCAACTTCAGGAACTTCGGTTTCATGTATAATGGTCATATGGAATTGGCTTTTACTTTTTTTGTTTTTACAGTTTTTACAACCAGTTCGCTTAAATGCGCTGCGTCTAAATTATAGTGTGCTGCTAATTCTGAATAAGTACCGGAGTGTATATAATGCAATCCATCTTTTGTGGTGGTGTTGATAGGAATTAGTTTTTGTGTATTGATGTTTGTTTCTTTTTTGAAAAGTACTTTTCTGAAATGTGACCAGAGATAGCCATTGTTCTGTTCGGCGATAAATATTGTTTTTCCTGAACGATACAATTCAACAATAGTTTCTTCATCAATTGATGGCATATCAACTACATTAATATTAATGCCTTCGCCTTCTAATTTTTTTGCAGCATCTAATGCTTCATATACGCAACGGCCCGAGCTTACAATGGTAGCTTCTGCTTCTTCAGAATATTTTACATTGTATGCTTTGCCGAACTCAAATTCAAAATCAGCATTATAAATAACATTAGCAGGAGCTCTCAGCACACGCATATAGATCATGCCTTTGCTGCCTTCCATGATCCATTTTATTACACCAAGCAATTGTTGTGGACATGATACATTTATAATTTTGAGTTGTGCTACTTCATTAAACAACATCACATCATCATTGCCCATGTGCGTAGCGCCGTTGGATTGTGTTTCCAGGTCAGCAGCGGTTGCAACCATCGTCAGATCCAATCCATGTCCTTCAGAAAGCCAACCGTTTTTATCGGCAATCACTTCGAGCCTTTCCTGGTGGCCAACAGCAATTCTTCTCATTACTTTCCAATCAAAGAAAGGACAGAAAGTACTTATCCATGCATTACCGCCAAGAATGGCAAAGGCTTCTCCGAGCAACATCATATTGGCTTCAGCAACACCCGCATTTAATGCTCGGCATTTATCTACAAAGCCAACGCCTGCCTGCAAACCACTTGTGGATGCAAGATCAGAGTCAATGGAAAATATTCTTTCATCCTGTGCATAAGCTTTCATAGATAACTCGATCACTTTGTTAGCACCATAAGGTTTTCCTTTTTCCAGTTTGGGTAATTGAGACGAAGAATATTTTATCTTTTTATCTCTTACAGGAGCTTTCTTTGTTTTAACAGCAACTTCTACACTAATTACTTTTTCTTTATCAATTTTGAAATTCATTGTTGAGGCATGTTTCAAAATTGTATTTCTTACTTCAGTAAATTCTTCTCCTGATAATTGATTAAAGAACTGAAAGAATTCTTTTTCTCTTGCAATACGTTGTTGTATTTGCATTTTTTCTTCCTGGTCTAAAATATCATTCGGTATGGTAGCCTTGTGTGTATTCATGTAATCAGAAAGTCCGCCATGACCTTTTGTTGATTTACAAATGATCACTGTTGGTCTTCCATCTCTTTCGCCGTATTTGAATTCTAACAAAGCATTGTAAACCGTGTGATATTTTGTAGCATCTACTTCTATTACTTTCCAGCCAAAACTGCTAAAGCTGTTGCTTAAACTATTGTATGGAAAATGAAGTGTTGTGACAATATCTAACTGGCCGCCATTGTTATCAACCATTACACATAAATTCTCAAGGCGTTTATAACCTGCAAACATTATGCTTTCCCAAATCGGGCCTTCCTGTAATTCACCATCCCCTGTTATTGCATACACATCAAAATGCGGTGAACGCTGTCCTGCAATGGCAAAACCCTGCGCTACACCGAGACCTTGTCCCATTGGACCGGTAGCCACATGCACGCCAGGCAATAGCGGACCCGGATGTCCATTTAATATGCTTGAAACAGAACGTGAATTTTTTAAAACAGAACGATCGAAATATCCAAGGTCAGCATAAATAGATGCAAGCGTTGCCACTGCATGTCCTTTACTTAACACAAACATATCCTGATCTAAGGCAGTTGGTTGTTCTACATTCAAATCGATAATGCCACCATAAAAAAGACTAACCATCGGAATAGTGGCAGATGACGCACCTCCTATATGAATTGAACTATCTATCGCATATCGGCATTGGTGCAGATTCATCAATCGTATATCCGAGTCTTTGATCTGCAATAAATGTGTAATGCCTTTATTGATCAGCGACTTCTTATCTTCTAAATAAAACAAAACAATAAGTTTAAGAATTTAAAAATTATCAGTTATATAATTGACCAGCCACCATCAACAAAGTAAGCCGCGCCTGTTACGAACGATGCTTCGTCCGACGCAAGAAAGTACATTACGTTTGCAACTTCTTCTGAAGTACCCATACGGCCAAACACACTTTTTGAGCCTAAGAATTTTTCTGTTGCCGCAGGATCAGGTGAATCATTGATAGAACCTCTTAACAAAGGAGTATCGATAGCACCGGGCACCACGCAATTCACACGAATATTATTTTGTGCCAGGTCAAAAGCCATACTTCGGGTAAGCGTATCAATAGCTCCCTTTGAAGATGAATAAGCGGCACGTTCACCAACCGTGCGATAACCAAGAATAGAACCGGTATTTACAATAGCGCCTTTGCCTTGCTCAATCATCATTGGTGCAAACGCATTTGTCATGTAATACATTCCTTTGAGGTTAATGTCATACAAACGCATCCAATCTTCTTCGGTGCATTGCAGAATACTTCCACGTACTTCCAATCCTGCGTTATTAATTAAAACATCAGCTCTGCCAAATTTTTCTTTGGTTATCTCACTTGCTTTTTGTACCTCATCTTTATTGGATATATCACATTTACAAAAAACAGCATCTACTCCCATTCCTTTTATTTTTTCTTCTGCCTTTTTTCCTTTCTCTTCATTGATATCAATAAGAACAATATTGTATCCGTTTTTGGCAAACTTTTCTGCTGCTGCTAATCCTAATCCTGATGCGCCGCCACTTACTATCATTACTTTGTTACTCATGTTGGGTTTAATTTTAGTCAATAAAAATTTTTAATTCATTCCATTTGGTTTAGTGGCAACCTTAATAGCGCCATCTTTTCTATTTTCAAAAACATCGAGTGCAGTTCCAAACTCTTTTAATGGAAAACGATGTGTCATCAAAGGTTTCAGGTCAACCCTGTTGTTTACAAGCAAATCTAGTGTGGCTTGTGCCGTGTTAGGATTTGCTCTGTTGCCAATAATTTCTATTTCATCCAATACAATTCTTTTCATTGGCAATGATGGATCACTGTGAGGAATACCGATTACAGAAACGACTCCCCCTTTTGCAGCAGCAAGACATGCTTGTTTTATTGAATCTGCAGTGCCTGCACATTCCAATACAACGGGAGCGCCGAGTCCATTGGTAAGATCTTTTACCTGCTGCACCACATCGCCATCTTTATAATTGATAGTAACCGCACCTAACTCTTTTGCTTTTTTCAAACGTTCACCGCTGCCGGTTGCAAGAATGCGGCCGGCACCTAATGCCTTAGCAATAAGAATTGCCATCAAACCTTGCGGGCCTGTTCCTAAAATAAGAATATCATCACCGGGCTGCATGCGTGAACGTTTTACCGTATACAAAGCAATGCTCAGCGGATCAACACAAGCGGCATATTCCAATGACATGGAATCAGGAATTTTATAAATACTTTTTACAGATGTACGCATGTATTGTGCATAAGCGCCGGGTGTGTAATGTCCGTATTGCCTGTGACCTTTTTCTTCATGACCATAATTCAAACATTCATTGTAACGGCCCTTTAAACACATAGCGCAATAACCACAACCGCAATGAGAGATGCCACAAACACGGTCGCCTTCGTTCCATCCGAGGCTGGAAGATTTTGCTCCGGCCTGCACAACTGTGCCTGACCATTCATGCCCGGGAATAAAGGGATAACCCTTTGGCCAGAAGCCAGGAAAATCGCCATTGATTATATGAGGGTCGGTGCCACAAATAAATGTTGTATCTACTTTGCAAATCACTTCGTCTGCATCAGGTTGTGGCACCGGTACTGTTTCGATAGAAAAATCACGAACACCTTTCAGTACGAGAGCATCCATTTCTTTCGGTAAACTCATAATGTTTTAAGTAAAAAAGTAAAAAATTAAAAGCTTAAACATTGATCACTCAGCGGTAATAATAACATTCACTTTTTGAATTTTTACTTTTGAATTTTGAATTTGAAATATTATTTAAGGTTCTTCTCAGGAACCATCGCCACACCTCTGAAAGGTGAACCCGAGCCACCCTTTATTTTCCATGGCAAACCAACAAACCAAAACTCATGCGCAGGTATCATATCCACCTGTGCTAAATTTTCGATATTAAGTATTTCTCTTTCCCTGCAAACAATGTGAGCAGGTTGTTCTCTTACAACTGCTACTTCATTATAACTATCAATACTTGGTGCATCAACACCAACACAGATTGCACCTAAATCATTGAGGTATTCCATAGCGCTTCTGTCAACACCGGGATAATTACGAATGTATTCGAAAGGGCTTTTCCATTTTTTATACCAACCGGTGTAATAAATAGCAACTGATTGCGGTTTAATAGTTACACCTGTTTTGGCAATTGCTTCTTCCACGTCTGCTTTAGTAATATAACTGTTAGGTTCTTTAAAGGAAAAATCAAACCATACACCGGGGCACATGAACCATTCAAGCGGCAATTCATTAACAGCACGGGCACCTGGTTCATTCACTACATGGTTGATCGCATCAACATGCGTATTGGAATGATCGCACATTGTAAAGCCTGTCACTTTGTAAGAATAAGGCGGTTTTGTCAAACCCATCTTCTGTGTTTCTTCATGCGTAAGATGATTCCATATTAATGTTCTTTGATGACCGATAAATGTTGGGTCTTCTGTTGTAATGGTATGACTAAGATCAGTAACAACACAATCAATTCCCAAAAAATTAAGCTTTGTCTGCAGTTGAAAAGGAGGGCAAAAAGCTTTTTTCATCGTAAGCATTTCTTATTCGGGTTGTCGTTAAAAAATTAAAATTTACGAGACCATTCTTTTGGCCATCTTTCAATCACCACTTTTGTTTGCGTAAAAAATTCAATCGCATGACGTCCCTGTCCATGCAAATCGCCGAAGAAACTTTCTTTCCATCCACTAAAAGGAAACTGCGCCATGGGTGCGGCCACACCGATATTGATACCGATATTTCCTGCATCTGCAAGACTGCGGAACTTTCTTGCATTAGAACCGCTGCAGGTAAATAAACACGCCATGTTGCCGTATTGACCACTATTGATAAAATTCAACGCATCATCAACGGTTTTTAGTTCAATCAAACTCATTACCGGCCCAAATATTTCTGTACGAATTACTTCGCCGTCTAACGGCAAGTTTCCTAATATTGTTGGCCTTATAAAATTTCCTTTTTCATAACCACTGATCGTGGCATTTCTTCCATCCAATAAAACTTTGCCACCTTCACTTATCCCTTTTTCTATGAGGCTTTCTACTCTTGTACGACTTTCTTTAGTGATCACCGGTCCCATTTCAATTTTTTCATCCAACCCAAAACCTGTTGTTCTTTTTTTTGCCGATTCGTATAATGCTTCCTTGATATTTCCATTATCTCCAACGGTAATAATATTGGAAGCAGCGAGACAACGCTGACCAGCGCAACCATATACACTATCGGTAATAATGTTTACCGACATTTCAATATCTGCATCTGGAAGAATAACAACCGGATTCTTTGCGCCGCCTTGTGCCTGTACTCTTTTTCCATTGGCTGTGCCACAGGAATAAACATATCTCGCAACATTTGAAGAACCAACAAAGCTGATAGCCTTTACTTCAGGATGATTTAATAAAGCATCTACTGTGTCTTTACCACCATGTACCAAATTGATAACGCCACCAGGCAAACCAATCTGTTCAATCAGCCCGAATACTTTTTCCATCGTAAGCGGAACTTTTTCCGAAGGCTTGATGACAAAAGTATTTCCGCAGGCAATAGCATAAGGAAGAAACCAGAAAGGTATCATCCCGGGAAAATTGAATGGGGATATACAGGTGCAGACACCCAACGGCTGGCGAATCATAAACTCATCAATACCACCGGTGATGTTTTCAGAAAATTCGCTTTGCATAAGCACGGGTGTACCGCAAGCCACTTCCACATTTTCAATAGCTCTTTGCACTTCTCCTCTTGATTCCACTAAAGTTTTACCGCACTCCTGTGTAATAGTTCTTGCAATATCGTAAGCATTTTCTTCAAGAAGCTGTTTTAATTTATACAAAGGTTGTACCCTTTGCATTACCGGCACCTGGCTCCATGATTTATATGCTTCTGCAGCTGAGGCTACTGCCAGCCCCACATCTGTTGCTGTACTTTTTCCATTAGGAACCTTTCCTAATACTTCCTGCGTGGCAGGATTAATAACATCTGACGTGTTTGCTTCTTTACTTTTTACCCAACTGTTGTTGATATAATTATTCAATACCTCCATGATTCATTTCTCCAATCACCGTTCATTTTTAAGCGAACTGTGCTATGATGCATAACGCATATTTTTTTATTTTTTAGTTAATATAAAATCCAAGAGTAAGTCAAACTTCTT
The DNA here is from genome assembly GCA_963756945.1 of uncultured Chitinophagaceae bacterium. Classification (GTDB taxonomy): domain Bacteria; phylum Bacteroidota; class Bacteroidia; order Chitinophagales; family Chitinophagaceae; genus Ginsengibacter. The sequence goes on along the minus strand of CAVWQJ010000005.1, from coordinate 327,231 downwards.
TGTATATGCCACGGCTATAGGCTATGCCTTCTTCTCATCAAATTTGTAATTCAGATTAGCAAGAAAGTCTCTTGATATCTTTGCTGCTTCATAATTTGTATACGGCGGCTTGCCGTTCGGCTGGTAGTCTAACTCAAACATGATCATACCGGTCATTTCTTTTTTTCTTTTTTCCAGCATCTTCAATATTTCTTCAATCTTTACCTTTCCTTTCCCTAATGGTGCATAACCAAGATAACCCGTTTCACCACCCGCATAATCTTTTAAATGCATGTGCTCGATCAATGGCATAAAGTCCTTACAAATTTTTACCGGGTCGCCACCGCCTTTTTGTATCTGGCCAACATCAGGACCAAATTTCATATACCTTGTATCGAGGTTATTCATTACATAATAAATTTCTTCTTCCGTTTCTACCGGTGTGCCGGTATGCGGATGCAATGCACATACAAGGCCTTCATCGGTCACAGCTTTTGCATATTCATTCATTGAATCAATCATGTTCTTTGCATAATCTTTATAATTAAAATCTTTTGTACGCCTGCCGCCTGCACAATACTCTATCAACTTTCCACCATTTGCTTTCAGCATTTTCGTCCAACGAACCAGTTTTTCCCGTTCGTCTTTAGTTTTTGCAGGATCGAGCACATCAGTTGCACAAAATGCTGATACAACAGGAACACCATGTTTCTCCATCACCTTTCCCAAACCTCCGCGTTTTGTTTCAAATTCTTCAATCACTCCTCCAAATGTTTCAAATGCATGATAACCTAATGCAGCCATATCTGTTAAGGCTGGCTCCAAGTTATCGGCCCCATATCCCCAAAGAATAAAAGTGGAACCTATTTTGAATCTTCTTTTTTTTGCTTCTTTAAAAGCAAAATTGGGAGCGATTAGAGTGGCAGCACCAGCCAATCCACTTAACTTAACAAACTCCCTGCGGCTGTATGAATTTTTATTTTCCATAAGAATAAATTTAAATCATTTAGCAAGTGTTACAATTGTAGCTCCGGCAACTAATAACACTACACCAACAATTTTTATCATTGAAACAGGTTCAACAGGCGAACCTAATAAACCAAAATGTGAAAATATCATTCCAGAAATAACCTGGCCTGTAATCAACAGAACAAATGCAGTTCCGGCTCCCAATTGGGGCATTGTCCAGGCAATACCGAATACCAGCGCGCCTCCCATAATGCCTGCGCTAAGCAGCCAAAGTGGAACTTCCTTAAGCCGTGCAAAAAACTGAGGATCCCAACCTGTGAGGCCGATCAGAATAGCAGTTATAGCGCCAATGGTCCAAAAAAGCGCATTGCCCATTCTCGGGTTTTTTACCAAAGCCCCCACTTGTGCATTCATGGCAAGGTGTAGGGTCAATACAAATCCAATGAGAAACATAAGAGCGATCAGGTAAACTTTCATGACTGTGAATTTTATTAGTTAAGTAATGATATAGCCTTTTTGTTTTACAGAGGTTTACAAAAGCTATTCTTTCTTTTAAAACCATTACATGAGAATTTACCCGGCATATTGTCCTCAGGATATTTATAACTGCCTCTTTTAGCGAAAAAATGCTGAACAAGCAAAGTAAAGCTGGGTTCAAAAAGCATAAAAAACAAATTAAGCAATCGTTATTTTTTATTTAAGGCTATTAAAATAAAATGCGCCTTAAAGCTTTCCAAAATTCATTTTTTTATTTGAGAATAATTTCCAACGAATTCACAACAATTGATATTATAGTTGCATAAATTTGAAAAAACAAGTCACATAATGTAGATTTAATATATGAAACCGCACTTACTCAAAGTTTCACTAACTCCCGAATCATCCTTTAATATACTTCATCGGAAAGGGGTTGATTTTTATAATCAATGGCATTTTCATCCTGAGATAGAACTCATATATATTCATAAAGGAAGAGGTACAAGATTTATAGGAACCGATGTTCACCGTTTTCAGCCAGATGAATTGTTTTTGTTTGGCGCCAACCTTGCTCACATGTGGCGTTGCGATCCTGAATATTTTTCGGCAGGTTCCAAAGAAAAAGCGGAAGTAACAATAATATATTTTCATCATGATTTTTTAGGTGATAAATTTTTTAATATCCCTGAATTAAAAAGTATTGACTCATTGTTAGAAAAAGCAAGACACGGAATTAAAATAACAGGCGATACAAAACTGCAGATAAAAGAGTTGATGGTTAAATTATCAGAATCTAAAGGAGCAGACCGGATTCTTACTCTCATTACGATACTTGAAAAAATAGCTAACTCAAAAGAAAAAAAATACATCAGTGCTGTGCACCAGGTAAAAATCGAAAAGCAGGAAGCCACCCGTCTGAATAAAGTGTTTCAGTATATCTCTGATAATTTTCAAAAAAAAATCACATTATCAGAAATTGCTTCTGTAGCCAATTTAAGCGCCAAGGCTTTTTGCCGCTACTTTAAATCAAAAACAAGAAAAACATTTTATGATTTTTTGCTGGAAGTGAGAGTGACACATGCCTGCAACCTGTTATTGGAAAAGGATATGAGCATTTATGAAGTATGCTATGAAAGCGGTTTTAATAATCTCTCCAACTTCAACCGGTATTTTAAAAAGATAATGGATAAAACACCGAGTAATTACAAACATGAATTTATTAATGTTGGATATGAAGCGTAAATCATCTGAGTAAGGATCATCACTTATCGGTTTGGAATAATATGTAACAATTCCGAAGCATATTTTACTAAAAGAGATTGATAACCTTTAACAACGTCTATTCCTAACGGTTATTTAACAATTTGCCTATTCCGTGAAAAAATTATCTGACCACCATTTTTTAATAATAAGTCCCTCCCCCTTTGTGACGTAAATTCCGCTTTGGATACCGGGCGAAAAGACGGAATATATTTAACACGGCAATCAGGTTTGTTCCATTACGCATCAGTTTACTGTCTTCACAATAAGTTCACAGAAGCAAAATAAGAGTGTGAAAATTTTCAGCTCGTTCTGAAAAATAAGTGACTGAAAATAAAATGTGTTTCACATGATAGTAAAAAATATTTATTTTATTATTTCAACAAAGCTACAGAATTATGCAACGGAGAGGCAATTTGAAAAAAATGACATTTAAAACCCAAGCCCAATATAATGAATCTATAAGAAGCTGATATTTGCATAATGAATGACAGAAAAAGTCGGATTTATATAAAACAAAGTCTTTTTAATGCAATAACAATAATAAACCAGAAAATAAATTTGTAAAAGGCATTCAATGCCTCCCGCTTCATAACCATTTTTCCTGAACGGATGTTTATATAATTGCTCAGTCAATAGAAAGTTGCACTAATTCAGAAAGCGAATAGAGAATAATTGCAAAACAAGATTTCGAATTACGAATTTGAAAAACAAGATTGCTGGTTTATATGAAAGCGACTATTTCACCAAACACATATGCAAATGCAGCGACTAAAACAGCCTTTGCTTTTGCCTTAGTGACTTCCTTATTTTTTTTGTGGGGACTTTCCAATAATCTAAACCCGATTTTAATTCCTCACTTAAAAAAATCTTTTACGCTTACCACTACGCAATCTACACTCATTGATTCTTCGGTTTACATTGCTTATTTTTTAATGGCTTTACCTGCAGGATATGTTATGAAAAGGTTTGGATATAAAATCGGCATCATCACCGGCCTTTTGTTTTTTTCAATCGGCGCATTTTTGTTTATTCCTGCGGCCAATTCACAGTCCTATTTTTTCTTTTTGTTTGCAATTTTTGTGATTGCAAGTGGATTAGGGTTTTTAGAGACGGCGGCAAATCCTTATGCCGCTGCCTTAGGACCTCATGATACAAGCATTCAGCGTTTGAATCTTGCGCAATCTTTTAACGGATTAGCAGCGGCCGTTGCACCTTTGATTGGCGCAAGAGTAATTCTAACCAAAGGTTATACAGACGAGCAGTTGAGCACAATGACTGAAGATGTTCGCTGGACTGCACTCGCCGCAGAAGCATCGTCAGTAAAAACACCTTATTTTATTCTGGGTATTGTGTTGTTTATAATAGCAATTATTTTTGCGCTGACAAAGTTGCCTAAAATTCAATACAAGGAAGGCCGTGATAAAAGTAAGAGCATACTCCATGCTTTCAAGAATAAACATCTTACCTGGGCCGTCATGGCACAATTCTTTTTTGTTGGCGGTCAGGTTTCGGTTTTCAGTTTGTTTGTTCTGTATGCAACCAAGTCGGCAAACATAACAGAAGTAAAAGCTGCTAATTTCCTGGGAGCCTGCGGTTTTGCATTTTTGGCCGGTCGTTTCATAGGAACATTTTTAATGAAGTATATTAAGCCAAATAAATTACTCGCCTCATACGCTGCCATCAACATATTGTTATGTATTGTGGCCATAACAGCGCATGGAATGATAACAGTATATAATGTGATTGCCATCTGTTTTTTTATGTCCATTATGTTCCCAACCATTTTTGCGTTGGGCATAACAGATTTAGGTGGCGACACTGAATATGGAAGTAGTTTGCTCATCATGTCAATTGTAGGTGGCGCCATTATGCCAAGGATTTTTGGTTTAATCAGTGATGGAACAGGCGATATTCAATTAGGCTATTTCGTACCCCTGGCATGTTTTGCAGTCGTTGCTTATTTCGGCTGGCGGGGTTATAAACTAGTCAGCAGAGTTGATATTGAAAAAGCGCCGGGGACTATAGTTTAATAAACAGAAAATGTTTTGAACATAAAGAATCAGGCAGAAGGAAGATTCCAACATTAAAAATCTTACTTGTGAAAAGAATAGATGCCCATCAGCACTTCTGGAAATTTACCGGGTAAGAGATAGTTGGATAACGGATGAAATGTCGGTAATTCAAAAGGATTTTTTACCAGATGGAATAAAATATAAACTGACATTAATAGCAGACGGTATGCATGATAAAGCTTTTGCAACACAATATATGGTTGTAAATAAGTCAGGTTCTGTTGATGTAAAATTGCTCCGGCGTGGTGGTTTTGTAATGGCGTTGAAGCCGATAAATTAATTACGTTTAAATTTTATCAAATAAAATTTTTTATATGTATAAGGTTAGGAAGTTTGCAAATCAATGCAGTTTTTTTCTGCTCTTGATTTTTGGTGTCGAAAAGCTACAGGCGCAAAACCCCATTATCAGGGATATATTCACAGCGGATCCTGCGCCGATTGTTTACCACAATAAGGTTTTTCTTTTCACAGGGCATGATACCGCATCCTCTACAGCAACCAACTATAAAATGCCCGACTGGCATGTATTTTCTTCAAAGGACATGGTGCACTGGAAAGATTATGGTGCATTGCTTTCACCTCATACTTTTTCCTGGGCCACAGGCGATGCTTATGCTTCGCAATGCATAGAAAGGAACGGCAAGTTTTATTGGTATGTAGCCACTTTTCATAAAAAAGATAGTGTGAGTAACGGTGGTGCAGCCATTGGTGTAGCCGTTGCTAAACATCCAACCGGCCCTTACAAAGATGCAATCGGTAAGGCGCTTATTATAAATGAAATGACCACCGATATGAAGTATGGGTGGGACGACATTGATCCAACCGTGTTTATTGATGACGATGGCCAGGCCTATCTCTTCTGGGGCAATGGCAGTTGCAAATGGATAAAACTAAAAAACAACATGATTGAGGCTGCAAGTCCAATTACTACTTTCAAGCCACTACATTATATAGAAGGCCCCTGGGTATATAAACGTAATAATCTGTATTATTTAGTATATGCAAGTGCTGGCACCAAGCCCGAGATGATTGAATACTGCACGGCAGATAATATTACCGGCCCCTGGACATACCGGGGGATTATAGAGGAAAATGTGCCCAATAGTTTTACAACTCATCCGGGCATTCTTGATTACAAAGGCAAAACCTATTTCTTTTATCATAACGGAGAGCTTCCTACGGGTGGCAGTTACAGACGTTCCATTTGTATAGATTATATGTATTACAATCCCGATGGTACAATTAAACCAATCATTCAGACAAAAGAGGGTGTGGCACCTGTAAAATAATTAATCATTATAATAGGAATTTTTATAAATGATAAAAAATAAATTATGCTGAACTATATAAAATGCTTTATGAAATTTCTTTTGCTGCTTATCCCATTCGCAGGCTTAGCAGAATCTTATCAAAAGCATAACCTGCAAAAAGATAGACTATCCATACAGCTTTCTGAAGGAGTGTTGAACATTATTCCTTTATCCGATAAAGCAATAAGGGTGCAATGGGAAAAAGGTATGCGTGAAGAACGAGAGTTTGTTTTAATTAATAAACTTCCGGTTCCTCCATTTAAGTTTTCAGAGGCAGGTTCAAAACTTAAATTAAGTACCAACACAATCACTGTATCGTTTGATAAACAAACTGGAGCTATTGATTATAGCGATAACACCGGAAAAATATTTCTTAGCGAAAAAGCAGGTAGCAGAAAATTAAAACCGGACACGGTTATGGGTGAAAAATGTTTTGTAGCAGAGCAAAGTTTTGATTCGCCTGATGATGAATTTTTATTTGGATTGGGTCAGTTTCAGGATGGGCAATATAACCTAAGAAACATCAGCCGCAAATTAATCCAGGTGAATTCCCAAATTGCTATTCCATTTCTTTATTCAAGCAGAGGCTATGGAATCTTATGGCATCAATACGGTCTCACACAATTTAATCCTGCGGATAATGTAGTGGCTCTAGCGAAAAGAGATACTACAGGAAGCAATAAAGCCGATGCAGAAGTAACTACAATGTCTGGTACTCAAAAAGTTTCCCAAAGACAATCATTATACACAGGAAAATTTACAGTGGATAAAGATGGCGAATACACAATGATGATTGATTTAGGAGATATGGAAAATCGTCACTTAGTAATTATTGATGGCACTCCGTTTATTGATCAGTCGAATTTTTGGCTTCCACCTGCAGCAAGTAAACTAATAAAATTAAAAGCTGGCGAACATAATGTGCAGGTAGTTTGCAAGTCAACCAATACTCCGAGGTTAACATGGAAACTTGCAGGCAATGAAACTGTATTTCGTTCGCCCAATGCAAAGTCACTTGACTATGTAGTTTTTTATGGAAAAAATGCAGATGAAGTAATTTCCAGTTATCGCAACTTATCTGGTACTGTGCCGATGCTTCCATTATGGGCTTATGGTTTTTGGCAATGCCGCGAACGTTATACTTCGGGAAAGCATCTTGTGCAAACTATTGAAGAATTTAGAAATAGAAATCTTCCCGTTGATGTCATCGTGCAAGACTGGCAATATTGGGGCAAGCATGGCTGGGGCGTTCCGCAATTCGACACAACTAATTATCCTAACCCGGCTCAGTTCATTAAGCGGCTGCATGACCTGAACGCACACTTTTCTATTTCTGTTTGGGAAAATCTTGATAAAAAATCAGAAGTAGCAAAAGAGTATGTTGCCAAAAATTTGTACATACCAAATACTCCCTGGATAGATATCTACAATCCCGAAACACAAAAAACACATTGGAATGCTTTAAATAAAAATTTGTTCAGCCTCGGCGTTGATTCATGGTGGATGGATGCAACCGAACCCGAGAATGATGGCCTCGCAAGCAAGCAAACTTATTTTGGATTAGGGAATTTTTACAGGCTTACTTATCCATTGTTTGTAAGCAAAGCAATCTATGAAGGGCAACGCAAAACAGACCCGGGCAAAAGAGTTACCATTCTTACCCGTTCAGCTTACCCGGGTCAGCAACGCTATGGCACTATCAATTGGTCTGGCGATATTGGTTGGGATTGGGATGCATATAAAAGACAAATTGAGGCTGGGCTAAATTATTCTTTAACAGGAATGCCTTACTGGACAACAGATATAGGTGGCTTCTTCCGCCCCGGACGTACGCAATATACAGATCCAAAATATCATGATATTCTTACACGCTGGTTTCAATGGGGAGCATTCAGTACCATATTCCGCATACACGGTTATCAAACAGAAACCGAGCCCTGGAAATTTGGTGATACTGTAATGAGCAATATGCGCAGTATGATGAACCTGCGTTATCGCCTGATGCCTTACATTTATTCAGAAGGATGGCAGATTTCAAAAAATGGTTCAACCATGACCCGTCCGATGGTGATGGATTTTAAAAACGATCCAATCGCTATTGCGCAATCTTATCAATATATGTTTGGTAAATCTTTTCTTGTCGCGCCAATCACTGAACCGAATGTTAATGAGTGGAATGTTTATTTGCCAAAGTCAACTAAATGGTACGACTTCTGGACAGGCAAATCTTTCAATGGTGGACAAACTGTAAAAGCTGCCGCATCACAAGACAAGATTCCATTGTTTGTAAAAGCAGGTGCAATTATTCCTATGGGTAAATTTTTACAATACACTTCAGAAAAACCAATGGATACATTGGAGATAAGAATTTATCCCGGCGCTGATGGGCAATTTACATTATACAGCGATGAGGGTGATAACTATAATTATGAAAAAGGAAAATACACAACAATACCTTTTAAATGGGATGAGCAAAAACAAGCACTTACTGTAGATAAGCAACAGGGCAGTTATGCAGGCGCATTAAAAAAACGTGTGCTCAATATTGTTTGGGTAACTGAAACAGGAGGATATGGAATAGATATTTCTCCGAAAACAAAACCAGTTGTTTATAGGGGAGAAAAAATAAGTGTTACCAAAAGATGATTCGAAGTTTACTTTAATTGTTTCACGGCCATGTTTTCTGAATAAAAATAAATATTAACCACAAACTATGATTAGAAAATTTCTATTAGGGATGGCGTTTTTCACAGGCCTGATTAATTTTTTAGAGGCACAACCAAATGCTCCAAAACCCTTTGGCCCGGTTCCAAACGAAAATCAAATGCGGTGGCAGGAAATGGAATACTATGCATTTCTCCATTTTTCTATCAATACGTTTACAGACCAGGAATGGAGTTATGGCGATGAAGACCCTAAGCTTTTTAATCGTGATAAATTGGATTGCCGCCAATGGGCACGGGTTTGTAAAGAAGCGGGTATGAAGGGTATTATCATTACGGCAAAACACCACGCAGGTTTTTGTCTTTGGCCTTCTAAATACACGGAGTTTTCTGTAAAAAATTCTCCCTGGAAAAATGGCAAAGAAGATATCCTTCGTGAACTGTCGGATGCCTGTAAAAAGTACGGCGATCATGGATGGAATGATGGCGGATATAGCGGTGTGCTGGATGTAGCGGGTTATAATTACGGACAGGGAGGGATGCAGTATGTGAAAGACCATGAAAAATATCCTCGGCGGAAAATGTTTGTTAACAGCGAGAAATCGTTGCCTTTTTGTTGAAAGGACTGAATCTATCTGCGGGCGATAGAAAGTGATTTAATTGTATCTTTATACCGTCAACAGGTCATGTTGGATAAAGTACAATGTCAACTTCAATAAGGTTAAGTAAAAAAAGGTAAGATTTTTGAAATTATTCGGTTTTTATAGAATAAAAATAGAATAAAAATTTAAAAACCCGCTACCAGAGCGGGTTATAGAGAAAATCAAGCGGGCCGGACGGACTCGAAACCCTAATCATTTTTAGATTTCTATTCTTTTGCTCTAAATGAAGTTAGAAACTTGGTTATCTCGCGCTTCTGTCCACTTTCAAAGCTATCAAGATAAATTTGTGTGGTTTTAATTGATGAATGTCCTAACTGCTCTGAGATCATTTCTATGGAAACGCCGGCCCGTTTTAAAACTGTAGAAAATGAATGCCGGGCAAAATTCGTTGTGGGCACTCTATCAAGTTTGAGAACTTCCGCAATTCGTTTCATGTACTTGTTGTAGTCTTTATGGCTTGATTGATGTCTCTATAGATTTGTACATCAGATAAATCTTTTGGGTCAAGAATATCAAAAATAAAAGACGTTGCTCTTTTAGGTTTTCTTCCCCATTTATTAATAATCCGCTCAAGATCTTCAGTAATAAAAACTTCGATTTTTTGAATATTATCTTTTGTAGAATGTTTGGTTTTTTCCCGGATAAAAGAAAGGACGCCAGCCTTAATATTTTCATACTTTAAAAAAGCGATGTCTTTCACATTCATGCCATTTGCAAAATATGCAAAGAGCCACATATCTTTTGCTTTTTCTTCCTGAGGATTATCTGATTTATAGTTGTATATCTTCTCGATTACTTCAATTGGCAGCGCTTTTTTAGCCTTCTTTGATGAAGGTGGGACATACTTCCCTTTGCCAAAGGGATACAGTTCCGGGCTAATTATTTTTCTTGAAATTGCCTGGTTAAAAATGGTGCGTATATTTCTCATATGAACTCCAACAGAGGAATAAGACAAATTCATTTTGGGTCCAAGAAAATGTTTTTCAAGTAAATTGAGAAATTCCGGAGTTACACCTCCAAATAATAAACCATCATTCTTTTTTTTCAAATAACCTTTTAAATGATTTGCAGTAGTGGTATAGCCTTTAGATGTTTTAATGAAGCCTTCCTCATATAACTTTTTAGCGTAGTCTTCTATTTGGGTAATAATATTTATGGACTCAGACTGATTATCAATTTGCGTAATTGTAAATTTACGATTGTAATAAAGAGCATCAAATTCTTTCCAGGAAAAGTTTCGTCCAAGATCCTTGACGATTTTATTTGCTTTATTCAGAAAATAAGTAATATCGTCATATTGTTTTTTTAAGTCTTTCCTACTATGATATTCTTTAAATTCCTCTTCAGTCAGGTCAACTCCGGTTAGATAAAAATAAAATTTCCTTTGCCAGATGATCCTTATTTTTACCGGGTATTTGCCATTCTTTTTTATCCTGTAGTTGTATAAACATGATTTTAGTAGTTGCCTCCATAATAAAAAATTTAACCAACAATTTCACCAACAAAAATAAAAAAAAACAAAACAAACTCTTTTATTTTCTTTTACGATGGTAATATTTTATATACAGAAAATCAACATTTTAGGAGGTATTCTTTTGTTTTGTTTTATTTTTAAAAACAAACAAAACAATCTGCCTTCTTTCTTACAAGCAGAGGGTCCGCGGTTCGAACCCGTGTGCTCCCACTAAAGTACCTCGTTAATATGGCGAGGTATTTTTATTTTATGAAGAATGGTATATTATGTTTACATATTATTTTCTCCCTCAAAAAACAAATATTATATTGGATATACAGGTGATGAGTTATCTGAGCGTATTAGTAAGCATAATTCAAACCATAAAGGGATTTACAGGTAAAATTGGCGATTGGAAATTAATGTATGAAGAAATATTTGCCGATAAAAATCTTGCAATGAAAAGAGAATTAAAAATTAAATCGTGGAAAAGCAGAATAATGATTCGAAGAATTAATTAGCAATAATAGCTCAGTTGATTTAGAGCATCCCGATTTATAATCGGGAGGAGTCCGCGGTTCGAACCCGTGTGCTCCCACAGTACCCCGTTTTAAACGGGGTTTTTTAATTTTCCCCACTTGAAAATAGTGGAGAAGATGGGCTTCAATTTATGTTACTATGTTAAGGCCAAAATTATTTGACACTTTAAAAACTTACAACCGGCATCAGTTTGGCAAAGATGCAATGGCCGGTTTAATTGTAGGCATTGTTGCCTTACCGCTGGCTATTGCGTTTGCAATCGCATCAGGGGTCTCCCCCGAAAAAGGATTATACACAGCAATTATTGGAGGCTTTATTATTTCCGCGTTAGGCGGCAGCAAGGTCCAGATCGGAGGCCCAACAGGCGCCTTCATTGTAATTGTTTACGGCATCGTGCAGCAATACGGAATAAATGGATTAATCATTGCAACTTTTATTGCCGGGGTAATGCTGATTATAATGGGGTTTGCAAGGCTGGGAGCAGTTATAAAGTTTATTCCTCATCCATTAATTATCGGTTTCACAAGTGGTATTGCGCTAATTATTTTTTCATCAGAAATAAAAGATTTCTTTGGGTTGAAAATGGGTGCCGTACCTGCAGATTTTTTGGAAAAATGGAAAAGCTATGTTATAAATTTTCATTCGTTAAATATTTACACCGTCGCAATTGCTGCCGCAGCAGTTATTATTATTTTGTTATGGCCGAAGATTACCCATAAAGTACCCGGTTCATTAATAGCTATATTGGTTACAACCGCTGCTACACAATTATTTCATTTGCCTGTGGAGTCCATCGGCAGCAGGTTTGGCGCCATTCCATCATCGTTGCCGTTGCCTGTAGTTCCTCACCTGGATTTTGCTACAATAAAAAATCTGATAAGGCCTGCATTTACAATTGCACTTTTGGGGGGCATTGAATCTTTATTAAGTGCCGTAGTTGCAGATGGAATGATTGGAGGTAATCACCGATCCAATATAGAATTAATTGCACAGGGAACGGCAAATATTTTCTCGTCAATATTTGGCGGGATTCCCGCAACCGGCGCTATTGCCCGTACTGCCACCAACGTAAAAAATGGCGGACGAACCCCGGTTGCCGGAATGATTCATGCGATAACTCTTTTATTAATTCTATTATTTTTTGGAAAATGGGCTTCGCTTATTCCGATGGCAACATTGGCTGCTATATTGGTGGTTATTGCTTATAACATGAGTGAATGGAGAAATTTTAAATCAGTGTTGGAAGGCTCACGAAGTGATGTAGCAGTTTTGCTTACTACCTTTTTTCTTACAGTAATTATCGATCTTACGGTTGCCATCGAAATCGGAATGGTGCTCGCAGCGTTTCTCTTTATGCGCAAAATGATTCAGTTCAGTAACGTGAGTGTTTTAACAAATCAAATTGATGATCATGCCGATGACCTTGATAAAGGAGCTATCAGCAATTTTGACATTCCAAGAGATGCGGAAGTATTTGAGATAACCGGGCCACTGTTTTTCGGCGCTGCATATAAGTTTAAAGATTCTATTAAGTTTATTGAGAGAACTCCAAAAGTTCTTATCATTCGCATGCGCCAGGTGCCTATCATTGATGCCACCGGCATTCATGTATTAGAAGAAGTGTTTAAGGAAATCAGCAGGCGGGGTACTAAAATTATTTTATCCGGAATCAGCAGTGAACAGGTGATGGAGCAATTAAAAAAATCGCGACTTGTATTTGCAATTGGCAAAGCGAATATTGCCGATACTTTTGAAGAAGCCTTAAAACGCTGTCGTGTAATTTTGGATGACATGGATGCATTAAAAATTAAATCGCACTAAGTAAGTATAAACACGAAAGCCGCCCGTTATAAGAAACAGGCGGCTTTTTTTGAGGTGTTTTTAAAATAAGGCGGGATTATTTATTAATTTTTAATTTTTCGTAATTTCTATTTTTCTCTTAAACTCCTACTTTCATTTTTAATATTCAGCAGGTCATCCACTGAAGCAACAATTTCAACATGCACCCAAATTCAATGCCTGAATTGAAATTTTTATAACGGATGGAGCTGATTGCTACTAGTTATTTAAGCATATAAAATTGTAAATTTGCACCATGACTTTTCTATGAATCAAACGAAAACACATATAGCCGAAGACTTTGATACGGAGTTGTTAATTGACGATGATGGCGGCTGCCAGCTTGTGGTTTGGAACGATGAGGTTAATAGCTTCGACTGGGTAATTACTACTTTGGTGGAGGTATGCGGCCACTCAACGGAACAAGCTGAACAATGCGCTATGATAATTCACACAAAAGGAAAATATGGGGTAAAAGATGGTTCTTATGAATATCTAAAACCAATGTGCGATGCCATTACTGAACGGGGAATTGGCGCTACGGTAGAGGAACTTTCAGAACATTAAAATTTCTACACAATTTCTTTCCCCTTCATTTCACATGCAATTTTTATGTTTACTGCCTAATCACCAATCAATGTTTTAATGCCTGTTTTTTTATCAAGAAATTCACCTCATTTTCCGGACGTTGAATCCGCCACAGAAGACGGCCTGCTGGCTTTTGGCGGAAATCTTGAATCAGCCACATTATTAGATGCTTATAAAAGAGGAATTTTTCCGTGGTATAACCCGGATGAACCGATTTGCTGGTATTGCCCTGATCCGCGGTTTGTTTTATTTCCCGGCAATATTAAAGTAAGTAAAAGCATGAAGGCAATTATAAGAAAAAATGAGTTTACATTTTCTATTGATAAAGATTTTACCGGCGTGATGAAAAATTGTCGAATGGCCACAAGAAAAATCGGGCACGGGACGTGGATTACTGATGAGATTGAAGAAGCGTATGGCAGTCTTCATGAAAAAGGATATGCTCATAGTGCTGAAGCATGGCAAAATGGAGAATTAGTCGGCGGACTATATGGTATTTTATCGGGCAAAGTTTTTTTTGGAGAAAGCATGTTTGCCAATAAAAGCAATGCAAGCAAATTTGCTTTTATAAAATACGTTGAAGAATTGGAAAGAAACGGAGTCTGTTTAATCGATTGCCAGGTTTACACACCTCATCTTGAAAGCCTTGGCGCTGAATTTATCCGCAGAAAAAAGTTTACAGAACTACTTAAAAAATTAATTGCTTAAAGAAATTTTTTTACCTGGATATCTTGCAGCATGCTGATAAACTCAATCCTCTTATATAATCATTTTCGGCATAGGGCGTAAGGCGGAATTTAAGTTCTTCAATTGTTTGAATCGTAATATCGGAGGGCAAATAACCCATTCCATAAAATCTTCCTTTTTCCATTAAAATGCAGCTTTGTTCCTGTTGCTGCAATCCATAATCGATTAATGCAAAGCTCGGCAGCTCATTATCCAAATGATTAATACAGGCAAGAACTCTTTCATTATATTCATCCGCGCTTTCAACTTGTTCACAGGCACCGTTGCATTTGTTTTCTGCAAGTAAATGGCAAGGTTGATTTTCCGATTGCAAAAAACAAAGCTTTGGGCAAAGCTCAAATTGCAACATCAATTTCCGCAATAAATTGTGTCCTTCTGCCAGAAGGTTGAAAGTGTATAGCGGCTGTATATTTTTTTTCTTTTTTTCAATACATAATCTTAAGGTATCCTCTTCTGTCTTCAAAATAATATAGGCCATATGCCTGCTCAAACCGCTTCTGGCTGCGGTTCTGCTCGGGCCACAATTTTTTTATTTCAATGCTTTCCAAAATAAAAGCCATCAATTCTGTTGCTGTTGTTTTATAGCTAATGTTATAAATTTTTTTCAAAAACTCCTGCTTTTGCCTGTTGGGTTTGTTGTTGGAGAAATGACTATTTATTCTTTTGACCAGGCTTTTAGCTTTACCTACATAAATAACTTTTCCTTTTTTATCATGAAAATAATAAACGCCCGGCTGGGAGGGTAGCTTCTTTATTTCACTTGCTGAAATATTAGGAGGCAAAAACTGTTCTTTACTCTTAACCTTCAGCATCGATTGCACGTGACCGTTAGTGTCACATTTCAACAGGTGATGAAATAATTTTGCAGTTGCCAATGCATCCCCACTTGCCCGATGGCGCTCTTCAATTTCAATACCAAGATGTTTGCATATTTTCCCCAGGCCGTAACCCGGGGCTCCAGGCAAAATTTGCCTGCCCAAGCCTTACCGTACAAAGCTTTTTACAATTCAATTCATATCCTGATTGTGCCAGGTGATGTTTCACAAATGAATAATCGAAATTTACATTGTGGGCAACAAAAATTTTGTCACTCAACATTTCAAATAATTCATCAGCAATACTGCTGAAGGGCCTTTCATATTCTACCATTTCATTAGTAATTCCCGTGAGAGCCACAACATATTTTGGAATTGTGTAAACGGGATTAAGTAAAGTATGAAAACGGTGTATTATTTTTTCACCATCGGAAATAAAAACAGCAATTTCAGTAATGCCGTTTGCTGCAGCATAACCACCAGTTGTTTCAATATCAACTATTGCGTATAACAAAATGTTTTTTTAGAATGTAAACTTACTAACTTTCTGCAATTGGCAAGTGTCCCACAAAGCCACAAGGAACACAAAGATTTTTTCATTATTCTTAGTGGGCTTTGCGGCTTAGTTGGAAAATTTTCTTCAACTGCAATACTTCATTCTATCAGCTTCCCACAAAGTCACAAGGAACCTAAGATATTTTTCTTAATTCTTAGTAGACTTTGCGGCCTGGTTGGAAATTTGCTCCAACTGCGATACTTCATTCTATCAGCTTCTCACAAAGTCACAAGGAACACAAAGATTTTTTCACCACTCTCAGCGGACCTGGCGGCTTAGTGGGAAAATTTCTTCGTAATAATGTACCTCTTGTTTTTATTACATTTGCAGGCTATAAATTTCCGGATAAAAAAATGGAATTAAGCAAAAATTATATTCCTGCAGTAGTTGAAGAGAAGTGGTATAAGCACTGGCTTTCAAAAAATTATTTTAAGAGTGTTCCTGATGACCGGCCTGCATTTACTGTAGTAATTCCTCCGCCAAATGTTACAGGAGTGCTACATATGGGTCATACGTTGAATGAAACTGTACAGGATATATTGGTGCGCAAGGCCAGGATGAGTGGCTTTAATGCCTGCTGGGTTCCCGGCAGCGATCACGCTTCGATAGCTACAGAAGCAAAGGTGGTAGAGATGTTGAAAAGAGAAAAAGATATTGATAAGAATGATCTTTCAAGGGAAGAATTTTTAAAATATGCCTTTGAATGGAAAGAAAAATATGGCGGCATTATTTATAACCAGATTGAAAGGTTGGGTTGTAGTGTTGACTGGGAAAGAGTGTCATTCACTATGGATGATCATTATTACAAGCCGTAATAAAAGTTTTTGTTGACTTATATAACAAAGGGCTAATTTATCGTGGAGCAAGAATGATTAACTGGGATCCGGCCGCTAAAACTGCGTTAAGTGATGAGGAAGTAGAGTATAAAGATGTTACCGGAAAATTGTATTACATAAAATATGAAATTGCCTCCTCCGGCTCCTCCAAAGGAGGAGAAGCACCGGGTCACTAGCGCAACTATTTCAACAGAGGCTAACGATCCAATTTCCGCCTGCGACTGAAGAGGAACAGGTTGACAACGGTTGTTATTGCAACACAGCGTCCTGAAACAATTATGGGAGATACCGCAGTTTGTGCAAATCCTAACGATGAACGTTATACGCAATTGAAAGGCAAAAAAGTTATAGTTCCGTTAATCAATAAAGAAGTTCCTGTAATTTTTGATGAATACGTTGATAAAGATTTTGGAACAGGAATTTTAAAGATAACGCCTGCACACGATATTAATGATTTTAACATCGGGCTTAAACATAACCTTCCTGTAGTGGATACTTTAAATGAAGATGGAACCATCAGCGAAGCTGCACAAATTTATATTGGAGAAGATCGTTTGCGTTGCACGCAAAAAAATTGTGGAGGAACTTCGGGCAAAAGGATTATTGGTAAAAGAAGAAGAATATACTACAAGGCTAGGATACAGTCAGCGAACTAACGTTGTAGCAGAGCCGAAAATTTCAACGCAATGGTTTGTGAAAATGAAAGAGCTGGCGCAGCCTGCTCTTGGAAGCAGTTACATCCGGCAATGTAACGATTCACCCGGGCGAAAAATTTAATGCAACTTATAAATATTGGCTGGAGAATGTAAAGGATTGGTGCATCAGCCGGCAGCTTTGGTGGGGTCAGCAAATTCCTGGCGTGGTACGATGAAGAAGGAAATGTTTATGTAGCAGAAAATGAAGAAGACGCAAAACAATTGGCAAAAGGCAACAAGCAATTAACAAGAGACGAAGACGTATTAGACACCTGGTTTTCTTCATGGCTGTGGCCCATTGAAGTGTTTAATGGAATTACAGAGCCGGGCAATAAAGACATTAATTATTATTATCCAACTTCAGTGCTTGTTACAGGACAGGATATCATTTTCTTCTGGGTGGCAAGGATGATAATGGCCGGCATGGAATATATGAAGGAGAAACCCTTTAGCGATGTTTATTTTACGGGAATGGTTCGGGACAAACAAGGAAGAAAAATGAGTAAGAGCCTTGGCAACAGCCCTGATCTTTTGCATTTAATTCATGAATATGGAGCTGACGCAGTACGCTTTGGCATTATGATTTCATCGCCTGCAGGGAATGATCTTTTGTTTGATGAAAATTCGCTGGAACAGGGAAAGTATTTTAATAACAAAATCTGGAATGCATTGAAACTTGTGAAAATGTGGGCTGAAAGGCTATTAGACGATAGTAATAAGTTATCAATTGAAAATAATTCTTACAACAACAGTTTTGCAATCAACTGGTTTGAAAATCGGCTTAATGAAGTACGAGCCGAAGTGGATAATTTAATGCATCAATTCCGCTTAAGTGAAGCATTAAAAACAATCTATTCTCTTATATGGGACGATTTCTGCAGTTGGTATTTGGAATGGATAAAGCCGGGGTTATGAAGAAAATCTCGCTGAGTATGTTTATCTAAAAACAGTCTCTTTTTTTGACAGTCTTTTACAATTATTCCATCCCTTCATGCCTTTTATCACTGAAGAGATTTATCATCTTTTAAAAGAAAGAAATGACGATTTAATCGTGAAACAATTTTTGCCGGCCGGCGAAGATCGACGTAACGATTCTGCAACAGGGAAATCAGGCTTAAAAGAAATTATAAGTGCTATACGTGATGCAAGAAACAAACATAACATCAGGCAAAAAGAAACGATAAAATTGCATATTGAAACGAATGATAAAGAACAATATCGAGCTATTAAAGATATTCTTGCCAAACAAACAAATGCGGAAAATATAGGGTTTTCATCGCAACCGGAAAATGCTTTTATTTCAATCGTGGCAGGAAAAGAAAAGATTTACATTGAAACCAATATTGAAGTAGACGTGGTTGCCCAAAAAGAAAAATTATTAAAAGATCTCAATTATCTTAAAGGTTTCCTAAATAGCATTGATAAAAAATTAAGTAATGATAGATTTGTGCAAAACGCAAAAGCTGAAGTGATTGAACTCGAGCGTAAAAAGAAATTGGATGCGGAAGCTAAAATTCTTGCTATTGAGCAAACGCTTTCATCTTTAAACTAAAGCGAACATCTCAACAATAGTTTTCTAAAATATTTCTATGAAATTTTCAATAAAATCATCTCTTTTGATCATTGCTTTTGTTGCAACCGGCTTAATGTGTTTTGCACAGGAGCCGGTTATTACTAAAGTGCCAAAGTTCAAACCACCGGTTGTAAAGTCTTATCTCGGCGCTAATACTAACGGTGCCGCGGTAACTAAAGAAGAAGCCTCGCAGTTGATTGCATTGCCATTGAAAATAACAGATGAAAAGAAAAATATGTACGCAATAGATTCTTATCATTTTCTATATAAAAAGAAAGGTGTGATACAGGATGAAAAAACAGGGAAAACAAGTGTCACATTCACGAACCTTGCAGACATCTTTAAAACAACTCCACTGCCTAAAGTCTGGATCGATAATTTAAAAGATGGCTTTCAAAAAGATGACGAATTATTTTTCTTTGATATAGTTGTAAAAGACAATAAGAATAGAAAATTCTTTGCACCTGATTTAAAGATAACGCTTCGCTAATGAAATCCATAAAGACAGCTGTCTTAAACGATCTTGCTGTTATTCGTGATTTGGCCTATGCAATATGGCCGAGTGCTTACGGTGATATTTTATCACCTGGCCAATTACAATACATGCTGGATAAAATCTATTCTTTGAGCTCACTGCAAAATCAACTTTTGAACCTGCACCATAATTTTATTATTGTACTCGATAATGATATTCCCGGTTGGTTTTGCATCATTCTCACCAAAGGGAGAAAACAGGTCAGTTTTTCATCTCCATAAAATATATGTGTTACCAGACCAACAAGGGAATGGCACAGGCAAAATGTTGCTGGAACATGTAGTTCGTTCCATAAAAGAAAGGGACGCAACCGCTTTGACACTCAATGTTAACCGTTATAACAAAGCCCGTTATTTTTATGAAAAACGTGGCTTTACAATTGCACAGGAAGTTGATATTGAGATTGGAGAAGGTTATTTTATGAATGATTACATCATGAAATTGTCACTCTAATATCAATTCCATTTATTTTATGCATGATTCCATTTACTCAAGAATAATCGCCATTTGTTCAATTGCCCCTATTGCCGGAATAATTGGTCGTAAATTAACAGCAATTATTATCGATTTTGGATTGCCGGTTAGAATTTAATATCTGTGGCTAAGATTGATTAGTAAGTTGATCCTGGTTAAAATTAAGTGATAAGAAATATTCCTGTTTAAAACAAGTCTTGTAAAAAGTTAAAACCCCCGCTTCTTTTCTTTTGATGAGGAAAATTGTTTTCCGATCTGTCACAACTAATTTTACGTTCTCATAAACGAGATATGTGTAAACGAATTATTTTTTTCGCCTTTATAGGGTGCTTGAGTTGCAAGGCTTACGCACAGGAAGGTAATTACATTGATAGTCTTTTCAATTGGCTTAAAAATCATCCAAAAATAGATTCCCAATACATCCAAACGCTACATAGAGTTAGCTATCGGTACAGCGAAAAAGATGTAAAGAAATCATACAAATATTACCTGGAAGTAGATTCCCTGAGCGACGCACTCAATTTTGCTTTCGGCAAATCTCTCGCTCAAATAAATCTCGGAATTCTTTTGTTCAATTCGGCTAGTTTCGATGCGAGTAACAGCGCCTTTTTTAAAGCAATTGATTATGCCGAAGCATGCGGGGCGCTGAGATTAAAAGCAGTATCTCTTAATAATATCGCGGATAATTTTTTAAGCCTGAGAAACTATGAAAAGTGTAAAGAGTATGCTCAAAAGGCAATCAACTTTAACAAGGCTATAATAAATGAAAATGATTCTTTTGCCCGACAACTAAACCCGTACCGGGGAGTAGCGATAAATTATGAATTATTATTTCGATGTTACTTTTATCAGAAAAGCTACAAAGAAGCAAAAGATAGTCTCGAAAAAGGAATTCCGTTTGCCAAAAAGGCAAATGAAAGTTATATTTATTCAACATATTATCTGGCGTTTGGAAAATTAAAGGCCGTTAACAATGATGCTGATTCTGCAAAATACTATTTTCAAAAGGCCGTTACAGAAGCTAAAATTCAAAGTGATTTAAGAAACGAATTCCAGGCTTACCTGGGCGAGGCGCAATATCTGAGAACCATTCCGTTCAACGAAAAAATAATGCTGCTCGATAGTGCACTTGCAATTGCAAGGAATACCCAATATTACGAAGGTATTTCCAACACGGCTGAACAGTTATCTATGGTTTATGATAAACAAGGAATGACCGATTCTGCCCTGGCCTATTTTCGTTTATACCGCGCCGGATTCGATTCTTTATTTTCACAGAACACCAGCCTGAATTTAGTCATTAGCGAATCTGGCTATCTCGTCAAAAAGAAAGAATTAGAGAACAATCATTTACGGGAATTATCACAATTGCAGAAGAAGCAGATTGTTTTTAGAAATGCATTGCTACTGGCCTCTTTCATTCTTTTGCTTCTTACAGTTGTAGTCGCATTTTTTATTAATAAATCCATACAGGCAAAAAAGAAAAAAACCGAATCAGCTTTCAAACAAAAAATTGCAGAATCGCAAATACAATCGTTGCGGGCGCAAATGAACCCGCATTTCATTTTCAACAGCCTTAATAGCATTGAAAATTTTATGATGCAAAATGAAAAGAGAAAGGCGAGTGATTACCTGCACAAATTTGCATTATTAATCAGAACAATACTGGATAGCAGCCGCAACGAAATTACCAGCGTGTCCCTTGACATGGAAGCCTTAAAACTCTACATTGACCTCGAGCAGATGCGTTTTAATAATAAATTTCGTTATAAAGAAAAGGTAGACCCACAATTGATTTCAGGAGATTACAATGTTCCATCGCTGTTAATACAACCTTATGTTGAAAATGCTATTGTGCATGGTATTGCACATAGTGATAAAAAAGACCTTATACTAACGGTTAGCGCTACCCTGGAAAGTGATTATATAAAATATGTTATAGAAGATAATGGCATTGGCAGAAACCAGGCAGAGGATTATAATAAAATTAATAAGCTTCACCATAAAAGCGTTGGCTTAAAAATTACTGAAGACAGGATTCATTTATTTAACCAGAATGAAAACGCCAACGGCCACATAAAGATCACAGATCTATACACCGCGGATAATAAGCCGGGTGGCACGAGAGTTGAGGTGAAAATAAAAGTTATATAAAATGGAAAAGATAAAAGCAATCCTTATTGACGATGAACTCAACAGTTTACAAAATCTCCAGCAAAAGCTGGAAGGGTTTTGCCCTGACGTAAGTATTGTTGCAGTTACTCAAAAGCCTGAAGAAGGCATAGTGCTAATCAGGCAACACCAGCCTGATGTTGTTTTTCTTGATATTGAAATGCCAAAGATGAGCGGTTTTAGAATGCTTGAAGAACTCGGCGAATATGACTTTGATATAATTTTTACTACTGCTTACAATCATTATTCAATAGATGCAATACGCATTAGCGCTTTTGATTATTTAGTAAAACCTATTGGCATAGAAGATTTGCAACACGCAGTAGAACGATTAAGCAAAAGCCTTCACCGGCAAACAAAAGAGAAAATTGATATACTTAAAAAATCGTTAAGCGACAACAGGAGCCAGGAAGATAAAATTGCCATCTCAACTTCGGAAGGGATCGATTTTATTCCGATTAAAAATATAATCCATATCGAGTCAAAATCTAATTACAGCAAAATCTTTCTTACCGACAATAAGAGTATCATGGTAACCAAAATCCTAAAGGATTTTGAAGAAATGTTGCTGCCGTATAATTTTTACCGTGTTCATAATTCTCATCTCATTAATCTCAATTACATTCAAAAATACATCCGAAGCCAGGGAGGCCACGTGCAATTGCAGGATGGAACTTTAATTGATATTTCCCGCCGCAAAAAAGAAGAATTTTTAAAGATGATCGG
This sequence comes from uncultured Chitinophagaceae bacterium, assembly GCA_963756945.1. Classification (GTDB taxonomy): domain Bacteria; phylum Bacteroidota; class Bacteroidia; order Chitinophagales; family Chitinophagaceae; genus Ginsengibacter. The sequence continues at coordinate 304,287 of CAVWQJ010000005.1, read as the reverse complement.
AGGATGAATCAGGCTGGTGGTCATTGAGTCATTGGTCATTGACTATTGACTTCAATAAACCAACTGATGCGTTTGTTTAATAACCCCCATTACGAAAATGCTTTGAACGTGGCCCATATTTTCAATCTCGCTTAATTTATTTACATGAAAATCATAGTAACTATTCATGTCTTTACAGATTACTTTCAGCATAAAATCAAATTCACCAGAGATACTAAAACATTCTACCACCTCATCTAATTCATGAATGGTTTTGATAAATTTTACGCCGGCATTTTTACTGTGCTGTTTAAGCGACACATAGCAAATAACCATTAACCCTTTGTTCACCTTCTCGTGATTTACCAATGTCGCATATTGTTTTATCACGCCGGATTCCTCCATGCGTTTTATTCTTTCATGCACAGGTGTTGTGCTTAAATGTATTTTACCGGATATTTCTTTAATAGTAATTCGTGCATTTGCCTGTAATAACTTTAAAATTTCCAGATCTTTTTTATCTAATGAAACGTGCACATTGGTTATTTCTTCTTTTTTAATGGGATTTGGCATAGTAGTTTAGATAATTATTCTTATAATTTAGTGAAATTAGGACATCTATTCTAAACTTGTAACAAACGGTAGGATTTTATCCTGCGTTTGAGTAAATTCGCAAAAAAATAATATCAAATGTCAACACTTACAAAAAATTCAATTGACTTTAGCCTTAAGAATAAGGTGAAAGACATGAGCCTCGCCGAATGGGGCCGCAAAGAAATCAAACTGGCGGAGGCAGAAATGCCGGGCCTGATGTCTCTTAGACATGAATTTGGAAAAAACAAGCCGTTGAAAGGCGCAAGAATTGCAGGTTGTCTTCATATGACGATACAAACAGCCGTGCTTATCGAAACTTTAATAGAATTGGGAGCAGAAGTAAAGTGGAGTTCATGTAACATATTTTCAACACAGGACCAGGCTGCTGCCGCAATTGCTGCCGAAGGAATCGGGGTTTTCGCCTGGAAAGGCCAAACACAGGAAGAAAGCGATTGGTGTATTGAACAGACTTTATTTTTTGGTAGTGCCGATCGCCCGTTGAACATGATTCTTGATGATGGTGGTGATTTAACGAATATGGTTTTTGATAAATATCCTGAACTCATCCAGCATGTAAAAGGTCTGTCCGAAGAAACAACAACTGGTGTTCATCGACTGTATGAAAGAATGGAAAAGGGAACATTGCCGATCCCGGCAATTAATATAAACGATTCTGTTACCAAATCGAAATTTGATAATAAGTATGGATGTAAAGAGAGTTTAGTAGACGCAATAAGAAGGGCAACAGACGTTATGATGGCCGGCAAAGTGGCTGTAGTAGGCGGTTACGGCGATGTGGGTAAAGGATCTGCAGCAAGCTTACGTGGTGCAGGAGCAAGAGTTATTGTTACTGAAATCGATCCTATTTGTGCTTTGCAGGCTGCAATGGATGGCTATGAAGTTAAAAAAATGATTGACGCCGTAAAAGAAGCTGATATAATTGTTACTGCTTCCGGTTGCCGCGATTTGATAAGAAAAGAACATTTTCTTGCTATGAAAGACAAAGCCATCGTTTGCAACATTGGCCACTTTGATATTGAAATTGATATTGCCTGGTTAAACAAAAATTATGGCAATACAAAAAACACCATTAAGCCGCAGGTTGATTTATATACCATCGAAGGAAAAGATGTTATTGTGCTGGCAGAAGGCCGTTTGGTTAATTTAGGATGCGCAACCGGCCACCCAAGTTTTGTAATGAGCAATTCATTTACGAACCAGGTTCTTGCACAACTCGAGTTATGGTTACACGCAGATAAATATCAAAATAAAGTGTATGTTCTTCCAAAGCATCTTGACGAGAAAGTTGCACGCCTGCATTTGAAAAAAATTGGCGTAGAACTGGAAGAACTTACTCCGGAGCAAAGCAAATATTTAGGAATTCCAAAAGAAGGGCCGTTTAAACCCGAAACATACAGATATTGAGAAGCAATTTTAAGTATGTCGTTATTATAATGTGTGAATTTGTTGTTAAGTTAATGGCGATTCGGCGAAAAATATCATACTTTTAGACGAAACGCTTGTAACTAAAAATTTCTAAATGGGACGTGAAGAGAACTTTTTGAGAAAATAAGCGTTTTAGTTTTTGTAATTATTAATAATTAAAATAGATAAAACATGAGAACAGGAAGACCAAGAGAAAGAGCCATTACTTTAAGAGACGGATTTTATATAGAAATTTATAATTCCGGGGAAGGTAAAGGATTGAAACTTAGAAGCGAAACTGAAGAAGCCATGGAATTGGCAGCAAAACAATATTCAAGATTTAAGAAAGTTGTTATACTCGGTGAATATAAAAACGGCGTGAAAGTGGTTAGTGAAAAAGCCTGATAATCGCCGGATTGATAACACGGTAATATTCTCAATTAATTTATAATAACATTTTATATTGTTATGTAACCCACTCAGGTACGAGTGGGTTTTTTAGTTGTTATTACTATCCGTATTATCCCTGCTCTTTTTGAAAAGTGAAAAATCACTATTACCAAATCTGTAACTGAAGGTGATTCTAAAGTTTCTTACGTTCCGGCGGCGATAAGATTCCTGGTAAAAATTTTCTGTGTCGTAAATTACCCCGTAGCGATGGGTATTTAAAATATCATTTACACTGAACGTGATTGACGCCTTATCATTCTTAAATAAGTCCTTTCGTATCCCAAAGTCAGAATCAAATTGCTCCAGCCTTTTTCCTTGCGGAATAACCCGGGGTGATTCATATTGAGTTGTTAGCTGGAAACTCAATTTATTAAAAATGGAAGGATGTTCAGTTTCAATCTTATAATTCGCAGTAAGCTTGGAACTCCAATTCCAACCTTCATTACTTAAATTTTGCTGAGCAACGCCGGCTTTCACATTTCTGTAGTTTACATTAAACGAAGGAGTAATATCGAAATTTTTATTGAATTTCTGCTGCAATGTAAGCTCTAATCCAAACCTGTTAGTACTTTGCGCATTAATATAAGTATTGAGAATTGCATTAGGATCCACGGCCGCATTATTAAGTTGCTGGTATTGCGCCGCCGTTAATGTATCACTATATCTTGTTATGTCCTGCAAAGTGTTCCGGTAATATAAAACGCCAAGAAAATTACTTCTGTTTTTGAACGTTTTGCTGTAGTTAAATTCCATTGAATTCGTAAACTCTGGTTTTAATTTAGGATTACCTTGCTGAATATTCAACGGATCATTGATGTCAATAAATGGATTCAACTGCCAAAAGTCAGGACGCCGAACTCTTCGCGAATAATTGAGTTGAATTTCTTCAGTTTCATTTAATTTCTTTGAGAGATAAAGGCTCGGAAATAATGCATCCCAAATGTTTTTTATCTGATCCGGATATTCGTAACCAAACTTTTGAGCACTATCAATAAGGGTTCCGGTAAATTTCGAATATTCGCCCCTCAGGCCCGCCTGGTAGCCAATACTTGCCATTTTACCAGTGTACGTAAAATATCCGGCATGAACTACCTCGGTATATTTATAGTTATTACTAAGTGGCAATTTTGTTTCTACTCCGTTTACCACAGAAAATGAATTAAAATAACTTGAATAATTATTGATGTAACTTCTAAGTCCTGTTTCTATTTTATTATCATCTTTTAAAGGGCTCACGAAATCGATTTTTGCCGTAACCTGGTTGTTATCGTTGGCGCCTTCATTACGTACATTATTTGGGTCACTATATAAAGAACCATCAGGAAAATAAAAATTATTGAGAATAGCCGCGTTACTTTTCACATTCCCGTAACTAACATTCACACTCCCATCAATTTCTTCTCCTTCCTTTGGAAATTTGTGCGTATAATTTGCCTGCGTATTATATCGATTAAATTGAAAGTGTTCATCAGATGTCCGTTCACCAATTTCGGTCAACAATTTGTTGTCGTCTAAATATTCTTGATTTTGCGATTCGTTGTTAGCAAAGCGACCCTGGAAAAGACCCTGCGAAAGAGTTAATGTATTTCTATTGTCAATAAAATAATCAAGGCCGAATCGTGCCGAGACAAATTTCCTGCTGCGTTCATTGTTCGAGTATTGATTAAAATAATTATCAACTACGCCGTTGGATTTATTTTGTCTATAGCTTTCACTGTTTGATTTTCCATCTGATCGATGATAACCTCCGCTTACAAAAAAATTCAATTTACCCTGGCGCAGATTTAAGTTGCCGTTGCCCGAAAATATACCTTGAGTACCAGCCGCTGCCGAAAATAATCCATTCAATCCTGTTCGTTTATTTTTTTTCAATATAATATTGATTATGCCTCCGGTGGTGGAAGCATCATATTTTGCCGATGGATTCGTAATAAGCTCGACCCGGTCGATATTATCTGCAGGAATTTGATCGAGCGTTAAAATGGTAGGCCTTCCGTCTATAAAAATTGTTGGCGAGGAATTCCTAAGTTCAATGTTGCCATCGACATCCACAGAAACAGACGGAATATTTTTCATTATATCTATTGCCGTTCCTCCCTTTGAAGAGATGCTCTTGTTGACATCGAATATTTTTTTGTCAATACCCATTTGCAATGCTGGTTTATTTAATACAATAGTTACATCTTTCAATGTTTTTGCAATATGATTCATCATTATATTTCCTAGATCGTGGTCTATTGGGGCACCCGCCTCTCCGTTGAGGTTTGCAAAAGCAAAATTGTCTCTATAAACGTTGTAGCCAACAGCTGATAAAAGTATATGCAAACTGTCAAAGGAGTAAATATTTTCAAAACTAAAATCACCGTTAGAAGCGCTTAGCATAGCGGCTACTACAGAATCTTTCACTTCATTTGTGGTCGGATTATTTACCCTGGCAATTAACTGAACTGATGCAGCTGCGATTGGCTTTCTCGTATCATGATCCAAAATCTTTCCATACACCCTGTTATGCGAATTAATTTTAATAACCGGCATATCGTTATCAGGTAATGGCTCCTTTTCAACCTGACCCTTTACACTAAAAGAAATAAGATACACGGTAAATAGAGTAAGAAAATATTTCATAAAGACTAAAAATATGTCATCGATTAGCAATGACAGACGAAAAAATAATTAACAATAGCAGAAGATTGAGTGCATGCGTAATTTATGCCCGCAAGCCTCAAAGGTACAAAACGATTGTTATCGAAAAAAAGACGTAGTGTTCTTTAAGTGTACGGTCGCTTCATAATAATAAAAAAACCGGGCAGGGGCCGGTTAAAAATCTAAATAAAACTATCATTAAAATAAAACTATTCAGTCTTATGGGGATAATGCCTGCTATTATTATTTACCAACTACTTTATATTGAACCACGCCCCCATCAGTTTCTTCTTTAAGATAAGTATCATCGGGCGAAACATACATCTTTTCACCATTAATTGTTACTGCCCTGGATCCCTCCGGCAGTTGCGTTACGATATCACCTAATTGTAAAGATGTAGCCGGGGATGTATTTAAACCACTATCATTATTGATATTGTTATCATCATTCAAATTACCGTTAGGACTATTCAAATCAGTATTATCGGTATTATTTACTTCTCCATTTTTTCCAACTACTGTGTAGATAGTTTGTCCTTTTGAATCCCTGTCCTCTTTATAGTAAGTTCCATTAAGTTCATATAATTTTTCACCATTCAATACTACAGATTTTGCGCCTTCAGGCAAGCTATATACGGATGCGCCCATTGGTGCATCTACAACCTGGTAAGAATTATCATATTGCCGGTAATAAATTCCATTATAGTAATAATAAGGATAGCCACCCAAATAAAAGCTATAGTATCCGTAAGGAAGCACTCCTATACTTAATCCAAATGGAGGAAATATGGGTTGATAATATCCACCGTAATATCCATAATAAAATCCATCATTGTAGTAATAAGGATAGCCGCCAAAAGAAATTGAAACACAACTCCTTGGGAGAATACTATAACGTGGGCCATACATAAAAGAATATCGCCTGTTATTAAAATTATAGTAACCACCTCCGTAATACCTGCTGTTATAATGATAGTAATTATTATACCTGTAACTACGACTATTGTACCTATAACCAGCATTATTATATCTGTAGTTGCTGGTTCTGTTCGGATAATAATTGCTTGTTCTTGAAGAATATATTCGATTCCTGTTAAATCCTGAACTTACAACGGCATTATTTGGCCTTGTAGTGTTCACATTGTTGTTTCTCCTCACATCATTGTTTGTTCTCACATCATTGTTTGTTCTCACATCATTGTTTGTTCTCACATCATTGCTTCTCCTCACATCGTTTCTTGTTATTGCACTTCGTTGCAGATTAACACGATTGCTCCCTGAATTGTTTGGCGTAAAACTTCTTTCATTACGCTGAACCGGAGTGAAAGAATTATTTCTACTCACAGTGTTTTGGCGAAAGGTTCTGTTTTCAGAAAAATTACTTCTCCCTTGACGCTGCGGAGCGCTATAGGATCCTCCTCCACTGCGCCCGCTGTTATCGCGCCCACGGCCTCTTTGTGCGTCGGCAGAATTAAAAACTCCAGCAGTTAAACCTGCAAAGAGCATCATACCAATAATAGTTTTCATAAATGTGTTTTTGTAAAAATTTGCATTACCAAATTTAATCTAATTATCTACGGTTTACTAACCGATAATGTTAAATAAAAACGTTCAATAGTTAAGACTGTTGCAACAATACAATGTTTAGTTACTTATTGACTTTAACGATTTGTAAACAAACCGGCTTAGGTAATTTAATCTGATCCTGGGCTGCCTTTAACAGTCCGGTATTTTTATCCCGTTTAAAGATTACAATGTTATCGCTATCCTGGTTGGCAACCAGTAAATACTTGCCCGTAGGATCAATAATAAAATTCCGTGGAGCTTTTCCAAAAACAGATTGATATCCGATGAGCTTCAATTTTCCATTCACAGAATTGATAGAAAATATTGCAATATTATTTTCATCGCCCCTGTTAGAAGCATATAGAAACTTGTTATCGGGAGATACAAAAACTTCCGCACTACCGATTACACCTTTGAAACCTTCGGGGTGCGTTGCAAGTTCCTGTATTTCGTTCAGCTTCCCATTGCTATAACTGTATCCTGTAACAGTGCCACTTAACTCATGAATGAGATAGGCAAATTTTTTATTCGGTGAAAATGTTATGTGCCTTGGCCCGCTTCCGGGAGGAGCGCTCACAAACGCTGGCGAAGATGGATGAAGAGGTTTTGAAAGTGAGGAATTAAACTGGTAAATCACGACTTTATCAGTTCCCAAATCGGGGGTAAGTAAATAAGCATTATCTGGCGAGAAAACGGATTCATGGACATGTGCTTTTTCCTGGCGGTCTCTATTGACGCTACTTCCAGAGTCTTGAATTATCTGGCTAATTGGCTTTAGTGAACCATTTTTATTGACAGGTAAAACCGAAACACTCCCGCCAGAATAGTTTGCAACCGCAATCCATTTGTCATTGTTACTTACGGCCACATAACAAGGGTCATCACCTCCAGATAATTCTGTATTCAAATAGGTTAGATTTCCAGTTTTCCTATTGAATGAATAAGCACTTACTTTTCCCGGATTAGCTCCTCCGGTTTCGTTTACCGCGTACAAATAATTTCCGTTATGAGATAAAGTAATGTAAGATGGATTTGTTGAGGAATCTGTGTTACTCACCCATTTTGCCTTACCCGTTTGTGCATTGAAATTATAAACATAAATGCCTTTGCTTCCTGTTCCGGTATACGTTCCGATAAGAAGGTAAAAGTTTTGGGAAGTGCCATGTAAAGAGCTTAAAAGAAAAATTAAAACAATTGATCGCTTCATAATTTTATTAAATTTTATCGTTGAATAAATTCACCTGACAGTAAGTGCTACAATTTAGGATAGTAAATTTTAAAAAAAGAAAATTGTTGCAAGGTTATTACAATCATACCGCACTTATCTTATTACATCAAACCCTTCAAATGTTTGTAACCGGGTTTCTGTAATTGACACATGTTCCACTCTTGCTTTCTGGGGTCCTTGTTTACACCATTCGATAAATCTAAGTACATCTTCATCTTCGCCTGTTACAGATGCTTCAACTGTTCTGCGAGGAGTATTTCTTATCCAACCAGAAATATTGTAACTCTCAGCTATCTCTTTGGCAGATGCTCTAAAAAAAACACCTTGTACTCTCCCTGAAATTTCTAAATGAACTGTCTTCATGTTTGCAAAGATAAAAAACGAGCTTGCCATCTCAAGCGTCAATGCCTTTATACCGAATATCTAATGTTTAGTGAAGATTGTAGATCAGAATAAACCTGTCTTTTATTTAAATCGAAAATAATTTGGTGTCTTTTAATCTATTTTTATAAAAGGAATATTTGCAATAGTTTGCAACAAAACTAAACTTTGGGATACTCAACTAATAAAGTAAAAGATGAAAAAAATATTTCTTTCTATTATAATACTATCAGTAATGAATGCCTATTGCCAGCAAAAAGCGTTTAAGGTTGAAGTATATGGTTCAGGACAACCTATTATTCTCATTCCTGCTTATGGGTGCAGCGGCGACGTATGGAAATCAACTGTTGATGCATTAAAAGATAAATATCAGTTACATGTGCTTACGATAGCGGGTTTTGCCGGCGTACCTCCGATTGATACACCCGTTCTTAAAACAGTAAAAAGTGAACTGATACAATATGTAAAACAAAATCATCTCGACAAGCCGGCAGTTATTGGTCACGGCCTTGGCGCTTTCATGAGCCTGTGGGCTGCAAGTGAAGACCCATCATTATTTTCAAAAATTGTTTGTGTGGATGGAGTGCCTCACATTTCTCCAACCAAATATCCTGCACCTTCCTTAATCGATATAAGTAAAGAACCTGCTTATAATGCAGAAACGATTGCAAACAATTTTGCAGACATGCCTGGGAAGGAATTTGATGCCAATCAGTTTAAAGCAATGCGTAACATGGTAAGAGATGCAACACATGCCCGGCTTATTACAAGTTGGACTGCGGCAAGTGATCGTAAAACGCTTAATTCTGTTTATGCAGAACTTAGTGCGATCGATTTAAGAAATTCGATTTCAAAAATTCATATTCCTGTTCTTATTTTAGGAAGCCGTTTCAGAACAAAAGAACTTTCAAAGAAATTGTTTGATGATGAATATAGTAACCTTCCCAATAAACTTATTCTTATAACCCCTGTAAAACATTTTATTATGTATGATGATCCGGTATGGTTTCGGGAAGAAGTGAAAAATTTTTTAAGAAACGGACTTGCAAATTAATAGGGGTTATAGACACAGAATAAACAAGCTAACTATCACGGTCAAACGATTTCAGTTCCATTTTCTATTGATGCTATATAATACGTAAGTGGCAATTCCATTTCTTTTTCGTAAGCAGGCACAACGGCGTCCAACAACTTATTGATTTCTGTTTCCTCTACGAGATTAATGACACAACCGCCAAATCCTCCGCCCATCATTCTTGCTCCAACTACTGCTTTGTTATTTTTGACAAAATCAACTAAATAATCAAGTTCGTTGCAGCTAACTCCATACATTTTGCTCAAACCATCATGAGTGGCAAACATTTTTTTACCCAATGCATCAATGTCGCCTCGTCGTAAATCCTCACAACCTGCTTGCAAGCGATTAATCTCTTGCACAATAAAACGGCTTCGCATATCAATCAATTTATTTTTTGGCAGTACATATTTATCGAGCATCGTTTCCGTCGCATCACGCAATGAATTAATGTTTGGTTCATGTTCTTTTATCCATTCAACTGCCTGTCCACATTCTTTACGCCTTGTATTATATTCTGAGGAAGCAAGTGAATGTTTAACGTTAGTATCTAAAAGGAGTATTTTTATTCCTTCCAATTTAAAAGGAACATATTCATAATCCAGGGAACGGCAATCTAATTTTATTACGTGATTTTTTTTGCCCATCATCGAAGCAAACTGATCCATAATGCCACACATTACACCCGCATATTCATGTTCGGCTTTTTGAGCCATTTTTACCATTTCAAGCCTGTCGAAATTAGTTTGTAACAATTCATTCAAAGCAAATGTAGTAGCGCATTCTACCGCAGCAGATGAAGAAAGCCCGGCACCAATTGGTACATCACTGGTAAGCACTGCATTAAATCCTTGCAACGGAATTCCCTTCTTGCGAAATTGATTAACGGCTCCTAAGATATAATTTGGCCAGCTGATATCTCCAACCGGTTGAAGGTCATTAATATTAATAGAAAAAGTTTCATTAAGATCCATCGCCATTAAATGTATTTCATCATTGTTTCTTAATGAAATAGCAATATAAGCAGCCCTGTCAATTGCTGCCGGAAGCACAAAGCCTTCATTATAATCAGTATGTTCCCCTATAATGTTTATGCGCCCCGGGGAGCGCACTACGATAGGTTTGGTTCCAAATAATTCTTCAAATTTTTGTGCCGCTTTTTTTGCGATGGATTGATACGTTTTAATTTCAGTCATTATTTTTATTTAACTACTTTTTAGATTTTCCTCTTTCTATTGCATTACACTTTTTATCTGCATGCCCTTTTTTATGAATTACATATGGCGCTGAAACATGTTGTCGCAAATTATGTTGAAATACGTATTATTCGGGTGTCAATTTGAACCTTCAAATTCTCAGATTTATCTTTTGCAATCATCTCATTACCGTTTTATCCGTTATTTCATAAATGCTTTTTCTGATACTTTGGATTAGCTGCATATTGATAAAATATAGTTTCACTCTTTGCTTTTGGAAATTATTTCCCGATACAAAATTTACTAAATATGTAATCAAGCATATTTTCATTCGATATTTCGCCGGTGATTTCTGCAATATAATGAAGACACCGGCGAATATCGGATGATAATAAGTCGCCGGATATTTTATTTTCAATTCCATTTTTTATCTCATTAAGAGAAGCCTGGACTTCCTTAAGGGCAGCATAATGACGTGCATTTGTAAGAACTATGTTTTCCGATAATTTATAGTTCGCGGCAACCATGTTGAATAACTTTTCTTTGAGCAACTCAATACCTGTATCCATTTTTGCCGAAATAAAAATGAAGTCCTGCATGCGGTTTTTAAGATGCTGTAATAAATTTTCATCACTGCAATCTATTTTATTTGCGACAGCTATCACATTATTGTTTTGTCTTTTTATCTCCCTGATAAACGAAATTATTTCATCTTCCCTCGACTCATTCACGTCGAATAAGTACAATACAATATCTGCCAGTTGAATTTTTTCTCTGCTTTTTAAAACTCCCATATTTTCAATGATATCCTGTGAATGCTCACGAATACCAGCAGTATCAATAAGTCTAAATAAAATTCCACTTATGTTTATGATCTCTTCAATTGTGTCCCTGGTGGTTCCCGCAATCTCGCTTACAATAGCCCTGTTCTCATTAAGGAGCGTATTTAGTAAAGTCGATTTACCCGCATTAGGGCTGCCAACAATCGCAACACTCACGCCATTTTTTATTACATTGCCAAGTTGAAACGATTCCAATAATTTTTTTACTGTTACACTGACTTCATCCAAAAGCTCAAGAAATTTTTTCCTGTCAGCAAACTCAACGTCTTCTTCACTAAAATCCAGTTCCAGTTCAATTAAAGCAGAAAATTGAATGAGGCGTTCCCGCATTTCTTTTAGAATAGAAGAGAAGCCTCCTCTCATATTTTTTAATGCCGCGTTTTGAGACGCAGTGGTATTACTCGCAATAAGATCAGCAACTGCTTCGGCTTGGGTGAGATCGAGTTTGCCATTAAGAAAAGCTCTTTGTGTAAATTCCCCAGCCTTTGCAAGGCGGGCACCATAATGAATAAGTGCATTTATTATCTGTTGTTGTACATAAGGCGATCCATGGCAACTAATTTCAATTACGTTTTCACCAGTGTATGAGGAAGGTGCCTTAAAAATTGAAATGACGACCTCATCAATTGTAGTGTCGCCGTCCCTTATATATCCAACATGTAATGTATTTGCTGGCTGAATGGAAAGATCTTTAGATGGGAACAGGTTATTAATTATTTCAAATGATTTATTGCCGCTTAGTCGTATCACTCCAATTGCTCCTATGCCGGGGGGCGTGGCAATTGCCACAATTGTATCATCCCATTCGGAAAATTTTCCATGCATGTTGTAAAGATAAGAAAGCGTTTTCAGCCGTTTGTGATGAAGATTGTGATGGCAATGAATCGAATAAAGCGGCCACCGTTAGTTTTGCGCAGTCATAACAAAATAATGTCTTATATCGTTTATTTGAATTTCATCAAGTGCTTCCATAAAATTCTTATAAGTTGACTGGTCACCCGGATAAACAATTAAGACGGTTTCTAAGCGGTTTCCTAAAATCGCGGCAACTTTTTTTTGTTTTTCCTGGATAACTGAGCGAAGGTTTTGAAATGTACAGTATTTACTAATACCGGTGCTTTGATCAGTGCCCTCATAGTATTTAATCGAATCGTTTCGGGTAAGCACAAGCGTTAGTGCAGCGTTTGCTTTTACAGGAATTTTAATAATACTGTCTTTTGGTAAAAGAAGATTTGCAATTGTTGGATCTGAAAGAGTAGTGGCTAATATAAAAAAAGTTATTAATAGAAATCCTAAGTCTACCATAGGTGTAAGATCAACTCTGATCGATTTGCGTTTTAAATATTTATTCGATTTGCAACGATTATTTTCTTCAATCTGTGCCATGTTTTTTTTAATTAGATGCATAAACACACAGATTTCACAATCAATTAAATTAACCGAAGATCCATCTCAAAAAAAAAGAGATGCGTGACGCATCTCTTTAAAATATCAATTTGGAAAAAATTACTGATCAGGATTTGTAAGAGTAACAGGTTGTAAACGATAAGCATTTACATATCTGCCATTTTGCTGAGCAGGCGTCCAGTTTGGACCCTTTCTTATAGCGTTGGTCGCAATCTCGGCAAGTTTTGTTCCTTTCATTGTGGTTGCCTCAACCTGGCTTACTTTACCGGTTTTGTCCACGATAAATTTTACCACGCATGTACCGTAGTCAGACTCGGTGAATTCATCTATATCTTGCATGATAGCCCTTTGAACATACTTCGACCATGCACCAGGTCCTCCGGGAAATGAAGCTTCAATTTCAACTTTAGTAAACACTTTGTCTTCATCCTCTTTTGCTGCAGGAGCTGCAACTATTTGTGTCCCTTTATCCTCAACCGGAGGAGCAACAATACCAAGGTCCTTGGTTCCTTCAACAGTTTTCACATCAATTTTAGCTTCTTCAATTTGTTTTACTTCTGGTGGCGGTTTAATAACTTCCTCGTCTTTTACCACTTTTGGCGGCGTAAAGGCGATAGTAGCAATAGGCGGTGGCGGCGGTAATTTCGGGGGTGGCGGTGGTGGCGGCGGCGGTGGCTCATTTGGCGCAGCTTCCATTACCAGCTCCTTCGTCTTTATCTCTTTCAGATCTTTCGATGATGAAAGTTTATCTGCAATAACTGAACCTGCAAATATCATCGCCAAAATAATAACCGTACTTGCAAGGGCAATTTTTATGCGCCTGTTATAAGTGTTCCGCAGGTCGTAAGCGCCATACTCTTTATTTCTACCTTCAAACAGAATGTCTAAATAAGTAGATTTTAATATTTTATTAGATTCCATATTTTTTTTATTTAGAGACCTATTTAGGTTTTTTCAATATTAATTTTATTGTACTCCCCCCGCAGCCTCTGTTTGCTGGATTAATTTATATTCTTCAGGTGTCGGATCAACCATCGAAAATCTCTTAATATCATCAATTGTCATTTCATCCAGCACATTCACTGCGTTTTTGTAAGTAGCGTCTTTATCCGGCTTAATAATTATATACAAATCATCGGCCGGAGTGTTTTTCTTTTTCTCAAGGATAATTTTTCTTAGATCCTTATACCCGGTTGTCTGCATTTTTGTTGGGTCACTGCCAAAATAATAATATATCACATTTGATTTCCCAAGCATGAACGTTAAAGAACCTGATTCTTTTACTTTATTTACCTCATCAGGCTTATCCGTGTCTTTCGGCATATTCAGATTCATAGATGTCGGTTCCGCTAACGTAGTTGTAAAAATGAAAAAAGTTATCAATAAAAACCCAAGATCCACCATAGGTGTAAGGTCTACACGAGTGGAAAGTTTCTTACCTTTTTTAACACCGGGTCCTTTATGGCCGCCACCCGATTTTACTTCCATTTCTGCCATGATAAAATATTTTTATTCTTAATTAATTATAATATTACTTGAATCACATACTTATTTGATCATTCCCGCTGTGCTTTTAAATTGTTCTCGTACAGCGGTGTTCCCGGTGGGGCTTCATCGGCATTGGTTACAAGGTTGTACTTATAAATATCATTCTTCTTAAAAGCGCTTATTACGCTACCAAAAGCGGGGAATTTCGAATTATTATCTCCTTTAATAAGGAAATTCAACTTTTTTCCCGCCCCTGCTGTAGCAGCCGCCTGTATCCAATCTTTCAATTCGTTATTAGTGCTATCTGTAGGTATTCCCGGCATTTTTACATTCTTTTTATCATCGGCCGGAATCTTTATAAATTCCAGCAGTTGGCTAAAAGGAACTCCTATATAATCCGTACTCATAAAATCAGCTCTGTCCTGCGGCGTAACTTTCATGTTTTTTTCAGCAACCAACTCATCCCATATATCTCCTTTAATGTCATCAGTAAGACTGAGAAATACCCTATTATCTTTATCAATTGAAACCAGGAATGCATCCTTTTGAGGTGCATGCAGATTTGATACAGAACTAGGCGGCGAAACCTCAACGGCTTCAGACGGTTTAAACTGGCCTGTAAGGATAAAGAACGATAACAAGAGAAACGCAACATCGCACATCGCAGTCATATCCACATTGGTACTGCCGCGTTTTATTTTAGCTCTTCCCATTGGTTAAATTTTATTAATAATTAGATTCAATTTCCGGTAATTTCCATAAAAATTTTGAAATTATTTATAGAGAGATGCGAAGCTTTGCGTCAGTGTAAAGCCTGATTCATCAATGCCATAAGTAATACCATCGATTTTAGTAGTGAAAATATTGTAAGAAATAATTGCGAAAGCAGATGTTCCAATGCCAAGTGCTGTATTATATAGAGCTTCCGAAATACCTACTGACAACTGCCTGGTAGCTTCAGAACCGCCTGAAGAACCAAGGTTACTAAATGCACGAATCATACCCACCACCGTTCCAAGCAATCCTATCAACGTGGCTACAGAAGCAATTGTAGAAAGGAAAACAAGATTTTTTTCAAGCATTGGCAACTCAAGAGCAGTAGCTTCTTCTATTTCTTTTTGTATGGCAAGTACTTTTTGCTCTGTATCAAGACCCGTTTCGGTAATCATTGCCTTGTATTTTCTAAGGCCTGCTTTCATCACATTTCCTACTGAACCTTTCTGCTTGTCGCATTCAGCAAGCGCGGCATCTACTTTTTTATCAGCAAGGTAAAACTGTACTTTTCTAATAAATTCTGCATTAGAACCTTTACCGTTTGCCTTCGCTACGGTTAACCACCTTTCAATTACAAAAGTAAAAACTATCAAAAACAAGCCTATTAAAACAGGAACAATAATTCCGCCCTGGTACATCCGCGCAATACTTGTTTTCGGACCTTCGTGGGAAGGCCAGAAACCACCTGATGTATCTGGCTGTGTAAAATTACCATTGGCACCAATAACGAAACGCCAGATAATATAGCCTGCTACAATACAAATTATTGGAGCTAACAAAGAAATAATGTTGCTGGATTTTTTTGCCTGAACCGAAGTAGTGGCTTTAACAGTAGAGCTTGCAGTTGTATTTGAATCTGCCATAACGTTAGATTTTTTAGTGTTAAAAGTTTAAGATGAATTTGATTAAAATATTTGATTGCACAATTGTAACGAAAAATAATTTGAAAAGTCTCATTCAGGCAAAAAAAATTTTTGATGCGCGGACACAAGTTAATAAATTATTAATTTAATGCGCTGAAATGGCAAAAAAAATTACGGGTATTTTCTATAGGCAGAATCGGGAGAAAGATGCCATAAATTTACTAAGAGTCATTGTGAATTTCCCTGATGCATTCAAACTGATAGTATTTAATGAGGAAGAATTAACAACCAGCTGCTATTCATAACGAAGGGCAACTATTGGGTCAAGGCCAGCAGCTTTTACTGCGGGGTATAAGCCTGCAAATAAGCCAACCGCAGAGCAAACCACAATTCCAATAACCACCCAGAACCAGGGCACAACGAAACCTGTGTGAAGCAACATACCAACAACGTTTCCAATTAATACACCTGATATTATTCCGAAAATAGCACCAATAAGACTTATCAGAACAGATTCAAAAAGAAATTGCGTGCGTATACTTTTTTTCGTACCACCTACCGCTTTGATTAACCCTATTTCCCTTGTTCGTTCGTTAACTGCAACAAGCATTATATTCATTAATCCTATTGCGGCTCCTATTAATGTAATTAGTCCAATAAACGCTGCAGCAGTTGTTATAGTTCCGAGGCTGCTCATGAATACCTCAGCAATGCTGTCGCTTTTATCGATATAAAAATTATTGTCTTCATCAATAGCTACTTTTCTAATTGGTCTGAAAGTTCCTTTGGCTTCGCTTACAGCTGCATCCATATCTTTAATGTCATTTACCATGATGCCTAAATTATACGTCGTTCCATTTGTTGAAAAAATGCGGCGTACATTATTATAAGAGGTCAGCACAATGTTATCTGCATTCAGAAATGCGCTGGATCCTTTGTCTTTCAACAATCCAATTACACGGTATTTAATGCCAGCAACATCTATTATTTTATCAAGCGCCCGTCGAGTATTATCTCCATACAATTTTTGAGCAACACTGTTTCCGAGAATACAAATACTCCTGCCACTCTGCACATCAATCTTATTAAAATTTCTACCATCAGCGAGTGTATATCCGCTTTGAGCCAGGTAATTTTCATCTACTCCCATCATGGAAATATTCGGATTTGTCTTTACGCTTTCATTATTCACTATTACATTTTGCGGGCCATTAATTGAGATGCTTACTATAGCGGGGAAATCATACCTTTCTTTAAAGAGTTTTGCTTCCTCGTAAGTAATAATTTTTCTATTGTTAGATTTCTTTTCTTTTAGGGCTTTCAGGCTTGTTCTTGTTACCTGTCGTCTTCCACCGATGTGAATTTGCCTGTCCTGGTATCGGATGCTGAATGAATTGGCGCCCATGGTTGAAAAACTCTCCCGAAGACTTTGGTCCATTGAGGAGATTGCAGTAATAATTCCTATTAAGGCCATAATGCCCAATGCTATAATGGTAACAGTAATGCCTGTACGAAGTTTATTACTTTTTACCGTGCGGAAAGCCAGTGAAAGCGAATCTGATATTTGCATAAACTGAAATCAAAAATTGAATATTTGCAATACAGTGAAGGTACACTATCAAAAGAAATTTAAAGCACCGCTTATAAATTAGAAATAGAGCCAGTCTACTACAAGTGAAGGAAGAATACCGGCTATTATTAGTATAGCGGCAGATATGATAAGCAAATATTTAAAACTTTTAGTGACATCCATAGCAGGAGATGTACCTGTTGATGGTTCTTTAAAATATATTGCCTGTATTACTCTAAAATAATAAATAGCACTTATTGCTGCGCATATAACGGCCAAAATTACTAACCAAACCTGGTGCCCATTTTTTACTGCCGCCATCAACATATAAAACTTGGATGCAAAGCCAGCCGTGAGTGGGATACCAGTTAATGATAAAAGAAATATAGTAGCTGTGAGTGCTAAAGCCGGTTGGTACTTATAAAGGCCGTTAAAACCTTCAATGGTGTAATCGTTCATCTTAACTAATATTGCAAACATACCAATGGTTGCAACGCTATAGGATAGTGCATATAACATCAGTCCTTCTCTTGCGGTATCGTTCAGGGCAAATAACGCGAACATCATAAACCCTGCATGTGCAATACTTGAATATGCCAGCATTCGTTTAACACTTTGCTGAAAAACAGCAGTAAGATTTCCGATTAATAAAGTAGCTGCAGTAATTACGGCAATGAGCATTTGCCATTGTTGTTGAATAACGCCAAACGAAACCTGGAACAATCTTATAAACGCAATAAAACCGGCAATTTTTACGATAGTTGCCATAAAAGAAGTAAATACAGTTGGCGCTCCGTCATATACGTCAGCAGCCCAAAAATGAAATGGGGCCGCTGAAACTTTAAAAGCCATGGCAACAAGCAATAGTACGAGTCCTGCAGCTATCATTACCGGCATCATTCCTTTACCCAGGTCGAGCATATTAATATAAAAGGAGCCTAAAGAGTTTCCTCCATAGATTAACGCAATACCCATAAGCATAAGGCCCGTGGAAAATGCTCCCATTAAAAAATATTTTAGCGAAGCCTCATTGCTTTTCAGGTTACGTTTATCGCTACCCGTTAGTATGTAAGAGGGAATAGACATAATCTCAATTCCCAAAAACAACATGAGTAAAGTATTAAATGAAGATGAAATGGAAACCCCACACAAAATAAAAAATATCAACGCAAAATATTCGGATACATTCTCACCCACTTTTTCTATCTCTCTTCCACTTAAAAGAAAATATACCAGTGTGCAGAGAAACGAAATAGTATTGAATTCGAGGCCAAATTTATCAAACCGCAACATGCCTTTGGTATCTACAGTAAAAATCTGGTGGCCAAAAAACTCCCAAACATTTGCCACCAATAAAATAATAATACCTGCAATAGCCCAATATTTTGGAGTGGAGGGTTTTTTGAATAAAACTCCTCCAAACATCATCACAACTCCCCAAAGTGCCGATATTATTATAGCGTTCATAATTTGATCCTGTTTCCTTTTTTTATATTTCTATTCAATATCTATTTTATAGCCTGTAAAATTTGCGTTACACTATCCTGGGTAAGATGTAAAAGTGGCCCTGGATAAATACCTAATACTAATATTGTTAATACAATTATACTTAAGATCAATTTCTGGCCTTTCGTTATGTCGGTAACATTTTCAGTAAAAGAATTGGGTACTCCAAAGAAAACTTTTTGCATCATAGTTAGCATGTATGCTGCTGAAATGATAATGCTGATACATGCAAATGCAGCCAGGTAAGTGTTATACCCGAAAAGCCCTGTAAACATCAGGAATTCACTAACAAAACCATTGGTTAACGGAAGCCCGATATTTGCCAAAACTATTATCAAAAAAAAGATGGAAAGTGAAGGTGATTTAATTGCAAGACCACCAAGGTCAGAAATTTTTCTTATTCCCGTTTTCTTTTCTACAATATCAACTACAATCCATAAAGCAATGATATTAATGCCGTGATTAAACATTTCCAACATTACTCCCTGAAGGCTTGTATTATTGCGGGCAAAAATTGCAGCGCCCATCAACCCGATGTGTGCAATAGAAGACCATGCAACAATGCGTTTAAGATCGGATTGTACATAGGCAATACAACTTCCATAAAGAATACCTATCACACAAAAAATAATTATGAGGGTTTGATATTTCCCAACCGCATCAGGGAAAATTGGCAACAGCCAGCGCAACATCCCAAATATCCCCATCTTAACCATTATGCCACTTAACACCATAACAGAAGAATTTGGAGATTGCTCATATAAATCGGGTTGCCATGAATGGAATGGGAAGATGGGCATCTTTACCGCAAACGCAACAAAGAATAGCCAGAATAATCCATTCTGTTGCCCCGGAGTTAATGTGGCATTGTAGAAAGACTTCAAGTAAAAAGAGTGATCGCTAAGAGTTGACACCGCCGGCGAATGCAGGTATATAAATATAATACCGATAAGCATCAGTAAAGAACTGATAAACGTGTAAACAAAAAACTTAAACGTTACCCGTATTCGAAACTCTCCACCCCACCTGCTACAGAGAAAATACATTGGAATTAAGGCCAGTTCCCAGAAGAAGTAAAATACTAAAGCGTCTGTTGCAACAAAAACGCCGGTAATGCCTGCCTGGGCTAATAGCATCAGTCCATAATAAACGTTTGCATTAGCATACTCACGTTTATGAGTAGCCGCAAATATCAGCGGGAATGTAAATGCTGTTAAAAAAGTGAGCAAAAATCCCATACCATCGAGTCCGACACTAAAACTAGCTCCGAGGTAAGGCATCCAAACATAGCTTACATTATTGTAAGCAAAATATTCAGGATGATGAGCCACATCAGAATAGCACAAACTGATTATAGAAATAACCAATGTTATGAGAGAAGACACCAGAGCAAAAACCTTTATGGTTTTGCTATCTTTTAAAAAAAAGACCATGACGCCCGTGAGCAAAGGAATCCAAAGCAGTAATTCAGGAAATGTATAATAATTGCCCAGCATTAATTTTATTTTGTAAACAATTGAATAATTAACAACACTAATAACCCAACAACCATCAATAATATATAACTACCAACGAAACCACTTTGTAATAATCGTATTTGCCTGCCGGAATAATTAATGCCTTTTCCTACGCCATTTACCAGCGCATCAATTCCTGACTTTTCAATAACATTACTTAGAAAACGGGACAATGCTGTAAATGGCTTTACAATAATGAAATCATATATTTCGTCTACGTAAAATTTATTTTGAATGGCTTTTGCAAATAGACCTGCTTCTTTTATTGTTCCATCAAAATTCTTATACTTGTTCCATGCCCACACACATACTATAATTATTAGAAGAGACGATAGTCCCATTAACGTTAATTCAGTTTGAGACGAAGTTGTATGTGTTACTAAAATTTTATCAGACTCAGCAAAAACGGGCGATAAAAAATCACCGAGCTTATTGCCATTTTTCATAAATATTTCAGGAACACCAACAAGGCCACCTACAACCGATAATACTGCCAGACAAACAAGCGGAAATGTCATTGCTCCGGGGCTTTCATGTAAATGATGCAATTGATCATCTGTGCCACGAAACTTTCCGGCAAAGGTTAAAGACAATAGACGAAACATATAAAATGCGGTAAGCAATGCACCGGCAACACCAATAATGTATAATAATGGATTTACCGAAAATGCTGCGGATAAAATTTCATCTTTTGAAAAAAAACCCGCGAACGGCGGTATACCCGCAATTGCAAGACATGCAATAAAAAATGTTACATAAGTAATTTTCATTTTTTTACCCAGCCCACCCATTTTATTTATATCCTGCTCACCACCCATAGCATGTATAACGGAGCCCGCGCCAAGAAATAAAAGCGCCTTAAAAAAGGCGTGTGTCATTACGTGAAATACAGCGCCTGAATAAGCGCCAACGCCCAAGCCAAGAAACATATAACCAAGCTGGCTAACGGTTGAATAAGCCAACACTTTCTTAATATCATTTTGTCTCAAAGCAATTACCGCTGCAAATATTGCGGTAGCTAAACCTATAATAGCAACGAACGACATGGTAAACGGCGCCATAGAATAAATGATGTTGCTGCGTGCAATCATATAGATGCCAGCTGTTACCATCGTTGCTGCATGTATCAATGCAGACACAGGTGTTGGGCCAGCCATGGCATCGGGTAGCCATGTGTATAAAGGAATCTGTGCACTCTTACCCATTGCTCCAACAAAAAGTAACAAACTTATTCCTGTTAACACGGGAGACCCTTTTCCAGTAATAACAGATAATATGCCTGTTTGACTACTGAAAAGATTTTCATAAGAAGTTGTTCCGAAAGCATTGATCAACCAAAAAATACCCAGGATAAAACCAAAGTCGCCAATGCGATTCATAATGAATGCTTTTTTTGCAGCGTTATTATAATCGTTATTCTTGAACCAAAAACCAATTAATAAATAAGAACATAATCCTACGCCTTCCCAACCAATAAACATAATTACATAATTGCCGCCCATAACCAAAAGCAACATTGAGAAAACAAATAAGTTGAGGAAAGAAAAATATCTTGCGTAACCAGCATTGTCTTCATCCTTCATGTATGAAGTGGAATACACATGAATTAAAAATCCAACACCAGTTATAATAAGAAGGAAAATTGCAGTGAGTTGGTCTATTTGAAATTCGAATGGAATCTTTAATTTTCCAATATCAATAAATGAAAAATAACTGATATGTTGGGCGGTAAACCCTTCTTTTGAAACGCCGATAAATATTAATATACTTATACAAAAAGAAATAAATATTACACCGCTTCCTATAATTGCTGTAATTTTTTTTGGAATAACTTTTCTTCCAAGCCCGATAATGAGAAAGCCGAGAAAAGGCAATAAAGGAATTAAATAAGCTTCATCAAATATATTCATCATAAATACAGCCGGTATAAAAATGAAAAGAAAACTAAATTATTTTATCCTCAATTAGTTTTTAAGCCTGTTTAAAAAATTAATATCAATAGATTTTGTATTTCGGTACATCATTACAATTATCGCAAGCCCCACACTTACTTCCGCAGCAGCAACAATCATAATAAAGAAGACAAATATTTGTGCGTTGATTGCCGACTGGGGATTGGGTACCGCATCGCCAAGATGCATTTTGGAAAATGCAACTAGTAACAAATTCACCGAGTTGAGCATAAGCTCAATACACATAAATACAATAATAGCGTTACGACGTGTAAGCGCACCCGCAACACCTATGCAAAACAAAGCAATTGATAAAATTATGTAACACTCAATTTGCATACTTAAGCTTTTAGTTCTTTTTCTTTTTTACCAATAATTACAGCACCAATCATCGCACTCAGAAACAATACGCTGCTTATTTCAAAAGGAACAACATAATCATTAAATAAAGTTCTTCCAAGATATTTAATTAAACCTACGCCAGATCCAATTCCCATTTCAATTTTAGTGCTTGATGAATGTGCAAGTGCAGCTACTAATACAATCAACAAACACAAGCCTGCGATTAGCCCGGCAATTTTTATATAAATATTTTTAGGAATTTCAGGATGTTCATTTAAATCGATAAACATAACCACAAAGGTGAAGAGCACCATAATTGCCCCGGCATAAACGATAATGTTTACAATAGCAAGAAATTGTGCATTCATTAAAACATAGTGGCCGGAAATTGCAAAGAAAACGATGATGAGCCATAGAACGCCATACAGTGGATTTTTGCAGGAAATAACTCCAATGGCTCCCGCTACTGCCAGCGCAGATAAAAACCAGAATAAAATTTGCGTAGTTGCCATGTACTTTTTTTAGCCTCATCCCAACCCTTCTCCGAAGGAGAAGGACGTGATGTATAATAAAGTTTTCAGGTTCAGTTGTTTATTTTATTGCCTATTGGTCATTGTCTATTCATTACTTTTCATTTCCGTGTCCTTCAGGATGCAACTTACGGCTGCCTTTTGCTTTTGCATAAGCTTCCGGATCTTCTTTAGGATGAGGAATCAACAAATCTTTTTTACCGTAAATAAATCCCTTGCGCTGATAATTGGCAGGAGCAAAAGTTTCACTTAAATAAACAGCATCTTTAGGACATGCTTCTTCGCATAAACCACAAAATATGCAGCGCAACATATTGATCTCGTATTTAGCCGCATATTTTTCTTCCCTGTATAAATGCTCTTCACCGGGCTGGCGCTCAGCCGCTTCCATAGTTATCGCTTCTGCCGGGCAGGCAACTGCACACAGGCCGCATGCAGTGCAATTCTCACGGCCTTCTTCATCCCTGTTCAAAATTTGCAAACCCCTAAATACCGGACTGAAAGGTCTTGTTTGTTCGGGATAATTTATAGTAACTTTTTTTCTGAAGATGTGTTTGAAAGTAATGAACATCCCCCTGAGAATTTCAGGTAAATACATTCTTTCCCAGGCGTTCATTTTTCTTCTGTCAACAGGTTTTACTCTGTTAGTTAGTGCCTGCATAGCGACCTCCTTCTTTTATTCCTGTTATAAACAAGTTTAAATTTATTGTTCGCAAAAGTATATTTTAATTTATAACTGCAATTCATTTAAAAATGATTTTTATCTACTCTTTTAAAAATGCCAATTGTTTTGATGTAACAAAATAATGGCACCAGTCACGAGCATATTAAATAACGCCAACGGCAGTAATATTTTCCAGCCAAGATTCATCAACTGATCATACCGGAAACGAGGAATCGTCCAACGCACCCACATAAACAAAAACAGGAAGCAAACAATTTTTATAAAAAACACCCCTCCCTGCAAAATCGCCATCCAGTTGGTTCCTACTGCATTTATTAAGGTATGATCATTCACAAAAGGAATGTCATATCCTCCAAAAAATAAAGTGACCATAACAGCGCTGCTCAAAAACATATTCACGTATTCGGCAAATAAATAGAAGCCTAATTTCATAGATGAATATTCAGAATGATAACCACCTATCAATTCGTTCTCAGCTTCAGATAAATCAAAAGGTGTACGGTTTGTTTCAGCAAAGGCGCAAATAAGAAAAATTAAAAAGCCTAACGGTTGTTTGAAAATATACCACCAATGATCCATTTGCTGATCAACCATTGTTCTAAGGCTTAAGGTTCCTGAAAGCATTAAAAGCGCAATAAGGGTGATGCCCATCGCAAGCTCATAGCTTATTATTGAAGAAGCTGCTCTCATGGCGCCCAACAAAGAGAATTTATTATTACTTGCCCAGCCGCCAATCATTATGCCATAAACGCCAAGACTCACTATTCCAAAAACATACAAGATGCCAATGTTTACATCTGCGATTTGCAATGAAATATCGCGGTTAAAAAGATGAATTTTATTTCCCCATGGAATTACTGCACCAATCATTATTGCTGTGAGCATAGCAATGCTTGGGCCAAGAATGAAAAGAAACTTTGATGAGTATCTCGGAATAATCTCTTCTTTAAAAAATAATTTTATACCATCGGCCACAGGTTGCAATATTCCAAAAGGGCCTGCACGATTTGGTCCCCGCCTGTCCTGGATTATTGCAGCCACTTTACGTTCAGCATAAGTAGAATACATAGCAATAAGAAGAGAAGCACTTACCACTACAATTATCAGAACAAGTTTTTCAGTAAATACAACCCAATCAATTGCTAATAAATGCATAAACGAAAATGTAAAATTCAAAATATAAAAGTATAAAGCCTCATCCAAATCCTTCTCCGAAAGAGAAGGACAAGATGTATATATAGATTTTTAGTTAAGATTATTTATTTTGTTGTCAATTGCTATTGTCTATTCTTATTTTTTATTGTCTATTGATTCATCTTCTTTAATATCGGTTACATTATGTCCTGTTGCAAAAGGTTCACCATTAAAAGTTTTGCCGGTTGCCGGTCCAAATAGTTCGTCTAAATGAACTTCGGGCTGATTCACTTTGCTGTTTTCATGAATGTCCATTAATAACAATGGGCTTCTTCCATTTAATAATTTATCCAGTGGATCGTGAGGTATCACTTTTACTTCGTAATGATTGCTTGAAATTACAGAATGCCTGTTGATAGCATGTTGGCTTTTCAATAACCCAATCAGAAGTTTTCTTTTTATCGAAGCGGCACGTATTGCAGATCCACATTGGCTTTTCCAGTTTCATCGCTCTGCACCTCACCCCATTGATCTTTACGCGCATGTAACACGATATACTTCGTCTCCACGGTTCCATAAAGTAACTTTACCGCAACATTTATCACAATCACGATGAGCATCCATTGGTTTTAAAAACCACACCCGGTTTTTAAATCTGAATGTTCTGTCGGTAAGCGCCCCAACCGGGCAAACATCAATCACATTGCCGCTGAAATCATTATCAATTGCTTTTGAAATATAGGTGGAAATATCTGATTGATCTCCCCTATCTAAAATACCATGCACGCGATTATCAGTTAGTTGATCTGCAACATACACACAACGGTAACAAAGAATGCATCGTGTCATGTGCAACTGAATATACGGCCCGATATCCTCCCTTACAAAAGTTCGACGTTTAAATTCATAGCGGGTTTGAACTGCTCCATGTTCATATCCCAAATCCTGTAATTGACATTCACCTGCCTGGTCGCAAACAGGGCAATCTAAGGGATGATTAATCAACAAAAATTCAACAACTCCTTTTCTCGCATCCTGCACTTTATCACTGGTTACATTTTTTACCACCATTCCATCCATTACGTTGGTTCTGCAAGATGCTACCAATTTGGGCATTGGCCTTGGGTCTGCAGTTGAGCCTGCGGCTACTTCCACCAAACACGTTCTGCATTTACCACCACTATCTTTCAATTTACTATAATAGCACATAGCTGGTGGCGCTACTTCGTGGCCTATCATCCGAGCAGCATTTAGAATGGTTGTCCCTGCCGGAACATCAATAGTGATATTGTCTACCGTTATTTTAAATAATTTTTGTTCGTCAGCCATTCTCCATTTTCGGTTTTAATTTTTCACTAATTAAACTGCTACTTCCAAAGGATCAGCATAATGAGCCAACCCAAAATTTCTTTTTAAACATTCTTCGGGATTTAACACATGCCATTCAAACTCATCTCTGAAATGCCTGATGGCTGCTGCAACGGGCCATGCTGCTGCATCTCCCAACGGGCAAATTGTATTGCCTTCTATTTTTCGCTGAATATCCCAAAGCAAATCAATGTCTTTCATTTCACCTTTTCCATTTTCAATCTTTGCAAATATTTTTTCCATCCATCCAGTTCCTTCACGGCAGGGTGAACATTGACCACAACTTTCATGATGATAAAATCTTGCCAACGTTAACGTATGTTTTACTACGCATTGATCTTCATCCAGCACTATAAAACCTCCTGAACCCATCATACTGCCCGTTGCAAAACCGCCGTCAGAAAGACTTTCATAGTTCATCATTCTTGTTTCGCCTTTGGCAGTTTTTAATAAAAGATTTGCGGGCAATATCGGAACCGATGATCCACCAGGAATACATGCCTTCAATTTTTTCCCATTTGGAATACCACCACAATATTCGTTGCTGAAAATAAATTCTTCAACGGATATCGTCATGTCAATTTCATAAACACCGGGTTTATTAATATTGCCACATGCAGAAATAAGTTTTGTACCTGTAGATCTTCCAACTCCAATCTTCGAGTAGGCTTCTCCGCTATCATTAATAATCGGAACAATTGCAGCAATAGTTTCTACATTATTAACAACAGTTGGGCATCCCCACACTCCTCTTACTGCCGGAAAAGGCGGTTTAATTCTTGGCAGTCCTCTCTTACCTTCCAAACTCTCAAGGAGCGCAGTTTCTTCGCCGCAGATATAAGCACCGGCGCCACGATGTACATATATTTCACAATCAAATCCACTATCCAAAATATTTTTACCAAGAAACCCGTTTTGTCTCGCTTCTTCAATTGCATTTTCAAGAATGTCTGTTATCCAATCGTATTCACCACGGATATAGATATACGAAATATTGCTTCCTAACGCAAACGATGAAGCAATCATCCCTTCTATTAAAAGATGAGGAATAAATTCCATTAAATACCTGTCCTTAAAAGTACCCGGCTCGCTTTCGTCTGCATTGCATACAAGATATCGTGCAACACCTTCCGGCTTTGCTAAAAAGCTCCATTTCATGCCTGTTGGAAAACCTGCACCACCACGCCCTCTCAGCCCACTCCTTTTAACTTCTTCCACGATATCACCTGGCTGCATAGTCAAAGCTTTCTCCACACTTTTATAACCACCTTCGCGACGATATACCTCAAAGCCTTTGATACCGGCTATATTGATTTTATCCAACAACAATTTTTTCATGCGTATTAAAAAAAAATTATTTTAATGGTTCTATTTTTTTAAATGAACCCGTTTCATTTTCACTTAAACTTTGCCAGTTTTCAATCAATTCTTCTCTATGAATACTGGCCCATTCAACAACTAACGCTAATGCTTTGGGTGGAAGATAACCTTCCAAAATCCCGTGTCAAGAATTGATATTTGAGCAGAAAATTCAGCATAAACTGCATGAAAATGCGTAGGCACATGATCTCCAAAATACATTTTAATGAGTATACCGTAAAAACTGCTGATCACCAGCATATTCAGAAAATGATTTATTTATTAATTCTAAATAAAATGCGTCAGAATCCATATCTATCTCTTCATTCCATTCAATTTTTTTATTTTCTGTTATACGAAAAGATTGAAAATTTTTATAATCATTCCAGTAAGTAAAAAGCCCCCTTTTCTTTCCATTTTTCCAAGTTAATAATACCCGCAATTCCATCGTCAAATTCTACTTTTAATTTATAATCGGGCAATGCTACCGCCGACTTTAAATATGGAATGATTTTATTCACTATTAAAATATTTACACTTTCTTCTCGCAATTAAACATCCAGCTTACTCCAAATTTATCCTGGAGCATTCCAAATTTTGCTCCCCAGAATTGATTAGCCAAAGGCATCGTTACTCTTCCACCTTCAGCCATTTTATTAAACACTTCGTCCAATTTACTTTCATTATCTACATCAACTGACAACTGTATATTCCCATCGGTCGAAACAGGTTGACCTTTAAAAACATCTGAAACCATAATCATATTTCCATCAAAAACAAATCTTGCATGCATCACTTTATCTTTATAATCTTCGTCGCTTAGCATGGGGCTTTCACCGTAGGTTCCTAATTGAACAATATCGCCACCTAAGGCATCTTTGTAAAAGTTGAGTACTTCTCTTGCATTACCGGCAAAATGCAGATATGGGATAAGTTTCATAATTTAAAAATCTATGTTTAAATAAAATTTTTTCTAATTATTAGCCACAGTTCTCGATACACATTCCTCAATTATACTATCTACCTTCTCTTTTGTAAGATGCTCTCTGTAAGTTTTTCCAAATTGCATCATAGGCGCATAGCCGCACGCTCCCAAACATTCCACAACCTTTAAAGTAAACAATCCATCCGCTGTTGTTTCTCCCCTTTTAATTGATAATTTATTTTCGATATAGTTTATAATTTCATCACTGCCATTAAGCATACAAGGCCCGGTTTGGCAAACTTCAAAAACATATTTACCAACAGGTTTTGTATTCAGCATTGAATAGAAAGTTGCTACTTCGTATACTTCAATAGGTTTGATACTTAATAGTGATGCAACGTAATCCATTGAAGATACATCGAGCCACCCTCCACCTTGTTGTTGAGCTATATGCAATATGGGAAGTATAGCGCTTTTTTGTTTCCCTTCGGGATAACGTTTAATTATCGCATCAACTTTATTTAATTGTTCTTCGGAAAAAATCATTGGTTCTTATTTCTTTTGTATTTAAAAACAATTTTTTTCATCGGTTGGTAAACCAGCTCTCCATGGGACATCTCTCTTAAATCCATTAAAGCTCTCAACCTATATTCTGCAGTTGTTTCTGACCAGTACTTATCATCGGCATCCTCCGCTTCTTTAAAACTATATTTTTTTACAACTAAAGCTATTTTTCTTTGTTTATTCATAAAAAGATTATTTCAATTATTCTCTAAGCATCCATTTCACCTGCGATTAAATTTAAACTGCTCATGGTAATAATTGCATCACTTAACATTCCACCTTTGGTTAATTCTGAATAGGCCTGGTAATAAATAAAACAAGGCCTTCTGAAATGCAGCCGGTATGGTGCTCTTCCACCATCGCTTATTAAATAAAATCCTAATTCGCCGTTTGCTCCTTCTACTGCCGAGTAGATTTCTCCCGCGGGCATTTCAATTTCACCCATCACAATTTTAAAGTGATAAATGAGTGCCTCCATTTTTGTATAAACATCTTTTTTATCAGGAAGATAATATTCAGGAACATCTGCATGAAAAACTTCAGCATCTTTTCCTTTGAATTCCTGAACTTTTTGATAGGCGTCCTTAATCAATTTCAAACTTTGCCACATCTCCTGGTTTCTCACAAGGAATCTGTCGTAACAATCACCGGTAGTACCTACCGGAATGGTAAATTCAAAATCTTCGTAGCTACTGTATGGATTATGAATGCGTACATCATAATCCACGCCCGCAGCACGTAAATTTGGACCAGTGAATCCATAATTTAATGCACGCTCAGCACTTATTGGCCCTACATCTATTGTACGATCCATAAATATTCTATTCCTGTTAAAAAGATTTTCAAATTCGTCAAGAACAACCGGCCATTCTTTAATGAATTTTTCAAGCTTCTGAAAAGCTTCATTCGTAAAATTTCTTTCGAAGCCTCCAATTCTACCAATATTTGTTGTTAGTC
The DNA here is from genome assembly GCA_963756945.1 of uncultured Chitinophagaceae bacterium. Lineage (GTDB taxonomy): Bacteria > Bacteroidota > Bacteroidia > Chitinophagales > Chitinophagaceae > Ginsengibacter. The sequence goes on along the minus strand of CAVWQJ010000005.1, from coordinate 273,967 downwards.
GTGAGCCACAAATTTCTTCATAGATTTCATATATCAATTCACGATATTGCATCACATAAAGAAATCCTGTATAAGCTCCGGAGTCTACACCTACGATTGAATTACAAATTAAATGATCAGAAATTCTTGCTAACTCCATTATGATGATTCGCAAATAATCTACACGCTTTGGTGTTTGAACTTTTAATAGTCTTTCGCAGCAAATGTGCCATCCCATATTGTTAATAGGCGAAGAACAATAGTTTAACCGATCTGTGAGCGGCGTAATTTGGTACAGGGGCCTATGCTCTGCAATTTTTTCAAATGCCCGGTGGATGTAGCCGACAGTTTGCTCAGCGCTTACAACTTTTTCTCCATCGAGCTCAACAACGTTTTGAAAAACACCATGAGTTGAAGGGTGGGTGGGTCCAAGATTTAAAGTGGTTGTTCTTTTTTCGAGAGAATGTTCCGGTAATATAATATGATGTTGGTTTTCTGCCATATTTTAAGATATCGATCTTGTCCTTATTAAGTCTATATACCGATTTGTAAAAATAATTTTGAAAGGTTCAATCCTCATCTTCAATTGCATACTTATTTTTTTCCTTTGATTTTACTTTTGCTATACTTTGTCCGAAAGTAATTAGGGCAGCACCAGTTGCAATCCCCACAAAAAAATCTCTTGCATCTCCATTCTTTAAAATCATTGCAGTTAATAAAGAAAAGAGGACTATAGCATTTATGATAACAGGCCTGTAATTTAAAAATAGTTTAGTCATAAATTTATTATTTAAAATTTTCTAATCCCTTCCAAACATCTCATCATCTTTATCAACTCTTGTTTGTTCTTCCAAAGGATACTCTTTGCGCATTGGAAAATAATCCATTTCATCTGCATTTAAAATCCGTACAAGATTAGGATGTCCAATAAAATTTACGCCATAAAAATCGTAAGTTTCTCTTTCCATCCAGTTGGCAGAAGCATACAATGCCGTTGCACTAAATACGTCAGGCTTACTAACGTCGGTAAAAACTTTAAAACGTATGCGAATATTTTCAACGAGGTTATGAAGATGATAAACCACTGCCAATTCTTGGCCTTTTTTTTCAGGATAGTGAACAGCGCAGAGATCGGTAAGAAACCTAAACTGAAGAGTTGGATCATCGAAAAGAAACTGGAGCACTTTAAGATTTAAATCCTTATGAGCCGTAAAAGTCAGCATTCCGTAAGGTTCGTTCCAATCATAAATATCATCACCAAATTTCTCCGTTAATTGTTGCCTGATTGTTTCGTTGGTTAATGCCATAATTTAAAGTTCAAAATGCAAAATGGTACATGCAGGGTTATAATTTTTCATCCGAGCTTCATCTGAATTTTACATTTTACTGAATGTTATAGCTATTCATCAATTCTTTGTACCTGTCAGAATTCCTGCGTCTTAAATTCTCCTTTCCTACCAGATCCTGCACTTTCATAAAGCCGTCTAATACTGCCTCAGGCCTTGGAGGACAACCGGGCACATACACATCAACCGGAATAATCTGGTCAATGCCCTGTAATACAGCATAAGAATCGAATATTCCACCACTGCTTGCACAGGCACCCATAGCTAAAACCCAGCGTGGCTCAGCCATTTGAAGATAAACCTGCTTTACAATGGGCGCCATTTTTTTGGCAATAGTTCCCATTACCATTAAAAGATCACATTGTCTCGGAGAAAAACTTACCCTCTCTGAACCAAACCTTGCAAGATCATAATGAGAAGCCATAAGCGCCATAAATTCTATCCCACAACAACTTGTAGCAAATGGTAAAGGCCAGATAGAATTTTTTCTTGCAAGGCCAACCACATCACTTAATTTGGTCGCAAAAAAACCTTCACCGGTAAGTCCTTCCGGCGCAGTGGCCAAAGCAATAGGCGCTTCTACACGCTTGTTTGTAATATTATATTGAACCGGACGGGCCATAATTAATTTTATAATTTGATAATTAGCTAATGTGCTAATTCAGGTTTTCATTTTTAAAGTCATCTCTCTTTAATATTGCTTACATAGTCAATTATCACATTATCACATCAGTTAATTGGCTAATTTTTTATTCTTCCCAATGCAATGCTCCTTTCTTAATTATATAGATAAAGCCGGATAAAAAGAAGGCAACGAACATTACGATAGCAAGAAATCCATGCCAGCCTAATTCGCGAAAATTAATAGCGTAAGGATAGAAAAAAATAACTTCTACGTCAAACAAAACAAATAGTATCGCTATTAAAAAATATTTAATCGCCATAGGGCGGCGTGCATTTCCATGCCCTTCAATACCGCTCTCGAAATTTTCGAGTTTTTCGGATGTTTTTCTTTTTGGGCCGAATACATGAGTTAATACCATTATTCCGCCAACCAAAACAATTGCAAATATTAACTGAATACCGATAGGAAGATAATCCAATGTGCTATTGCCGGATGAAGCGGCCTGCAAAAAGAATGTATGTATCAATTATAAAAATATTATTTGCAAAAATACAACGCAACATTCAATTTTCCATATTGATTGTAATTGCCCGAAAATTTTAAAACAAGAATTTCAGTTAGCTAAATCCAACGTTTGCCGCAATAAAAATCCCGTTGCAATAACGGGATTGTCTTTAAATAGTTCATATTATTTTTTAGCGGGTGGGGCCGTCGAACCCCCACCTTTGGATGCTTTTGCAGGTTGTGAATTCTGCTGTTGCTGTACAGCTTTCAGTGCCTTATCGTTAGCTTGAGCCTGGGTGTCATTAGGATCAAGTGTAAGTATTTTGCTATTATAATTAAGTGCGGAATCCACATTTTTCTTAGTATTATAGTAATATGCAACCATGTACCTGTAGCCGGTAATTTCATTGGCTTTTACTTTGTCTTTGTCTGCGGATGTATCAGCAATGGAAATTACTTTTTCATAAGAAGGTTTTGCCAAGCCGTTAATACCAGTAGAATCTATTCCCTCCTGGGCATGAGCCTTCATATACCATCCAAAAATATCCTCAGGGTATTTTTGAGTATATAGGCCCCAGATTGAATCTGCACTTGCATAGTCTCCACCACGATAATCATTGTAACCTGCATAATACAGATCGGCTTTGCCATAATCAGGCTTAAGGGTTAATATTTTTGCATACCATTTACCGGCATCAGCATATTTCTTAGACGCAATAAGGCTTTCTGCCGTTGATTTAACGTAATCTAATTTGTTTGCAGGCACTGTATCAAGCGCTATCGCTTTGTCAATATTTACCTCTGCAAGAGAATCATTATGCATCTGCTCGATAGAATCTTTGGCGGGAATTTTTAAAAGAACCCTACCATAAGTGGCGTAGTCGTTTGGCCCTATTTTATCAGGATTTACTTTTGCGAAAAATTCGTCAAAATATTTTTTAGCGTTTAGCGAATCACCAAGCTTATCGTAAGAATAAGCTTTCAAACCATAAACGTTTGGATATACTTTTGTACCGCCGGTTGAAATACATTCATCAGATTTTGCAATTGCCTGTTGATATAACTTGGAAACATACAAAAGAGAAGCTTCCGCATAACAGTTTTTTGAGTCAGGGTCAGCAACAGCAATATATTTATTAAGATATTCCCTGGATTTATTTACATCACGCTTATAATAATAGTTATATAGCCAATAATAAACAGGGGCAAAATTTGGGTCGGCGGCAATTGCTGCGTTATAATACTTCATATAAATTGGCTCCTGGCCGTAACCCTGGGTTTCATAAATTCGGCCAATCATGAAATCGGCTCTCGCGCTTTTAGAATCCAGCGATAATGCATTGGTATAAGCTGTTGTAGCATTGGCCCCATCAATCATTTTTCTATAAGCATCACCTAATAATATTTGTACTTCAGGATTTTTTTTATCCCTGTCTGCAGCCTGGTTTAATAAGCCTATTGCATACACCGGGTCTCCACCTTTTGTATCTACATTTGCCCGGCCAACAGCTTCTTGTATTTCAGGTAAATCTCTTTTTTTAGGAATGCTCATCGCTGCCTCAAATTTGTTACGGGCATCTTCTTTCTGACCTTCCATTAAAGAAATTTCTCCCATACCAACCATTAGCAATGGAGTGTTGGGGTTTGCCTGCAAAGTTTTTTGATACAAAGCTTTCGCTGCGGCCGTATCAGGGTTGTCGCCATTCTTTATATAAGTTTGCCCCAACCAATACACAGCTTCTATATCATTGGGATTAGCTGCAACTAATTTGCTTAATACATTCTGCGCACTGGTAAATCTCTCATAGTCTATGAATTTTTTACCGTCATCGACGCTCTGGGCAAATAAAGTGTTGCCCAAAAAAATAAAAGAAGATAAGAGGAAGAAATGTTTCATTTTTCGCATTTTACTAGATTTAGATTAATTACTTATATTTTCAATTTAAAGTTGCAGAACGTATGGTGAAATTCATTTTTGCGGGCCATAAATATGACCTCATGAAAATTAGTTGACCTTTTTCATAAGTAAGAAAATTTGCAAATCCTCCGCCAAGGCCATTGTAATTTTCTTTTAAAATATAATACAAGCCTCGTACCATTGGGTAACGCCTCTTTGCAATATTAGCCTGGTAGGGTTTCACATAAGTTTGTTCCGGACAGGTGCAACCTATTGCGGCAATTCTTACTTTTTTTAGAAAGCTCATTTGCGATGTATCTTCTTTATTTCCTATCCAGCTTACACCTATAAACCCAAGCACATTTTTGTGATCAGCAACATAATTTATAACTCCCATACTATTCTTCTCAGCAAATACCTTTTTAGCATCAAAAGGTTTTCCTTTTAAAATAGAATCAATTGCATATCGCACCGTACTCGTTTCCTTTAGCCCATCAAAAACTGCCAATTGCTTATCACCCGTTGTACCGCCTAATATGCCACGAATCTGCTCCATCGAAAAAAGAGAATCAGGATCGCTATTATTAACAACAACTGCTACTGCGTCTAGCGCAATTTTATCATATTGCGGATAGAACGATAAGCTGTCCTTATAAAATTTTTCTTCTTCGTCTGTTAGTCCTCTCGTTACTATGATCATTCGCGTGCTATCCTTTATTAAATCCTTAAAACATTCCGCCTCGGGCTTATAGTCAGCAATAATTTTTGCCTTAGGATATAATGCCTCAAAAACCTGTATCTGTGAATCGATAACCGGTTTAAAAGACTCATCGACACTTATATGAATGGTTCCGCTATTGGTGGTATCAAGATCCGTCCGCACGTTACGCCCCGAACACCCTGAAAGAAGAATCACAGCAAAAGCAGCAATTACCAGAGTCCAGTTCATTTTGCCATTTATTAATTTGCTTATCATCTTTCTCTAAAATAATCTTTTTTAATTCCCCGGTAAAACCTCCACACACCGTAAATAATAATTAATCCAGCAAAAATTTTAGCTGTGGTACTCTCCGTAAAATTATTACTAAAATGAAGTTGTTTGGAAAAAATTATGAAAACCCCAACTCCAACATATAAAAATCCCATGCCAAAATCCATTATGCTTTTCATTAAAATGTAACGCTTCGTTCTTTTATCCTCAGTATTTTCAAATTCTTCAAGACTCATATTAAAAATTTATATTGGCCGGCGGCAAGATAAAATAAAATGAAGAAAATGCATTTAAAAAACTTGACATAACAAATATTTATCCAAATATTTTTAAAATTCACTGGTAAACTTTACAGGAACCACGTAATAAACTGATACGTTTTCTCCATTACTTTTTCCCGGAATCCACAAAGGCATTTTCTTCAACACTCTCATTACTTCATTATCAAAAGCAATACCACCCGATTTTATCACATCAAAACTTTCAAGCTTTCCATCGTAGTTTACAACAAATTTTATTTTAACCGATACTTCTCCACCTTCGATATCTTCGGGCGAATGAAGATTTTTCTTAAGAAAATCAAGCAGGGCCTTGATTCCGCCGGGATATTGGGGCATAATTTCAGCAACATCAACAGGGCCCCGTTTGGTAATTTTTGATTCTGTTAATCTTGAATCTATACCTGGAGGACCTGTAATGGAACTGTTACTATTTCCTTCCCCGCCAGGTTCATAACTTATTCCTGAACTGTCTGCTGAAATTGAAGACGGCGTTGTTTCGATTGGTGTTGCAGAGAAATTGTTAATATTAATTGAATCTACAATCCGAGGAGGCAGGTCAATTTGATTTGCTTTTTTTGAATGGGCAATTGTTATCGCAACCTTAGATTTAGGTTTAGACGTTGGATGGTAACTAAAAGGGATTGCATCCGGAATTGTAATGACAGTAGTACGCGCATTCGAAACAGGTGCCGATCCTTTTAAAAACAACAAACAAAGTAATAAAGACAACGTCAACATTGAAAGTAAAGCAACCTGTAACCGTTTATTGTATGATTTTCTCAGCGTGTATGCTCCGTATTCTTTATTTCGATTATCAAAAAGAATATCCAATAAGTTACTGCTTAAAATGGCATGTTGGTTCATGATAATATTTTTTGCAGAAATGCATTGCATTCGAGGTTTAAAAAATTAATTAAATCGAAGTGCGGTACCGTTTCAGGTAAGATGCACGATTGATTTGTTTTCATAAACCCATCGCATAATTATTTTATTTTTTACCAAATGATCCGACATACTGTTAGATATGATATGTCGACAGGTAAAATTGAATACCATATTTTTGCGGCTTAAAAATTAAATCCCGGGCGAAGGAAAAAAATGAAACCATTATTACCACAGGGTACACGCGACTTTAATGCTGAAACGATTCGCAAAAGACAATTTATCCTCAATACAATTAAAGATGTTTTTGAGTTGTATGGCTTTGAGCCGTTAGAAACTCCAGCGATGGAAAACCTGGAAACATTGATGGGTAAATATGGTGACGAAGGCGATAAGCTTATTTTTAAAATACTAAATAACGGGCTCGACAATCCGGCAAAAAAAGAAGAAGCTCAAAAAGGCTTTGAAAAAATTCTTGAAGGAAAAAATGAAAAGAGTATTACGGAAAGAGCGCTACGCTATGATCTTACAATTCCTTTTGCCCGTTATGTTTCAATGAACTTTGGTAAACTAACGATGCCGTTTAAACGCTACCAGATGCAGCCTGTGTGGCGGGCCGACCGGCCACAGAAAGGAAGATACCGGGAGTTTTATCAGTGCGACGCAGATGTAGTGGGAAGCAACTCTTTAATAAGTGACGCAGAACTTAATTAGCATTTATATTACTGGTCTTTAAAAAATTGAATATCTCCAAATTTAATTATACCTCGGAACATAATGGCATGTTATAAACATCAATAATCGTAAAATTTTAACCGCACTCGCCGAAATATGCGGAGCGACCAGATAAACATACCGCAATCACCACTACGATTGATAAACTTGATAAAATTGGAATTCTCAAAGTGAAAGAAGAATTAGGCAAAAGAAATTTATCAGTAATTATCAAATTGGTCTTATTGAAAATTATCTTTCAATAGATGGAAGATACAATGAAGATATATTATTGCAAAGCTGGAGAAGTTATTAGGTCATAATGAAAATGGCATAAAGGGAATCGAAGAACTAAGATTCTCGATACACATAGACCAGTCATGTCCACCAGATGATTTTATATCAAATTAATGTTCTCTTGCGAGAGGTCTGAATTATTATACTGGAGTTATTTATCGAAGTAAAAATGCCAGCATATCTTGCAATAGGAAGCATTGGCGGAGGTGGAAGATATGATGACCTTACCGGCTTATTTGGACCTACCAAATATTCCCGGCGTCGGTATTAGCTTTGGCGTAGATCGTATTTACGATGTAATGACTGAGTTAAATATATTTCCTGAAGAAATAAATAAATCAACACAAGTATTATTTTTCAATCTTGGCGAAAAGGAATCCGAAATTGCATTCAAGGAAATGCAATCCCTCAGAAATAATGGAATAAGTTGCGAGCTGTTTTATGAAAACGTAAAAATGGATAAGCAATTTAAATACGCATCAAAAAAAAATATACCATTTGCAATAATTATAGGCTCCCGGGAACTGGAAGAACAAACATGCGTTATAAAGGATCTTGTAAAAAGAGAAGAGCAGACCATCCGGCTACAAGACCTTTCTTCATATTTTCACTTATAAACAGGTTACTTTCTTTAAAATTTGCCATTAATAAAAAAATGAATTAGTTTTTCTAAAATTATCCTTACTGTCAACTAATAAATACCGAATTAAAAATCTTAAAACTATTATTATGAAATCTTTTTTGAGGCTCACGTTATTATTTGTTGGAGCTGCATTTTTATTTTCTTCCTGCAGCAAAAAAAATGAAGAGGGTAAAATGATACCCAAAAATGCAATGTTTGTAGTTCAGCTCGACACCAAATCTCTTAAAGAAAAACTTACATGGGATGATATAAAACAATCTTACTGGTATGGGCAACTTAATGCACATTTAGAGGAAAGACATGGAGCGGCTGCAACGCAGGTGAAACAAATTCTTGATAATCCCGATAAAACAGGGATCGATCTAAATGGTAACCTCATTTTTTTTGTAGCAAAAAATTCGGGTTCTGATGGTGAACTGGTTTTAGAAGGAAGTATTAAAAACGGAGATGATTTTGCCGCATTCAATAAAACGATAGATTCTTCAGCAACGATAAAAAAAGACGGAGATCTAAGCTTGCTCACATTGCATGATCAGGCGGTAGTTGCATGGAATGATAAACATTTTGTTTATGCCTTTGACGCAGGCGAAGCAAAATTAAAATTTAATCCTATGAATAATGGAGCATACAACCAAAGTAATGTAGCTCCGTTAGTAGATAAAAGTGTTACGCTCACTTCGGTTTGTAAAAATCTCTTTTCCTTAAAGTCGGACAGCAGCCTGGCAGGAAATGAAAAATTCTCAAACCTTCTTAAAGAAAAAGGCGATATACGTACATGGATAAACAGTGAAGAAATTATGAAGAGTTCTTCTTCGCTCGGAATGCTCGGGATGCTAAAGCTTGATGTGTTTTTTAAAGATAACGTTAGCACTTACACCGTAAACTTCGATAATGGAAAAATCGATATAGACCATAAGGGTTACGCAGGAAAAGAATTTAGTGATTTTCTGAAAAAATATAGTGGCGGAAGTATTAATACTGATATGATTAAAACCATTCCATCACAGGATATATTGGGTGTTTTGGCGATGAATTATAAACCCGAAGCCATAAAAGACCTCATTAAATTAATAGGCATGGATGGAATGCTGAATTCATATTCCGATAAAATTGGATTTAATCTTGATGATTTTGTAAAAGCCAATAAAGGAGATCTTTTGCTTTCGTTCTCTGATCTTAATGCAAACAAGGCAGTTTCAGCCGATTCAACAGTGCCTGCATTTACAAAGCCCGATTTTAATGTTTTATTTTCCGTTTCAATTGGTGATAAATCAAGCTTCCAAAAATTGGTTAATGCTGGTAAAACTATTAGCGGCGAAATGGGAAAAAATGATACCTCCATTGCTTACGGCCAAAACGATAAAGTATTTGCGATAACCAATCACCAACATTTTTTAAACGATTACCTCGCCGGAAATGCAAATAACAAATACGATTTTGTAGACAAAATAAGCGGCCATGCTGTCGGTGCCTATATAGATATTCATAAAATACTTTCGGCACTATCCACTGAAAAAATGGATGATCCGGATCATAAACAAATTATGGATGCAAGTCTCAACTTATGGAATAATATTTATGTAACCACCGGCGACTTTAAGGATGGTGCATTAACGGGGCATACTGAAATAAACTTTATTGATCAAAATACAAACAGCTTGAAACAATTGAATCACTACTTTGATACAATTGCAAAAGTGATAAAAGAGAAAAAAGACAAAGAAAAGTCTGACATGAACAACATGGATTCTTTGATGATGCCTCCGCCAATTGATACAGTGGGTCATAAATAACTTATTAAATCTTATTTAAAAAAGAAGCTGAAATTATGCAGATCAACCTGCAGGAGATTGTACCTGACTATATTGATAAAAAAAATGTTGACGGATCGCAGGTATGGGGCAAAAAAATAATAATTAAGAAAGGCGAGCACTTACATATAGTTGCACCTTCAGGCACAGGAAAAACTTCTTTAATACATTTTATCTATGGTTTAAGAAAAGATTTTACCGGCAACATTTCCTATGATGCAACAAATATTAAAAAGCTTTCTACGGAAAGCTTTTCTTCTTTTCGCCAAAATAAAATAAGCATCATTTTCCAGGATTTAAGGTTGTTTGAAGACCAGACAGCGAAGGAAAATATTGAAATAAAAAGAATTTTGGATCCTTATTATCCAACCGAAAAAATCGATGATATGGCAAGAAGACTTGGTATTGAATCAAAATTAAATCAACTCGTAAAATCATGCAGCTATGGCGAGCAGCAGCGCATCGCAATCATTCGTTCTTTAATGCAGCCTTTTGATTTTATATTGTTAGATGAACCATACAGTCACCTTGATGAAGTAAACAGGAAGAAAGCAACAGAACTTATTTATGAAGAATGTGAGAAGCGCAATGCTGCCATGATATTTGCCGACTTAAAGGAACTTGATTTTTTGAAGGGAGAAAAGGTGTTGATGTTATAAAAACCTCACTCCAACCCTTCTCCAAGTGGAGAGGGACATGACTTGCTTAATCTGCGGTTGAGTACATCATGCGCAATTGTTTCAAACATTGAACATCAAACTAAGTACATCGTACATAAGAATGGACTTATCATATAAAAATATTCAACCTTTAATTATCTCCGGTAAAAATAAATTTTCCAAATGGCTGGGCTATTTTGGATTGGGAATAGGTGTGTTGCTTTTATTGGTTTCCATGCAAATGTTTATCAACATTCAGCAATTACTGAAAGAAAGCAGTCCGCGTAAAAATGGTTTTGATTTTATTTCCATCTCTAAAAGTATTACCAATGAAAATATGGGAAAGGACAATAGTTTTACTAACGCTGATTTAACGAAACTTAAAACTAATCCTGCTATAGATGCTATCTCTCCGTTAATTTCTAATCAATTTCGTGTACGGGCCACGGCAGGCGACGTTATTCCCTTCAGCACCGATCTTTTTTTGGAAAGTATCGACAACGATTTTATAGATACACTTCCTCCTTCGTTTACATGGCAACCAGGACAACCTGTTGTGCCAATTATTTTTTCATCTGATTTTTTAGAAATCTATAATGTATTTGCTCCGGCCCAAGGGTTACCACAGCTCTCCGAGCAAACACTTTCATCTGTCAATATTATATTGGAATGTTCGGGGCCAAATGGAACCCTAAATTTCAGGGGCAATATTGTTGCATTAAGTGATCGCATCAACTCATTGCTGGTTCCCAAATCTTTTATGAACTGGGGCAACCTTCACTTCACCGGAGATACTACGGCTCGGGTTTCAAGGGTTTATATAAAAACTAAAGATGCCAATGATCCGAAGCTCCTTTCATTTTTAGATCAACAAGATTATCATCTTAACAAAGACAAAGTAAAATTCGGCCGTGTAAAAAGTATCCTCCAAAATATTGTAAGCGCATTAGGAGTATTCGGCATACTCGTAATTGTAATGGCATTGATGCTTTTTTCATTTTACCTGCAATTGATGATTGCCAGGAGCAAGGATAATCTTCGTTTATTGCTTACGTTAGGTTATTCACCACGCTGGCTCGCCAACAGTGTTGCTAAAACCTGGTTACCTGTATACTTGTTTATTATTATCGGCGCTTTGATTTTTACCCAATTGCTGCATTTATTATTTCTTCAGCTTTCATTCGTGGGTAAAGGAGACCTTTCATATCTACTACACTGGAGCGTTTGGCTAATTGCCATTTTATTATTGCTATTAACTGCATACATTAATTCACGATTGGTAACAAAGGAATTGAATAACATTCTGTAGAGACGCGATGCATCGCGTCTCTACAGACATAAACAAACGAACAATACAAATGGATAAATTCAAAAATAAATATCGCATACCATCAGCACGATTGCAAAATTGGGATTATGGTTCGCCGGGATTATATTTCATTACCATCTGTACAAAAGACCGAAACATTATTTTGGAGAAATAGAAAATGATGAAATGGTTTTAAATGAATTAGGATTAATTGTAAATACTGAATGGGAAAAGACACTGGAAATAAGGCCTGATATGAATTTGGAATTAGGGGAATTTATAACAATGCCTAACCATTTTCACGCAATTATTATGATTGGAGAAAATAAATTTAATAAACGCGGTAATGGTAGAGACGCGATGCATCGCGTCTCTACGGCGACTAACAAATTCGGACCGCAATCAAAAAATTTAGGTTCTATTATGCGTGGTTTCAAATCAGCAGTAACCACGGCATCAAAAAAATTAAATATTGAATTTGGCTGGCAGGCAAGGTTTCATGATCATATTATTCGACAACCATGATGAATTAATTCGTATTTCAAATTACATCAAGACTAATCCCCGAAATTGGAAGGATGATAAATTTTTTAATTAGAGACGCGATGCATCTTTTTTGATTAGAGATGATGCATCTTTTTTTGATTAGAGACGCGATGCATCGCGTCTCTACAAAACATTTTCGAAAAAATCATTGCAGCGCCTTGCCCCACACCAACACACATTGTGGCAAGTCCATAATGCGCTCCTCTCCTCTTCATTTCATATAATAACGTAGTGGAAATGCGTGCGCCGGTGCATCCCAAGGGGTGGCCAATAGATATAGCCCCGCCGTTTACATTTACTTTTTCAAGATCAAGCCCAAGTTCATGAATACAGGCAATAGATTGCGAAGCAAAAGCCTCATTTAATTCTATCAAATCAATATCACTAACGGTGAGCCCTGCACGATGTAATGCTTTTCTTGTGGCAGGTACCGGACCAATCCCCATTATGGCAGGATCAACACCTGCAACAGCCATGCTTATTATTTTAGCCATTGGTTTAAGATTGTATTTCTTTACCATGCTTTCATTGGCAAGTAACAACATTGCGGCGCCATCATTGATACCTGATGAATTACCTGCAGTTACTGTACCCTCTTTTACAAATGCAGGCCTGAGTTGTGAAAGCTTTTCCAATGAAGTTTTTCTTGGGTGTTCATCCTTATCAAAAATTATTTGCTCTGTTTTATTGGGAGTGATTTCAACCGGAACAATCTCATCTTTCCATTTACCCGCAGCAAGCGCTTCAAAATATTTTAGCTGGCTTGCCAGGGCGAATTCATCCTGCGCATGCCTGGAAATCTTCCATTGCTTTGCCACATTTTCTGCTGTTTCGCCCATTGAATAGGGATAATATTTATCAGTAAGTTTTTTGTTAGGAAATCGCCATCCAATTGTCGTATCATATATTTCTGAGCGCCTGCTGAAAGCACCATCTGCCTTACTCATTACAAAAGGAGCTCTCGTCATGCTTTCTACACCACCGGCGAGGAAAAGGTTACCATCTCCGCACATAATGGCACGGGCAGCATCCATTATAGCCTGTAACCCACTTGCGCACAAGCGGTTTACCGTATTGCCCGGAACTGAAACTGGTAGACCAGCAAGCAGCGCCGACATGCGGGCTACATTGCGATTATCTTCTCCTGCCTGGTTAGCATCTCCCGCAATAACATCTTCAATATCGTTTACATCTATTTTGCCATTTCTTTTTAACAAAGCTTCCATTACATAAGCCAGCAAATCGTCAGGGCGAATAGTGCTTAAAGCGCCGCCATACCTGCCTATGGCTGTTCTTAGCGCATCAATAACATACACAGTTTCCATATCCAACATTTTAATAATTCTGCAAGATAACGGTTAGCTCAAAACTTAGCCAATTTACAATTGGCCAAATTATCTGCAGACTCCTTTATCCATCCCCACAATAGCTATCTTTGCAAAATGGATTCTAATAAAAATATCAGGACACTTTCTTTGGATGAACTCACAGCATATTTTGCAACTATCAATGAAAAGAAATTCAGGGCAAAACAAGTGTGGGAATGGCTTTGGCAAAAACATGCAACTAGTTTTGAAGACATGACCAACCTAAGTAAAGAGCTAAGGCAACATCTATCGGCCAATTTTTCTTTGCCTGTAATTAAAACAGATGCCTCACAATACAGCAGCGATGGAACTGTAAAAACAAGGTTTAAAACTTTTGACGGACATTTGGTGGAAGGCGTTCTTATACCGGTGGAAGACCGGCAAACTGCTTGCGTATCATCACAGGTAGGCTGTAGCCTGAGTTGTAAATTTTGTGCCACAGGTTATATGGACCGGAAACGCAATCTTCATTTTGATGAAATATATGATGAAGTTGTTCTACTAAATCAGATGGCTGAAAAAACTTATGGTAAAAAATTAAGCAATATTGTTTTTATGGGAATGGGCGAGCCATTGCTTAATTATAAAAATGTATTGAAAGCCATAGAGCGCATTACAGCGCATGATGGACTGGGCATGGGTTCAAGACGAATAACTGTTTCAACCGCGGGCGTAGCCAAAATGATAAGGCAATTGGGCGATGATGGTGTAAAATTTAATCTGGCCTTATCGCTTCATGCCGCAAACGATAAAAAGAGAAACGAGATAATGCCCATTAATGAAACCAATAACATTAAAGCATTGATTGAGGCACTTAATTATTTTTACGAAAAAACCAAAAACGATATCACTTTCGAATACATCTTATTCAAAGGAGAAAATGATTCAATCCAGGACGCAGATGATCTTATAAAGATCTACAAAAAAGTTCCTGTTCACCTGGTAAATATTATTGAGTACAATCCTATCGATAAGGCATCGTTTGTTAAGCCCGACAAAGATGCCACGCAGAAATTTATGGACTATCTTGCTGCACACCGCGTAAACGTGAGGCTAAGGGTAAGCCGCGGTAAAGATATTGATGCTGCCTGTGGACAGCTTGCTAATAAAAATCTTGAGGCTGCCTCCATTGATTGATTTACCTCTTTAACAATTTATTATTTCCAACTATTAAACCAAGGGTATAGTAGCACGTCTATATTGCTATTATTAAACAAACAATATACACATGAAAAAATATTTGATTGCCTTATCAGCATTTACAATAATAGCTGTAGGCGCTAATGCACAATCCCCCGATAACTCCGCGAAAGCCTCGCCAGATCAACAGAATACAAAAATGCACCCGCACGGGCAAGGATATAAGATGAACAGCCACAGAGGAAACTTTTCGATGATGAAAGAAATTAATCTCACTGACACACAAAAGCAGCAAGCCAAATCATTGAACGAGGAGTATAATGCCAAAGTAAAAAATTTGGAGAAAGATGAAAATATAACGCTGAAAGATTATCGGGCTAAAAAAGCAAGTCTTGAGCAGGAAAGAAAGTCAAAATTCCAGGCACTTCTTACACCGGAACAAAAAGATAAAATTGCCCAGGCGAAAGAAGCAAGGAGTGAAAAGATGAAAATGATGTCCCAAAAAAGAATGGATAAGATGAAGACTGACCTGAATCTAACCGATGAACAGGTTGCTAAGATCCACGAACAACGGAACGCTTCTATGGAAAAAATGAAAGCCATCAGGGATAATTCTTCCTTATCTGAAGATCAAAAGAGAGAACAGTTAAGGGACCTGCATAAAAGTATGCATGAAAGTATGAACAGCATTCTTACAGCAGATCAAATAAAGAAACGGGATGAGATGAGAAATAACCGAATGAACGATTGGAAAAATAAAAGAGCATATAAGGAATCGTAAAATATTTCCCTCTGAAAATTGCAGGTGAATCAAATGTTGGTTCACCTGTTTTATTTTTATATTTGCGCCTCACTACTGTTGAAAAAACAGCAAATCACTTCTACATGAGCCAGCAACCATTTAAAAAATTTATCAACCCAAAAAACAACGCTGCAATAAAGGAAAAGCATAAGCAGGATAAAAAAAATGTCAAGAAAGAACGGGCGGCAGCAATCGAAAAACATTTTGAAGAAAAGAGAGCAATGCGCCAAAGGGCATTTTCTGCAAACACTTCAATTGAAAATGATAAAAAAGATAAAAGACAAAAATATCCACAACAAAAAAAAGAGCAAGCGGTACCTTCTTCTGTCCTAAAAAAAAATTTAGCTGCGCCTGAAATGCCATTGAACAAATATTTAGCACACTGCGGCGTTACTTCGAGGCGTGATGCGGTGACGTTAATTATTGAAGGCAAGGTGTCTGTGAATAAAAAAATTGTCACACAACCTGCATTTAAAGTGACCGATAAAGACGAAGTCGTTTTTAATGGCAAGAAATTATTTGTAACGAAAAATCTTGTCTATATTTTATTGAATAAACCTAAAGATTACATCACAACTACTGATGATCCGCTGAATAGAAAAACTGTTTTACAACTCACTAAAAATGCGACCGATCAAAGAATATATCCTGTTGGCAGGTTAGATAGAAACACGTCAGGTGTTTTACTACTTACTAACGACGGACAACTTACGCAAGAACTTACCCATCCAAGTTTCAACGTAAAAAAAGTATATGAAGCTAAATTAGATAAACCGCTGACCAAAAATGATTTTGAAAAAATATTGAATGGTCTGAAGTTGGAAGACGGAGAAATTTTTGCCGATGCTTTGGCCTATGCCGACCCGAAAGATAAAAGCGTTATTGGAATAGAACTGCACAGTGGACGTAACCGTATCGTTCGCAGAATATTTGAGCATTTAGGCTATGATGTAAAAGGATTGGACAGGGTTATGTATGCCAACCTCACCAAAAAAAAAGTAGAACGTGGAAAGTGGCGTTATCTAAGCGAAAAAGAAATACGTTTATTGAAATACATGAATAAACAAAAATCAATACGCACAGCTTCAAGAGAAAATAAATCCACCGATGCAGCCGAATTCAATTAAGATACAAATGGAGTTAAAGGGAGTATCAATAATATTTGAAAATGAAGATTTTATTGCCGTAAACAAATCTGCGGGTATGCTAACGATACCTGACAGGCACGATGAGACGCAGTTATCATTGTACAAAATATTAACAGACAAATACGGAAAAATCTTTATTGTTCACAGGCTCGATCGCGATACCAGTGGGCTTGTATTATTTGCTAAAAATGAAACGAGTCATAAATATCTTTCCCAATTATTTGAAAAAAGAAACATTGAAAAAATTTACCTTGGCATTATCCGTGGAAGCCTGCCCGATAAATCGGGATCAATTGATGAACCTATTGCAGAGCATCCGTTTCGCAAAGGAGAAATGACTGTAAATAAAAAAGGGAAACCATCGCTGACCGAATATGAAGTAATCGAAGATTATGGAATTTATTCAGCAGTTCAATTTAATATTCATAGCGGGAGAACACATCAAATAAGGGTTCACATGAAATTTGCAGGCCATCCCATTGCCTGCGATCCGGTGTATGGGGATGGGAAGCCAATATTGCTTTCATCATTTAAAAAGAAATATAAATTGAGCAAAAGCGAAGAAGAAGAAAGGCCAATCTTAAACAGACTGGCCTTACATTCTTACCAATTAAACTTTAAAGATGCAAATAATAATCAGCATGACTTTAGAAGCACCTGTTCCAAAAGATATAAAAGCGCTATTGCAGCAATTAAAAAAGAACAGGGGGTTAAAAGTTTAAATGTTAATTCAGATTCGGTTGAGGAGTATATCGTAAATAAGGTTTGATAACTTTTACTCCCTTAGGAAATTTCTTGATAGCATCCTCTGTACTAACGGACGGAACAACAATTACATCTTCTCCTTCTTTCCAGTCTGCCGGTGTTGCTACGCTGTAATCCGCTGTAAGTTGCAAAGAATCTATCACCCGTAAAACTTCAACAAAATTTCTACCTGTTGATGCAGGATAAATAATCATCAGTTTGATCTTTTTATCAGGACCAATAACGAAAAGTGAACGAACAGTTGCGGTTGCAGACGCATTGGGATGCAACATTCCGTAAAGATTGGCTACCGTTTTATCCTCATCGGCAATTATCGGAAACTCAACAGATACGTGCTGCGTTTCGTTAATGTCGTTCTTCCAGCTGTTATGTTTATCCAAAGGATCAACACTTACGGCAAGCACTTTTACATTGCGCTTTTCAAACTCTTTTTTTAATGAAGCCGTTTTACCAAGTTCTGTTGTGCAAACCGGTGTAAAGTCTGCCGGATGCGAAAAGAGAACTCCCCAACTATTGCCAAGAAATTCATAAAAATTTATTTTACCTTCAGTTGTTTCTGCGGTAAAATCTGGTGCTGTATCGCCTAATTGTAAACTCATAATTATAGATTTTATTTTAAAGATTTTGCGAAGATATTAATATCCTACCAATTTAGTAGGGGATATTTTATAAATTTGCATAATTGAGAAAACATCTGTCATAATATTCAACCTATATTTTTAAATAATGCTCTCTAAAAAAACAAGATATGCCTTTCGTGCACTTTCTTTTCTCGCAGAAAATTATGGAAAAGGGCCTATCCTGATTTCTGACATTTCGAAAGAAAAAAAGATTCCGCTAAAATTTCTTGAGAATATTTTGAATGAATTAAAAAAAGTAGACCTGCTGGAAAGCAAAAAAGGAAAAGGAGGCGGCTATTTTTTAAAAGTTTCTCCAAAAAAAATAAACCTCGCAACAGTGATACGCGTTATCAACGGGCCTATCGCTCTATTGCCATGTGTGAGTTTAAATTTTTATGAAAAGTGCGAAGATTGCGATGAGACACATTGTGGTATTCGAAAGGTTATGACTATTACAAGGGATGCAACATTAAAAATCTTAGAAAAGAAAACCCTACACGATATTATTTTTGCCAAGATTTGATTTACCCGACGCCCTATTTACGCTATTACTTCCAAACCTGTTTTTTACATCGTCTATGGCTTTGTATAAAATATTTTTTCTTTCTATATTTTGAAAAAGATTTGTTTGTAAGGCATCGTTAGTCAGATCACTCAGTCGAACGCCAAGCAACCTGACCGGTTGGCCTTTTTTATATAACTTATGAAACAGGTTTTTCGCTACTGGAATTATTTCATCATCGGCACTTGTATAAGGAATGCTTGTTTGCCGGGAGGTGGTTTCAAAGTCAGGATAGCGAAGTTTTACCGTAACACATCCCGCAACTTTTTCCCCCTTTCTAAGCTCAAACGCAATCTTTTCCGTCATTCTCACAATTTCGCTCATCAATTTATTTACGTCGGTTATATTTTCCTCGAAAGTATTTTCCGTTGAAATTGATTTTGATTCGTGGTAAGCAGAAATGGTAGAATGATGATTTCCCTGCAGTCTATGCCACAAATCAATCCCCCACTTGCCTAAAATTTTCTCCAGTTTTTCGGGAGTGCTGCCATGAATATCTCTGATGAATTTAAATCCATGGTATTGCAAAACTTGGTTGGTTTGTTCTCCAACACCGGGAATTTTATTAAGTTCCAAAGAAGCGAGAAATTCTTTTTCTTTTCCCATCGGCACCTGCAAAAATCCATTAGGTTTTGCTTCGTTGGTTGCCATCTTGGCGATCATCTTATTTTTTGCGATACCAAAAGATATTGGAAGGCCGGTTTCCCTTATTATTAATTCCCGCAGGTCAATGGTCCATTGCAAAGGATTAAAAAACTTATCCATGCCCGTTAGGTCAATGTAAAATTCATCAATTGAAGCCTTTTCAAATAATGGCGCTTTTGATGCTATAATCTGTGTTACCCATCTTGAGTATTTGCCGTACTCAGTGTAAGTTCCTTTTATAACTATAGCTTGCGGGCAAAGCCGCATTGCTGTTGCCATGGGCATTGCAGAATGAACACCAAATTTCCTTGCCTCATAACTGCATGTGGTAACAATGCCTCGTTCTCTGCTGCCACCTACAATAACGGGCTTACCTTTTAACGAAGGATCTCTCATGAACTCCACGCTAACAAAAAAAGAATCGAGATCGAAATGAGCAATAAGATTTGAGGCTGAGACTTGCATAATATTATATGCAAAATTACATTTTCATTTATCAGGCATCTCTATAAATATCCAGCAAACCGTCTGGCAAGGTCAAAAACAATTTCCGGTTTTTCTTGTCAATTTTTTCTAAAGAATCTTCATGAACCGGAATAAACGCTTCTTTGCCATTCAGCATAATTTTGCATAAAATCTGGTGAGGTTGCTCGATCACTTCAACCACTTCACCCAATTCATCATTTTCATTAATGACCATAAAACCAAGCAGTGAAATAGGCGCTGAACTTCCGGAAAATTTTTTAAAATCATTTTCCAATAACCATACTTCCTTCTTTACGAATTTCCTGGCCTGTTCCTTTGAAGCAAGGCCTTCTAGTTTTAGATAAATTTCTTTTTCATTTTTTATTTTGGCTGATTCAATAAAGTATGGCAAAAATGAATTGTTGATTTCCTCGATAAAAATATTTTCAAGCCCCTTTAAAGAAGTTTTTTTCCCAAGGTTATGTTCAAGAATTAATTGTCCTTCTAAACCAAAAGTTGCCGCCAGCTTACCTATTTTGAAATAATTGCCCATGAGTGGTGGCAAAGATATTTGAGAAAAAATAATTTTTATTAAAGATGGAAAAGATGGGTATTAATAAAGCTGGCTTAACCAAAGAAATATTGAGAGACAGGCACAAAAAAAGTGAACATTTTTTTGAAATGTCCACTCAAATTATTATTACAAAATCTATACTCCCATGTATTCTTTTAAAAGATTAGATCTCGAAGCGGAACGAAGTTTCGTTAGAGCTTTATCTTTTATTTGTCTTACCCTCTCGCGTGTGAGGCAAAATCTCACGCCTATGTCTTCAAGGCTTAAGGGCTGATCAATACCAATACCATAAAATAAACAGATCACTTCCTTTTGGCGTTCAGTTAATATACTTAACGATCTTGCTATTTCTTTTTTTAGAGAATCGTTAAACATAATTTGTTTATCAGCACTATCTGCATTTCCATTCACCAAAACATCTATTAATGTGCTTTCTTCCCCATCACTTAAAGGAGAATCCATGCTCACGTGCCTTGCGGCAACATTTAACGTTGCAGCAACTTCTTCGGTTTCAATATCAAGAAAAAAAGCAAGCTCTTCTACTGTTGGAGTACGTTCGAATTCCTGCTCCAAATGCGTGTATGCCCTGGCGATTCTGTTAGTTAAGCCAACCTTATTTAAGGGAAGCCTTACTATCCGTGATTGCTCGGCAAGCGCTTGCATAATACTTTGACGTATCCACCATACGCCGTAAGAAATAAATTTAAATCCCCTGGTTTCATCAAAACGCTGAGCTGCTTTAATTAACCCAAGATTACCTTCGTTTATTAAGTCAGGCAATGTAAGACCTTGGTTTTGATATTGTTTTGCAACAGAAACTACGAATCTTAAATTAGCTTTTGTAAGTTTGTCAAGTGCCTGCTGGTCGCCTTGTTTTATTTTAAGGGCAAGTTTCACTTCTTCTTCAGGAGAAATAAGATCTACCTTACCTATCTCTTGAAGATACTTCTCCAAACTTTCGCTTTCGCGATTCGTTATAGATTTTGAGATTTTAAGCTGACGCATACTCATAAGACTTATTTTAAAATTTAAAACTTAGTTTGGCGTGGTAGTTCAATAAATCTATAGAGTAACGTAATTTAGACAGTTTTAAGTATGTGGCCAAATAAAATGTTAATTTTTCTTTGTAATAATACGCGAGTACTCAATCCATTAAATCATTCCAAAAAAATAATTAATAAAAAAAATAATAAATTAGGTTAGTTAGTTAATTTATTTTCTATTATTGCACATATACAGACCAGATTTAATTTAAAAAATGAGTAAGAAAGTAAGATATACGTTGGAATACCCGGTTAGATGCTCACCGCAAATATTATATGAATTTTTATCTACCTCAACCGGCTTGCAGGAATGGTTTGCCGATAAAGTTGAAGATAAGGATGGGCATTTTAGCTTTGCATGGAATGGCTCCAGCGAAGAAGCTGAAGTGATAGAAAGTGAAGAAAATAAGTCTATACGCTTTCATTGGCTAAATTCGCCAAAGGACGAATACTTTGAATTTAGCATAGACAAATCAGAAGTGACAAATCAAACTATTCTGGTAATAAATGATTTTGCTGACAAAAAAGAAATTAAAGATCAGAGCCAATTATGGGAAACCCAGGTGAAGGATCTTTTTCACCGGTTGGGAAACTGATTTTTAAAAATTCTATTATTTCTTCAAACGATCCCTTCAAAAATTCAGGAGCTTCATCCCATTTATTTAATTCATGTTTTTTTGAAATTTTAAAAAAATCTTTTTTTGAAATTTCTTTAAATGAATTCTCGCTTAAGTCGGATACGCTTATATAATTGCCAGGCTCAAAATCATGCTGCCATTCATCTTTATTTATACAGACATAAAATTTATTTTCGTTTAGAA
Source organism: uncultured Chitinophagaceae bacterium (assembly GCA_963756945.1). Taxonomy (GTDB): domain Bacteria; phylum Bacteroidota; class Bacteroidia; order Chitinophagales; family Chitinophagaceae; genus Ginsengibacter. Next base: position 251,531 of record CAVWQJ010000005.1, on the reverse strand, counting down.
ATAAAAAGATCTTTGAAAAATCTTTTTCTGCTAAAATTTTTTTTCCTGATAAGTGAAGTGAAATACTAAAAAAATTGCCCCACCAAAAAAAGGTTCTTATGGCAAAAATATTTTCTTTGCTAAATGAAGCAGGATAATCCAATATAACATAAGGGAGACCCTGATAATTTTCTCCTTTCGAAATCTTACCTCCCAGGTGCTTATAAAAATCAATAATTGATTGAGTTTGTTGCCGGGATATTTCTTTATAAGTTGCCAGTAATTCGCCGAAAAGTTGGTACACCTTATTTATTATTGCGTGTTTCGTTAAAATCCATTCCCGGTTTTGTACCAGTTCCATTTCATGTTTTGAAAGATGTATTTTTGTTTCAGTGTTCATTTATGGAATTTACAATAAAAGAGAATAACATTTTACCCGACAAGGGATATCAGCATGTTTAAAAAACTTGACAAGCTCATTCTTAAAGCTTTTATATGGCCTTTCATAGCCACATTCTTTATAACATTATTTGTATTTATGATGCAAATATTGTGGAAATATATCGATGACCTTGTGGGCAAAGGTCTTGATTTTATTACCCTTACTAAATTTCTTATTTATGCAAGCGCAACTTTAGTAACGCTTGCTTTGCCCATCGCCATTTTACTTTCCTCAATAATGACTTTCGGAAAGCTGGGCGAAAATTTTGAGTTAGTTGCTATTAAATCGTCTGGTATCTCGTTATTACGTTTTATGAGGCCACTATTTTTTGTTTCTATAATTCTTACAGGAGTTGCGTTTCTATTTGCTAATTATATTGCTCCAGTTGCTAACTTAAAATTTGCTGTAATCTATAATGATATCTATAGGAAAAGTCCCGCTTTCGATTTAAAAGATGGCGTTTTTTATAGTGGATTTCGGGGGTTTGCAATTAAAGTAGGTAAAAAAGAAAAAGATAAAAGCACACTGCACAATGTATTAATTTACGAGCAGTCAAATGGAATCCAGGATAATACCATTATATCGGAAAGTGGTAAAATGACTGTGAGCAAGGACAAGAAATTTTTGGAATTCCATTTACAAAACGGGAATCGTTATTCAGAAAAAGGGGAATATAATTCTCCAAAGAATGAATATGTACAAATGGGATTTAAAGAGTACAATAAATTATTTGATCTTACTCAATTGAATATTCAAAGGACCTCGGACAGTCTTTTCATGAATAACATGCGTATGAAAACTTTACGTTTGCTCGATAAGGATATTGATTCATTAAAAAAAATCCCTGACTCGCTCGTAAGGCAAAATCGCAACGATTTGAAAATATATATTCGTTATACAAAATATAAGGATACTGCAAGGACGAGGAAACAAATGGAAGTGGCAGAAAAAAAAATTCCAGGTAAAAAAGTAAAATCCTTTAATGAACTTATACCAGACAGTTTAAAAACAACAGTAAGAGAACAGGCAGCGGCTACCGTTTCGAGCATTCGGGGAATAATGGAGGTTAACGCCAGTTTATATGAAAACCAGATTGATGACATAATACAGCACAAGATTGAATGGCATAAGAAACTATCCCTTTCTATCGCCTGCATGGTTTTATTTTTTATTGGCGCCCCGTTGGGTTCTATAATACGAAAAGGCGGACTGGGTCTTCCTTTAGTGGTTGCCCTAATATTTTTTATGATTTTTTATCTGCTCAATATTTTTGGTGAAAAATTTACCAAAGATCATCTTCTTGATCCCACAATTGGAATGTGGCTTCCTGTGATTGTTCTTAGTCCTGTAGGTTTTTTCTTGACGTATAAAGCTATGCACGACTCACAATTATTTAATAAAGAATTTTATTACAGACTTATTAAAAACATTAAACATAGCAGGATAAATCCATTTGGTCCAAAAAAATAATGAAAAAAATCTCCGAACGAACATCTTCAAATTGACTCAGCCTTTGCAAAGAAGCACCACAGAAAAATATTGATGCAACTAAACAAAGGCTGATGAATTGAAAAGCAATCTGATGCAAATGTATATATTAAGAATTATGTAATCCAAAAAAAAATAGATTATTTTAAATACGTCTGTTAATTTTCCTCTGGTTATTTTTCTCGCCACAAAACATAGATTATTTGTGTTCTTCAAATGTTATATATTCGTTTTAATTCAATAAAAAACTAAACAATAGACATGGACTCCTGGAAAGATTATCAGCAAAAAAATAAGGAAAGATTTCTAAATGAGATGATGGAATTATTGCGAATACCTTCCGTAAGCGCAAAAACCGAACACAAAAAAGATATGCTTGCCTGCGCCCAGGCTGTCAGGCAAAGCTTACTTGATTCCGGAGCTGATAGAGCCGAGATAATGTCAACCGATGGGCATCCCGTTGTATATGGAGAAAAAATAATTGAGGCAAATAAACCGACCATTCTTGTATATGGCCATTACGATGTACAACCTGCCGAACCGCTGGAACTATGGCACAGCGGGCCTTTTGAACCGGTAATAAAAGATGGAAAAGTTTACGCACGAGGTTCTGCAGACGATAAGGGCCAGTTTTTTATGCATGTGAAAGCTTTGGAGACCATGGTGGAGACAAATACCATGAGTACTAATATTAAATTTTTGATTGAGGGTGAAGAAGAAGTTGGTTCGCCCAATTTGGGCAAATTCGTTGAAAAAAATAAAGGCCTTTTGAAAGCGGATGTTATTTTAATAAGCGACAGTTCAATGCTAAGTATGGAAAACCCATCACTGGATATCGGCGTGCGTGGCTTATCATATATTGAAGTTGAGATAACCGGCGCCGATAGAGACTTACATAGCGGTACGTATGGCGGGGCAGTTGCTAATCCAATTACTATACTTTCCAAAATGATCGCGTCGTGCCATGATGAAAATAATCATATTACGATCCCTGGATTTTATGACGATGTACTTGAAGTTGCCCCGGAGGAAAGAGACTTAATGAAGAAAGCTCCTTATGATGAAGAAGAGTACAAAAAAGAAGTAGGGGTGAAAGAGTTATGGGGCGAAAAAGGATATACTACAAATGAACGAACCGGTATTCGTCCCACACTTGAAATAAACGGAATCTGGGGCGGTTACATGGGCGAAGGAGCAAAAACAGTTTTACCTTCAAAAGCCACAGCTAAAATTTCTGCAAGGTTAGTTCCCAATCAGTCATCAGCAAAAATGACAAAGTTGTTAATAGATTATTTTACAAGCATTGCACCTCCATCAGTAACGGTGAATGCATTTGAACATCATGGAGGCGAGCCTTATATGACACCGATAGATAGCAGAGGGTATAAGGCAGCATCGAAAGCAGTTGAAAAAACATTTGGCAAATCACCAATACCTGTTCGCGGCGGTGGAAGTATACCTATTTGTTCTATACTTGAAAAAGAACTTGGAATAAAAATTATTTTTATGGGCTTTGGACTTGATAGTGACAATCTTCATTCACCAAATGAAAAATACGGAATTGAAAATTTTTACAAGGGCATAGAGACCATTCCATATTTTCATAAATACTTCGCGGAGGGTAACAATTAAAAGGGAAAAAATTCTATTTTAATATTTCTTTATTACTTCTTTTATGCTGTAACCGGCCATTTCAAATTGATTTGCCATCTTATCCCGGGTAATATTTTACTGTGAAATTTCCTAATTGTTATTGCTGTATTTTTGCCAACATTCACAACGAAATAATAATAATTATATGGTAGATGTATTCGAAAAGATGATAAAAGATGGAGGACCGATTGGGAAACATGTTGAGAGAGCTCATGGCTATTTTGCGTTTCCAAAGTTGGAAGGAGAACTTGGAAGCAGAATGTCCTTCAGAGGAAAAGAAAAAATTGTTTGGAGCCTTAATAATTATTTAGGATTGGTGAACCATCCTGAAACGAGGAAAATAGATACAGAAGCCGCTGCGCATTGGGGAATGGGAAACCCTATGGGAGCCCGCATGATGAGTGGAAATACCGCGATGCATGAAGAGCTTGAAAAAATTATTGCCGCATTTGTAAGTCGCGAAGATGCCATGCTGCTGAATTTTGGATACCAGGGTATCATGAGCTGTATTGACGCATTGGTAAACCGGCATGATGTGATCGTATATGATGGCGAAGCACATGCATCTATTGTTGACGGAGTGCGTCTACACATTGGGTTTAGTTATAAATATAAGCACAACGATATTGAAGATTGTGAAAAGCAGTTACAAAGAGCTGTGAAGATGGCAGATAAAAATGGAGGTGGTATTCTATTAATTACTGAAGGCGTTTTTGGAATGAGCGGAAACCAGGGGAAAATAAAAGAGATTGTCGTTTTAAAAGAAAAATATAATTTTCGTTTATTGATCGATGATGCACACGGCTTTGGTTCAATGGGTCCAACCGGCGCTGGAGCCGATGAAGAACAAGGATGCCAATATGGTGTTGATTTATATTTTAGCACGTTCGTAAAAAGTATGGGCAGCATAGGAGCTTTTATCAGCGGGCCAAAAAGTATAATGACATACTTGCGGTACAATGTGCGTTCTCAGATTTTTGCGAAAAGTTTACCTCTTATAGTAGTTGAGGGAATGCTGAAAAGAATGGACATGCTGAAAACCATGCCTGAACTTCGTGAAAAATTATGGCATAATGTAAATAAACTACAGAGTGGTCTTAGAGAAAAAGGATTTGATATTGGTTCAACCAATAGTCCTGTAACCCCTGTATACATGAAAGGAGATTTACCTGAAGCAACCAACATGGTAATGGATATGAGGGAGAACTACAATATTTTTTGTTCGGTTGTAGTTTTTCCGGTTATTCCAAAAGGCCAGATTATTTATCGCCTGATACCTACTGCCGCACATACTGATGAAGACACTGAGATTACCCTTCGTGCATTTGAAGAGACTAAAAAGAAATTGGATGCAGGCGCCTATAAAGCCGATGAGATACCGGATATGGCAGATCTGGTAGGATTTGGACAAAAAGGAGATATGTAAAAACCGGGCAACTAAAAAGAAGCCCGGGATTATCAAAAATCTTAACCATTAAATCTTAACACTGAGAATCTAATATTATAGTCTTGATTTTTTGCTGAGAGGTTGTATATAAAATTTTATTGAGATTTAATTAACAAAAAAAGGGGCCGGATAAAAATCCACCCCTGTTATAATCCAATATCCTATGAAAAACCGAGTTTGAAACTGCTATTGCAGTTTCTTAATATTTTGATATGATTCTCACCATATGGGTTTAAAATCTAAGTCGATATTTTTTCACAAGACGTTGCATTGAATCTACTTCTAAATAAAAGTAAAAAGGGGCCGGATGGAAATCCACCCCTGTTATAATCCAATATCCTATGAAAAACCGAGTTTGAAACCGCTATTGCAGCTTCTTAATATTTTTACATGGGCTTTACCATGATGCTTTAAAAGTTGTCTTAAAAACCTCAAAACTTTCCGTTTTGTACGCCCCATCTCCAAAATATTTCAAAATAGGTTCAATTTCCTTTGGTTCCATAAATCCTTGTATCGAAATAGGATCGCTGTGATCATCCGTTAATATCACTGTTGTTGGAAATCCCGGTTGACCTGATGTTACGTACATAGTAAAATCATTGACCTTATAAGTTTCATTATAATTGTAAGAGCTATTTTTCCAATGTATGGTATCTTTAGTTTCCGCATTTAATTTTACGGCATAAAAGTGATCATTTATATAAGCAATCACTTTCGGGTTATTATATGTCTTTTTATCCATTACTTTACACCAATAACACCAGTTAGTATATAAATCAATTAAGGCAGGTTTAGGATCAGATTTCATTTTTTGCTTTAATTCACTCATATTCATCCAGGTTAATTTATCATGGGCGGTTAATGTAACTTTGAAGGAGCACAAAACAACAAATAAACCTAGTAAAATAAATTTGGCACTCTTTACCATTAAACAGTAAACGTACATTAATCTCATTTTATTGGATTTCTATTAAAAAATTATTTTAAATATTTGCTAATAAGATTTCGATTTTTCACCACTGTGTAATTTTTTCATCAATGCATAAAATAGTTATAGCAATAACCGGGGCCAGCGGCTCAATATATCCAAAAATTCTGCTCAATAAGTTGCAGCTTGTCAAAGAACAATGGGAATCGCTTGCCATAATAATCACAGATAATGCCAAATTAGTTTGGCAAACCGAATTGGAAAATAATAGCTATGATTCATATGAAGCCAGGTATTATTCAAAGATTGATTTTATGGCTCCATTCGCATCCGGCTCAGGAGACTACGATATTATGGTAATTATTCCATGTAGTATGGGTACACTTGGAAGAATTGCTGGCGGTATTTCCAGCGATTTGATATCCAGGGCTGCCGATGTTGTATTAAAGGAAAGGCGAAAACTTATTTGTGTTGTGAGGGACACTCCTTACAATCTTATCCATCTGCGCAATATGGAAGCAGTTACACTTGCCGGAGGTATTATCTGTCCTGCTACACCGTCATTTTATAGCAAACCAAAAACCATTGACGAAGTTGCCTCTACGGTCGTGGATCGGGTGCTGGACCTGGCTGGAATAAAGATCGACACCTACCGTTGGGGAAAGTAAAAAGCGCCCCATTAAGAGGCGCTTTTTTTCAGAGCAGTTTCGAGAGAACTTTATCTAAGATCTATAACTTCTACCTTGGGGTAATCAGCAGGGTTAAATGCAAACAATCCATCAGGCAAATTAGTATTCGTTTTCATGTTAGTAATTGTATAGATATATCTATCGCCCGTCTTTTGAAAAACTTTTGTGCTCACAATGGATTTCGTTCTTTTATCAACTTCCACAAGCACTTTAAAAAAAGCCTTTGTCTTGTCAACAGGGGTTAATTCAATTTCCTGGAGAGTTTTATTTCCTTGCTTTGATTCGCCATTCAGTTTATACAAGAAATCCTTATCATAAAAATTAGTAAACATTTTTTGAGGAGTGATGGTGCTGGTTGAAGCGTCAAATTTGGTTATCTGAACTTCATTCGCAGATTTATCGTATGTCCATATATTAGTTCCATCGCTGTATATTTCCTGGCCTGAAACACTTATTCGATATTTGGAATTTTTCATACTAACAACCCCTGATTTTGTGCCGAGAGTTTTTCCCGCAGAATTTTCAATTTTAAGAGTGAAATGGGCTTCAACCGTTTTATAAGTTTGAAATTTGGCACTTACATTATCCAGTATTTTTTTTGCATCAGGGTCGCTTTTACCAAGAGAATTGCTTTGCGCGAATGAAGTAAGACCAGCAAACATGAATATAAGAGACAGTAATTTTTTAATCATTATTCGTGAATTAAAAGACTTTTTTAAAGGTTGCAAATATACATTATAGACACTGTTTAGCCGGAAAGGGTTTAAGCACAATGCAAAGCAAACTGTTAATATTATTTCAGTAAATAAATACAAGAGATTTAATCAACTTATAAATAAGAATGAGACTTATCACTTTTTTAACTTACCTAACCTGTCAATCAAAATATTTGAAAAGCAATGATAGTTAATCCTGCAGATGTTGCATTGTTAAACGCAGATGCAGATGTTACATTTTATCAATTGCTCATTTCTCCCTGCAATTGAACTGGATCTGCAATTTTATTGCGCTCTTTAAATTCCTTAGCGGCTTTAATAAAACTAACAAATACAGGTTGAGGATTTTCAACAGTACTTTTTAATTCAGGATGATATTGAACGCCAACAAAAAATGGATGACCATTTAGTTCAAGTATTTCAACAAGGCCTGTTTGCGGGTTAATGCCACTGGCAATCATTCCCCCTTTTTCAAAACGATTGAGATATTCATTGTTAAATTCCCATCGATGGCGGTGTCGTTCGTTTATTTCTGATGTACCGTAAATATCATGAGCAAGTGTATTCTCCTTTATTAAACACGGATATGAACCCAGCCTCATAGTACCTCCTTTTATAGTAATCTTTTTTTGTTCCTCCATCATATCAATAACCGGGCTTGGGGTATCAGGCTGCATTTCGGTAGAATCGGCATCTGGTATTCCTAAAACATTGCGTGCAAATTCTATCGCAGCCATTTGCATACCAAGGCAAATTCCAAAGAACGGAAGCTTATTTTCACGGGCATATTTTACAGCAATAATTTTCCCTTCAACACCTCTGAAACCAAATCCAGGCGCCACAAGCAGACCATCGAGCCCGTTCAATTTTTCACAAACATTTTCATCAGTAATAAACTCGCTGTGAACATTTAGAATCTGCACTTTACAGTCGTTCATTGCTCCGGCATGTATAAACGATTCCAATATAGATTTGTAAGCATCCTGCAACTCAATATATTTCCCGATGAGGCCAATGGTTACTTTATTAAGTGGATGTCTAAGTTTATCAAGAAATTCTTTCCACTTCGTCAACTCGGGTTCATTATAATTCGTAATATTTAATTTTTTTAAAACAGTCAGATCAAGTTTTTCCCGCAACATATAAATAGGTACTTCATAAATAGTTGACGCATCTGCGGCTTCAATTACTGCATTTTGTTTAACATTACAGAAAAGCGCAATCTTTCTTTTAATTTCATCCGTCAACGGCCTTTCTGTCCGGCAGACTAATATATCCGGATGTATCCCATTTTCGCTCATTAATTTTACGCTATGCTGTGTAGGCTTGGTTTTTAACTCTTTCGCTGCTTTTAGGTAAGGAATCAAAGTAAGATGAACAATAATGCAATCCTCTTCAGGCATTTCCCATTGTAATTGACGAACTGCCTCAATAAAAGGAAGGCTTTCAATATCGCCAACAGTGCCTCCAATCTCTGTTATAATTATATCATATTCTTTCTTTTCTCCAAGCAATAACATTCTGCGTTTAATCTCGTCCGTTATATGAGGTACTACCTGTACTGTTTTGCCAAGATAATCACCTTCCCTTTCCTTGTTTATAACTGTTTGGTAGATGCGGCCGGTTGTTACATTATTGGCCTGAGAGGTAAAAATATTCAGAAACCTTTCATAATGACCGAGGTCAAGGTCAGTCTCCGCGCCATCTTCTGTTACGAAGCATTCTCCATGTTCATAAGGATTGAGCGTGCCGGGATCGACATTAATATACGGATCAAATTTTTGAATAGTAACTTTTAAGCCTCTTGCCTGCAAAAGTTTTGCAAGAGATGCTGCAATTATACCTTTTCCTAAAGATGAAGTAACCCCGCCGGTTACAAAAATATACTTGGCCATTTTATTGACATTTTTTTAAAAAATAAAATGCCATTCAAAGCAACTTGAAAAATATATGCTGTTTGAACGACTTAAAAACTGACCAGCGGAAAAGTGAGAATAAAAAAAATCCGTGAGGTCATGCAAACATACAGAAAATTTTGAGTGGAAAGGGTAAAGATTATGTTATTGTGGAAAAGATATGGATATGATTATCTAATGCATATCTTTCATAACCACCATCAAAAAATTTATTAATAATATCTATTCTTTAAAAGATAACCCCTTACATAATCATCTATCCCGTCTTCCAACGAAAAAAACATTTCATTATATCCTGCATCTTTTATTTTTTGCATTTCGGCCTGGGTATAATACTGATAAGTATTTCTGATATCCTCCGGCATATCAATGTATTGTATTTCAGGTTTGAGATCCATGCCGGAAAAAGTTGCTTTTACTAAATCATTAAAACTTCTCGCACTACCCGTGCCAACATTATAAATTCCGGTAATAAATGACTCATCAGCCTTTTGCCAGCAATCCAAAAACCAGAAGCAAATTTTAAGAACATCTTTTACATAAATAAAATCTCTTAATTGCTCTCCATCCTTATACCCAGGTTTATGCGATTTGAATAATCTTACAAAACCATTATTGAGTATTTGATTATACGAATGAAAAATTACGCTGGCCATTCTTCCTTTATGATATTCATTAGGGCCGTATACATTAAAAAACTTTAATCCGGCCCATACGGGCGGCGATTTTAATTCAATTGAGCTGTCCTCCCGAGCTTGTTGAAGTTTGTCATCCTGAGCTTGACGAAGGGCCCATTTATCAAATTCATTTTTAGATATGCCATAAGGATTTAATGGCTTTAATTTTTCAGTTACTTTCTCGTCATCTTTGTAACCCAATTCGCCAGCGCCGTAAGTAGCAGCCGAAGATGCATATACCAATGGGATTTTATTTTCACTGCAATACATCCATATTTTTTTTGAATATTCTACATTCAGATGTTCATGAACGGAATAATCAAATTCTGCCGTATCAGTGCGTGCCCCAATATGGTATACAAAATCTATTTTTGGCTTTTCATTTTGCAGCCATTCAAAAAATAACTCCCTTTCAATTTTTTTCGAAAATTTTTTTCCATCAAGATTGGGGTCTTTTTCTTTTTGAGAGAAATCATCTACCAAAATAAGTCGATTGTATCCTTTTGTGTTTAGAAATGAAACAAGGCAACTTCCTATAAAGCCTGCAGCGCCCGTCACAACAATATTTAACTCTTTATCCATTATTCAGGCATATAGCTTTTAAAATTATTCCCGATAGCATTGTCATATTTTTCGCTCCATTCTTTAATGCTCCTCCAACTATTTCCGTCAATAATTATTTCCTGTGAAGTTACCGTTCCCAATTTTTGGAATGGAATATTCAAAGCGCTTTCAAAATTATCTATATTACCAGGTTTTACAGTAACAACTACTCTACCCTGGGCTTCCCCAAACCAGAAAGCATCTTTGCGAATAATGTCATTATTTTGTGAAACGTTAAAGCCCAACAGCCTGTTAAAGCCACACTCAGCAAGAGTTACAAAAAGCCCGCCTTCGCTTATATCATGAGCAGATTCAATTAATTTTCCAGAAATCATGTCACTAACTGCGTCGTGTAAACGAACTTCTTCATCGAGATTAAAATAAGGAGCAGGTGAAAATTCAATTCCACATATTTTATTCAAGTATTCAGAGCAATTAATATCATTTTTTATGTGGCCCAATAGATAAATTATATCACCATCATTTTTAAAATCGAGTGTCATTTTATTATTGGAATCTTCTAACAGCCCAACCATACCAATTGTAGGAGTTGGATATACTGAACCAGAGGGAGATTGATTATAAAAACTCACATTTCCTCCTGTAACAGGCGTATTAAATGTATTACAGGCTTCTGTCATTCCTTTTATACTTTCTACAAACTGGTAGTAGACTTCAGGATCGTATGGATTACCATAGTTGAGACAATTAGTAACACCTAACGGTGAACCGCCGCTACAAACTATATTCCTGGCCGCTTCGCTTACTGCAATCATACAACCAACATATGGATTGGCAAATGCATACCGGCTGTTGCAATCTGTAGTTAGGGCTAAAGCTTTTGAAGTTTCTTTGATAGCAACAACCGCTGCATCAGACGGAGCATTCGTATTTAAGTTGGCCGCACCAACCATGCTGTCGTATTGATTAAAAATCCATTTTTTTGAAGCTATGTTAGGAAGCGTAATTATTTTCTCCGCTATTGTTTTTAGATCTCCCTGAACCGGAATACTATTTATATCAAATGCATTATTTTTTTCTAAATAGGCTGGTTTTTTATACGGCCTGTCATATACAGGCGCCCCGCCGCCAAGTACGAGGCTTTCTGCAGGTATTTCTGCTTCCAGCAAATCATTCATGTAAAAACGAAGCATTTTGCCCGAAGTAACTTCACCAATCTGCGAGCAAGGCAAGTCCCATTTCTCAAATATATCAATTACTTCTTTTTCTCTTCCTTTTTGAACTGTCAACAGCATCCTCTCCTGGCTTTCACTTAGCAATAGTTCCCATGGCTTTCATGCCTGTTGCACCACCTGCAGATTTTTTTTGACGGGTGGGAACTTTTTCAAGATGAATATTCATTCCTACGCCACCCTTAGCACTGGTTTCTGCAGTTGAGCAGATAATGCCTGCCGCACCCATATCCTGCATACCCACAACAGCACCGGTTGCAATTACTTCAAGACAAGCCTCCAACAGTTTTTTTTCCTGGAAAGGATCTCCCACCTGTACAGCCGGGAGGTCTTCCATGCTATTTTCAGTTATATCTGCAGAAGCAAATGCAGCACCCCCCATTCCATCCTTACCAGTTGCACTGCCGGCAATAAAAACCGGATTTCCTTCCCCGACGGCGGTGGCACTAACGGTATGCCCTAAACGAACGACTCCGGCACTCATGGCGTTTACCAATGGATTAGTATGATAGCAATCTTCAAAATATACCTCGCCTCCAACAGTCGGCACACCGAAGCAATTACCATAATGGCCTATTCCGTGAACAATTCCACTTAACAAGTGTTTCGTTTTTTCATGCTCAAGTTTCCCAAATCTCAGGGAGTTTAAAGAGGCAATTGGACGGGCCCCCATTGTGAATATATCTCTGTGTATTCCACCTACACCCGTTGCCGCACCTTGAAAAGGCTCAATCGCAGATGGATGGTTATGGCTTTCAATTTTAAACACTACTCCCCAGCCATCGCCGATATCCATGAGTCCCGCATTTTCCTCACCTGCCTTCACCAGAAGTTTAGAACCTTCGCGGGGCAAAGTTTTCAGCCATTTTATTGAATTCTTATAACTGCAGTGTTCACTCCACATCACTGAATAGGCACTGAGTTCTGTAAAATTGGGCGTTCGTCCGAGAATTTGAACAATCTTATCGAACTCATCTTTTGTGAGACCCAGCTTTTCGGCAGTTTCAAATGTTATTTCCATAATTACTTAGAAGCGCAAACTTACAATCTCCTGAACTTTATATAAGAAAACTGGTGTAATTATTTTAACTAACTTCCCACAATTAAATTCTACTCTTGTTTTATCTACTCTTCACATTTTATCTTGTCCTTTTTTGCTGGCTAATTACGCGAATACCATTTATTAAAGAATCCAAACTGGAAAATCGTATTCTTATAGCATTATTTTTAATTAGAGTACTTGCCGGATTGGTGAACAGCTACATCAATTTATACTATTATCCAGTTTCAGACTCGGTAACTTTTCATTTGCAGGGAATCGATGAATATCACCTTCTCTTTCAAAACCCAATGGAGTATCTTACTAACATTTTTCATAGTAATTACCAAAATATCGGATATGGTAATTTTTTGGAAAGTTCTAATTCGTACTGGAACGACACAAGGAGCAACCTGATTGTAAAATTGCTTTCTTTATTTAATATTTTCAGCCGTACGAATTTCTTCATCAACTCCCTGTTTTATAACTTTTTAATCTTTTTTGGTACAGTAGGGCTATATAGAGTTTTTATAAAAGAATTTCCCTCCCAAAGATTGGTTTTATGTGCATGCATCTTTTTGCTTCCATCAGTCATTTACTTTAGTAGTAGCATTCATCGTGACGGGCTTATTTATTTATGCCTCTCCATGGTTATTTACTTTTTATATTTTATGATGAAGAACAAAAAATATTCATTTAAAAATATTTTCATTTGTATTGTCTATTTGGGGTTGATATTGCTTCTGCGAAATTTTGTTTTTATAACATTGATGCCAGCAATAATAGCATGGGTCTTTGCTGAACAAAGGGTTAAATATTCGCTTGCGATCTTTTCCGGCATATATCTTTTTGTCGGCGTGCTATTCTTTTGTTCCGCATATCTGCCACCTGCCTTTAATTTACCCGCTCATGTTTCGAGCCGACAGTCAGATTTCATCGAGATAGCAAAAGGTGGTGCTTCTGCAATAAATGCTCGCCCACTTCACCCTAATTTTCGAAGTTTCTTAACTAATATTCCGCAAGCAATTAATCATAGTTTGATGAGGCCTTATCTCACTGAACATAATAATTTTTTGTACATCCCTTCCGCATTAGAAGTTTTATTTTATGAGGTACTTTTTTTGGCATTCATTTTCTTCCGAAGAAAAAATAAAGCGGCTGCACCGTTAATTTACTTTTCAGTTTTTTTCTCCTGCACGATGTTTCTTGTAATTGGATATACGATTCCCATAATAGGTGCTATTGTTAGATACAGAAGTATATACCTGCCGTTATTAGTGATTCCGTTACTTTGCTATACCGACTGGAAAAGGCTTAAAGAAATATTTCACATTAAAATATAATTTTATGTTTATTTTTTATCCACAGTTGTGGAAAATTTAACCACATTTGCAAAAAAATCTTTGTTTTTCTAACGTATTACTCGTTTTTTTGCTAACTAAATTTAAAAAAATGCAATCTTTAAGACTAAATGCTCTTTACACATTGATTTCCAATCCTGGGGCAGAACACGCTCCAAAATCAAAAAAAATAACGGGAATTTTCGGCGAAAACGTTTTCACACTACAAAAGGCGCGGGAATTTCTAAGTGATGATGCTTATAAAAGCCTCAAATCTTCAATCAAAAGTCAAAATAAGATAGATCGCAATATGGGTGACCAGATTGCTTCCGGTTTAAAAGCCTGGGCGGAAACCAAAGGAGTAACTCACTTTACCCATTGGTTTCAACCATTGACTGGTGCAACTGCTGAAAAACATGACTCTTTCTTTACTTTAAAAAGTGATGGATCTGCACTTGAAGAATTTGATGGAGATGCATTAATTCAACAGGAGCCTGATGCTTCATCATTCCCGAGTGGAGGAATAAGAACAACGTTTGAAGCACGCGGATATACTGCATGGGATCCGTCGTCTCCTCCGTTTATTATTGAAATAGGCCAGGGCAAAACATTATGTATTCCTACTATATTTGTCTCTTATACCGGCGAATCACTTGACGCCAAAACGCCGCTTTTAAAAGCCCTTGTGGCTCTTGATAAGGCAGCAATTGATGTGTGCCAGTACTTTGATAAAAATGTAACGGCTGTAACACCAACACTTGGCTGGGAACAGGAATACTTTGTAGTAGATGCAGGCCTTGCAAATGCCCGTCCCGATATTGTTATGACAGGTAGAACAGTTTTTGGGCATGCTCCTTCTAAAGGTCAGCAATTGGAAGATCATTATTTTGGGTCTATCCCTGAAAGGATTTACTCGTTTATGAGAGATTACGAAGAAGAGGCCTATAAGCTGGGTATTCCCCTTCGTACAAGACATAATGAGGTGGCTCCTTCACAATTTGAGTGCGCTCCAATTTTTGAAGAAGTAAATCTTGCCGTGGATCATAATACTTTATTAATGGATGTTATGACCCGTGTTGCAAAAAGACACAACCTTATGGTTTTGCTGCATGAAAAACCATTTGCCGGGATTAATGGAAGTGGTAAGCACAATAACTGGAGTATGGCTACGAACACCGGTGTCAATCTTTTATCGCCCGGCAAAACGCCAAAGACGAACTTAATGTTTCTGACATTTTTTGTGAATACTATTAAAGCCGTTCACGATAATGCTGATCTTCTAAGAGCTTCTATTGCCTCTGCGGGAAACGATCACCGTTTGGGTGCAAATGAAGCGCCTCCTGCCATTATTTCAATATTCATCGGCAAATACTTAACTGATGTACTAAGCCAGATTGAAAAAAGAGTTGGCGACAAATTTGATGAACAGGATGAAGCAATATTAAAACTGGATATTCATAAAAGCATTCCGGAACTATTGCTGGATAATACCGATAGGAACCGGACTTCTCCTTTTGCGTTTACAGGCAATAAATTTGAATTTAGAGCAGTAGGTTCTGCCACTAATTGTGCTCAGCCAATGACTGTTTTAAATACTATATTAGGTGAAACTCTGGCTCAGTTTAAGGTTGATGTTGATGGGCTTATTGATAGTGGCGAAAAGAAAGAGGTTGCCATTATGCAAATAATTCAGAAATATATTGTTGAAAGCAAATCTGTTTTGTTTGAAGGTAACAACTACAGTGATGAGTGGGAAAAAGAAGCCGAAAAAAGAGGTTTACCAAACGTAAAAACAACACCACTTGCACTGGATGCTTTTGTAACAGATAAAGCTAAAAAGTTATTTGAACATCATAATATCTACACGCATAGCGAACTGGAAGCAAGGCATGAAATTATGCTTGAAAATTATGTGAAGAAAGTTCAAATCGAAGCAAGGGTTATTGGTGATTTGGCCAGTACTTACATCCTTCCTGCAGCCATAAAATATCAAAATGTTTTAATACAGAACATCCAGGGCTTAAAAGATATTGGCATGGACGAAAGTGCATATGCAAATCAAAAACATATAGCCAGTAACATTTCAAAGCATATTTCCAACATCAGCTCAAGTGTGGAAGCAATGATCGAGGGAAGAAAAACTGCCAACAAAATTGAAGACACCCGTGAAAAAGCCATCGCTTATTGCGATACGGTGAAAAGTCATTTTGATAAAATAAGATATCATGTTGATAAACTGGAACTCCTGGTAGACGATGAATATTGGGAATTACCAAAATATCGTGAGATGCTTTTCTTAAGATAAAATGATTTTAGGTTATTTGAATTAAAACCCTGTCCTTAACAGGGTTTTTTATTGGCTATAGTTTTTACTGCTGGCTTGTTTGCCATTAAGGTAAATGGCCAAATAGAAAGAGCGACTGATTCATAAAATGTTGTGTCTAATTCAAGCAAGAGAAGCGAACGACATGAAACAATGAACAGCCTCAATTTGACGAAACAACAAAAGAGCCAGTTAATTGAACTTCGCAGCTGACTCTGTTCTACTAATATTATTATTAACTGACACAGTTTTATTTTACACTCCCGCCAAACAAAAAACCCGGTACTGGCCGGGTTTTAAAAATATTGATTCACACTTTTTATACGACAGTTTTTTCGTGCATATTAACGTCATTTCTAAATACCACCATTCTGTCAAAAACGTCTACCAATACAGGATGTGATTTGTCAATAGTACCACTTAACAGTTTTTTGCTCAACTGGTTCACAATTTGTTTTTGAATAAGTCTTTTCAGCGGTCTTGCTCCAAACTGCGGATCAAATCCATTTTCGGCAAGATAATCCAACGCATATTCACTGAACTCAAGGACGACCCCATTTTTTGCCAGTTGATTCTTAAGATCATTCAACTGTATTCTGATGATATCTTTAATTTCATTTTTGAGCAAAGGCTGGAACATAATAATCTCATCTATCCTGTTCAAAAATTCAGGCCTAATTGTTTGTCTCAATAATTCTAACACCTCTCTCCTGGTCTCTTCAACCACCTTTTCTTTGTTTTCTTCGGTCACATTATCAAAGTTGGCTTGTATAATATGACTGCCCATATTACTTGTCATTATTATGATGGTATTTTTAAAGTTCACAACTCTGCCTTTATTGTCCGTAAGTCTTCCATCATCTAATACCTGCAATAAAATATTAAATACATCCGGGTGAGCTTTTTCAATTTCATCCAGCAGTATTACGCTGTAAGGTTTGCGTCTAACCGCCTCGGTTAGTTGGCCTCCTTCGTCATAACCTACATATCCCGGAGGCGCACCCACCAACCTGCTTACAGAATGTTTTTCCTGGTATTCACTCATATCTATTCTCGTCATCATGCTATCATCATCAAAAAGATATTCAGCCAAAGCCTTTGCTAATTCAGTTTTACCCACGCCCGTTGTACCAAGAAAAATAAAAGAACCAAGCGGTTTTTTAGGATCGTGCAAACCAGCGCTGCTCCTGCGTATAGCATCTGCGACGGCTTCTATCGCTTCATCTTGCCCAATTACTCTTTTATGCAATTCGTCTTCGAGATTCAATAGTTTATCTTTTTCACTCTGCATCATTTTACTTACAGGTATCCCGGTAGCCTTTGCAACGCTTTCTGCAATATCTTCTGCATCTACTTCTTCTTTCAATAATCTTTTTTCACTTATTTCATCAAGCTGGGCAGTATAATCTGCTATTACTTTTTCCTGGTCCTGCAGTTTACCATATCTTATCTCTGCTACCTTCCCATAATCGCCTTCACGCTCAGCCTTTTCAGCCGCCATCTTAAGCCTTTCTATTTCGGCTTTGGCATTTTGAACTTTTTCAACAATCTCTTTTTCCTGTTGCCATTTGGCCTTAAACGTATCACGTTGAACAGAGAGATTGGAAATTTCCGTGTTAAGTTCTTTCAATTTACCGGCGTCTTTTTCTCTCTTAATTGCTTCTCTTTCTATCTCAAGTTGCCTGATAGCCCTTTCTAGTTTATCCAATTCTTCCGGCATTGAATTCATCTCCAGCCTTAATTTCGCGGCGCTTTCATCTATCAGGTCAATTGCCTTATCTGGCAAAAAACGATCAGTGATATAACGGTGAGACAGTTCTACCGCAGCAATAATGGCTTCATCTTTAATACGAACATGGTGATGGGTTTCATACTTATCTTTTATTCCCCGTAAAATTGAAATGGCATCATCTACGCTTGGTTCGTCAACCAATACTTTTTGAAATCTCCTTTCAAGTGCTTTGTCCTTTTCGAAAAATTTCTGATACTCATTTAATGTGGTTGCACCAATAGCTCTTAACTCGCCGCGTGCCAACGCAGGCTTTAAAATATTGGCAGCATCCATAGCGCCTTCGCCAGCTCCGGCGCCTACCAATGTATGTATCTCATCAATAAATAAAACGATCTCCCCATTGCTATCTCCTACTTCTTTAATCACAGATTTCAACCTTTCTTCAAATTCTCCTTTATACTTTGCACCTGCAATTAACAGCCCCATATCCAATGCAAAAATTATTTTCGATTTTAAATTTTCGGGAACATCGCCGTTAACAATACGATGAGCTAAACCCTCTGCTATGGCCGTTTTACCAACACCCGGCTCACCAACCAATATGGGATTATTTTTTGTTCTTCTCGATAAAATATGTAAAGTTCTTCTTATCTCTTCATCTCTTCCAATAACAGGATCAAGCTTATTACTCCTTGCTAATTCATTGAGATTTTTAGCATACCTGTTTAATGCATTAAATTGTGTTTCCGAAGTTTGAGAAGAAACAGTTGATCCTTTTTTCAATTCTTTAATTGCCACAATTAAGCTCTTTTCAGTAAGTCCGGCATCTTTCAAAATCTTTGCCGCATTATCATTTCCCTGAACGATTGCAAGCAAAAGATGTTCAACACTAACAAACTCATCATTGAATGTTTTTAATGTATTCGCGGCACGCAACAACACATTGTTTAAATCTCTGCTTATAACCTGTGCAGGTTCACCATCACCCATTTTTGGCAACTTATGCAAACTTTCATCAACTTTACTTTCAACAAAATTTACATTGATGTTATTCTTTTTAAGAAGATAATCGACAGGACTATCTTCATCAGTAAGCAATGCCTTAAGCAAATGCTCGGTTTCAATATTTGGATTTTTTTCATTGAAAGCCAATTGTTGAGCCTTCTGAAAAATCTCCTGTGATTTTATAGTTAAATTGTTTGGATTCATTATACAATTCGTTTTTTTTAATTTAAACCAAAGCCGCAAATATTAATCCAACAAAAATGAAAGATATATTGTCTCAAAATCCAGCACAGTTCTGCCGCAAATGCAGCTTTATTGGTTCTCTCCTGTTATTATTTCAGGTTTCATTTGCACAACAGTACAATTTTAATCAAGCCGATAACTGGTTGAAAAAGAATCTCAATAAATTAGGAGGAAGAGCTGTTCTCGTTATTTTAAAAGATGGAAAAATTATCTATGAAAATGCTGAAAATGATCTTTCACCCAAACAGAAAATGGTCGGAAAATTTATTGCAAAAAAACAGGGCAAAGATCCTGAACAAGTTCTGAAAGATTACAATTTTACTACAAAGGCAGCCATTGCAAGTTGCAGCAAGTGGTTAAGCGCAGCCCTGGTAATGACGTTTGTTGATGAAGGTAAATTAAGCCTTAATGACACCATCGGAAAGTTTTTACCGGTAATGACGGCCCATCAAAAAGGGAATATCACAATCCAGGAATGTCTTTCACATACGACGGCAATAAACGGCGGTGATCTTAAAGAATCCAGGAAAATAATTAACCAGGCTTCGTCGTTGGATGAAACAATGGAAAAAATTGCGGAGCAATCAATGGAAGGCGAACCAGGAAAAGTGTTTCATTACAGCAGCATTGGTTTACAGGTAGCCGCTGCCGTTATAGAGAAAATTAGCGGCAAAGATTTTAAGACATTATTCCAGGAAAGGATTGCTATACCATGTGACATGAAAAATACTGATTTTGGCAGTGGTAACATTCCTTTGGCTGCCGGAGGAGCATACAGCACGCCGGAAGACTACATTCATTTTCTCCAGATGATATTGCAAAATGGATATTACAAAGGGAAACAAATTCTATCGAAAGAATCTATAATAAAAATGCAAACAAATTACGTAAAAGGTGCAAAAGTTGCTTATTCTCCGGCCGAAGCTGGCAACTGGGGATATGGGCTTGGCGAATGGGTTATGGATGACTCCGGTGAAAGATCTAATGCAGTTACCAGCCCCGGCTTATTTGGCAGTTTTCCCTGGGTTGATAATGAGCGACAATATGCAGGCTTTCTTTTTGTGTTTAATTTGAAAAACAAAGGCCGAAGTAAAATTTATAAAGAGTTAAAATCAATTGTAGATCAAGAAGTGGGAGACTATAAATGACGTTACACCCTTTTATCACCTAAGAAACGCATTGTAAACAATTGACAAATACAATCCGATTTTGGAAGATGCCGATCCTATTCATCATTCTTAATTAACACTATTTTTTTTCTATCTGCATTGTAACACTGTTCGTAAAAGCTTACAAGTTCATTGAATTTCTTAGCAGCAAACCGCCCGTTATATCGTTCCATAAGCCTGTAATAAATAATCTTATTGTCTAATACTTTTGACGTCGATATATATTTTCCAAATTCAGTTTCAAGGGAAATGTCTTTTGGAACACTTTCGGGTTTATAGCCGACAGGTATTTTTATTTCAACCGAATCAATATTTCTATAAGCATCCCGTATAACATAATCGTATTGTCTCGAGTCATTGGGTAAGAGTTTTTCTGACTCTTCACCAAATATATTTGGAGTAATAAATAATCGCCTGCCTGTAAGGATAGCATAGTTATTTAATTGAATCTGCAGGTGTTCGTTAACAGAAGGAACAATTCCTTTATGCTCTTCATACTCACTCTTTGTAACTTCATAAGTTGGAAGATTAAACATTTGATTCAAATATTTATCTCTGTCAGTTTTTGACGCTTCATACATGAGCGCATGCGGAAAATTTTGTTGCAAACCAGTGTACTTATTGGAAATTTCTGCATTAAGATTTCCTTGTTCATCCGCAATTGCCGTCACTTTTCTTAACCTTACATTATCGTCGATGTTATAACAAGGTGTTTGTACCACATGCCCGCCGGTTTCATCAATAAGGAGCGCCTTTCTGTTTCCCGTAAAACTTCCCATGTAACCCGGAGAAACTGTCTGACTCGTACATTCAAGCCATACAGTATCTTTCTGTAACGGTACACATACAATAACATGATTGAACTGTGAAAAAGAAAAATCTTCAACTAAGGGCGGTGGCGAACTGCCACCATAAATCTCAACATATTTTCCTGCAATGCCGGCTTCTTTCAGCAAAGCGATCATATAATTTGAAAGCGCTTTGCAATCACCGTATTTTTTTTCTGCTACATACGATGCTTCAAAGGGCTGCCAACCACCAATACCCAATTGAATACTGATATACCTTGTATTTTGTTGAAGAAATTTATACAATGCAAATATTTTCCCCGTATCGCTCTTAATATTATCCGTTAGCTCATGTACTTTAGTTTTAATTTCTTCGGGTAACACATCTCTGCCTTTAATGAGTTGATACATAAAATCGCCATATCCTTTCCATGTAGACATTTCGCCGCTATAGCCCTGCACTTCAAACTTGGACGGAGCAAAATAAATAACCGGAGTAATCTCACTAAATGGAGGCGCAGATGCTTCATTTTTTTTTGCCCTGATATTTTTAATCTCCCAGGTATAGGTCTTTACATCGCCCTTTTGGGTTACCGCTGGATCCCCGTTAAAATTTATTTTTTTATACCTTAAAATATAATCTGCCGGAGCAATAACGGTGAACTTACTATTTTGAACTGACATCAACGGACTTCGCTGTGGCATCCATCCTGGAAATGATTGCGTACCATCATAGTCATCCTCTTCTTCATATTCAATCGTGTATGGATAATCAGAGGAATAAAACTCATTCTTTTTATACCGGGCATCTGATAGTAAGCTAAATCCATCGTAAGCACTATTATCTGTCCATTCACTTTTCTTTGTATGCTTAATTTCTTTACCCAACAAATTAAACATCTTACCCGTTACAAAATTGATGTTGCAAAACTTATCGTAAAAGGTTTTATAACCGGCGTATTCATTGGCTCCCTCATTTAAAATAGTATAGACATGCCTTTCGTAAAGTGTATATTTTGAAGAGGATTTTATCGTTAGAATATATTCTTCGTCACGATTTACTACAGTAGCGCCTTTTAACAAACTATCAGGAATAAACAACGCATCATACTCCTGCGCTTTTGCAAATCCGGATATAGTCAATAAAAAAAACAGACTGGCAATTTTCATATTTATTTCACTTTCTTAAACACAATTTGCTCTGATTCTTTTTTTACAATTGAAGCATACAATTCCCGCAGGAATTGATAATCTTCGTTCAGAAAATTAGCCCTGTTCAATATCAGCTTGCACCTCATTTGTATATATTGTTTGTCGGCGGAAATTAAATATTCAAACATGCCATCATCGTTGTTTAAACTAAACCGGACTGATTTAGGAAGTTCATCTACCCGGAAGCCCTTGGGTATTTCCATATTCAGCGTGTACACGTTGTTGATAGTGTATGGCATTTCCACCGGATAATATCTTTGTGCTGCAGCAAATGGATTTTTTTTGATCACTTCATCCAGCATTGGACTAAAATAAACGACATCATCATCACCAAAGGATTTAAATGTTATATCAAGCTTTTCAGATACGGGCTCATTCAATAGCTTTAAAGAATCCATTTTTAAACTATCGATTACAATACCATCGGGCAAGTCCTTCCCTAAATTTTTTTTGTAATCATCAAGAGATGTTTTTGCGAGTTGTTGCCTGATTTGGACAGATTCATAAGTTCCGAAATCATGATTAACAGTACCCCCAAATGTGCCATTATCGAGGTTTGTTAAAAACACACTTGAAAAGTTAGATTCCTTAATTGAATCTGCAACGAAATATACAGGCGGGGCTAAGTTTTTTGTAATAATCCGCGCCTGGCCGTTATATATTTTCGGTGGAAGAATACCAAATCCCAGTTTTGGTATAGTGGCATCCAGATAAAATATGTTATTATCAATAACAACTTGTGCAATAATATAATTATACCTGTCCATGAGCGGATATAATTCATGAGTATACCCATGAGCTCTTGTGGCCAGAATAACGGGGTTGGCTTCAATACCCTGGTTTTTCAACATTGCTATCAACAACATATTAATGTCTGCAACCGAACCGCCTTTGTTTTTAAATACATCTTTTAAACCTGTTGTGATAAACATTCTGTTATTTTCATTGCAGGAAAAATTATCCCTTACAAATTCAAATATCTTTTGTGCCTTTTCTTTGTCATTTTTTGCCCCGGTAACCATCTCATTAATATCTTTGTCAAGCCAGTTGTTGGGCCTGGTAATAGCACCGCCAAACTGTTCATCCTCAGTAAGGTCGCTTGCTACTTTTTCCCAGGTATTCATGACGTTTCGGGGAATCGAATTAGGATAAGCAACCTGGTTCAATTGAAATTCAATTTTAGCAACGGCGTTACTGATAGTGGTTGTATACGCTTCCTCCTTTAAGGCAGGAACATCTTTCATAACCCACGTGTGGTAATCGGTTGAACCATCTACCTTAAAACTATTTGTCCTTGAAGATTGTCCCTGATCATTTACGAAGTCAGAACCGGCTTCCGCATGTTCCACAAAAGAGAAACTTTGCATTGAACGGTCGTTCTTGTTTATAAATAGAGGTTGGTAACCCTGGGAAAGAATTACGAATTTGAAAAATTCCGGGATAGCTGCTTCATATTGACTCCATAACACCGGGTAATCGCCCTGGAATGTCCATGGTTGCAGATTAAAATAGAAATCAGATTTTATCTGGTACGAATATTCAATAATACTTCCTTCTTTGAGTGCGGGGAACGTAAACTTTTTATAGACCCAATTTTTACTATGATTTTCAGTAAAAACAGATCCCTTGTCAATTTTGGTTTCTATCACCTGCCCATTTTCTATATTATAGGTTGAAGCTTTTAGTTGCTCTAATTTTTCAGATTTACTGGCTTGCACATAAAGTGGGATAATAATTGTAGCTGCATCAAATCCATTTTTATTTATGACCTTAATTCTTTTTTTCTCCGTAAACATTAACGAAAATGTGAGATCGCTTGTATTTGCAACAAATTGCGATGTGCCTACATCAGCGACAACAACAGCGTTAGTACTTGAATCAATAAGTGACGACTTAACATCGAAGTCAGCTACGGATACTTTGCCGAATTTTACTTTTAGTTTATCCTGGGCAAATAAATGGTTTTGATTAAATAGAAACAGTAATAAAATGCAAAAATTTAGTTTGGTAAGCATATTTGTAGTTTTGGTTATAATTAACGTTCAGTGAATATATTTATTTTTCTGAAATAAAATATAAATGGATAATAAAGAAAATAAATCTGCTCAAATAGTAAAACGACTGGCGGCACAGTCAGGATTCGACTATTGTGGAATAGCGAAAGCAGAAAAATTAGATGATGATGCCCGAAGACTTGAAAACTGGCTAAATAAGGGATTCCAGGGCACATGTCATATATGAACAATTATTTTGACCTGAGAATTGATCCTACAAAATTAGTCCCCGGTGCAAAATCGGTGATTACCTTATTGCTGAATTATTATCCGGCCCAAAAACAGAATGGACAAACTCCGCAGGTTTCAAAATATGCTTATGGAAAAGATTATCATGAAGTAATTAAAGAAAAATTGAAAACGTTTTTGCAACTGATAAAAGATAATATCGGCGATGTTCATGGCAGAGGATTTACAGACAGTGCACCTGTTCTCGAAAGAAGCTGGGCACAAAAAAGCGGGCTGGGATGGGTAGGGAAAAACGGAAACCTGATTACAAAAACAAATGGTTCATTTTTTTTTATTGCTACGTTAATAACCGATTTAGATCTGCAACCCGATGATCCATTTATTAAAGATTACTGCGGGAGTTGCACAAAATGCATTGATAACTGTCCCACAGATGCAATACTGCCGGATAAAGTTATCGATGGCAGTAAATGCATCTCTTATTTTACTATTGAATTAAAAGATTTGTTGATTCCTGATGAAATGAAAGGGAAATTTGAAAACAAAATGTTTGGTTGCGATATCTGCCAGGATGTATGTCCATGGAACCGCTTTTCAAAACCGACCAATGAAACTGCGTTTGCTCCTCTACGTGAGATACTAAATTTCACTAAAAATGATTGGGAAGAAATGACAGAAGAATCTTTCAAAATTATTTTTAAAAATTCACCATTAAAAAGGGCAAAATACCAGGGAATAAAAAGAAATTTAAAATTTCTTTCATGACTTTCTAAAACCAAAAGGCCATCTTTATACTCAGACGCCTGAATTTATAATCGTACAAATCAATACGTGGCGGAACAGGCTGATCCAATGGGCCAACACCATAATAAGCTGAGTCTTTTTCCTTGAAATTTTTATAAGAATAACCTGCGGAAAGAGCTATGCTCAGTGAATTACTCAAAACGAATTTATATCCGGCACTTACTTCGTAATACGGGCCGCCTTGAAATTTATATTTCAAGCCATAATTCAACTTATAATCTTTGTTTACTAACGCCCAGTTGTAGCCGAAATCAGCACTTACAAATAAAGCATTTCTTTTTTGTTGTAAATCTTTTTTTACCTCGATAAAAACAGGAATACTTTTAAAGCCCGAATAATAGTCAATACCAGAGCCGATTCCGCTAAACCATGTCTCATAAACAATGCCACTAATCATCTGTAATTCTGCACCTGCTTTATCGGCTTCTCCATTCAATAAACCTGCCTTGAACGCCGAAGAAAATTCAGCTTTTTTCTGCGCCGGGACTGTACAGCATATACTCAGGCTTATAAACGACAAGATGATAATTTTTTTATTCAGATTCAGATTCAGATTCATTTTGCAATATTTATCTTACTTATTAAATGAATATCATTAGCATTGGAATAACCAAATTGATACAATCCATCTTTTGCAACTACCAATGCAATCTTATCACTTGCAATTACATCATAAGTTTCTATACCAGTAAAATGTTTTAACAGATCTAAATTATTTACATCGCTCGCATTGTAAACTTTTAATCCATCTGCTCCGTCACAAATAAATAACAGGTTGCCATCTTTTGACAAACCATGCGGATTTGTAAGATTATATGATTTTACTAAGGAAGGATTTGTAAAATCATTTAGTTGCAAAATATCTAATTGATTGCTGAATCCCTGGCAGGAAGTACCAGACCGCAAAGTAACATAAGCCAGCGAATCGTCGGCTATCACCGGATCGCAGCTTTGTAAATGCCCGAACTGGCCATCGGCCACAGGTTGTTCAGGATTGTTGATATTGAATATATACATTCCATTTTGCGATCCAATGAATAGTTTGTTTTTAAGTGGAAATATGGTTTCAATGCTCCAACTACCGATATTTACCTTGTTATCAAAGCCTGGTTGCTGTGGTGCTGAAACATTGAAAACATTTAAACTGGTGGAACCAACGGTGTATAAATAATTATTAACTAAGGCAAACCTCGCCATAGAGCCCGCTATGCCTGGTTGTGCCGAACTATTATTAGAATTTTGCATGGACGCATTGGCCGTATAATAAATACCCCCGGGCCATACCGGCAAGGGTTGATTGTTAGTAGCGAAAATAGTTGTGTCATGCCGTTTCCAGTCGTAAATTACTATATTGCTGTCTGCGGCATAATAAGCGTAAGGGTTTTCGGGAAATGCATTTTCAATAATTTTAGTTGTAACAACTTGCAGCGGATTTGTTATATCAATTGTTACGAGATCATTATACAAATCTGCATATAAAGTATTTCCCTTTATAGCCATATCCACATTTCCGGGGATAGTTATAAAGGCAATATTTTTTGGTGATGAAGGAATACTGTTGTCAATTATATGAATGCCTTTGGCTGTTTCGTTGAGGAAAATATATTTTCCATTAATAAATATTTTAGCAGGATTCTCTATATCATGCGGAGGATTACTTTTGATATCGGCAATTACTTCCGCTTTCGATTTGTAAAGAGGTTCATACCATGAATAAGTATACTTGTGCGTAGCTGTATCTTTTAAGCATCCGCTGAATAAAGCAGCAATAAAAATAAAGGCGAAACTTCTGCTAAAAAGAAATAAATATTTTTTCATGACGAAAGATTTTTAGGTGTTGACCACACATTTAAAAAAAGCGTTGCATTTAAAAATTTATTTACCGAAAATTATTGACGTGTGTAACCCCGTAAATGCAAAATGCTTTTTATTATACAATCCTTTATTGGCAATTTGAGTTGCATCATAATAGAAGTAAGGGCCTATCAAAACCGAATTTTTTTGTTTTGAAAATAAAGTCAGCAAAAAGGCTGTGTTAAATCCAATTTGGCTTTTATTGAATAAAGAATTTTCATTATAATAATATCCGGTTGATGAATTAAGCTGTAGTGCATTGCTGCTGATCAACCGCGAAATTGTAATACCTGCCTGCCATGATAACGGCGGATGTTTTCCGTTTCCAAGCTGGAATTTTAAAGACAAAGGGACCTCAATGAAATTAAAATGATTGACGTATTTATTGGAAGTAGTTCGTGCATAATAAGTACCGGCCGAATCATATAATTTAATAGATGTACTGAAGGATTTGAAATTTATTCCTGAAACGAATTCTATCTTTTTGGAGATATTTTTTTCGGCTGATACGCCTGCTATAAACCCAAAGCCGGCCTTTGTTGCTGACGATGAAAATCCTTGTTGCGGTTGCCCTCCTGAATTCAAGGAACCGGGATCGTAACTAACAGCGGGAGCGCTGAGTGACAAAAAATCTTTACCCGCTCCAGAAATTCCGCCAACAAACAAGAACCCAAAGTTCCATTTGTTCCTGGTGGAAGGTTTTAGCGATGTAACAACAGTTTGCTGTGTAGCAGTGTCTTTCTGTTTTTGTATTTCATCCAAAACATCCGATTTTGACAATGTATCAACTTTCATCTTTTCATTGTTTACAGTAAAAGAATCTGGTACTGCATTTTCATTCGCGGTTTCATCTTTCGATATTTCTGCGGGCGATATTTCCATTTCAGTTTTACCAGGCATTTCATTTTCTATTTTTTCCCTGCCTGAAAATGTTATTGAACTTCTATCATCGGAATTGAATGGTCGATTTGACTTTGAATTATTAAAAGATGTATCCTGTTTTGCCTTTCTTTTTTCTCCATCTCTTACAACATCGTTGTTTTTTCTATTTGTTGATCCGGAAGCTCCATTGATTTGTTGTTGAACAATTGTATCCTCTTTTATTGCAGAAGATGAATTGCTATTTTTTTCTAACTTACTTTTTGCGGAAATAGCGTTCTCCAATTTTTTTTGCTGCCCCGCATTCCACAGCCAATAACTTCCCGATAAGAGAATAACTACACATAAAAACAAAACAATCAATCCCCACCTGCGGTCTTTCTTTTTTTCTATTTGTAACTCAATTTTTTGCCAAACAGCTTCAGAAGGCTGAATTTTCAATTCATCCATTTTCTGTTGAACCTGTTTTTCAAATTTATTTTCTTCCATATCGCTCTGTTTGTTCTTTTAATGAAAACTTTTCAATCCAATCAATCAATAAAGCTCTTGCACGTGAATATTGCGATCTTGAAGTGCCATCACTTATGCCAAGCATAGACGCAATTTCAACATGAGAATATCCTTCTACGGCATGAAGATTAAAAATCGTTTGAAAGCCGGTAGGCAACTGGCGAATCAACTCCGATAATTCTTTTGTTTGTAATTCAACCAGCGGATCATTTACAGATACAGGATGCAGAGGCATATCACTAAATGACAAATCATATTGGTATTTCTTGTTTGTCTTTAAAAAATTCAGCGCAGTATTCACCATTATTTTTCTTATCCACCCGCCCAATTCGCCTTCAAATTTATAACCGTGTAAATGTTTAAATACTTTTACAAAACCATCCTGCAAAACATCTTCAGCATCAGCAATGCTTTTGGTGTACCTGAAACAGACGCCCAGCATGGCAGGAGCAAATTGCTCATACAATTGCCGTTGTGCATCCGGGATACATTTAATACAATCTGCTACCAGCTTTTTATAATCCATATACGTATTACAGCATGTTGACAACAAGTATATGAATATCGTTGCATCCGGTAAATTTTTTATTGAAGATGAAGGAATTTCTGATTAAGTAACTTTGAATCAATGATAAATTTATTAGGATGAATTTGACTGAAAAAGATTTTGACTTGATTTGGCACCCCTACACACATCAAAAAAACCGCCCACTCTCTATTCCAATTGTCAAAGGGAAAAAAAACCTTTTATACGATGAAGAAGGAAATAAATATATTGATGCAATAAGTAGTTGGTGGGTAAATATTCACGGCCATGGCAATAAATACATTGCAAAAAAAATATATGAGCAGGCAAAAATATTAGAGCAGGTTATATTCGCAGGTTTTACGCATGAACCTGCGGTTAGGCTTGCCGAAAAAATATTGAAGATCCTGCCGGGCAATTTCTCAAAAATATTTTATAGTGATAATGGATCAACCGCCACGGAGGTAGCCATAAAAATGTCTCTTCAATATTGGATGAATAAGGGCGAAGCAAACAGGAATAAAATTCTTGCCTTTCATCATTCGTACCATGGTGACACGTTCGGCGCAATGAGCATCAGTGAAAGAGGAACATTTACTTTGGCTTTCAGAGATAAATTATTCGAAGTGATTTTTATTGATCCGCCTGATGAAAAAAACATTGATAAACTACAGCAGGAAATTGAAAAGTATAAAAATGAAATTGCCTGTTTTATCTATGAGCCTTTATTACAAGGCGCCGGCGGAATGAGAATGTATGATGCAAATGATTTGGATGAACTTTTATCTTTTATGAAAAAAGAAAATATCGTTTGCATTGCTGATGAAGTGCTCACCGGATTTTACAGAACGGGAAGTTTTTTTGCAGGAAATTATTTACAAAATAATGCCGACATAATTTGTCTTAGCAAAGCGCTCACCGGCGGAACAATGGCAATGGGAATAACAGCATGTACTCAAAATATATATGAGGCATTTGTGAGTGACGATAAAATGAAAACCTTTTTTCATGGACATTCCTTCACAGCCAATCCACTTGCGTGTACGGCAGCGCTGGCAAGTCTCAGGCTACTTCAAAAGAAGAAGTGTTTGGGGAAAATTGAAGAAATTGTAAATCAGCAAAAGAATTTCTTAAAAGAGATTAAATCATTTGAAGAAAAAAATATCATTAAAAATTTACGCCATTTGGGAACTATTTGCGCTTTTGAAATCAATACAAATGAAAGCGATAATTATCTTCACAATATAGGTTCTTCATTTACGGAGCATTGTTTACAACACGGCGTTTACCTTAGGGCGTTAGGGAATACAATTTATATAATGCCCCCTTATTGCATCACCAAAAAAGAATTAAGAAAAGTATATAGTGTGGTAGAAGGTTTCCTGGAATCAATCGTTAAGAAAGATTAAGGAACATTTTTTTCTGCAGCTGTTTTCAAATTTTGCAAAGTTGCTTCGTATTGCGGTCCCGTAACTTTATCAAGAAAAATACCGGCAAATTTTCTCCAGGGATACCAACCCAACTCCATATTTACGTTCCAGGTAAGTTGCGTTTGCCCTGCGCCGTTAGGTGATAAAACAAATTCGTATGTTTTTGAATTTCCCTTTTCTTCAGATACACGAATAATTATTTTTTCTGTTGAAGATTTCAATAAAGACAACGATATCCTTTTTTTATTTTCATTAGTAAGCGTAGCAAAAAGTTTATTGTCGTGTTCCGATATATTTACAGTTACAGCTTTACTTTGAAAAGCAGGGTACCAGTTTTTCCAGTTTTTAAAATTATTTATTTGGGTTGCTATTGCATTTTCATTTGCATTAACTGTAACCCATTTTGAAACTGTAAGATTAGATGGAAGAAAAACTGTAATCAAACAAAGAAACCCAGTCAATATTAAAATAGCAATAAAAAATAATTTAGCCCGGCGCATACTGGTAAGATAATTTATTCCCATTTAAAAACTTTTACTGCTACTGCATATACAATAACTCCCCAAAGTAGTAAAATGCCAATTTCCATTTTTACATCCCAAAGGCTTTTTCCTTCAAAGGCAATATCACGAAGCGCTTCATTAAGATGAGTAAGCGGCATTATTTTAGCAATCCATTGAAGCCACACCGGGAAAACACTTACTGAAAAGAAAGTTCCGCCAATTAAAAATTGCGGAAGCGTTATGAGGTTAGCAAAGGGGGGAATTGTGTTGTCGCTTTTCGCAAGTCCGCTTACTATAAAACCAAATCCCATAAACACAACAAGCCCGATAAAACTCAACACAAGCATATTAAGAAAAGTTTGGAAGCCATTTATCAAGGTAAAACCAAAGAAATACCTGCCAATTAAAATTATCACAATAGCTGTTAGCAGTTGAAATAAAACCCGGCTTAGCATTTCTCCCAAAATAATATAAGTTCTGCTGATAGGTGTTGCAAAAAATCTCTTTAATACCAACGTATTCCTAAGATTAAAAAACATAAATGCAACACCAAACACTCCTGAGGCCAGCAAAGAAAATCCAAGCTGGCCGGGAAGAATAAAGTCAATGGTTTTGTATTGTCTTATTTCAGAAATATCTCTTTTAGGATCAAAATCGAAATTGGCATAAGTCGGGCGACCTTTATAAAATTGATTACTTAATTGGTTAATTAAACTTTCAACCAACGTTTTAAATTGTGGCCATTTATCGTTACTTGAATTGGTACTTTTTAGTGCAAAATTATAGGGAGGATTTCCTGATGCGTTTTTTTGAATATTGATAATTCCTGCCAATTTTCCTTTTTCCATGTCATCCATCAACGAATTTTTATCATGATATCTTATTATAGAAACTCCCTGCGTATTTATCAATGCTTTGTACAATGCATTAGCAGTATCTGCATTTTCTTCAATAGCAACTTTATAAGTTTGTGTTCTGCCATTTCCACCAATAAACCCAAATACAAGAATAAAAATTAGCGGAAAAGCGAATCCAAAGATTACCGCAGACGGGCTTCTGAAAATTGCACGCAGACTGGCTTTTGTTATTGCAAACATAGCCCTGAACTGGTTGTATGGCTTCATGAAAAGGTTTATTGAAAAAAAGCAAATCTATTCGAGAAATTATAAAACAAAAAAATTGTTTGTAACCTCATATTTTGCAAACATTCCTATCATCATCTTATGGACACAACTAATAAAGAAATATTATCTCAAATACTTATTAACATCTGTTGTAAGTATTCGCAAATTCATTTCTGATATTTAGTGTTTCAGTTGTTATTTTTGATTTTTAAAATATTCATAAATCACTTTTAGAAACGGTTAATTATAAATCCCTTTCTAAAATTTGATGAATTACACATGAAATATAATTTCATAACTATTGAAGGAAATATTGGAGCAGGCAAAACAACTCTGGCGCATTTGCTCAGCAAACGCCTGAATGCAAGATTAATTTTGGAAGAGTTTGCTGATAACCCTTTCCTCCCTAAGTTTTATGAAAACCAACAGCAGTACGCTTTTCCGCTTGAACTTTTTTTTATGGCAGAAAGGTACAAGCAGTTGAAAGATCTTTTGCAAACAAAAGATATGTTTCAGAATGTAACCATTTCAGACTATTTATTTACGAAATGCCTATTGTTTGCGAAAGTGAATTTGCCGGAAGAGGAATTTTTGTTGTACCAGAAATTATTTGATATTATCAATCCACAACTGGTACAGCCCAACCTGCTTATTTATTTACACGCACCGGTAACAAAGCTGAAAGAAAACATCAGGAAACGCAATCGATCTTACGAACAATCCATCGCAACGGAATATCTTTTTGCATTGCAGGAAACGTATACCCAATACATAAGGCAGCATAACATTACCACGCTATTTATAGATGTAACTGAAGCCGATTTTTTAGGAAACGAGAAACATTTGAATGCCGTATTGGAAGCTCTTAATAATGATTATGATGACGGCCAGCATTACCTGCAACTTCCCTAAACTAACGTATGAACCCTGCCCTTAAAAATAACCCCTTTGCATCAGTAAGAATAGCCGAATTCCGTAACCTGCTGCTGGGAAGATTTGTATTTATAATGGGCCTTCGAATGATGGCAACATTGGTAGGATGGTGGATATATTTGTTAACTAACGATCCGTTTGCAATAGGATTAATTGGATTATCCGAAGTAGTTCCGGCGGTATCTTTGGCGCTGTATGCGGGCCATGTTATTGATCAAAGCGAAAAGAAAAAACTTTTACTAAAAGGAGTAATGCTTTACACACTTGCTGCCTTGATCTTAGTTTTTATATCCGGAAAATTCACGGCAAATCATTTAAGCAATCATTGGATTGCCATTTGCATTTACTTGGTAATATTTGGCACCGGTATTATAAGAGCCTTTACAGGGCCTGTTTTCGGTGCAATGATTGCCTATATTGTTCCGCGGCACCATTTACAAAATGCAACTACCTGGAGCCAGGGAACATGGCTTTCGGCATCAGTAACCGGACATGCCACCGGAGGATTTCTAATTGCCGGAGCCGGTATAACGGGTACATTGATCGTAATATCATGTTTTATAACAATTTCATTTTTCTTTTTGTTAAGAATAAAACCAAAACCATCTTCAAATATCCATGGCGCTGTAAGAACATTGGAAAGTGTGAAACAAGGATTGCAATTCGTTTTTAAAACGAAGGAGTTGCTGGGTGCATTTTCATTAGACCTTTTTGCTGTATTATTTGGCGGTGCCGTTGCGCTCATTCCTGTTTATGCCCGTGATATTTTAAAAGTGGGGCCCGAGGGATTTGGATTTTTAAATGGAGCGGCTGACATGGGATCAATCATCATTGTAATCATTCTGACACTCTTCCCAATGCAGAAAAATCAAGGAAAAAAATTATTATTAGCCGTAGCTGGTTTTGGTGTATGTATAATTATTTTTGGCCTTTCGAAGATTTTTATTTTATCGTTTTGTGCACTCCTGGTCGGGGGAATGCTTGATGGTATAAGTGTAGTAGTACGCGGCACTATTACACAATTAAAAACCCCGGACAATATGCGTGGAAGAGTAATGAGCGTAAGCTCAATGTTTGTTAACTCCAGCAATGAACTGGGACAATTCGAAAGTGGTGTTACTGCTAAGCTTTTTGGCACTATTTCTTCAGTAGTAATCGGAGGAAGTATTACCCTGCTTGTTGTTGCAGCTACGTGGTTCAAAGCCCCTTCACTTAGAAAAATGGAATATTAAGAAGTGTACTGCTACACTTTACCAGGCTGAGAAACAAATTGCTGCACTCGTTAAATACAATTGCGTTTAATCTTCGCAGTTATGAATGTTTACTCCGCAATTTCCACCAATTCAATATCGAAAATTAATTCTTTACCGGCCAGTTCGTGATTAGCATCGAGTATAACAACATCATCTTTTACTTCAGTTACAACTACAGGTACAGGATGGCCGGCTTCGTTACGCAACTGTAACTTCATGCCAGGTTCCAGTTTCATATCTGCAGGAATATTTGATTTTGGAAATTCAATTATGGCATCCTGATTTTTTTCTCCATAAGCATGTTCCGGAGCTATTACAATTTTCTTTTTTTCTCCAACAATCATTCCGGGTATGGCTGCATCAAAACCCGCAATCATCTGGCCTGCGCCTACTGTAAACTTTAGCGGATCACGTCCTTCACTTGAATCAAATTGTTCGCCAGAGTTTAATGTTCCCCTGTAGTGCACTTTTACAACATCTCCTTTTTTTGCTTTGCTCATTTTCTTTAATTTGAAATTTTAAAAAATGGTTTTTCATATTACCAGGTTTACCAGTAATAACTGCGAAGAAACTAATAATTATTTAGCCCAAAAAATTATCGGACACCGGATTGATTAATTTATAAAAAAATTATCACCGTATCCTCATTTTATTAATATATTTAAACGCTCCCTCATAAGCACTTTTTAATGAAATTTGAATTATGAAAAAAAAAATAACACTTCTATTCTTCCTGAACATTTTACTTTTTCACTGTTATTCACAAAACAGAATCATCCCCGGTGCAGAAAGAATGAACGTTTACCTTCCGCTTCTAAAAGGCAAATCTGTGGCTGTTTTCGCCAACCAAACTTCATTGGTGCGCCAGACCAACCTAGTTGATACTTTAGTAAAAAGAGGAATTAAAGTTGTAAAAATTTTTGGGCCTGAACACGGCTTCAGAGGCGATGCAGACGCAGGTGAAAAAGTTGGAAACGCTATCGATAAACAAACCGGCATAAAAGTTATCAGCCTTTATGGAAAACATGAAAAGCCTACCACAGAAGATTTGGCTGATGTGGATATTATGATATTTGACATCCAGGACGTCGGCACCAGGTTTTATACTTTTATTTCTTCCCTGCAAGTTTACATGGAAGCGGCATTTGAAAATTCAAAACCGCTGTTGATACTTGACAGGCCTAATCCCAATGGATTTTATGTTGATGGCCCGGTACTCGATCCAAAATTTAAAAGCTTCGTTGGTATGCAACCCGTTCCCATCGTTTATGGTATGACGTTAGGTGAATATGCATTTATGATTGCCGGTGAAAACTGGCTGACTGATGCCGCAAATAAAAAGTACAACTATTTCAAAACAACTAAAGCATCTGTTGATACGCCATTTCATTTTTTTGTAATCAAGTGCTTAAATTACACGCATAAAAGCAAATACATTTTACCAGTAAGGCCTTCTCCAAATCTGCCCTCTATCCAATCTATATATTGGTATCCTTCTACTTGCCTGTTTGAAGGAACATCTTTAAGTGAGGGAAGAGGAACCGATAAACCTTTCCAGGTATTTGGAGCACCCTCTTTGCCAAAAACGCTCTTTTCGTTTAAACCGCACCCAATGGAAGGCGCAAAAAGCAGTAAGCATTACGGGGAAGTATGTTATGGATGGAACCTTTCAGGAACACCAGAACAGGTTCTTAAAAAAGTTGACAATAAAGTTCAGATTAAATGGATTATCCAGGCGTACAGGTTATTTCCCGATAAAGAAAAGTTTTTTTTATCTACGAATGGGTTCAACCGCCTTGCGGGAAATGACATCCTGATGCAACAAATAAAGGACGGCATTTCAGAAAATGAAATAAGAAAAAGCTGGGAACCCGCCTTGAGCAATTTTAAAAAGATCAGAAAGAAATATTTGCGGTACGCAGACTTCGATCAATGAAAACTCATACAAAATAAGGCTCATACAAAATGAATAATTTCCGTATTATTTTTATGGGAACTCCTGAGTTTGCAGTTCCATCGCTTGGAAGACTGATTGATGCAGGTTATAATATCGTGGCAGTAATCACTGCGCCTGATAAGCCCTCGGGAAGAGGAATGCAAATGAATGAAAGTGCAGTAAAAAAATATGCATTGTCAAAAGGTTTAAAAATTCTTCAACCCGAAAAACTAAAAAACCCTGATTTCCTCGAGGAGCTTAAAAAACTACATGCGGATCTTCAGGTTGTCGTTGCCTTCCGTATGTTGCCTGAAGTTGTTTGGAACATGCCTCCAATGGGCACTATCAATCTTCATGGATCGTTGTTGCCGCAGTATCGTGGAGCGGCTCCTATCAACTGGGCAATCATAAACGGCGAAAAAGAAACGGGGGTAACCACATTTAAACTGCAACATGAAATTGATACCGGGAATATATTGCTGCAACAAAAAATTAGTATAGGAGACGAAGAAAATGCCAGTCAAGTTCATGATCGAATGATGGAGATTGGCGCTGACCTGCTTTTACAAACCGTGAATGAACTCGTAAATGGTAATCTTAGAGAAGTGGCGCAAATTCATGCTTCAGGTATAGCACCTGGTGCCTTGCATCATGCTCCGAAAATATTTACAGAAAACTGTGAAATAAAGTGGCAAAAAAATGTTGACGAAATCTATAACCTTGTTCGCGGGCTTTCCCCTTATCCCGCAGCTTTCACATTTTTGGGAGGAAAAAAATTAAAAATATTCAGCACTAAAAAAGAGTATACAACCACAACGGAAAATCCCGGAGAGATGGTTACAGACAATAAAACCTTTTTAAAATTTGCCTGCGCCAACGGCTACATCCAGGTAACAGAGCTACAGTTAGAAGGCAAGAAAAAGTTGGCTATAAAAGATTTTCTGAGAGGATGGAGAAATAATTTGCCAATGTGATAATTAGCCAATTAGCTAATTAATAGCCAGCGATTTAATTTCTTAATTCTACTTTTCTTTAATTGGCTAATTATTTTACGTAACTCAAAGCGCAATCAAATTTATCACCGGAACCTAATTCTTCTGCGGCAGCATTGCTTATTATAATGGCAAGCCCGGAATTTTGTTTTATATCAGGTATTGCATCTAACACCTTGGCATAAACGCTTTTATTTGTAGCATTATTCGTTATCTTGATTACTGAGCCGGGCGGCGCATCATTATTAAAACAATAATATTTCCCGTCCTGCCATCCGCTGGTAGACTTAAAAGTACCACCAGTTCCTGTTTCGTTTACAGGGGCTTTTTTTTCTGCCTGATCATCATATAATTTCTTAAAATATCCTCCTGAAAAATTAATCTCGCTTTTAGTATTTACATTAGTTACCGTTGCTTTATGCTCATCAGTTTGTACCGTAGTTATCTCTTTAGGTTCATCTTTTTGAACATCCGGTTTTTTTACGGGTGGCATTCTATCCTCTATTATCGGAGCTGGTGGAATAGGTTTCGCTTCAGTCTTTCCTTCAGGTGTAACTTCAATATTGGTTCTAACGCCACTCGCCGCTAACAATGATTCGGTCTTATTTACTTTAAGAAAACCAACAATTAAAGAAGTTCCAACGCTCACATCATCTGACTGCAGATGATTCCATTTCTTGATACTGGTTAACGGCACTTTATTATAATTAATACTTAGCCTGTAAAGGCCCTCTTTTGGCTGAACCAAATGATAAACCGGTATCAACGCCTCGCCTTGACTTGCGGTTCCCGATTGTAAAAAATTATTTTCGGTAAGGGGAATTTTTAGCGTTTCTCCCACACTCAAACCATTTTCAAATTGCAGATTATTATAAGAAGCTATCTCCTTCGCGGTAACATTATATAATCTCCCAATACTATAAAAATTTTCTTTCGGCACTACTGTATGCAAAAGAAATAATTTAGGTGCACTTCCTTCAATAGTAAGTTTACTCTTTTGGGCAAACGAAACATTGCTAATAAAAAAAATAACCAGGAAAGTACTTGCCCATTTTACCATAACTAAAAATTTTGCGATATTAGAAAAAGATGTATTTAACTGTGATTAAAAACGATGTTCACAAAGATGGTACAAAAAAATTTATTATAAAATGACGATTATATCCATTTCGTTAAAATTAATAATCAATTTCTCATGCAATAATTTATCGTTCAGTGATGCAAACTAAAGTTTACATAAACTTTATAATCTCTGTTGCCATTTGAGGCTCATTTCATTCTTCCACGAAACGAAACTCCCATCCAGTATATGTTCCCTTGCTTTTACGACTACGGAGAGATAAAAAGCAAGATTGTGAATGCTTGCAATTTGTAATCCTAATATTTCTTTTGATTTAATCAAATGTCTTAAATACGCTTTGCTATAATAGTTACTTACTTCACAATCAATTCCCGCATCAATTGGCGAAAAATCTTTTTCCCATTTTTTATTATCAATATTGATAACTCCATTGCTTGTAAAAAGCATTGCGTTTCTTCCATTGCGGGTTGGCATTACACAATCGAACATATCAACTCCCAAAGCAATGCATTCCAGGATATTCCATGGTGTGCCAACACCCATCAAATAACGTGGCCGGTTAACCGGAAGGTTACTGCAGCAAAGCTCACATATCTCGTACATTTTTTCAGTTGGTTCACCAACACTCAGGCCGCCAATTGCATTTCCTGTCGCATTTTTTGATGAAACATATTCGCAGGAAATCTTTCGCAAATCATGATGCACGCCACCCTGCACAATCGGAAATAAATTCTGCGTGTAACCATATCTGTTATCAGTGTTATTAAATCGGGCAAAACACCTGTCAAGCCAGCGATGAGTTAATTCCATGGAGGTTTTAGCATAATCATATTCACTCCCACCAGGAGGGCATTCATCAAATGCCATGATAATATCACCACCAATTATTCTTTGAATGTCCATCACAATTTCCGGCGAAAATAAATGCTTGCTACCATCAATGTGGCTTTGAAAAATTGTTCCTTCTTCTGTTAGCTTTCGGGTGCCGCTAAGCGAAAAAACCTGGTAACCACCGCTATCGGTAAGTATCGGTCTATTCCAGTTCATAAATTTGTGCAAACCGTCGGCCGCTTCCAATATTTCAAGTCCGGGACGCAGATATAAATGATAAGTATTTCCCAAAATAATTTCAGCATTTATATCATCAACCAACTGCTGCTGCGTTACCGCCTTTACGCTTCCGGCCGTTCCAACAGGCATAAAAATGGGCGTAGAAATTTCACCATGATCAGTAATTATTTTTCCAGCCCTTGCCTTAGATTGATTATCATTCTGCTGAAGTCGAAATTGCAATGCAGCCATAAAGTTTTTCGTATTTGATGCCAGGAAAGGCAAATATAGTTTTGAAAAAATAAGTAAGCGATAAAGATTATTAAATCGAAACAGATATTTTGTACGTAGCCAGAAGGTGATTATGTTTGCAAACGATGAAACTAGCTGAATACCTGCGTCATTGGGAAAATGATGTCTTCCTGGGATTTTGTGTGATTATGCTTATACAGCTATTTTATTATCTTTTCTTTTTTGCACGTCTTGCATTTTATAAATCAAAATCGAAATTAACTTCCCAAACGCATCCCGTATCGGTGATCGTTTGCTCACGCGATGAAGCTCATAACCTCGTGAAAAATCTGCCTGGCGTATTGATACAGCAATATCGCACTACCCATGAAGTTATCGTAGTAAATGATAACTCTTTCGACGAAAGCAAATATATTTTAGAAGAATACCAAAGGACGTACAAACAATTACATTTAATCGAACTTACGCAGGAAGCAAGATTTATTCCGGGCAAAAAATATCCCCTTAGCATCGGAATCAAAACTGCTAAATATGAAGTTGTGCTTCTCACGGATGCCGACTGTGTTCCCGCAAGTGAATTCTGGCTTGAGAAAATGCAGGAAGGTTTTAGCAATGGAACAGAAATAGTTTTGGGTTATGGTGCATTGCATAAAAAGAAAGGATTTTTCAATAAGCTGGTAAGATGGGAAACATTGCATACAGCTTTGCAATATCTCTCTTACTCGTGTGCCGGACTCACGTACATGGGTGTTGGAAGAAACCTGAGTTATAAGAAATCTGTATTTTTCAGACATAAGGGATTCTCATCTCACAATCATGTTCCCGGGGGCGACGATGATCTTTTTATAAATAAAGCAGCAACTAAAAACAACACTTCAATCGTAATCGATAAAGAAGCGTTTACATTATCTGAACCACCAAAATCGTGGAAGCAATGGGTGAAACAAAAGAACAGACATTATACTACCAGCAAATATTATAAAGTAATTCATAAATTTTTATTGGGCTTATATGCTTTGTCCCATTTTCTTTTTTATCCTTTGCTTGTCGCATCCATTATATTTTATAGTTGGGAACTGGCCCTGATTGTATTTGGAATTCGCTTTATTATACAGGGAATCATCTTGTTTAAAGTAACAGATAAACTTGATGAGAAAGATCTATTTCCATGGTATTTAGTATTGGATGTATGGATGTTTTTTTATTACATACGATTTTCCACAGCTATTTTAAAAAAACCAAAAAACAGCTGGAAATAGTGTTCGTGCCAGCTAAACAAATTAAACCGGGTGAGACTATTTTTTATTCGTGTTAATTGGTGAAATTCGTGGCAATGGAAATCCTTACAAAATACTTCACCGATTTTACTGAGAAACAAATAAACCAGTTTGCTGCATTGAAAGTTTTGTATGCGGAATGGAATCAAAAAATAAATGTTATTTCGAGAAAAGATATTGATAATTTTTATTTGCATCACGTGCTGCATTCTTTGTCAATTGCAAGGCAATTTGATTTTCCAGGAGGTTATGATATTATGGACTTGGGAACCGGTGGCGGTTTCCCAGGCATTCCATTAGCCATTTTTTTTCCTGAGGTTAATTTTTATTTAGTAGACAGCATCAATAAAAAATTAAAAGTTGCGGATGCCGTTGCCAAAGCAATCGATTTAAAAAATATAACGGTTGTGCATACACGGGCGGAAGACATTCATGACAAGAAATTTGACATCGTTGTTTCGAGAGCAGTAGCCCCATTGAAAGATCTCTGGCATTGGAGCAAACCCTTATTGAAAAAGAAACCGGTAAATGAGCCGAAAAAATTGACGGGGCTTATTTGTTTAAAAGGAGGCGATCTTAACAATGAAATTGCTGAAAGTGTCTGCAGGCCTCGTACGTGGGAAATAGAAAAAATATTTCACAAACCCTTTTTTAAGGAAAAATATATCTTGTATGTAAACTCCTGAAAGATTTTAAAATGACTAAATTTGGAAGAAATAAAAAATTAAAAAATGGAAGAAATCATTTTAAAAATAAAGAATAAAAAGAAAATTCCTTTTTTAAAAGAACTATTGAAGCAATTTGATTTTGTCGAAATTGTTAATCCGCAATCTAAAAAAAGCGCCTCCTCAAAGAAGAAAGAAATTTTAGATGGAATCGAAGAATCAGTGGAATTCATAAAAAAATATAACCGAGGAGAAGTAAAAGCAAAATCGTTGAAAGAATTGCTTGATGAATTATAAATTAGTACCAACACCGCCTTTTGAGCGTGAATTAAAACAACTCGCCAAAAAATACGCTTCGCTGCATAATGACCTTTTAATTTTAGAAGATCAGCTATTGAAAAATCCGATGCTTGGTACACCAATTGGCAAGAACTGTTTTAAAATAAGATTATCCGTTCAATCAAAAGGAAAGGGAAAGTCAGGCGGGGCAAGAGTTATAGCTTTTGTCCAGATTATTAATGAAAAAATATTTCTGATTGCCATTTATGATAAATCATCTTTAGAAAATATTACCGACAAGGAATTGCAGAACAGGTTGAAAAAATTATAAATCTCTTTTCTCAATAAATTTATATAACCAAACATCGGTTTGTGGTGTGTTGCCTATAGGAAAAGGATGTTCAACGCCTGAATCTTCAAATCCAAATTTTTTATAAAACGCTTTCGCTCTCTCGTTATGTTCCCATACACCCAGCCAGATTAATTCATAATTTTTTTGTGCGGCAAAACCCAGCGCAAAGTTCATCAATGCAGCTCCTACTTTTCTTGAGTGATATTCCTTAAGCACATAAATTCTCTTTAGTTCTATTGCTTTATATTTCTTAATAATTTCAACATCGCTCACTTCCTCTTTTATTCTTACATAACCTGCAGCACGGTCATCCACAAAAGCTATAAAGTAAAAATCATTGGCATTTTGTAATTCAGACAGTACCTGGTCTTTATTAAAATACAGCTCAATAAATCCCTGCATATCTTCATCGGTGCAGGTTCCTGTAAATGTGTCAAAAAAAGTGACAGCGCTAAGTTCAGAGATTAATAATGCATCATCAGGAGTTGCCCGCAATATTTCAATCCTTTCCATTATCACGCCAATTTTTATTTGAAATTTTTTGCCGGGCAATATACTGATACATCTTAACTCTTTAGTTTTTGATGATACAAAAAAATAATTTATACTTACCAAATTTTAAACACCAATAATGAAATTAACTTTTGTTGCAGGACTATTTTTGTTTAGCACTATTGCTCAGTCCCAGGATATTTCTTTTAACAGGGAAATCGTTGACACCCTGGCCTCGTCTTATTTCTGGGGACGCGGTTATACTAACGATGGAATGAAAAAGGCTGCTAATTTTTTGGTAACAGAATTTAAAATACTTGGCGTTCAACCATTAAATGGCGAGGATTATTTTCAAAATTTTAGCTATGCTGCCAATACCTTCCCCGGGAAAATGGAAGTTGAAATAAATGGAAAAACACTTACTCCCGGAGTGGATTTTATTGTAGGTCCGGAAAGTCGTGGAGCAAAAGGTAAAGGAAAACTGGAACAAAAAGACAGTGCAGATTTCATTGATTTTGAGAATAGAATTATTGTAAACTTACAAGATAAACTCACCTGGTCTGTCGAGCAACAGGTAGCAGACTATACACTTATTCAAATAGATAAAAAAAGATTTTCAGGCATACCTGCTACTTATAAGCTAAACATTGAAAATAAGTTTATCAACGATTTCAAAACTGCCAACATTTGCGGAATGGTAAAAGGCACGGCTCAGCCCGATTCATTTATTTTTATTACGGCACATTATGACCATTTAGGAGGCATGGGTAAAGACACGTATTTCCCTGGCGCAAATGATAACGCCAGTGGCGATGCGCTGTTGTTAAGTCTTGCAAAATACTACCCAGCGCATCCTGCTAAATACTCAATTGGATTTATATTATTTGCTGGTGAAGAGGCTGGTTTAGTTGGTTCAAAATATTATACGGAACATCCAATTGTTCCATTAAAAAATATAAGATTTCTTATAAACACTGATTTGGCAGGCACTGGTGACGAAGGCATAACAGTAGTCAATGCGACAGAATTCCCCAATGAATTTGCTTTAATGAATAAAATAAATGATGAATATAAATACCTCGTGAAAATAAATCCCAGAGGTAAAGCTGCTAACAGTGATCATTATTTCTTTACAGAAAAAGGAGTGCCTGCATTTTTCTTCTATACTCTCGGCGGCATAAAAGCGTACCATGATGTATTTGATAAAGCATCAACGCTGCCACTTAATGAACAGGATCATCTTGACTCTTTATTAATTAAATTTAACGCCGGGCTGATGGGTAACTAAAATTTTAAAGCTGAACAATTACCAATTCAGTTGTAATACATTGTTCTTTTTGTCAATGTCTGCCATTCTTCCTGAAGGGTCAATTTCAACAAGAACCAAATCCCGGAGTGGATGATTAAACTCAACAACATAAGTACGGTTGGTCCAGTTCCATTCGTTGTGAACAATGAAGGGCTCCTTACTTTCTGCAGGCTTATTTCCAAACATAAGGTTTAATGGAATATAATGAATTTCTTTGCTGCTATCTTTAAAAGAAAGCTGAAGATCAATAGGCATAGGCATTTGACCAATTCGCCTGATTCTTATTTTTGAAACGCCGTTTTCACCCCAAAGGCTGTCAATACTGTAATCAATACTTTTGGTTGTATATATCCAATACTCTTTATACCAGTCAAGTTGGATGCCACTTACGTCCTGCGCAACTTTCATAAAATCGGAAGCATTGGGATGTTTAAATCTCCATAGTTTGTAATATTCCAATAAAATTATATCTCTCACTGAATCACTAACGACGTAGCCTAGTTGCTCCAGG
Organism: uncultured Chitinophagaceae bacterium; assembly: GCA_963756945.1. Taxonomy (GTDB): domain Bacteria; phylum Bacteroidota; class Bacteroidia; order Chitinophagales; family Chitinophagaceae; genus Ginsengibacter. The sequence goes on along the minus strand of CAVWQJ010000005.1, from coordinate 206,694 downwards.
AATATCTCTCCTTTATAATATGCATTAATCTCGTAACCAAAATTTGTATTGTAATGATCCGAATGTGTAGTAAGGGGTTCTTCCAGTTTTTGCCTCATTAAAAAATTGTAAGCATTATAACCCGTCGCGTGATTTAATGGCAACGCTTTTTGTTTTTCATCCGGTGGAATGTTCATAACGCTGTCATAATACGCCAGCACCTCATTTTCTGCATAGGTGGCGAAACCCTCGTCCATCCACGGATAAAGGCTTTCATTGGTTCCAAGCATCATCTGGTACCAGCTATGCATCCATTCATGAAACTCAGTTTTCAATCCGGGCCTTACCATTAATGTGGCCATTGGATATTCCATACCACCATCGCCTCCCTGTATAAACGAATATTGCGGGTATGGGTATTTCCCAAATCGTTTTTCCATATAAGGTAACACAATAACTGCCGCATCAGCAATAGTTTGCCAGTTCTTTTCGAGAGAATCCACCTTTTTGTAAACAACATTTAAAATAACTCCATCTTGCTTTCTTACTATATGTTCATAGTTTGGATCGGCAGCCCATACAAAATCATGAACATTATTTCCAATGAAATGCCAGGTTCGTTTTGCAGAAGAAATATCTTTTAGAGGTGTTCCCGGCTTGTCATAACCCCAACCAATACCCGAAGCATTTTCTAAAACACCAGTGCCGGCAAGTTTATAAGACTTATCAATTTTTATAGTAACATCATAATCGCCCCAAACACCGTAAAACTCCCGCCCGATATAAGGCGTAGGATGCCAGCCTTCATAATCGTATTCGCACATTTTAGGATACCATTGACTCATGCTATACCTGATTCCCTGTGCATTATCACGACCGCTTCTTCTTATTTGTATCGGCACCTGTGCTTCAAAAACAAGTTCAAAATTTACTTTGCTTTTTGGTAAAATTGGTTTGCTAAGATCGACTTCCAAAATAGTTCCGTGCAACTTCATCGGTTGCTCAACGCCATTCAATTTTAAAGAACTTACTTTTTGATAACCTATTTCATCCCGAGTTAACTTAGAGATGCGATCCTTTACACGTGAGTCCCAATCCAGATTTCCATTAATCATTGTTTGCCCTGCTTCGCGGCTTCTAACGTCCATCTCGCTGCCGGGCTGAAAAGCATTCCAGTATAAATGAAAAAATACACGGTTTAATTTATCAGGAGAGTTGTTAGTATATTCTAATTTTTGAATGCCGGTAAAACGATTGGTATTCACATCAACATCCACAGTCATATTGTATTTAACACGCTGTTGCCAGCGATCGGGCTGGGCAAGAACAAATGTTGAAAAATAAAGAACTGAAATAAATAACAGGATAACCTTTCTCATCAATATTTATTAAAATAAAAAGCGCAAAATTCGCAAAATAGAAGTTATAAAAAAAACAAAAATGATGAGAGTTAATTTGATGGAAGACTAGTTATTCCTCATCCACAACAATTATTTCTTTTTTAAGTGGCTTAGAAATAATTTCAATAATCAGAGAATATAATGGAGTAATTCTCGATAATACATTCCGCTTCACATTTAAGACTATAATTGATATTGGTAAGTTTTCCCTGTTTTGTTGATAAGGAATATTCTTATCAACGGCGATTAAAATATCGAATTGATTAGATTGCGATAATCTTAATAGTTCTCCATTTTTAATCCCAAGCCAATTCATATCCCTAACGGTAAATACCTGGTGCTCATTATTGTCAAATAGATTTTTGAATCTAATATCAATATTTTCATCCAGCAGTATCTTCATATTCCAATGGAGTAGTACTAATTAATTTTCCGGCGAATTCAATAACTTTTTCTGCCTGATTGCGTGAAACTGACGGATACCCTTTTAAAAATTCTTCGAGAGAACTTTCTTCAAGATAGTCAAATAGGGTTTGAACAGGAACTCTTGAATTTTTAAATACGGGAGTACCGTTCAGAATTTCTTTATCAATATTAATAATCTCTTTTAAAAACATATTTTGTATTAAAATATCATGTCAAAGATAATATTATTTCTTCCCTTCCACCACTATTACTATTTCCCCCTTCACAGTTTTTTCGTTAAAATAATCATGCACTTCCCGCAAGGTTCCTCTTTTATTTTCTTCAAATATTTTGGTGAGTTCGCGGCTTAGGGAACATTGCCGGTCTTCTCCAAAATATTCTATAAAATCGTTTAGCGTTTTTACTAATCGCATCGGGCTCTCATAAAATACCATCGTTCGTGCTTCTTCGGCCATCTTTTTTAAAAAAGTTTGCCTTCCTTTTTTTAATGGCAGAAACCCTTCGAAACAAAAACTGTTTATAGGCAATCCACTGTTTACTAATGCAGGTACAAACGCAGTTGCGCCGGGAAGGCATTCAACTTTAATATTACTTTTAATGCATTCACGAACCAGCAGAAATGCAGGATCGCTAATTCCGGGCGTGCCTGCATCTGTAAGTAACGCCATCGTTTTACCAGACTTTAACTGGTCAACCAAATGACTATAAATTTTATGCTCGTTATGCTGATGATATGGCGTTGTTGGCTTTTTAATATTATAGTAACGGAGCAGTGTAGCCGAAGTTCTTGTGTCTTCAGCCAAAATCAAATCGACGGATTTCAATACTTCTATAGCCCGAAATGTGATATCGGCAAGATTGCCTATGGGTGATGGAACCAGGTAGAGCATTCTCTTAATTAGCCAATGTGCTAATTAGCCAATTAGCTAATTAACAAAAATGAAAAATCTTATTACTTAAATGTTCGAAAGTTTACAATTAATAGCACATTACCGAATTGGCTAATTAGCTAATTGAAATTGAATATTCTTCCATAACAGGATTTGCCAATAATTTTTTAGAAGCTTCTTCTGCAATTTGTTTTGCTTCAGCTTCATTATCTGCTTCAATATTTAATTGTATGTGCTTGCCAATTCTTACATCTTCAATGTTCCTTAAACCGAGATTGGAAAGCCCACCCATAACTGCCTTGCCTTGCGGATCCAATAATTCTTTAAGCGGCATTATTTTTATTTCAGCAAGAAAGTTCATTCGCTTTTCGTTTTAATTGTTGAAAGGGATAGTATAATATAAAATATAAAAACAATTGGAACAGCAATCCATTGCAAAAAAATGGCGGCAATTATTGCAATAACTAATAATGTAATCTTTGGCACATTATTCTTAAAAGTAAAATCAGAAAATTTTAAAGAGATCATCCGAAAGTTGCTAACCATTAAATAGCTCAATAGCAAAATCAATGCGTATAAAATCCATTTATTAAGTAAAATTAATTTTGCACCGCCGAGAAAATTAGAATAAGAATCGGCATTAAATGACGGTATCAAATTTTCAATTATGCTGGCATTAATACTGTTAATAAAATTAAAATGGAAAATAAGCGGGAAAGAGGCCACTAGTAAACCAACCGCCGGCACAGGAACGCCCTTAAATATTACACTCTGCGATTCATCTAAATTAAATTTGGCAAGTCGATACGCAGCTGCACAACTTAAAACAAACGCCGGTAGCAGCCACACTAATGAAACATTAAGGCCATTTTCTTCTCTTGCAAAACTGAACCGCAGCAGTTGATAAAGTATAACACCAGGTGCTACCCCAAAACTTACTATATCACTCAATGAATCCAACTGTTTACCCATAGACGAAGTTGCTTTTAACAAACGGGCAACAAATCCATCCAAAAAATCAATAAGCGCCGCAATGATTATGCAAATTGCAGCCCATGTAAGTTTTTCGGGAATATTAAAACTGCTGTTGAATTCATCATTCAAATAAATTATCACAGAATCTGTTTGTAAAGCAAAAACAATTGCCATACAGCCAAAGAAAAGATTAAGCAGTGTGAAAATGTTTGGAATTTGTTTCATAAAATTTATTTCTTCATCAGACTTTCAATCTCTTCAACTGTTATTGGTATATTTTTCATCAGGTCCTTATTTCCATTTTTAGTTATCCAAAAATTATTTTCAATTCTCACGCCCATGTGCTCTTCTTCTATGTAAATTCCCGGTTCTATTGTAAAAACCATCCCGGCTTTTATAGATTCATTTTTGGTTCCAAGGTCATGAACATCAATTCCTAAATGATGCGAAATTCCATGATATAAGTATTTCCTGTATGCCCTGTTGGCAGGGTCTTCATTCTTAATTTGTGACTTTTTTAATAGCCCTATTTTTTGAAAAACAATCGTTGCCTCATCACCTATTTTTTCAGTATAGTCATTGATGCTGATACCCGGTTTCAAAATAGACGCCGCATAATGATGCAAATGAAGGCACGCATTGTAAACTGTTCTTTGTCTTCTGCCAAACTTACCATTTACGGGTACGGTTCTCGTTAGGTCGGCATTGTAATTTCCATAGCTTGCTCCAAAATCCATCAATATCAATTCGCCATCTTTACATTCATTATTGTTGCTTATGTAATGTAAAGTCCTTGCCCTGTCGCCGCTCGCAATAATACTTGAATAGCCGGGCCCAGTGGCTCTTTGCGATAAAAATGAATGATAAATTTCCGCCTCAATTTCATATTCCATCACGCCGGGCCCAATAAATTTCAGTAACCTCCTCAAAGTATTGTCGGTAATATCTATGGCTTTCTGTATCACTTCCACTTCCAGCGCTGATTTGACCGAACGAAGTTCTTTAAGAATTTTTGCACTGCGCTTGTAATTATGTAACGGATAACGACTACGCATATCCGCTGCAAAGCGATAGTCTCTCACCGGAACCAAATTTGATTTCCGGTCATTTTCATTCGTATTCAGATAAATTGTATCAGCCAAATGAATCCACGGCTGAAGCATTCCATCCAGCACATCGAGCCATACAACCGTTTCTATACCCGATATCTCCTTTCCCTCATTTGCAGTAAGCCTGTGTCCGTCCCATTTTTCTTTTAATTCATTTGGTCTTACTAAAACCAATACTTCGCGATACTTTGAATCAGGATTGCCGGGAAATAAAATTAACATTGATTCTTCCTGGTTGATACCTGAAAGCCAAAACAAATCGGAATTCTGTACAAAAGGGTACAAGGCATCGCCATTGGTGGGTAATTCATCATTACTGTTAAAAATGGCTATAGCATTTTTCTCCATCTTATCGGTAAACCTTTTCCTGTTCTGGATAAATATCTCAGGATTAAGTGGAAGATATTTCATTAATAGAAAATTTATGGATTGCAATATACATGATAAAAAGATTTTGCTTTTCAAAACACAATTTGGATGTAATATCTACACATTAGAAACTTCATTTTTTTATTCTTTTCAAGGATTTTTATTTCTTCCCGAATTTTATTTAATGCTTTTGAAATGTTCTTGGAGATAAGCAAACAATTCGTGCAAATAGCAGAAACTAACTACGTTTATTGGTTGTTGTTTAGAGATACTTTAAAAATTTGAATAGCTACTTTTGTCGCTTAACAAACGGTGAAGTTTTCATGTCTGTTCCAACGATACTTGCTATTCCCAAAAATTTATTTATTAACCTGGGATTAAAATCTGCTGACAATATATTTTACCAGGTATCACCTGAAGAACTAATCAGGCAGGCTGTTTCAAAAGGCGAAGGTGTGTTAAGTGATACCGGCGCATTGGTTATCGATACAGGTGAATTTACAGGAAGGAGCCCGAAAGACAGGTTTATAGTAAAAGATGAGTTAACCAATAACACCATTGATTGGAATGAGTTTAACATCCCGATCGAAGAAAAATATTTTAACAGGTTGTACAAAAAAATGATGGATTACCTGGGTGACAAAAAGTTATGGATAAGAGATTGCTATGCATGCGCTAATGAGAAATACAGGCTGAACATAAGAGTGATCAACGAAAATCCTTGTTGCAATCTTTTTGTTTACAATATGTTTTTGAGGCCGGAAGAAAAAGAGTTGCGGAATATTGAGATCGATTGGCACTTGATACAGGTTCCCCATTTTTATGCATGCGCAGAAACAGATGGAGTGCCGCATAAAAATTTTGTCATCATAAATTTTGCTCAAAAAATAATACTGATTGGAGGCACCCAATATACAGGTGAAATGAAGAAGTCTGTTTTTAGCATTCTGAATTACATTTTACCTCACAATGAAAAAGTTTTGAGCATGCATTGCTCCGCCAATGTTGGTAAAGATGGAGACACAGCAGTATTTTTTGGTTTGAGCGGAACAGGAAAAACTACTTTAAGCGCAGATCCTAATCGTCGGTTAATAGGCGACGATGAACATGGATGGGACGATGATTCGGTATTTAATTTTGAAGGTGGGTGCTACGCCAAAACAATTGATTTAAGCAAAGAAAAAGAACCGGACATCTATAACGCAATTAAATACGGAGCAATACTTGAGAATGTTACGTTTGCCAATGACACACTCAAAATTGATTACACAAACAACCGACTTACAGAAAATACGAGAGTGAGCTATCCGATAAATTTCATAAGTAACATAATAGAACCATCGATTGGCAAATGTCCAAAAAACATTTTCTTTCTTACGGCAGATGCTTACGGAATCTTACCGCCAATCAGCAGACTATCTCCGGCGCAGGCAATGTACCATTTCATAAGTGGCTATACTGCAAAAGTTGCTGGTACCGAAGCTGGCGTTAAAGAACCAAAGCCCACATTTAGCGCATGTTTTGGCGCACCCTTTATGCCGTTGCATCCGGCTGTTTATGCAGAAATGCTTGGCAAAAAAATGAAAGACCATAATGTTAATGTGTGGCTGGTGAATACAGGATGGAATGGCGGCGGTTATGGTGTTGGCAGCAGAATGAAACTTGAATACACGCGGGCTATGATTACGGCTGCACTCGAAGGAAAGCTCGATAAAGTTGCCTATCACCCTCACACTATTTTTGGCGTCATGATGCCCGAAGAATGCCCCGGCGTACCTTCGGAAATGTTAAGTGCAAAATTTACCTGGGAAGATAAAGATGCCTATGTAAAAACTGCACATAATCTTGCCCGTTACTTTATTAAAAATTTTGAAAAATACAAGGATAGCGTTAGCGAAGAAATATTAGCTGCCGGACCAAAAATTTAAATTTTAGAGAATAAAATATCATCATTAGAAAGGATGTGCAGTAGTTTTTAGTGAACCGCACATCCTTTTTTCAATTACATTCCGCCTAATTGTTGAAGATATTTTTCGGAATTAGCTTTTGTGCCGGCAGGAGGATTCATACTGAGCGATTTTTTAAAATTTATTATTGCGTTTTTCTTATCACCTTTTAATGCATACGCTTCACCAAGACTATCAAAGGTATTCGGATCTTTTGGAAAACGTTTAGTGTTAAGCGTTAGTACTTCAATAGCTTTATCGTAATTTTTTTGATTGAGCAATTGATAGCCGTAGTTGTTTAATTCGTTGTCCGTTGCAGTAGTGTTCATGGCATCATTCAGGAATTTGTCGGCTTCAGCAGTTTTCCCCATTTTTCTTAAAATATCTGATTTAAGGATATTATTGGCAAGGATGTTTCTTCTGAGGAGAGCCTGGTCACTCCATGCCAGGGCCTGGTTTAGATCGAGATTGTTTTGAAGTGCATAAGCAGCAGCGCTGCTATATCCGATATCATTAAAACCTACAGCACCCTTCAATTCCTTAGCCGCATTGTCCATTACAATTTTATCAACATCAAATTCAATCTTTACCGGAAATTGTTTCTTTTCCCAGTTAAGTACCAGTTCGGTCGAAGTTTTTGTATCATTCATAAAATCGTAAGTGAGCATTTCCGTCATCGGTATATCACGCAACTGTATCTTGGCTCTCATCTCATCATTCCTTGAATCGTAAAAAAAACTGCCCCATGCTTGGTAATCTTTTGACAGAATAACTTCCCCCGTGTTGTCTTTATTAATAACAAAGGTTAATCCGTAAGAACCGGCAGGCACCTCATGCCCTTCTACCTTAGCATCATCCGACAATTCGATAATAGTATTTTCATTTGCCCCGGCACGCCACGGCGCAGAATTACCTGCGCCAAACGGTTGCACATTCCATCCATAGGGTACCAACGCTCCCCATATTTCACGACCCTTGACAGACGGCCGGGAATATTTTACTGTGATAGTAGAAATTCCCACGGTTTGTGAAACCATAGCAGCAGGGCTTGGCTCACGGGGCGTCTTAACTTGTCCATACTGTGCGTAGGTGGTTGTTGATACTAATGCAATCAGTATTGCAATCGCAAATTTCATTGTAGATATTTTTCTTCTCATAACAATTGATTTTAGGTAAATGAATTGAGGCTATTAAAATAAGATTAACACTAAGTTCACGCAACGAAATATATGTCAACGGTTAGAATCAGGCGCCGAAAGGTTGTCGATAAAATTAATCTTGAAAAAATAAGGCTTTAGGTAGAATCAAAAGGATAATAATCAAAACAACCCAAACAACTGCGAGTCAATTTTATTAATAATAATGCCCAGATCTTCTTCCTTTTCGGCAAACTTATTGGTATCGGCGTCTATGATTAAGAGCGGGCCTTCGTTATAACTGCCAATCCATTTATTATAAAACTCGTTGAGCTTTTTGAGATAATCAAGGCGGATATTTTCCTCGTACTCGCGACCCCTTTTTTGTATTTGTGCAACCAATGTAGGTACCGAAGCGTTGAGATAAATTAAAAGATCAGGCGGCTGCACCATCGTCTTCAACGTTTCAAAAAAAGTATAATAATTGGTAAAATCCCTTTTGGTCATCAGGCCCATGTCATGGAGATTGGGAGCGAAAATATTGGCGTCTTCGTAAATTGTTCTGTCTTGTATAACGGTCTCGGTACCACGCTGAATTTCGAGAAGCTGGTTGAGCCTGCTGTTTAAAAAAAATACCTGCAGGTTAAAGCTCCACCTCGGCATATCTTCATAAAAATCGTTGAGGTATGGATTGTGATCAACATCTTCGAATTGCGGAATCCATTTGTAGTGTTTACTCAGTAGTTCTGTAAGTGTTGTTTTTCCTGCACCGATGTTTCCGGCAACTGCAATGTGTTTTGGTTTTTTTGATTTTGCCATTTTCCCTATTCAGATTTTAGATTTTTTACCTTCGGATAGCAGGCTGATTTTTTTGAGTGGTTTATGTATTGTTTAAAAGTAATATAAATTTAATAATAATTAAGGCCCATGGCTTTTCTTACCATCTTCATGGTAATTTCTGCGCTGGCAATGGCTTTATTCGCACCTTTTTTCATTACATCTGCAAGGTATTCGTGGTCATCAAGTATTGCATTGGTCTTATTTCGAATGGGCGATATAAAGTTTATCATATCTGCAGCCAGTTGCTTCTTCATATCGCCATATCGGATGGTACAGTTATTAAATGCCTCTTCGTATTTAGCAACAGTTTCAGGGCTGCTCACCAACTTCATTAATAAAAATATATTTTCTATATAAGGAGGCTTTTCAGAATTTTTTTCTGTGGGGCCACTGTCCGTTTTAGCCTTCATCACTTTTTTCTGAATTGTATCATCCTCATCGGAAAGATACAAAGTGGCCATTTGATTTTCACTCTTGCTCATTTTTCCACCTCCATCTAATGAAGGCACTCTTGCTAAATCGCTATTAAAATTGAAGGCAAACGGCTCAGGAAAAACTTCACCATACCGGTGATTAAATCTATTTACGTAATTCCTGGCAATTTCAAGGTGCTGTCCCTGGTCTTTGCCGACCGGTACGTATTTCGCCCTGTGTATTAAAATATCTGCAGCCATCAACACAGGATAGGTCAATAAGCCCGCATTTACATTATCAGGATGTTGGCGTACTTTGTCCTTAAAAGTCGGCGTTTTTTCTAACTCGCCTTTATAGGCAAGCATGTTTAAATAAAGATACAATTCGCCCGTTTGGTACAGATGGCTCTGGCAATATAAAGCCACTTTTTCAGGATCGAGCCCGCAGGCAATATTTTCAGCTAAAACCCTATGTACATTTGCTTTTAATTCTTTAGTGTCGGGATGTGTGGTTAAAGAATGAAGGTCGGCTACCATAAAATAGCACTCATAATCATCCTGCATTTTTACATAATTACGAATAGCACCAAAATAATTTCCGAGATGTAAAAAGCCTGTAGGCCTTATTCCGCTCATAACAATCTGCCTGCCGGCAGGGAGGTTTTCCTTCTTCTTTTCCATAAGACGGCGAAGATAAGAAAGTTGCCTTCGATTATTACCGGTTTGCCAATCGTCAATTATCGAAGTCCAATTATTAATTGATAATTATATTTGCCAGATGAACGTGAATGACAACCTTGTAGATAAACTCGCCAATCTTGCCAGGCTTGAATTCAATGCAGAGGAAAAAGAAGAAATTAAAAAGGACTTAGAGAAAATGATTGGTTTCATTGATAAGCTGAATGAGCTGGACACAACCGGCGTTGAGCCATTACTTCACATGAGCGACAATATAAATGTTTTACGGGATGATGAAGTAAACGGAATGATAAGCCGGGAAGATGCATTTAGGAATGCTCCTTTGCATGATGATCTATTTTTTAAGGTTCCGAAAGTTATAAAGAATAATTAATTAATGTGATAATATGCTAATTGAAATTATTATAAATTTAATTTCAACAAAAAAGATTTTATAAAAAAGATGCAGCAATGAATTCAATTATAAAACTGGACAATATTCAAAAAAGCTATTTCATGGGGAAGATGGAGCTAAAAGTGCTGAAAGGTATTTCCCTTGAGATAGTCAAAAATGAATATGTAGCCCTGATGGGGCCAAGCGGAAGCGGGAAGTCTACTTTAATGAATTTGTTGGGCTGTCTTGATTCGCCTACGGGTGGCCGTTACGTTCTTAATGGTAAAGACGTGAGTAAAATGCCTGACGATGATCTTGCTGAAGTACGGAACAAAGAAATTGGATTTGTATTTCAGCAATTCAATTTATTACCCAGGCTAACCGCGGCAGAAAACGTAGCGCTGCCATTGATATATAATGGAACTTCAAAAAAAGCAAGAACTGAAATTTCTCTTGAAATGCTTGACAGGGTTGGCTTGAGCGACAGGAGTCATCACAAGCCTAACGAATTATCGGGCGGACAAAACCAGCGGGTTGCTATTGCGAGGGCATTGGTAAATAATCCGTCTATAATATTGGCAGATGAGCCCACAGGAAATCTTGATTCGAAAACCTCTGTTGAAATCATGCACATTTTTAGCAAGATTCAATCTGATGGAAATACGGTAATACTGGTTACCCATGAAGAAGATATTGCCAACTTTGCCCATCGTATTATAAGATTAAAAGATGGGCTTATTGAAAGCGACCATCTTCATAAAGCGTCAACGGCTGTAAGTCATTAGTCATTGGTCAAAGGACGTTCGCGGTTGATTGATTTTTTATGCTTTAATCGCTAAGAAATTTAAGTTGACTACTGATAATTGACTTAATGACTTTCTAATGGATTTTAAAAAATTAGATAACTGAATTGTTATGTCTCAAAAAATATATACAAAAACCGGGGACAAAGGAAAGACAAGTCTTATTGGAGGAACAAAGATTTTGAAAAGTGATGTTCGCATTGAGACATACGGCACAATAGATGAACTCAATTCATGGATTGGTTTCGTTAATGATGCGGTTAATGATTTCAGCGCTAATCATGTTTTAAAAGAAATACAGGATCGCCTTTTCACTATTGGTTCATCACTCGCATGTGATCCGGAGAAGGAATCTAAACTTCTGATGCCTGATTTACATGAAAAAGATATTCTCATTCTTGAAAAAGAAATTGATAGCATGAATGAAACCCTTCCGGTAATGAAGCATTTTATTTTGCCGGGCGGGCATTCAGCAGTATCTATTACGCATATTGCAAGAAGCATCTGCCGCAGAGCAGAACGTTGTGTGGTTAATTTACAAGATCACCAGGGCCATGTAGAACCATTAATAATAAAATATCTAAACCGGCTTAGCGATTACCTTTTTGTGCTTTCCAGGTATGTTGCACACTTACACAATGTGCCGGAACTAATATGGAAACCACGGCTGTAAAATTCGACCACATTAAGATCTTTGGCCGCAGGGCTCTTAAATCATCCTGCCATCTTTCATGTGTAAAATTCTGTCGCTCATCTGCGCCAATTCTTCGTTGTGGGTAACAATTAAAAATGTTTGCTGAAGGCGGCTGCGCAAGTCGATAAATAAGTTATGTAATTCTTTGGCATTCGCAGAATCAAGATTTCCTGTGGGCTCATCTGCCATAACAATAGAGGGGTTATTAATGAGCGCTCTTGCAACCGCAACCCGTTGTTGCTCTCCACCGGAAAGTTCCCCGGGTTTATGCTCTGAGCGATCTGTTAGCCCAAGCAGTTCTAAAAGGGACAAAGCTTTTTCCTGCACTTCCCTTGTCTTTCTTCCGGCAATCCAACCGGGTACGCACACATTTTCGAGTGCAGTAAACTCAGGTAATAAGTGATGAAACTGGAAAACAAAACCAATGTGTTTATTGCGAAAAGCTGCCAATTTTTTACCGCTTAATTTAAAAACCGGCGATCTGTCAATATAAATTTCACCTTTATCCGCAACATCCAGTGTGCCTAAAATATGCAACAACGTACTTTTACCCGCTCCCGAGGAACCCGAAATACTGACTATTTCCCCTTTCGAAATCTCAATATTCACCCCTTTTAATACGGGCAGCGCATCGTAATTTTTATAAATGCCAGTAGCTTTTAGCATGATAAATGTAATGATTGAAAAAAACGAGCGAGGTATAAAAATAAATAAAAGCTTCCATGCATCCATTCAATAAAATAATTCATCAATCGTTAACAAGGTTTATAAAAAACAATATTTGGTAATACCGATTTAACTTTTACATTTGCGGAAAATTTAAACCCCCGAATTATTAGTTTAAAAGAAAAAAGAAGAAAATATGTTTTGGACTTTAGAACTTGCCTCCCATCTTGAAGACGCACCGTGGCCCGCGACAAAAGACGAGTTAATTGATTATTCTATCCGTAGTGGCGCTCCTATTGAGGTAGTCGAGAACCTGCAGGAACTTGAGGACGAAGGTGGAGAAATCTATGAAGGTCTTGAAGACATTTGGCCCGATTATCCAAGCCAGGAAGACTTCTTCTTTAATGAAGATGAATATTGAGTTGCACTTATTCATTAAAAACTAACAAATAGAAAACCGTTCATGATTTGGACGGTTTTTTATTTTAATAATATCTATACCTTTAATTGTGGTTGATTAAAAAAACAATTATGAAAGAATGGATATTAATGGCTTCAGCCTTTTTGTTAATTTTCATATTAATATTACTCCTGATCAAATTCGCTTCCCCATTCATTCAAAAAACAATATCGCCTAAAGCACAATTAATTATTAATTGTGTTGTATATATAATTTTCGTTCTGTTTTTAATTATGAATATATTTAGATCGGTATTTTAATTCGACTTTTTTAATTGTTGGAGTGATTATCGTTATTATATCTCCAATTTTATTTTATAAAAAATACAAAAGATTGTATAACGATAAAGACTAATTTATTGATTTAAGATAGAAAGCTAAAATTTAGACTTTCATCATCAAAAAAGTATTTTTAAATTATGGATTAGTGGGTGAGAAGAAAACTCTCTCAAAACCATTAAGCAATTGAACAATTCTGCAATTATTTCTCCATTTGCTCAACTACACTTTGAGTAACGCCAGTAAATGAAAAACCTCCGTCATGAAAAAGATTTTGCATGGTAACATACTTTGTAAGATCGCTGAAAAGTGTAACAATGTAATTAGCACAATCATCTGCGGTTGCATTTCCTAATGGGCTCATTTTTTCAGCGTAATTTATAAATCCATCGAAACCTTTTACGCCGCTGCCTGCAGTCGTCCGCGTTGGAGATTGAGAAACGGTATTAACTCTTACATGTTTCTTTAAAGCATAATGATATCCAAAGCTTCGCGTAATACTTTCCAGTAACGCTTTTGCATCAGCCATTTCGCTGTAGTCGGGAAACACTCTTTGAGCAGCAATATATGTGAGTGCAATCACGCTTCCCCACTCATTTATAGCATCCTCCTTCATGGCAGTTGCCAGTAGACGATGCAAGCTTGTTGCCGATATATCTAACGTTTTTTGATTGAATCCATAATCAAGTTCTGTATAAGATTTCCCTTTTCTCATATTCAAACTCATACCAACCGAATGCAAAATAAAATCCATTCCACCGCCAAAGTGGTCCTTCGATTTAGTAATCAGGTTAAGCATATCATCATTACTTGTAACGTCGCAGGGAATTACAATTGCGTTGATAGCTTCAGCAAGCTTGTTAATTTCTCCCAATCTCATAGCCACTGGCGCATTCGTCAATACGATTTCCGCTCCTTCCTCATGGCAACGAATTGCAGTTTTCCATGCAAGTGATTTTTCATCCAGTGCTCCGAAAATAATTCCTTTCTTTCCTTTGAGTAAGTTGTAAGACATCGTTTGTAAATTGGTTTATTAGTTTAATTCGTATAATTAGTGTAATTAGTGTTAAGTAAAAATAAGATACTTAATGTTTAAAGAAAAAATTCCTGTATTCGGTAAAAAAAAATCCAAGAAAAAGAATGATAAGAAATACCGATGCAAACGACAAGAGTAATAATAGTAAGAATGCAGGCACATTTCTATGTACATTAATTTTTGATTTGAAAAAATTCACAACAGAATAAGCAAGAAACATTGCTGCTATCACAATTAGAAAAACCAATATTTTTTTGAAAAGAATCATTCGGTTGAGTTAGTTGCCAATCATTTCCCTGGCATTCTCAAATGCAGCAGCTGTGGGCTTTTCTCCACTCAACATTTTGGCTATAGTGGTTATTCTTTCGTCGCCGTTCAATTGGCGGATGGAAGTAATTATCTTTTCATTCTTTATCTCTTTATATACAAAGAAATGAGTTTCTGCTTTGGCGGCAATTTGTGGTTGATGCGTAATTGAAATTACCTGGTGCGCCGCAGATAGCTCTTTCATAATTATACCAACTTGCCTAGCCGCCTCGCCGCTGATTCCGGTATCTATTTCATCAAAAATTAAAACCGGCAATTGCACACTTTTGGCTACGAGGGATTTTATACTAAGCATTAACCTGCTTAATTCACCGCCGCTTGCTACTTTACGCAAAGACTCAAATCGTTGATTATTGTTTTCGGTACCCGACGGAACGTTGGCATTGAATAGAAATTCTATGGTATTATTTCCGAATAAATTTAAAATGGCTGTTTTCTGAATATCAACTCTCAATTTTGCATTGGGCATGCCAACCTGTTTGAGTAACTTATTAACTTTCTCCTCAAATGGCTTGAGTTGCTTTTCTCTCCTGGTAGAAATTTTTTCTGCAACATTCAGTGCTTCGTTATATAATTCTATGGATTGCTTTTCTTTTTTTAAAATGTCCTCTTTTAAGTTAGTTACCTTATCAAGCTTCGTTTCAAGTTGTTCTTTTATTTCGAGCAACTGAGAAGTAGTGACTACTCCATGCTTTTTCAAAAGCCTGTAACCCGCCGCCATTCGCTCGTTCAGAACGTCTAGTTTTGCTGCATCGTACACAACAGAATCGTTGATAGTATCAATTTCGGATGCTATGTCCTGCAGTTCAATTTGAACAGACTGTAATCTTTTATTTAATGATGTAATACCGTCATGAAAATTTTCGAGGCTTTGCAATTTGTTATAAATCGATTTTATGTGCTGCACAATCGGTTGTTCGCCTTCTTCCAATTCAGAATATATGGCAATAAGAGTTGCCTTTATATTTTCAGCATTACTGATCAGTTTAATTTCTGCATCTATATTTTCAATTTCATTTTCCGAAAAATTTACTTCCTGCAGTTCGTCAAATAAAAATTTATTATAGTCATATTCCTTATTGGCCGATGCCTGCTCGTCTTTAAGTGTTTCAAGTTCTTTTAATACATTCCGGTAATTTCTATAGATAGATTGATACAGTTCAATATCCTTTGTATTTCCTGCAAGCGCATCAATTACTTCTCTTTGAAAATCGTTATTGCCCAAATCCTGCGTATCAAATTGCTGATGCAGGTCAACAAGTAAAGAAGATAACTGTTTCAGTTCGCTTAGCGTTACAGGTGTATCGTTAATAAACGCCCGGGACTTGCCGTTGACAGCCAGCTCACGCCGGATAACCAGTTCGTCCTCACAATCCAATTCATTGTTTTGCAAAAACTCTTTAACGGGCAAATGATTGGTTTTAAATATTCCTTCAATAAAACATTTTTTTTCTTTATCAGCCAGAACCGATGTATCGGCTCTCTCGCCAAGAATAAGATTAAGTGCGCCCATTAAGATGCTTTTACCAGCACCGGTTTCACCTGTTATAATGTTAAGGTGTGTGGAAAAATTTATTTCGATTGAGTCAATAATCGCATAGTTCTGTATGTGTAATTGCTGAAGCATTTTAAACTGGCAAATTACATTAATTATAACTTAAGTTCACAATTTCATGATTTCGATTCAACTGTAAAAGAACACAAAGAGACAATAAAAAAGGGCACAAAAAGTGCCCTTCTAAACTATATTTTATTCGACAATTTATTTTACTTCAACAGCGTCATTCAACTCATCATCAACAAGGATTCTGCCGCAGTTTTCGCATACTATGATTTTCTTTCTCTGCTTAATATCACTTTGCTTTTGCGGAGGAATTGCATTAAAACATCCGCCACAGGCGTCTCTTTCTACCGGTACAACAGCCAGCCCATTACGGTAGTTTTTACGGATCCTGTCGTAACTTACCAACAACCTTTCGTCAACCTGCTCGCGTGCAGCAACGGCCTGTTTGTTATAATTTTTTTCTTCCTTATCAGTCTCCGCAATAATTTTTTCCAATTCGCTCTTCTTGCCTTTTAAATTTCCTTCTTTTGTGGCAACTGCTTTTTTTGCAAGTTCAAGTTGCTTGGCTTTTTCTGCAATATCTTCAGTAGCATCTTTAATGTGCTTTTCTGCAAGTTTTACTTCCAGGGTTTGCATTTCTATCTCTTTATTAATAGCCTCAAACTCCCGGTTGTTTTTTACATTATCGCTTTGCTTCTCATACTTCTTTATAAGTTCCTGCGAATCTTTGATCAGCGTTTTTTTATCTTCAATAAACTGCTGAATACCATTCATCTCTTCTTCAATACGATTTTGCCTGGCATTCAAACCTGCTATTTCGTCTTCAAGATCGCTCACTTCAATTGGTAACTCGCCCTTTAGAATTTGAAGGCCATCCAGTTTGCTATCAATTTTTTGAAGTTTTACAAGAGATGATAATTTTTCTTCTACAGAATAATCTTTTACTTGTGACATATTTTTTATAAATGATTTTATTTATTTCAGAAATTCTAAACAAATCTTTAAATAAAATAATTTACAGGATTTGTGTTGATTTCTGTTTTTAGGACGGCAAAGTTAGGGAATTTTTGCTGTAAAATCGCTATTAAAAGGTCGATTGTAAACTGTTCACTTTCATAATGGCCTATATCGGCCAGCAAAATAGTATTGTCGGCGTCGAAAAATTCGTGGTATTTAATGTCGGATGTGATGTAAACGCTTGCTCCTGCTGCCTTTGCCGCAGAAATCAAAAAGCTTCCTGCGCCGCCACAAACTGCAATTTTTGTAATTTTTTTGTGCAGCAACCGGGTATGACGAATTACCGAAAGACCAAAAGCTTTTTTTAGCTGTATAAGCAAATCGTCTTCCGGGGCGGGCGCCTGAATTTCTCCTATTAGGCCACTGCCGATATCATTACGGGTATTAGTCAACGGATAAATGTCGAAAGCAACTTCTTCGTAAGGATGCGATAGCTTCAAAGAAGCCAAAACCTGCCGTTGCAAATATGAAGGGAAAATAACTTCGATCCTCGTTTCATTTTCAGTGTGTCGTTTTCCTATTTCGCCCACATAGGGCTCAGATCCTTCGGCTGCCTTAAAACTTCCATACCCGTCAACGTTATAGCTGCATTCACTGTAATTGCTTATTGTTCCAGCCCCGGCTTTGAACAATGCGTTCCTAACTTCTTCAGCATTGGCCAACGGACAAAATGTAACCAGCTTTTTCAATGTGCCTTCCCTGGGAGACAATACTTGTATATTTTGAAGATTTAATTTTTGAGCTATTTTGTAATTCACGCCATTTATAACATTATCGAGATTTGTATGAATAGCATAAACCGCAACGTCATTTTTTATGGCAGCAATAACCGAACGCTCCACATAATTCTGTCCATTAAGCTTTTTTAATCCCCTGAAAATTATCGGGTGGTGTGCAACAACCATGTTACACTTTCTGCGAATTGCTTCTGCAATTATTTCTTCAGTTATATCAAGCGTTACAAGGATTCCGTTACACGCTGTCTCAGCATCTCCAATAATAAGTCCTGCATTATCATAATCTTCCTGTAAACTTAGTGGCGCAAAGTTTTCAAGGCAACTAATCACTTCACTTATTTTCATTAATTTTTTTTATAAAGATAGAAAAGTGATTTCTTTTAATTCTAATATTGGCAGTATCGAAACGCCCGCACCGGTTAATCAACTAAATTCTACTGCCTTGTCATCTGCAAGGCGATAGGTGCAGTTGATCCCCATGGAGCTAATGCCATTGTGGGAACGTTTTTACTTGTAAAACGCCAGGCCCTGGTTAAAAACGCAAATTCGGCGGGAGGATTAGGAAGGGTTATTATCAATTGACTATAGTCGTCGTTGGCGCTCCAGGTGCCATCATAAACTACGCCGTTCTTTGTGGCTTTTAACGGTCCATGATATAGATCTGTTTCCAGGAGGACAAAAATCTCTCCCGTATAATTCGATGTGAGATCAGTACTACTATCCGTTGCAAGAGTAACAGCAAAATTCCTGGTAAGAATATTAGTTTTGAAATATTTTTCCAAAAGTGAAGTTTTTGCTGAGTCCAAAACCTTTTTGCATGAAACATTAGGCAATAAAAACAAGCAAGCGAGAAAAGAAAAATATTTTACCATCTTAATAAATTTTGAAAGTTATCTTTCCTTATTAAGTGCCTTTGGCCAGGCAACAATTACCACTTCGTATATTTTTAAAAACGTAAACCAACAATAAAAAGTATTTTCAAATATTTATGATCGATTCACGAATAGGTTGACTTTCAATTATCATAACTTCATCGATTAATAGTTACTAATGATTTTCCAACACAAATATTGGATATTTATTTTATTGTTGCTATGTTGCTCAAAAAGTTTTGCCCAGGTTTTTGGCGGAAATCCTTCCATTATAAAATGGAAACAAATAAATACACCCGCCGCTAGAATTATTTTTCCTGCGAGACTTGACTCGGTAGGCGAACGGATTGCCAATATAATTACGTTTATCAACACGCCAATGCAAAGTACAATAGGCAAAAAATCGAAAAAAATAAATCTTGTAATTCAAAACCAAACAACTATCTCCAACGCCTATGTAGGCCTCGGCCCTTTCAGGAGCGAATTTTTACTAACTCCTTTGCAAAATAGTTTTGAATTGGGAAGCTTGCCTTGGCCGGACCAATTAACTATTCATGAATACAGGCATGTACAACAGTACAATAATTTTAATGTGGGTTTATCAAAAGTAATGCATGATATTTTTGGTGATGAGGGACAGGCACTTGCTAATAATGCCACTGTACCAAATTGGTTTTATGAGGGAGATGCCGTATACAACGAAACAAACGTTAGCAAGCAGGGACGGGGAAGTTTGCCTTTTTTTTACAATGGTTACCGATCTCTATGGATTGAAGGCAAAAATTTTAGTTGGATGAAACTCAGGAACGGATCTTTGAAAAATTTCGTTCCAAATCACTACACTTTGGGATTTTTGCTGGTAGCCTATGGAAGGCAAAAATATGGTGATAAATTCTGGAAAAATGTAACGCATGATGCTGCGTCTTTTAGGGGTCTGTTTTATCCTTTCCAAAAAGCCATAAAAAAATATTCAGGAGTTGGCTATGTTACTTTCAGGAATGGTGCTTTTGATTTTTTTAAGAAACAATTTGATCTTGAAAATACACAGCCGGTAAAAAGCAATAAAAGTGAGCTTTATATTAATAATGAATATCCGGCATATATCAGTGACGATTCTTTAGTCTATGTAAAAAGCAGCGATAAGCAAATACCAGAATTCATAATCAGAATAGGGAAGAAAGACCAAAAACTGAAAACCAGGGATTATTCAATAGATAACCAATTTAGCTACCGGAACGGGAAAATTATCTATGCTTCATTCCGCCCGGATATAAGATGGGGATACAAGGATTATAGCGATTTACGAATTATTGACGTCACTAACGGAAAAGAATATACGCTTACAAATCGTACAAAATATTTTTCACCGGATATTAGTGAAGATGGCAAAAGAGTGATTACAGTTGATGAAGAACCTAATACAAAATGCACCTTAAAATTATTGGATGCTGCTAATGGAAAAATCATACGTACCATTCCTAATAATGATAACCTTTTTTATACTTATCCAAAATTTTATGATAGTAATAATGTAATTAGCGCTGTTAGAAACGGCGATGGAAAAATGTCGCTTGCGCTTATCAATATCGATAACGGCGTGGCTGATTACCTGGTTCCATTTGCTTACAACGTTATCGGATTTCCTTTTCTATTGAACGACACTCTTTATTTTTCTTATTCATACCAGAAAAATGATGAATTATTTGCTTGTACTTTTTCCAATAAAAAATTATGGAAAATAAAATTTGATCAGGAGAAAGGTTTGGGTAAATATCAACCCTCGGCTAACAACGAAAATATAATTTGGACTTCGTTTACAGCTGATGGATACCGGTTAAAAGAAGTTGCTAAAAAAGATGTTCACTTTGAAGAGATGAAACCAGATTACCTGGATAAAAATACATCCAGCTTCGGTATTACTGCATTACAAAAAACAAACTCCAATTTATTATACAGCGTTCCAAACGATACGTTTGCAGTTACGAAATATTCGAAAGCATTCCATCTTTTACATTTTCATAGTATTCAGCCTGAAGCGGATGATCCCGATTATTCATTGAATCTGCTTAGTGAAAATATTCTTAATACTTTACAATCACAGCTATCCTTTACTTACAACAGAGCCGAAAGATTTAAACAGGTTAGTTTCAGCGGAACTTATGGCGGACTTTTCCCTTTTCTTTCTGCAGGTGTTAACTACACTTTCGACAGGCGCACTTTGTACCACGGGAACCAGGTAAACTTTAATGAGTTGGAGCCTTTTGGAGGATTCAACATTCCTTTAAATTTAAGTAAAAGCCGCTCGTTTACATTTTTAAATTTCGGTTCGCAATATGTTTTCAACCAAAGCAATTTCAAGGGTGTTTATAAAGATTCGCTTGGTAAAATTTCCTATGATTACAGTAGCAGCTTTTTATCATTTTCTCATCAAATTCAACAATCAGTTCAACAGATATTCCCACGTTTCGCCCAATCAATAAATATCGCTTACAAGGCACCGTTATCAAAATACAGAGGCTCTCAATTTGTTGTCAACGGTAATTTATATTTTCCTGGTCTCTTCAAAACACATAGCATTATATTGAACGGCGCATACTTAATGAAGGATTCGTTAGGAGAGATTAGCTTTTCAAGCGGGTTTCCGTTTTCACGGGGCTATAGCTCAATAAATTTATACAGGATGTATAAGTGGGGAGTAAATTACAGTCTTCCTTTGGTTTATCCCGATGCAGGATTTTGCAATATTATTTACCTGCTTAGGATACGATCCAATCTATTTTATGACTTTACCCATGCACATGATTTTTATAGTAATGGAACTAAGTTTAACGCCAGCTTCAGATCAACAGGAATGGAAATGTATTTTGATACAAAATGGTGGAACGAAGCGTCCATTACTTTTGGAATAAGATATAGCCGATTACTTGATGACGATTTGTTTGGTGGCAGTGGTAGAAACCGATGGGAAATTATTTTACCCGTAAATATTTTTAATCAATGAACCATTTAGTCTTTAATTCGTTTTTCTTGTGGCATGATTTTTATTAATTTACAGGATTCTTAGTTTTTGAAAATTATCTGTTATGGGCCATTCGTCTCAATCTAAAAAAAAGAAAAAAGTAAAAGTGCACTGTACTTTTTTGCAATAACTGCGGTTACAGCTGCGGCATGTGTCTTCATTATACGAGAGGGACAACGGATAAAAACCGAAAATGAATTGCTTTCATACGAAGTATGGTAACATAGTTCATACGCTTTACTATTTTTTTTTTTTTTTTTTTTTTTTTTTTTTTTTTTTTTTTTTTTTTTTTTTTTTTTTTTTTTTTTTTTTTTTTTTTTTTTTTTTTTTTTTTTTTTTTTTTTTTTTTTTTTTTCTCTCTCTCTCTCTCTCTCTCTCTCTCTCTCTCTCTCTCTCTCTCTCTCTCTCTCTCTCTCTCTCTCTCTCTCTCTCTCTCTCTCTCTCTCTCTCTCTCTCTCTCTCTCTCTCTCTCTCTCTCTCTCTCTCTCTCTCTCTCTCTCTCTCTCTCTCTCTCTCTCTCTCTCTCTCTCTCTCTCTCTCTCTCTCTCTCTCTCTCTCTCTCTCTCTCTCTCTCCCCCCCCCCCCCCCCCAGTTCTGGAAAATGCAGGGAACAACCAGATTTTAACGACATTACCGATTGTATCGAAAATCTCAACTAAATGGTTTTCAATTGCCAAAGTCGATCATAGCCTCATTTTTTAAGAATTTTACAATTAAAAGAACGGTTTTGCGTTTAATAGAAATTAACCAGGTCTTACAAGTTCGCTCTAACCGGAAGGCGGGTGTTTTGATCCTGTCATAAAAGTTGTAACTTTAGACCAAATATTAAAAAATATTGAAAAGAATTTTTTACATATTTCTTTTTATTGCGGGTTTTCATTTCAACAGCACTGCGCAGGTGAAATCAACGTTTATCAGCGATGAGGCAGTTAAGACTGTTAAGTTCTATCCCAATCCTGCTTCGGGTTTTATAAACTTTGAATTCGCAAAAGTCTATAATAAATCATACACGCTTCTTATCTACAATTTTATCGGAAAGAAAATGACAGAGTTGAAACCCACCGATCAAAAAATTACTGTTGCCCTAACTGAATACTATAGAGGCGTTTACATTTTTCAGCTTCGCGATGCACAAGGGAATGTTGTAGAATCAGGAAAATTCCAGGTAGTTAAATAATTATTACCCCTCTATTTACCATTTCAATTTCATAAGTTTTTGAGGATAAAAAAGTGAAGCTATTTGTCACTATCGGCGTTATTGGGATCATCCATTAAAAGATTAGCGCCGCCATCCCGAAGAATTTCATCCATATTTCTATCGTTATCAATAATACCTTTTGCTTCGAGCATTCGCATATCTTTTGCATCACGTAAAAATTCAGATGCAAATATGAATTCATTTAATTTATCATGCTTGCTGAAAATAATATCTTTTTTTGTTCCCTCCCATTCTTTTTTCCCATCGTATAAGTAAAGAATATTTTCTCCTATTTCCATTACGCTGTTCATATCGTGCGTATTAATAACCGTGGTTATGTTATTTTCCTGCGTTATTTCGTGAATCAATTTATCAATAACCATTGAGGTTTGAGGATCAAGGCCTGAATTGGGTTCGTCGCAAAACAGGTATTTGGGTTTTAATACAATAGCCCTGGCAATCCCTACCCTTTTTTTCATACCGCCACTTATTTCGGCGGGAAATTTTTCGTTGGTGTCTTTCAGGTTCACTCTGTCAAGTACATCATTTACCCTTTCCATTTTTTTAGAATGACTCCAGTTAGTAAACATATCCAACGGGAATTTAATATTTTGCTGCACCGTCATACTGTCAAAAAGTGCCGAACCCTGGAAGAGCATTCCAATCTGCTGCCGCAACTCTTTCCTTTCTTCCTCCTGCATATTAGTCAGGTTTTTTCCGTCAAAAATTATTTCACCTTTATCAACCTCAAACAGGCCAACCATACATTTTTGCAAAACAGTTTTACCACTTCCGCTGGTTCCTATAATCAGGTTGGTTTTGCCCGTTTCCATTATGGCGCTTATATCTGTGAGGATTTCTCTGTCTCCAAAACTTTTACTTACATTTTTTATTTCTATCATAAGAATAGTAAAAACAATTATTTTTTATTGTACTGCAAATAATTCAATATTGAAGCCTAACTATTAAGTGTACCCGAAATTTAGCTAAAGGTTGCATCAGAAATTCCTTTTCAATAACTTTTATTTTTACAATAAGAAAAATGCAAGCACATAATCTGCAAATAAAATTAGAATACAACTGGTAATAACTGCCGTGGTACTGGCTCTCCCTATTTCCAGAGAGCCTCCCTTTACATGATAACCATAGTAGGAAGAAACACTGCTTATTATGAAAGCAAAAGTGTATGCCTTAGCAAGTCCAAACCAAACATTTTTTGCAACAAATTGTTGTGTTAATCCCCTGTCGTAAATATCAGTTGAAAGAATGCCTCCCAGGCTGCCGGCTAATCTGCCTCCGTAAATTCCTAAAACCATAGCAAGTATCACCAGCAGCGGAATGGTTATAAGCGCCGCAAGTATTTTTGGCATTACGAGATAAGATTTGGAATTTATACCCATTATTTCAAGAGCATCAATTTGCTCGCTTACCCGCATGTTTCCTAACTCACCGGCAATTTTGCTGCCTATAACCCCGGCAAGCACAATACACACAAGCGTCGGCGCAAATTCAAGTATTACAGTATCACGCACTATATATGCAATTGTTTCTTTGGGCAGGATGGGACTGGTAAGCTGGTAAGAAGTTTGAACAGCACTTACTGCGCCCATAAAGACAGAAATGATAGCAACTATCCCTAATGAACCCATGCCAATTTCAACTGACTGGTGCATTAGTTCTTTCCAATACATTTTAAAATTTTCGGGCTTCGTGAACATCCCTTTCATCATTAAAAGATAGCCGCCAATTGTGGAGAATATTGTCATCTTATTTTTTAAACATTTCTATTTTATGCAAATAAAATTCCGGATAAATTTCCCTTAAACTCCCGGTGTTACTTTTTTTAATTTTCCCCATCGCCTTGATGGTTGCTCTTTTTCGTCACTTTTATTTTCGCATTTCATTTGTGCATCTACTACTGCAATCAAAACCATATTAAATATACTGCGTACCTGGCTCCCCAACTGTAGAATATGCACGGGTTTACTTAAACCTAACAGCACCGGCCCGATAGCATCGAATCCACCAACTTCCTGCAAAAGATTATAAGCCACATTGCCAGCAGCAAGATTGGGAAAAATGAGCACATTTACATCCTTATCTACCAGTTCGCTAAACGGATAATTATCTTTTATTACTTCTTTATTGAATGCGACATTTGCCTGCACTTCTCCATCTACTATAAGAGACGGGTCACTTTGTTTGACAATTTCCCTGGCTTGCGCTACCAGCTTAGCTTCAGGAGAATTGCTACTTCCAAAATTAGAATAGCTAACCATTGCTATCACGGGGGTAATTCCAAAGTTTCTCACTTCTTTGGCAACCATCATTGTTATGTCCGCAAGTTCTTCGGCCGTAGGATTAAAATTGACCGTAGTATCTGCCAGGAATATAGGCCCCTTTTTCGTCATAATAATATACATCCCAGCCACTTTTTTAGAGCCTTCTTCCATCCCTACTATCTGTAACGCCGGCCTTATGGTATCGGGATAATTTTTGGAAAGTCCTGATATCATTGCGTCTGCATCGCCTGTTTCTACCATCATACATCCGAAGTATAAACGCTCTCTCATTATTTTCTTCGATTCATAATAATTCGATCCCTTTCTCTGCCGCTTCTTAAAGAATAGTTCTCCATATTCTACTCTTTTGGCTTCTGCTTCATCACTTTTAGGATCAATTACCGGAATGCCTTCGAGGTCAATACCATTTTCCAGTGCAATTTTTGCTATATTTTTTGGGTCGCCTAACAGTATCGGGTATGCGAAACCGTCATCCAGTACCATTTGAGCAGTCTTTAATATTTTTTGATTTTCAGCCTCCGCAAATACTACTCTTTTTGGATTCTTTCGTGCCTTGGCACCTATAACTCTTAGCAATTGGTTATCGATTCCTAGTCGTTCATTCAGTTTGTCTGTATATTCCATCCAATCAGTAATCAGTTGCCTGGCAACACCGCTCTCCATTGCAGCTTTAGCTACAGCAGGCGCTACAGTTGAGAGCAGGCGATTGTCTATAGGTTTTGGAATAATATAGGTCGGCCCAAAAACAATGCTCTTTTCGTTGTAAGCGAGAATTACAATATCGGGAACTACAGATTTTGCTAAATCTGCCAGTGCCTTTACAGCCGCAAGTTTCATTGCCTCATTAATTTGCGTTGCTCTAACGTCTAAGGCACCACGAAATATATAAGGGAAGCCAAGAACATTGTTAACCTGGTTAGGATAATCGCTTCGCCCCGTAGCCATAATAAGATCTTTTCTCACAGCGATCGCTTTATCATAAGTAATCTCAGGATCAGGATTAGCCATTGCGAAAACGATTGGATTTTTAGCCATGCTTTTTATCATCTCGGGAGTTATTACATTTCCCACGCTAAGGCCAATAAAAACGTCGGCATCCTTCATGGCATTTGCGAGAGTGATATTTGCATCGCTCGTTTGTGCAAATTTTATCTTGGCTTCTTCCAGTTCCGGCCGGCCGGAATGAATAATTCCTTTCCTGTCGAACATTAAAAAATTAGAAGGCTTTGCACCCAATGCTTCATAAAGTTGTACACAAGCCATCGCGGCTGCGCCGGCGCCATTTACAACAAATTTTACCTTGTCTATTTTTTTATGTTGAATTTCCAAAGCATTTAATAGTGCCGCTGCACTTATAATAGCTGTCCCATGCTGATCATCATGCATCACCGGAATCTTCAATCTTTCTTTTAACTCCTTTTCAATGTAAAAGCATTCCGGCGCTTTTATATCTTCTAAATTAATACCACCAAAAGTTGGTTCCAATGCAGCAACTATTTCAACAAATTTTTTAGGATCCTTCTCATTTATTTCGATGTCAAATACATCAATATCCGCAAATATTTTAAACAAGACGCCCTTGCCTTCCATAACAGGCTTACCTGCTTCCGGGCCAATGTCACCTAGTCCCAAAACCGCGGTGCCATTGCTTATAACGCCTACTAAATTACCTTTCGCAGTATATTGATAGACAGCGTCGGGATCGTCCTTTATCTCCAAACACGGAATGGCGACTCCCGGGGAATATGCCAGTGAAAGATCTCTTTGTGTTTTTGTAGCTTTGGTCGGAATCACTTCAATTTTGCCCGGCCTTCCCTTTGAATGATAATCAAGTGCTTCCTGTTTTCGAAGTTGTTTTTGCATACTCAATATTAAAGTGAAACGATTATACGCTCACTGTTTCTTTTAGACAAGTAAAGATAAAGATACTTAATGTAGTTAATTTAAGTGATTGAGGCTGATGCTGCCAGAAACGCCATAATGCCAATACCATTTTCAATGGCGCCTTCATCAATATTAAAGGTAGGTGTATGAACACCAGATGTTATTTTCTTTTCAACATTACCAACGCCAAGCCTGAAAAAACAAGCTGGTATCCTGTGAGAATAAAAGGCAAAATCTTCTGCTCCCATTCGCATTTCAGTTTCCTCTACATTTTCATCTCCGGCAAACGCCATTGCTTTACGTTTAGCCGTAGCTGTTAGTTGTTCGTCATTTATTACAAATGGATAACCGACATCAATATGAACATCCATTTCAACACCACCCATTTCGGCGGTATTTTTACAAATTTTTCTTATCAGATCATGAGCATTAAATCTCCACTCTTCGTTCATAGCCCTGAATGTTCCAATAAGCTTCACTTCAGAAGGAATTACGTTAGTAGTATTGCCACCCTGTATAGACGTGATAGATAATACTGTTGGATTAAACGGATTGGTCATCCTGCTTACAACTTGTTGCAGATTCACAACAAGCTGCGACGCAATAAGAATAGTGTCAGCAGTTAAATGCGGAGCTGCCGCATGGCCGCCTTTCCCTCTTATCGTTATATAAATTTCATCGGCGCTCGCCATAACCATCCCGCTCCGAAAACTTAATTTCCCCACTGGCAGTGAAGGATTAACGTGCAACGCAAAAATTGCTTCAGGCAACGGATTTTCCAATACACCTTCTTTTATCAAAATGCTGGCTCCGCCCGGATTTCTTTCCTCACCAGGTTGAAAAATTAATTTCACTGTACCGCTCCATTGATCTTTTAATTCATTTAAAATTTTTGCTGCGCCCAAAAGGCAGGTTGTATGCACATCGTGACCACATGCATGCATTACACCGTTATTTTTGGATTTATATTCGACTTCGTTTAATTCATTAATTGGAAGTGCATCCATATCCGCTCGCAACGCAATAACTTTTCCATCCGGATTTTTTCCTTTGATAATTCCAACAACACCGGTTGTGGCTAATATTTTATAGTCAATGTTCCAGCTTTTTAATTTTTCCTGTACAAATTCTGAAGTTTTAAATTCATTGAAACTCAGTTCAGGATTGGCATGCAGGTGATGTCGAACATCAATAAATTCATTTGCATATTTTGAGGCCAGTTCTTTTATTTTATTATGTATCATTCCGCATTTTTAGTTTACATCAATCATTTATAACTTCAAAAATAAAAGAGTTTCATTAATTGAAACTCTTTTAATATTTTGAAATATGCAGGCGATCATTGCATATTATCAGGATCAAAATCTTTGTCGGGTTTTACTTCGATTGTTTCAGGCAGATAATAAATGGTAGCTCCATTCATCATTTTGCTTATGGCTTTTCTATAGGGTTCTGCTTCGTCCTGTGTTTTAAAATTGCCAAATTTTATTTTTATATATGGATTTGCAAACCACATATATGTTTTTTGATCGGGATATTTCTGTAGTAATTCTCCTCTTATCCTCATAGCATACGCACGATCATTGGTATTTAATATCATGAGCCGGTATCCCTTTGCAAGCCTTGCCTGCACTTTCAAAATGGCAGTATTAATCTCAGATTCCTTTCTTGCTAAAATATCCATACGGTAATCCTGGTGAACGACAATTCTATTTGCCGTCAAAGAATCTGTTGTTTGCGCAATTAGCTGATAACTTACCAGGGAACCCAAAAGAAAAATAAATGAGTGTTTCATAAATTCATACATGGACATTAATCAAAAAAGATACAAATAATATTGGCAGATTCATATTACAGATTATAATTTTCACAATTTAGTTGTAAACAGAAAAGATTTTAAGTGTTGGTTGTTGCAATACCTTCTTTTACAATTTGAACACTACTACTGCATCCGAGCCTGTCAGCGCCTGCGTCTATTAATTCTTTTGCAAAAGAAAAGGTTTTAATTCCGCCGCTGGCTTTTATTTTTACAGAATCCGCAAGATGCGCTCTTATGAGTTTGACGGCATGAACACTTGCACCCTTTTCAGCATACCCGGTAGATGTCTTAACATAATCAACTCCTGCCATACCATAAATATCGCAGCACTTTATAATTTCATCATCAGTTAAAATGCCGCTTTCAATAATAACCTTAATGATTTTACTTTTACTTTTTATAATCGGCGTAATGGTGTTTATTTCATTGGCAATAAAATTCCAATCATTGTTTTTTATTGCTGAAATATTTATAACCATATCCAATTCATCAGCACCATCAACCATTGCCAAAACTATTTCCGCAACCTTGGCTTCAATGGCATTATATCCAAAAGGGAAACCAATAACAGTAGCAACTTTTACCGAAGAATCGCTTACAATTTCTTTTACTTTTTTTACAAATAACGGAGGAATGCAAACTGCAGCAAACTGGTATTGCATTGCTTCAGAACAAACTCTTTCAACTTCAGCTAAAATGGTAGTTGGTTTAAGTATTGTATGATCGATATATGAGTTGATATTCAAATCCTGATATTTTTTTGGGCTTTAAAAATAAATTTTAATTTTTAGATAACGGATTTTAAAAAGTTATCTTTTTAATTTATTGATCGTGTTTGAAAATCGACAATTGTATTTTTTCAATTTAAAAAATGAAAATATTTAGTCCAATCACGTTTCTCTTTTATTAGCTTTGGATCAGGTGTATCCTGAAATCATTCTTAAATTTTTTATCACAAATGAACCAATCATATCTCTCCATAAAAAACATCAAAAGGTTCATGCTTTTTACGTTTACTCTACTACTGATATTTTCTTTCAAACAAAAACAAGATGATAATTCGTGGATTAGAATCAATCAATTGGGCTATACTCCCGGCGGAATAAAAGTAGCGGTATGGGTGAGTAAGACTAATACTTTACCCGGCGATTTTCAGTTGATAGATAGTAACGGTTCTAAAGTTGTTTTTACAGCATCAACCGGAAAATCATTTGGCAGCTATGGCCCATTTACCCAATCATTCAGGTTGAACTTCTCGTCTTTTATAATTCCCGGAAGTTATTACCTGCAATGCGGTTCTGCTGTTTCACCGGTATTTAGAATTGCACCATACGTTTATGAAGGAACTGCTGATTTTAGTCTTCGTTACATGCGGCAACAGCGCAGTGGCTTTAATCCCTTTTTAAAAGATTCGTGCCATACGCATGATGGGTATACGATGTATGGCCCGATGCCTGACAGTACGCTCATCAATGTCTGGGGCGGATGGCACGATGCTACAGATTATCTCCAATACGTAACAACATCTGCCAACGCAACCTATCATTTATTGGCGGCCTACCGCGATTTTCCAAATGTTTTTACCGATACACATTTAGCTAATGGGCTTGATGGAAGTAATGGAAAAGCTGATGTGCTTGATGAAGCAACATGGGGATTGGATTGGTTATTGAAAATGCATCCGCGAAAAGATTGGATGTTTAATCAGTTAGCAGATGACCGCGATCATCAAGGGTTTCGCTTACCCAATTTAGATTCGGTAGATTATGGTTTAGGTCCTGGAAAAGGCCGCCCGGTTTATTTCGCAACGGGAAGACCACAAGGGCTGGGAAATTATAAAAATCATTCAACCGGGGTGGCTTCTACAGCCGGTAAATTTGCAAGTGCATTTGCGCTTGGTGCAAATCTTTATAAAAAAATTGATCAACAATTCTCAACTCTTTTAAAAGAAAAATCTTTATCTGCATTTCAAATAGGATTAGATAAACCAGGCGTTTGTCAAACCGCACCAAACAGGGAACCTTATTATTATGAAGAAGATAACTGGACAGATGATATGGAACTCGGCGCTGCTGCCATTTATGAATTGACCGGCAACAAAAAGTATTATAACGAATCGCTGCAATACAGCTCAGAAGAAAAAGTAACGCCATGGATGGGCGAAGACACTGCGAAACATTACGAGTGGTATCCCTTCCATAATTTCGGGCACTATGAATTGGCAAAAAATTCAGATAATAAAACAAAGAATGAATTAATCGGGTATTATAAAGAAGGTATAGAAAAGGTCTGGAAGAAAGCAAAGCAAAATGCATTTTATCGGGGCGTTCCTTTTATATGGTGTTCAAATAATCTTAATACATCATTCGCAATTCAATGTTATTTATACAGGCAATTAAGCGGCGACGGGCAATATGCAGAACTCGAACAAGCCTGCTGTGACTGGCTTTTCGGTTGTAATCCGTGGGGAACCAGTATGGTGTATGGCTTGCCGACAAATGGTGATACGCCGTCGGATCCGCATTCATCGTTATCTTACTTATACCATTATCCATTAGATGGAGGATTGGTTGATGGCCCTGTTTATGGAAGCATTTATAAAAATTTACGCGGATTAAAATTATTGCATCCGGATGCTTATGAAGCATTTCAATCGGATTATGTAGTATATCATGATGATGCCGGTGACTACAGCACCAATGAGCCGACGATGGACGGAACAGCTTCCTTGATTTATTTAATGGCTGCAAAAGAACAAGAAGCAAAAAAGGGCGTTGTTATAAATCATGAAATAGTTTCTAACGGTGGAATAATTCGCGGGGATACTACATCAAAAAAAATTGCATTGGTTTTTACCGGCGATGAATTTGCCGAAGGAGGAAATTTTATTGCTACAACACTACAGCAACAAAATATTCATGGATCATTTTTTCTCACTGGAAATTTCTATAGAAATCCGAAACTAAAATCAATTATAAGAAAATTAAAAAAGGATGGAAATTATTTAGGCTCGCATTCTGATAAACATTTGTTGTATTGTGACTGGATAAATCGAGATAGTCTTTTAGTAACGCATCAGCAGTTTACAAAAGATTTACAGCATGCTTACAACGAATTGAAAAAATGGAATATTCGCAAAAAAGATGCGCATTATTTTTTGCCTCCTTACGAATGGTACAATGATTCCATTGCAAAATGGACCAGGCAAATGGGCTTGCAGTTAGTAAATTTTTCCCCGGGAACCCGCAGCAATGCCGATTATACGTATCCTGAAATGGGCAATAAGTATCTCAGCAGCGATACAATAATGACTTCTATCCTGAATTATGAACAGGGCTCCTCTAATGGCATGAATGGTTTTATTTTACTTGTTCATATCGGCACCGATCCCCGGCGCACTGATAAATTCTATTATCGATTGCCCGCTTTAATTTTTGAATTAGAAAAACGCGGCTACAAGTTTGTAAAAATAGATGAGCTATTAAATTGAGAAACCGTATTTATTACGCTTCCCGTCCATGGCATTGTTTGTATTTCTTTCCACTTCCACATGGGCAAGGATCATTTCGGCCGATTTTAGGACCTACTTTAATAGGTTCCTGTTTTATATTTTCTGAAGGATCAATATAATCATTTTCCTGTGAAAGATATTCTGGTCCGCCAGCGGCACCTGCAAATTCTTCTTTGCGTTGACGCAATTTGCTCATATCCGTTTTTCTTCTTCTTTCTTCTTGTATGCGCCCGGCCTGGTTTTGCTCTACAGGGATACTGCAATGTGCAAGGAAACTTACAATATCTTTATTTACTTTATCATTTAATTGCTTAAATGCATTGAATGCTTCGATCTTATAAATCACCAGCGGATCTTTTTGTTCGTAACCTGCAGTTGACTGAACGCTGTGCCTTAGGTCATCCATTGCACGAAGATGTTCTTTCCATGCATCATCTATTAAAGCCAATGTAATATTTCGTTCAAGCGCATTCGTTAGTTCTGCTCCTTCCGTTGCAATTGTTTTATCAAGATTGGCAACTGCCTGCATGGCTTTCTTTCCATCGGTAAAAGGCACTGCAACATTTTCTATATGAGTTCCCTGTTCTCTGCGAATATTTTTTATAACCGGCAACGTTTGTTCATTCATTGCCTTGTTCTTTTGGTTGTAATGTTCCTTAGCTTCTTCGTATAATTTGTTGGTAAGTGAATAAGTATCTTCTTTATCTAATTCTTCAGCCGTTATTGATGTATCAATGGCAAGGTTCATAATAACCGCAAGTTTAAATTCCTCGTGATCATTAATTTCTTTGCCGGAAATTATTAAACCTTCTGCAACGGAATAAAATGCATTATCCAAATCAAGCGCCAGCCTTTCTCCAAACAAAGCATGGTTGCGTCTTCCGTAGATTACGGTACGTTGCTTGTTCATTACATCATCATATTCCAGCAATCTTTTTCTTATACCGAAATTATTTTCTTCCACTTTCTTTTGTGCACGCTCAATACTTTTAGAGATCATGCTATGTTGAATTACTTCACCTTCTTTATAACCCATTCTATCCATGAGAGAAGCAATTCTTTCACTGCCAAACATGCGCATTAAATCATCTTCAAGCGAAACAAAAAATTGAGAAGTACCGGGATCACCCTGCCTTCCTGAACGTCCGCGTAACTGCCTGTCCACACGACGACTTTCATGTCTTTCTGTTCCAAGAATTGCCAGTCCGCCTGCTTCTTTTACTCCCGGGCCCAAGTTTAATATCAGTACCACGACCAGCCATATTCGTTGCAATGGTAACTGCTCCTGCAAGCCCAGCTTCTGCAACTACCTGCGCTTCTTTAGCATGTTGTTTTGCATTCAATACATTGTGCTGTAACACCTTTTTGCTTCATCATCCTGCTCAACAATTCACTCACTTCAACGGATGTAGTACCAACAAGTATGGGTCTTCCGGCAGCACGCATTTTTTCTACTTCATCAATTACTGCTTTTAATTTTTCACGTTTCGTTTTATAAACCAAATCCTGTGTATCATTTCGTATAACCGGCACGTTAGTAGGGATAGAAACAACATCCAATTTATAAATGCTCCAGAATTCTGCGGCTTCAGTTTCTGCAGTACCTGTCATCCCTGCAAGCTTATGATACATCCTGAAATAATTCTGTAATGTAATGGTGGCATATGTTTGCGTAGCGCTTTCAATCTTTACATTTTCTTTCGCTTCTATAGCCTGGTGCAATCCGTCGGAATAACGACGACCTTCCATAATACGGCCGGTTTGTTCATCAACAATTTTTACCTGGCCGTCAATAACCACATATTCCACATCATTTTCAAAAAGTGTATAGGCTTTTAATAATTGCTGAACGGTATGAATTCTATCTGCTTTTACTGAATAGTCGTTGAGCAAAACTTCCTTTTGCTGCAATTTTTCTTCAGCAGTTATATTACTTTTTTCAATTTCTGCAAGCTTAACGCCAATATCGGGCATAATAAAGAATTCAGGATCTTCTCCTGATTTTGTAATTAGGGCAATTCCTTTATCAGTTAGTTCAACCTGGTTATTTTTTTCATCAATATGAAAATACAATTCCTCATCAACCATGGGCATATTTTTTTGCTGGTCAGAGAGATAATAATTTTCAGTTTTCTGAAGTTTCACCCGCATGCCCGGCTCACTTAAATATTTGATAAGTGCACTGTTTTTTGGTAAGCCGCGATGTGCACGGAATAATGCAAGCCCGCCATCTTTTGGATCATCATTTCCTTCAGCAATTTTTTTCTTTGCTTCAATTAAAAATTGACTGGTAATTTTTTTCTGGGCCTCAACAATTTTTTCAACACGAGGTTTCATTTGGTCGAATTCCTGCTGGTCTCCGCGTGGGACAGGGCCGGAAATTATTAAGGGCGTTCTGGCATCATCAATCAATACGCTATCTACTTCATCCACCATCGCAAAATGATGTTTGCCTTGTACCATTTCATCGGGAGTATGCACCATGTTATCACGGAGATAATCGAAACCAAACTCGTTATTGGTCCCATAAATAATGTCACTTGCATAAGCTTTCCGGCGATCATCGCTATTGGGTTCATGTTTATCAATACAATCAACTGTTAGGCCGAGCCATTCAAATAAAGTTCCGTTCCATTCACTATCACGACGGGCGAGATAATCGTTTACCGTCACAATATGAACACCCATTGCCAGCCAGCGCATTCAGGTAAGCAGGTAAAGTAGAAACAAGCGTTTTACCTTCACCGGTAGCCATCTCTGCAATTTTGCCCTGGTGCAAAACAATTCCTCCAATCAACTGCACATCATAATGCACCATGTTCCAGGTTACTTCGGTTCCACCCGCTATCCATTTATTTTTATAAATAGATTTATCACCATCAATTGTGATGTATTTTTTTGTAAGGCTAAAGGTTTTATCCAGTTCTGTGGCTGTGGATACAAGCTTCAGCATTCTCCTTAAAACGACGGGCAGTTTCTTTCACTACCGCAAAAGCCTCAGGCAAAAGCTCAAGAAGTATTTCTTCAATTTTCTTGTCCCTGTCTTTACCCATTGCATCAACCTGTTGGTAAATCTGGTCACGGCCTGCAATATCAATGGATTCCAATTGATCTGCTTCGGCCTTTTTAGCACTAATTTCGTTGTCAATTTCGGTAAGATGCTCTTTTATGCGTTGCTTAAATTCAACCGTTTTATTGCGTAGTTCGTCATTAGATAGCGATTGATATTGGTCAAAAAAAGCGTTGATTTTAGCAATGTAGGGCGTAATTACCTTTACATCTTTTTCACTTTTATTGCCACCAAATAGTTTTGAAAGAAGCCCGGACATATATAGATTCGTTAAATGAAAAATTTTTAATGTCAAATTTGGTGCTGAAAATTATTATCGCCAAAATGACATAAAAGCGAAGTTACTAAATAGAAATTTGTAAGCCACTCGAGGAAAAAATTTAAGAATTTCCATTAAACCGCATACGGTGACAAAAAAATAATATTATTTTTTTAGCTCGCCCCCTTCTTTGGCCAGCAACTCTAATTTATTGTTATTAAGAATAACAATACTTTTATTGTTTACTGAGATAACTCCATCCGCGGCCAACTCAGCAAGTACTCTAAAAACGGTTTCATAAGTGGTTCCGCAGTAGGATGCGAGGTCCTGCCTGCTTAAGAGAACATTTATAGCTCCTGCCTCAGTAACACCAAATTTATTTTTTAACGACAGCAACGAAGTAGCGATACGTCCCTTTACCTGCATGTGCGCAAGGTTATTCATTTTTCTTTCTGATCGCTGCAATTCCTCAGCATAAAATAATAATAATTGAATCGTGAAATCATTATTTATTTTAAGTGTGGATTTAAAAAAATCCAAATCTATATAACAAACAGTCGTAGATTCCAATGCTGTCCCTGAAACCGGGTAAATTATTTCATCGCCCAGCCCCCTATGGCCTATGATCTCACCATCCTTTGCAAACCGGATTATCAACTCTTTTTCTTCACCCCATTTTTTATGAACCTTAACAGTACCATGAAAAATGAAATACATACCCTTTACCTCTTCCCCCTCCTGGAAAATAACTTCGCCCCTGTTAAAATGGAATGTTTTTTTATTAGTATTAATTGCAAGTAACCATTCGGGTAAACAATGTGTGCATAAAAAGCAACTTTTCAGATCACAGACTTTTTTAGTTTCTCTCATAAAGTTGAAAGTTATGCTAAAAGTCAGTAGCATAAAATTACAGGCACTAAATTATTGTTCTTTTTTTATGGCAAGCTGGTTGATCATCACCTTATTTTGAATAATATCAATTGCGGCGGACTGTTGAAATTTTACCACTTCACCAACTACTATTATTGATGGGTTTCCTAAATTGGCAAACTGTGCTCTGTATGCAATATCATTTACTGTTCCAATTACTATTCTTTCATTTTTTGAAGTTCCGTTCTCTATGATAGCAACAGGTGTTGTAGATTTATCGTTTATACGAAAAATATCCATTATTTCTTCAAGCCTGCTCATAGCCATTAATATGATAACTGTAGCATTAGATTGAGCAGCTATTTTTATATCGCCTGAGATTTTGCCTGATCGCGTAGTACCCGTTGTTACCCAAAAACTTTCATTCATTCCCCTACACGTCAGCGGAATCATTTGAGAGGCCGGAACTGCCAGAGCACTTGATATACCAGGAATTACTTCTACCGATATCCCTGCACTTTGGGCAGCGTCAATTTCTTCCATTGCTCTTCCAAATACAAAGGGATCGCCTCCTTTCAAACGGACAACATGGCCGTGTGACCGGGCATACTCAATTATCAATCTGTTAATTTCATGCTGTGATATTGAATGACATCCATAACGCTTACCCACAAATTTTTTTACAGCGTTTGCTGAGGCGTATGCCAATAATTCTTCATTAACCAAAGCGTCATATAAGATCACATCCGCAGCAGCGATAATCCTGATGGCTTTTAGGGTAATCAGTTCCGGATCTCCAGGTCCGGCTCCAACTAATGAAAGCATTGATTTTTTCAATTTGATCATATTAAAATTATAAATATGTAAAAAATATTTAACTAAATTACAAATGTTTAAGAATATTGTTCTAAATTTATGATATATATAATAATATATTACATAAAATAGCTTATATTTGTCTTAAATATATTATATATAAATAATAATAATACGATAATTGCTTGATACTTTAAATAAGAAAAATTGAGTATCATGAAAATTGTAATTATCGGAAATGGAATGGTCGGTTATAAGTTTTGTGAAAAACTCTTAGCTAAAACCGGGAATGCCAGCCTGGTTATTTTTGGAGAAGAAATACGGCCGGCATATGACCGGGTTCATTTAAGTGAATTTTTTGCCGGAAAAACTGTTGATGATCTTTCCCTTGCAGGGATCGATTGGTACCTTGATAATAATATTACACTTCACCTTGGCGATCCGGTTCAAAGCATTGATCGTTCCGCTAAAACAGTCCACTCACATAAAGGAATTACCGAATCTTATGATTATCTTATTTTGGCAACAGGCTCTGCGGCATTTGTTCCGCCAATACCCGGCGTTGATAAGGAAGGTGTATTTATATATAGAACCATCGAAGACCTGGAATTGATGACCAACCATGCCCGAAAGTCCAAAAACGGGGCAGTAATCGGTGGCGGCCTTTTAGGGCTTGAAGCTGCCAAAGCTATGCTGGACCTTGGAATTACTAATACACAGATTATTGAATTCGCTCCGCGCCTCATGCCAAGGCAAATAGATGATGCAGGTTCCGGCATTTTAAGAAACAAACTGGAAGCGCTTGGCTTAAAAATTCATACCAGTAAGAATACAAGTGAAATATTAGGAGATGAAAGCATCACCGGAATGAAATTTTCTGATGATACTGTTATAGATGTTGACATGCTCGTAATTTCTGCCGGCATTAAGCCAAGAGATGAATTGGCCAGGCTGTGCAGCCTTGAAACGGGTCACCGCGGAGGAATTGTGGTAAATGAAAAATTACAAACTGCTGATCCCTTCATATTTGCAATTGGTGAATGTGCTTTATATAAAGGAATGATTTACGGCCTTGTAGCTCCCGGCTATGAAATGGCAGATGTCGTTGCCACCAATCTCACCGGTGGGCAAAAAGAATTTAGTGGATATGACATGAGTACCAAATTAAAATTAATCGGGATCGATGTAGCCAGTTTCGGTGATCCCTTTGTGAATGGCGAAGAAATAAGGACGCTGGTTTTTGAAGATACCATGAAAGGAATTTACAAAAGAATCAATATTTCTTCTGATGGAAAATCTTTATTAGGTGGCATCCTGGTTGGCGAAGCAGAACAATATAATATGTTACTGCAAACCTGTAAAAACAAAATTGTTTTACCACCCAATCCAGAAGATGTTATTTTAGGAAACAGAAGTAACGAAGGTGATGCGGGAGCCGGTGTTCAGGGTTTGCCGGATGAGGCGTTGATATGTAGTTGCGAAAGCGTAAGCAAAGGCGATATCTGTAATGTAGTTTCTCAGCAGCAATGTGAATCTGTTGATGCTATAAAAAAATGCACGAAAGCCGGAACCGGCTGTGGCGGCTGTATCCCGATGGTAAAGGATCTTATGGTTTACACTATGAAGTCGGTAGGAAAATACGTAAGGAATGTGCTATGCGAACATTTTAATTATAGTCGCCAGGAAATGTTTGACCTCGTGAAATTGCACGAACTGAAATCTTATGATGAAGTATTGGACAAATTAGGCTGTGGTGATGGATGCGAATTATGCAAACCCCCCATCGCGTCTATCCTTGCCAGTTTGTGGGGAGAAATGATCCTGAAAAAAGGTAATGATACAGCACAGGACAGTAACGACCGCTTCCTTGCCAACATCCAAAAAGGCGGTACCTACTCAGTGGTACCACGAATTCCCGGCGGAGAAATTACACCTGACAAATTAATTGTAATTGGCCAGGTTGCCAAACAATACAATCTCTATACAAAAATTACCGGCGGCCAGCGTATTGATATGTTTGGAGCACATCTCAATGATTTACCGGATATATGGGGGCAGTTGATAGCTGCAGGTTTTGAAAGCGGACATGCTTATGGAAAAGCCTTGCGCACTGTAAAAAGTTGTGTTGGAAGTACCTGGTGTCGTTTTGGGCTACACGATAGCGTTAGTTTTGCGATACGAATTGAAGAAAGATACCGGGGCTTACGTTCACCCCATAAAATTAAAGGCGGCGTCAGTGGCTGCGTAAGAGAATGCGCCGAAGCACAAAGTAAAGATTTTGGAATTATAGCAACTGAAAAAGGCTGGAATCTATTTGTATGTGGTAATGGAGGAAGCAAGCCACAACATGCCCTCTTATTAGCGACAGACCTCGACGATGAAACCTGTATAAAATATATTGACCGCTTTTTAATGTTCTATATAAAAACTGCTGATACACTAACTAGAACGGCTACATGGCTTAATAAAATGGAAGGCGGCATTGATTATTTAAGAAATGTGGTGATGAATGATAGCCTTGGAATGAATAATCAATGGGAAACTGAAATGCAGTTGCTTGTCGACTCTTATAAATGCGAATGGAAAGAGGCCATAGAAAACCCGCAAATTAAAAAGCGCTTTAATCATTTTGTGAATGCCCCTGAAGAAAAAGATCCGTCAGTAAAATTTGAAACAATGAGGGAGCAAAAGAAAGTCGCTAACTGGAAGTAGATATTTTGAAAAGGAGATTAAAAAAATATTATCAATATAAAAAGCTCTTTATCAACATGCGTTAATGAGAGTCTTTATAATTGTCAACTCGCCTTTACGATTGCCTGATTTTACGATTGCTTGTTTTTTTATGCATTGGGCTTGTTTATTCCCGGTGGATTAAATGATATGATGATTAAAATAAAATTTTGAGAAACTTAAAAACCTGAATATGGAAACAATTACCGACACAAACAAAATTACCTGGTTCGCAGCCTGTCATAAAGAAGATGTTCCTTCTAACGGTGGTGTATGCGTAAAGTATCAAGACAAACAAATTGCTTTGTTTCAATTTTCGCGGCGGGGCGAATGGTATGCCACGCAAAATGAATGTCCGCACCGAAAACAGATGGCCTTAAGCCGAGGGATGATAGGC
Source organism: uncultured Chitinophagaceae bacterium (assembly GCA_963756945.1). GTDB lineage: Bacteria > Bacteroidota > Bacteroidia > Chitinophagales > Chitinophagaceae > Ginsengibacter. The sequence continues at coordinate 165,809 of CAVWQJ010000005.1, read as the reverse complement.
ACACAAATGGATGAACCAAAAGTTGCCTGTCCTTTTCACAAGAAAACTTTTTCATTGGCTACCGGGCAGTGCCTGAGTGATGAGGAATGCAGTATTAAAACATATCCGGTAAAAGTAGAAAATGACAAAGTCTTTATTGGTATAAGAGAATAAAATAAACCCCGGCCGATGTGCAAAATTGAACCGGGGAATGATTCTAAATTAATAACAACTTAAAAATCAAAAACAAAGCTATGCTTAAAATCCTAAAAAACTGTTTCTATGCGATGATGTTATTTATCATTACATGCAGCAGTCTGCCGGCTATTGGTCAACTCACTATTAGTGGGCAGCTACGAACACGAACAGAATTTCGCGATGGACTTGGAACACTTATTTTAAAGAATAACAGTCCCTCTTTTTTTACCTCACAACGCAGCAGGTTAACTTTTAATTACAAAACAAGCCGGGTTATTTTTCAAACTTCCCTACAGGATGTAAGAGTGTGGGGGCAGGATGCATCTACTATTAGTAATGCTGATGGAAACAAACTTGGTGTTCATGAAGCATGGGCTGAAATAATATTCTCCAATAAAAAAGATACTTCTTTCACACAATTCCTCTGTAGATTATTTTGCTGTAAAAATCGGAAGACAGGAATTAATGTATGATGATAGCCGGCTGTTAGGCAATCTCGATTGGTTGCAGCAGGCCCGTCATCATGATGCCATCGTTTTAAAATTTTTAAACAAAGGATGGCAGGCTGATCTTGGTGCAGCCTTCAATCAAAACACAGATGCGTTCAATTATAACGGTACCTACTATACGCCGGCAAATGTGCTTCCTTATGTAAAAGATAGCAAAGGTAATCTTGCAATTACTCCCGCCAATTTCATTCCATACATTAATTCCGCAGGAATAAGTTCTAAAACGGGAGCACCTTCTCTACAGGTAATGCCTTCTACAAATGGCTTATACCAGGATTATAAAGCTTTGCAGTATTTGTATGCTGCAAAAACTTTCGGTAAAACAAAAATTACGGGGCTAATCCTTTCAGACCAGTTTGGAAAATATATAAATGACTCTGTAAGAAATATTGCGGGTACTGATACAGGTTATATTTATGGAAAGCGATTTAATCAAAAAGGAGTAAATACAAGAGTAACGGCAGGAGTTTTGTTAAACAGTTTTTTGGATCGGAAAAAAACTTTTGCATTAACCGCCGGATATTATTACCAGGCTGGTAAAGACAGGGACGGCCTTAAATTAAACGCGTTTACATCCACGTTAGCACTTGGCCTATAGCAAAAACAAATTCACCTACACAGCGGGATGGGATTATGTTTCAGGAAACAATTCGTTTTCAACTTCTACTATATAATCACCGCTTTGATCCTTTATATGGCACGCCACATAAATTCTGGGGATTTATGGATTACTTCTATGTAGGTACAGGCGCCCCTGCCGGCGGTCTGAGTGATGCTTATGCAAAAATTAAATATACGAGTCTCAGTAAGCGCCTCATCGCCGAATTAGATTATCATCATTTCAGCCTTGCTAAAGACCAAAAAAATTTAAGTGGAAATGCAATTAATAAATATCTCGGAAGTGAGTTTGACCTTGTAACGGATTATTCTCTTAACAAGATAACTACGCTTGAATATGGCTTCAGCCTGATGGCGGCAACAAAAAGTATGGAGTATGCAAAAAATATAACTCCGAATACGGCAAAGCTTACCGGTACCTGGAGTTACCTGATGATCATCGTTAAACCAGGATTTCTTTTTAAAGTAATCATTTTTAAAAATGATCTAAATAAAAATATTCACACCTAAAATAATTTACCCATGTCTACATTAGTTAACAATCAACCGCTCACTAAATTAAATGTCTTAAGTTTTAAAGGCGTTCAAATGAGAACCTTCCACATTACGTGGCTTACCTTCTTTGCCTGTTTTTTTGGATGGTTTGGTTTAGCTCCGTTAATGCCGACGATCCGCCATGATCTCGGCTTAACAAAATCACAGGTAGGTAATACAATTATAGCGGCGGTATCCGCAACCATTATTGCCCGCTTAATTATTGGAAGGATAGCCGATATCTGGGGGCCACGCAAAACACATACCGCTCTTTTGATTCTGGGGGCAATACCAGTAATGCTTGTAGGTTTGGCACACAGCTACACAAGTTTTATTTTATTTCGTTTAGCCATAGGCGTTATAGGTGCTTCATTTGTGATTACCCAATTTCATACTTCCTTAATGTTTGCTGCCAATATAAAAGGTACTGCCAATGCTTTCACCGGCGGATGGGGCAATTTAGGAGGTGGCGTTACCAACATGGTTATGCCGTTGATATTTGCGGTTATTGTAGGTTTTGGCTATACAAAAGAAGAAGCATGGCGATACGCAATGATAGTTCCTGGCTTGATGTTGTTGGTGATGGCATTTATATATTACCGGTTTACCAAAGATACTCCTGCAGGCAATTTTAATGAAATTCCGAGAATAAAAAAAAGTGAACAAAAAACGGACTGGAGTGTACTTGCGGACTGGCGTATCTGGTCGCTTGCCATAGCCTATGCTGTATGCTTTGGGATGGAAATCACTTTCGACGGAGTAGCTGCCCTGCATTTCACTGATACTTTTCACTTGTCTCTGAAAGCAGCAGGTTTTTGGGCAGGCGCTTTTGGTTTCATGAACATATTTGCCAGGGCGCTTGGCGGTATTGCTTCAGATAAAATTGGTAAAAAAAGCGGCCTGCGTGGTAAAGGGTTTTTGTTAGCCGGAATGTTATTGCTGGAAGGATGTGGAATTATCCTCTTTGCCAGCTCGGGTTCACTGGGTATGGCAATTTTATCCATGCTGATTTTTGCCTTATTTCTGAAAATGGCTAACGGCGCAACGTATGGCATCGTTCCTTTTATCAACGAAAAAAATGTAGGTATGGTAAGTGGCATCGTTGGCGCCGGCGGTAATGTGGGCGGTATGCTGTTTGGGTTTTTATTCAAATCGGAAGCCATCACATACGTGCAGGCTTTTAAATATATCGGTTTTATAGTGATTGGGGTTTCTTTAATCGTCTCGATTACAAAATTTGCACTTGCAAAGAAAGCTGCAGTTGCCACTATGGAGGATGGAGAAATTTTTGAAGAGGTTGAACTGAAAGCTGGATAACAAATGGTTTTAAATATATACGGATCACAAAAATTGTAGCATATTTTGAATGAGTTTAAAGACAATATAAGGTACATATCTCCTCCCGGAAATGAAGCAAACAAAACAACCTGCTGCTATTGCGGCGTTGGCTGCGGCATAGTTGTGCATAAAGAAAAAAACGGAAGCCTGCGTGTTGAGGGAGATAAAGATCATCCGGTAAACAAAGGAATGCTCTGCAGCAAAGGAATGAACCTGCATTATACCGTGATGGATCAAACTAACAGGATACTGTACCCTGAAATGCGATATGGGAAAGACCAGCCAAGGCTACGGGTTTCATGGGACACTGCTTTGGAAAGAACTGCAGCCGTATTTAAAACATTGATTGAAAAATACGGCCCGGATTCTGTAGCTTTCTATGCATCCGGTCAATGCTTAACCGAGGAATATTATGTGGTTAATAAATTGATGAAAGGATTCATTGGAAGTAATAATATTGATACAAATAGCCGGTTATGCATGAGCAGTGCTGTTGTTGCTTACAAGATGAGTTTGGGTGAAGATAGTGTTCCCGTTAGTTATGATGACCTCGAACAGGCTGATTGCATTTTCGTTGCCGGTGGCAATCCTGCATGGTGTCATCCGATTTTGTGGAGAAGGATAGAAGCTGCGAGGGAAAAAAATCCTTCATTAAAAATAATTGTAAGTGATCCCCGTAAAACACAAACCTGTTCAATTGCCAATGTTCATTTGCAATTGAATCCGGGAACTGATGTGATACTGCATCATGCAATTGGCAGATGCCTTATTGAACAGGGAGATATTGATTTTGATTTTATCCAAAACCATACGGAAGGTTTTGATGAATATGCCAGGAATGTATTTAAAAGAAGTGTTGAAGAAGCTGCAGAGTTATGTGGATTGACCTCAGACGATATCCGACTTGCGGCATCTTACATCGGCAATGCAAAAGGCTTCATAAGTATGTGGACGATGGGATTAAACCAGAGTGTAATTGGTGTTAATAAAAATCTTTCGCTCATCAATCTTAATTTAATAACGGGACATATAGGAAAACCGGGATCAGGGCCGTTTTCATTAACCGGGCAACCCAATGCAATGGGAGGCAGAGAAGTTGGCGGCTTATCAAACATGTTGCCGGCGCATAGAAATTTGGCTGATCCGGCCGACAGAACGGAAGTGGAAAAATTCTGGCAAATACCTCTCGGAACAATTCAACCGAAACAAGGACTTACTGCTACAGAAATGTTCGACGCTTTAAATGATGGAAAATTAAAAGCCATCTGGATATTATGTACGAACCCACTGGTAAGTCTGCCTGATATTCGTATCGCAGAAGAAGGATTGAAAAGGGCCAAATTCGTAGTTGTCCAGGAAATCAACAGCACTGCCGAAACACTGCAATATGCGGATGTGGTTTTGCCTGCGGCGTCCTGGAGTGAAAAAGAAGGAACCATGACTAATGCTGATCGCCGTATCAGTTACTTAAATCAAATTACAGAAACACCGGGCGAGGCTTTGCCGGATGCAGAAATTCTTTGCCGGTTTGCAAAAAAGATGGACTATAACGGCTTCGACTACCCGAATTCAGAAGCGATCTATGCAGAGCACTGCGCTCTCACACAAGGAACCAATATCGATATCAGTGGCCTAGATTATGATATTCTTAAAAATGAGAATACAGTACAATGGCCTTATCCCAAAAAAACAATAGGCTGTGGAACAACAAGATTATTTACAGACAAGAAATTTTTTACGCCATCAAAAAAAGCAATTATCCATTCATTTCCCGATGCTAATGAAAGTGAACAACCGAATGAAGAATGGCCTTTGATACTCACGACCGGCCGCATCCGCGATCAATGGCACACAATGAGTAAAACCGGCATGGTCAATAAACTAAAACAACATCTCAGCGAATCTTTTTTGGAGATTAATCCTCACGACGCGGCAAAAAGAAACATACAAGACGGCTCATTAATAGTAGTTGAAAACAAAAGAGGAACCGTTCGCGTAAAAGCAAAATATTCTGACGATATAAAAAGAGGAGTTGTGTTTCTTCCGATGCACTGGGGTAAAATTCTCAATAGCGATCTCAACCGCGCAAACAATCTTACTAATAATTTACTTGATCCAAAATCCAAACAACCTGATTTTAAATTCAGCGCAGTACAGGTTACACTTTATAAAAAACCAAAGCAAAAAATAATAATTATAGGTGCCGGAGCAGGGGCTTTTGGTTTTATAAAAAGTTACCGGCAACTAAATATTGAAGATGAGATCGTTGTTTTCAGCAAGGAGAATTTTCCATTTTACAACAGAGTTTTATTGCCCGATTACATCAGCGGGGCACAAAAGTGGGAGCACCTTGTGAAGATGAAAGCCGAAGAAGAATTCGATTTTGGTCTGCGTTTACACCGGGGCGTTAGTATAGAAAAAATTGACAGAGAACAAAAATTGCTTTTTGATAGTGATGGCAAAATACATACGTACGATGTACTTATAATTGCCACAGGCAGCCGTGCAGCCATGTTAAAAGACGTGCCTCAATTGCCCGGTATTTTCACTATGCGAAACAGGGTTGATGCAGATAAGTTTAAACATCACATTGATCCATCAAAGGGGAAAGTGATAATTGTAGGTGGTGGTTTGTTAGGCATTGAACTCGCGGCATCGCTTCATGAAGTAGATGTTGAGGTTACCATTATACAGCGTATTTCCCGGCTTATGGACAGGCAACTTGACCCGCTTGGCAGCCAGTTGCTGCATGAAGTATTAACCGATAAAGGGATCCAGATTTATTATAATGATGAAGTTGAAAGATTTGTTGGAACAGAAACAATTGAAGGAATTCGTTTAAAAAGTGGCGTTGCTATCGATTGCCAGGCCATTGTTATTGCAGTCGGCACAGTTCCTAATATTGATATCGCCAAATCAGCGGGTTTAACATGCAACCGGGGCGTACTCGTAGATGAATACCTGCAAACTAACGATCCAGGCATATACGCAATTGGTGAAGTAGCCGAGTTTAAAGGCTTCTTGTATGGCATTACAGCCGCTGCAGAACAACAGGCGGATATTGTTGCAAAACATTTAAGCGGGCATATTTCCAAATACTACGAAGGTTCTCTCTTAATGAATATTTTAAAAATGCACGGCACTGATGTTTGTTCACTCGGGCTCGCCGAGGCGCCTGATGATCCTGCTTATGAAGAAGTAGTTTTTATTGACAAGGCAAAATGCTATTATAAAAAATGTATCATTCACAATGATCGGCTGGTGGGCGCTATATTAATTGGAGATAAAACAGAGTTTCTTGAATTCAGGGATTTGATAGAAAATAAAATTGAGCTCAGTGAAAAGCGACTTCAGTTGTTAAGAAGCGGCAAAAAAGCAGAACCTGTAATTGGAAAACTTGTGTGCAGTTGCGCTGGTATAGGAGACGGAAATATTACTAATAAAATAAATGAGGGTTGTAGAGATCTCGTTCAATTATGCCAGCTCTCGGGTGCTGGTATGGGATGTGGCAGTTGCCGCCCCGAAGTGAAATCTATATTGGAGCGGGAATTAAATAGCCACGCATTACACTTAAAAATAAGAGTTACCAATGATTAAAGAAATAGTAAATGAAATTCATGACTATGCTATCATTGAACTAAGTGATAATGACCCGTTCTATTTTCAATTTGAAAAGGATTTTATGGAAGATGGAATTCGTTGTATTCCCATGATAGTTCGATTTAAATTAGATGCATGTGGTATTAAATTGAAATTGAGGGAGTGGAGTAAATTCAGTGATAATGAGAGAGACATTCTTTGTAAAAAGGATTGCCATAAACACACGGAACTCCGGTTTTATCGGAATTATTTACAGCAATTAGTTTATAAATATTTCGGTGAAGAAGCAACAGTCCTGGCAATTGATCCTGATCCGGAATGGATGCATACCAATGAAATACCTTTTGTATTGAAGCAGGAACTTGCAAAGTATAACTGGAAAATTTCATTGCTTCAATGGAAATCATTAAATAAACTTAAAAGATTTTCCCTAATGAAATTAACGAGGCCTGGTCACGAAAACAGAAACTTCCCAAAAGCAATTAAAGAATTTGGCCTGATTATAAATTAAAGAATATGCGACACGCCTTTCAATTTAAAATAAATTTCAAAGGAGGTATCGTATCTCCCGGCTATCTATATAACCTGTTGGAAAATCTTGAACAGGTTGGCGTAAAGCAGGTTCGGTTTGGCTTAAGACAACAGTTACTAATAGACGCAGCAAAAAAAGATCATAAAAAAATTGCAACTGCATTAAAAGTCATCAACGCAGATTACGAAACGAATAAAGATGTTTATCCCAACATAAGCAGTTCTTATCCGGCGGCAGAAATTTTTATCAGGGATACCTGGTTGAGTGAAGGAGTTTATAAAGATATTTTCGATCAGTTTGATTATAAACCCAAACTGAAAATTAATATCGCAGACAGCAACCAGACTTTCATGCCTTTTTTTACAGGTAATATCAACTGGATTGCTTCAAAACAAAATCATTTTTGGCATTTGTATATCCGGTTTCCTAAAACAAATATTTTATTTGAATGGAAAGAATTAATTTATACCAACGACATTGCACGTGTATCTGCTGAAATTGAAAAGGCAATATTTAAAGAACGAGATCTGTACTTTGATAATATTTCTGCCGCTGGAAATCAATTGTATTCAAAAGTAACATCACAAAACACTTTTATATCAAAATCTTCTTTAGAAAAACTGGAATTGCCTGCCTTTAAATTGCCATACTATGAAGGCTACAACAACTATGGCGCCAAGTCATGGTTAGGCATTTATCGCAGGGACGAATTGTTTTCTATCAGCTTTCTTAAAGATGTTTGCCGGGTATGTTTGGAAACAAAGTCTGGTGAATTATATACTACTCCATGGAAGTCGCTTATAATAAAAAGTATTGAAGATAAACACCGGCCGTTGTGGACTTTCATTTTAAATAAACATCGCATCAATGTTCGCCATGCATCTAACGAATTGAACTGGCAGTTGGAAGATGGTAGCGAAACAGGGCTCATGATCAAAAGGCAAATCATTCGGGAGTTTGAGCAACACGATGTTCGTACGTACGGTTTGTGCTTTGCAATAAAGACGCAGCCTAAATCCGGCCTTTATGGGTCAGTATTTGTGCGAAAACAATTCAATATGATAAGAGGCAAATTAAAAGCGCTAAATAAGTTTGATATTTTATACACCGCCGATTTTAACCCAAATTCAAAAGATTATATATTGTTCCGCGATAATGTAGAAAAGGAACATTTGCCCACCTACCTGATGGGCTTATGTAAATACTTTTACGAGCAGGAAAGTGCGGGAGATTTATTACCGGGTAGTTCTTATGCAGAAGAAAAAATAGCTGAGCTAAAACCTGCCGAAGAAAAATATATCTATCAATGCATGCATTGCAAAACGGTGTACGATGAAAATGCAGGAGAATCGGAAAATAATATTGAAAGAGGCACTTTATTTAACGATTTGCCCGGCGTTTATTGTTGTCCGTTATGCGAAGCACCAAAAAGTGATTTTGAACAGAAAGACGTGAAGTCATTGGGTTTTCAGGTAGTTTGATTCTTAAGTGTTTTTGCCAAACATTCTGAAATTTTCAAAACTTACTAATGAATATCATGATGCGGCTTTGTGTCAGCATGACCCAAACTTTTTCCGGGGTTAACCATATCCCTAACCATTTGTTTCAATTCCTTAATTTCAGGGAAGCCCCCGTATTCTTTACGATCGAATACCTTTTTCCCATCAATGGTAATATGAAACTCACCGCTAACTTCACCGGGTTGCAAAATCACTGATTGTAGCTCTTCCGAAAAAGTCGTAAGCAGTTCCTGTGCCATATATGCCGATCTTAATAACCAACCACATTTGGGACAATATTCTATGGTGATGGAGGGCTTCATATTTTAATTTGCCGGCAAATCTAATTAAAATTTAAACAGTTGAAGTGCTCAAAAATATTTGTTTGTAATTTGTACCTTATGAAAAACATATTAAAAGTTTGTTGTGCTTTTTCTTGTATCACTATAATTTCGTGTAGTGCCTCCTATAAAATTAAAAAAGAAGCCAAAAAAGATTTGCTTCAAAATGAAGCGCTCACTTCCGCTCACGTAGGTATAAGCGTTTATGAACCCGCAAAAGAAAAATTTTGGTACAATCACCAGGGTAATAAATATTTTGTGCCCGCCAGTAATACAAAATTATTTACCTGTTATGCAGCATTGAAATATTTAGGCGACAGTATTGTAGGAATAAAATACCATGAAACGGAAGACAGTGTCTACATTATGCCGGATGGCGACCCTACTTTTCTCGGCGCTGAGTTTACAAACCAAACTGTTTTTGATTATTTAAAAAAATGCGATAAGCCTATTGTGATTAATACCTCTCTATGGCGCGAAAACAGGTGGGGAAACGGCTGGGCATGGAACGATTACAATGATGACTATGCTGCTGAAAGAAGCGTAATGCCAATGTATGAAAATTTGGCAACGTTCAAAAGCGATGCGCAGAGAATTGTAGTTACGCCAACTTATTTTTCTGATAAATTAGTTCAGCAACCTCTCAACGGAATGCAAGCCAGGCTGGGTTCCATAGAGCGAGATATTTCTTCAAATACTTTTTTTATTACAGGAAATGGCAAATTGCAAAAACCTGTAGATATTCCTTTTTATACGGCTCAAGATTCCATTTTGATTAATATATTAAAAGACACGTTGCATAAAAATATTTATGAAAGTTATTCATTCAATTATCGCATGGGCGATTGGAAAGATCTATACAGCCAGCCAACCGATTCGCTTTTAGCAATTACGATGCACAGAAGTGATAATTTCTTTGCCGAACAAAGCCTTTTAATGGTGAGCGCCAGGTTAACGGGCGTAATGAATGACGAAAAAATTATCGACAGTTTATTAAAAAGTGACTATAAAGATTTACCGCAGAAACCGCATTGGGTGGACGGTTCAGGATTGAGTCATTATAATTTATTCTCCCCGCAGGACTTTGTTACGCTTCTCAACAAAATGAAAAATGATTTTGGGATGGAACGAATTAAGAAAATACTGCCAACCGGAGGAACAGGCACTTTAAGAAGTTATTACCACCCGGAAACTGGTTTCATCTTTGCAAAAACCGGCACCCTATCCGGGGTTGTTGCATTGAGTGGCTTTTTATATACGAAAAAAAATAAACTATTAATCTTTTCAGTGCTTGTCAACAATCATCACACAAGTGCAACGAGTATCCGCCAGGCCGTGGAAAGGTTTATTGAAGATGTGAGGAATAGAAATTAAGGAATAAAATAGAGGACTAAGTAAAAGCAAGAAAAACTTCCTGGCTTTTTTGCTTGAACCGGTGACGTTCCCGAATGCTTTCGGGACGCTGCTCTGGCCAACTGTGCGAATCAATTTATTTCTGTGGAGAGTATCGGGGTCGAACCGACGACCTCTTGCATGCCATGCAAGCGCTCTAGCCAACTGAGCTAACCCCCCATTTTTATAATTGTGTGCAAATATATAGAGGGAACTTACATACGGTAACACTGAGCTACCCCTCATACCTGGCAAATATAGAATTAAAATCGTGTAAAAACTTTTATCAATCGCCCCATATTTCCTCTTTTCCCTGTAACCAAAGTTTTACCAACCTGTTCGAAACTGATTTTGGCCTTTCAAGCGGAAAGCCTAAAGCCCTGTCCCAGCAAAGGCTTGCCAATACACCCAATGATCTTGATACACCAAACAATACCGTATAAAATTCATATTCAACCATGCCATAATGAACCAGCAAAGCTCCGCTATGCGCATCTACATTCGGCCATGGATTTTTTATTTTAGCAATAGATTGCAAAATGGGCGGTACGGCGTCATAAATATTCCATACAGTTTGCACCAATGGATCGTCGGGCATATGTTTTTTACCAAAATCCATTTGTGCTTCAAACCGGGGATCTGTTTTTCTCAAGACAGCATGCCCATAACCGGGAACAACTTTTCCTGCAGCAAGCGTTTTCTTTACGTAGGCTTGAATTTGCTTTTTAGTAGGCAATTCTGTTTTTAATTCTTCCCGCATTTCGAAAATCCATTTTATTACTTCCTGGTTAGCCAGCCCATGCAAAGGTCCGGCCAGGCCATTCATACCTGCGGCAAATGAAAGATACGGATCGCTCAATGCAGAACCAACAAGATGAGTTGCATGTGCTGAAACATTGCCGCCTTCATGGTCACAATGTATGGTCATATATAAGCGCATGAGTTCCCTGAAACTTTCATCCTCGAAGCCCATCATGTGAGCAAAATTTCCTGCCCAGTCGAGTAAGCCATTTGGTTGAATATGATTTCCAAGTTTATACTTACGGCGATAGATATACGCAGCGATACGAGGCAAACGTGCTATTAAATCCATAGAGTCATCAAACACGGCAGCCCAGTAATCTTTTTTACTCATACCTGCTGCATATTGCTTTGCGAAATGACTTTCTGTTTGCAAAGCCATTATGGCCACAACAAATTGCGTCATTGGATGGGCGCTAATTGGAAGGGCATCAATTGTATGAAAAACATGGCCCGGCACATGACTGCGGCGTTGCCAAACATTCGTAACATGGTGCACATCTTCATCGGTAGGTAATTCGCCCACGAGCATTAAATAAAATAAGCCTTCGGGTAATGGTTCTGTTCCTCCATCCGCTTTCGGTAATTTTTTCCTCAGTTCAGGTATTGAATAACCTCTAAACTTGATACCGTGTTGCGAATCGAGCAATGAAGTTTCTGTTACTAATCCCGTGATGCCCCGCATACCCTGGTAAATTTGGGCAAGCTTAACTTCTCCAATAACTTTTTCACCATGTTCTTTTAGGATATCTTTTACTTCTGCAGATAAAATATCAGCCTTCTCTTTAAACTTATCTTTTATAACACCCATAGCTAAAAAAAATTAAAATTGTGATTGCATTTTCGTGAAAATCGAATAGCCCTAAAGTTAACATTAGACGCAATGTTAAACAAATGAAATATTAATTTTGTGAAGATTAGCAGCGTAAAGTAAATACGCATCATCTTGAATTGCGACGATATAAATACCATGCCAGTACGCCAAAGACAGCATTGGGTAACCATGCAGCTACGAAGGGATTAAAGTTTCCTTTCATTGAAAATACTGACGAGAACCGACCGACCAAAATATATAACACACAAATCATAACGCCAATTGCCAAATGAAAACCACTTCCGCCGCGAATTTTTTTTGATGCAACCGAAGCGCCAATAATCGTGAGAATAAAAACAGATACCGGGCTTGCATTTCGATTATTCTTTTCCAGCAACAAAGTATTTACATCCTCTGCGCCCCGCAGTTTTTCAAGCTGAATAAACTCCGTTAGTTCAGGCGTTGAAAGTTTATCCTTCATGTATTCATCTATTTGTAGATCGCGTGGTTTAAAATTGAAATTCATTTGCATTTCAGGGATCTGTTTTACCTGCTGGCGCAAACCATTAATGCGGCGTTCAATGATATTATTAAGTTTCCATTTTCGTGTAGCCGTATCCCATGAAAAAGATTGTGCCCTTAAATTATAAACAAGTTTTGTGTTATTAAATCTTTGTATAAAAAAATTACTTCCTGTACGGTTAATAGTATCGTAATACCTTACTCCGGCATAAGAAAATGAATCGAGTTTAAAATATTTATTGCTTATAGTAGATGTATTTTGATAACCTCCATAATTATAATCAATATATTTTGAAGTAAAAGTTGCCCACTTTTGATTAGCGTCCGGCAGAACATACTGATTGCACCACCAGAGGAAAATTGTAAATAACAATCCACCAAAAATATAAGGCCTCAAAAAACGGCTGAAGTTTACGCCGCTGCTTAATATGGCAATAATCTCCGAACGGTTAGCCATAATTGATGTAAAAAAAATTACCGAAAGAAAAATAAAAAGCGGAAAAAGCATTGCATCGATGCGGGGAATAAAACCAAAATAATATTGGGTAATTATGGTTTGATACGGAAGCTTTGATTTAGCAAAATCATCGGTCTTCTCACTTAGGTCTACAATTACTACAAGAACAGTAAGCGCTATGATGAAAAAGAAAAATGTAAGAAAAAATTTTTTTAGTATATACCAATCTATAATTTTCATACAACACGCAGTGGTGAATAGTAAGCACCAAATGTAATTTAAAAATTAAACTGAAAATTGAAGTGTCTGTTAAAACCACTTATTTATTCTTAGCAACTAAGTTATATGAGTCTTTTATAAATTCCTTCAGTTGTTTCGCAGACAGCTGTCCATCCACAATTATTGTATTCCAGTGTTTCTTGTTCATATGGTAACCCGGAAGTATACACGAATATTGCTCACGTAATTCCATAGCATATTCCGGATCGCATTTTACATTGAATTGCAAAATTTCTGATGAAAGAGATGCCAGCAAAAATATTTTGTTATTTACTTTAAAAACAAGTGTATCATTTCCAAAGGGAAAACCTTCGATAACATTTTTGAGTGACAAAGCATATTCTCTTATTTCTTCAATGTTCATGGCCTCTATTATTTTCCAAAGGCCTCATCCCCAGACCCAAACTTTTCCAATGGTGTAGAAGGGACGTTTCTTATTAAAGTATTTAATTCGTATTATTTTTTCTCCGGCATTAAAATTCCCGTCAGGACATTTTTTGTACTGAGTAATAACTTCGCTGCATCCTGGATATCTTTTTGCGTCAATGCATTTACATATTTTTCATAATGAATAAAATAATCAGGATTTGTTCCCGGAAAATAAAAACTTTGTAATTCCGACAGCCAGGTCTCGTTTTCTTTTACATCAGTTTTATACTGCTCTTTCCATTGTTGCTGCACTTTTTCAAGATTCTCTTTTGATGGACCATTTTTAATGAGGTTCTGAATTTCATTATTCGCGGCATATAAAAGCGTGTCGACCTTTTCAGGACCGCAAGGCAACTGCAGGAAAAATGTATAATGCGAATAAGGATATTTTTCAACCTGTGCCTGTGTTCCTCCGCCATATATTCCCTGGATTTTTTCTCTTAGTTCTTCAATTATTCTTATGTTCAATATTTCGCTTATTGCATCTGCCTTTAAATCAAGCGCATCACTATAGGGAACTTCACCACTATAAACGCCAACGATCAGGCTCTTCTGTTCTTTGCCTTTATTGATCGTAAAATCGATTTTACCTTTTGCAGGCCGTAATTTATTATCAACATAATTGAATTTTTTTGGTGAAGAAGGAAGACTTGCGATATATTTTTCTATCAAGGGCTTTAGATCATCTTCTTTAAAACTTCCAACAAATGTGAAATGCATGCCATTCGCATTACCAAATCTTTCCTTATAAATCTGCATTAATCTGTTAAGATTTATCTGATCAAAATATTCAGGCTTTGGAACTGCAACCGGGGCAAGCGGACTGTTATGGTACAACTCTTTATATAATGTATCAACAAAAACTGCCTGCGGATTAGCACTTAAAAAAGCAAGTTGCGTTTTATTTTTTTGAACAAACGATTTAAACAAACTTGTATCAACTCGCGGCGCAGTAAAATATAAATACATTAGTTGCATCATAGACCCCAGGTCTTTTACAGAACTGCTGCCACTTATTCCTTCAGAAATATCAGAAAATACTGGGCAACTTTTACGGTTTTGCCCGACAATGCCTTTTGCAGATCAATGGGAGAAAAATTTCCAACACCCATGCTGGTTACTACGGATGTAGCATATTGTGCATTGTATTTGTCTTTTAAACCATAATTATTTTTTCCACCCGGCCTAATAGCACTCATCAATATTTGATCATTCTTGAAATCGGTTGGCTTTACTGTAACAGTAACACCGTTGCTTAAAGTAAATTCTGTTGTTCCTAACTCACTATTTTTTTTACTGCTTATTATTTTTCCGGCCTTTGGCAACGTTGTCATTAAAGATGAAGCAATTGCTTTTTCTTCGTAAGGTTTTACATCCATTTTTTCTGCGGCATATGCTACAGCAAGTAAATCACTATCTGTGGGCAAACTCTTTGATGAAGAAGGTTCCGGGCCAAGAAGCGCGATAAACTGCTTTGGATCTTGCTGCAATTGTTTGCTAATATCATTTACATTGTCAATTGTAATTTGCGGAAGCAATTCTTTATAATATTTATCTTCATTTTCAATTCCCGGAATCGGTTCTTTAGTTAAAAAGTTTTGAATGTACTCAGAAACATAATCAGCAGATTCCGTTTTATTTTTTTCCTTGTACATTTTATCCATCTGGTTAAGCAAATTACTTTTTGCCCTGTCCAGTTCAGGCTTCGTAAAGCCATATTTTTTTACCCTTTCCAATTCCTCTTCAAAGGCTTTCAGCCCTGTTGTAGAGTCGCTACTACCGGTTCCAATACTTGCACCGAAAGATTCATAACCTCGGGCAAAAGAACCAAAGTCAGTAAATGCATACACAAAAGGCGGGTTTTCTTTTTGAGTAAGTTCGCGTAGACGCTGATTGAAAAGCGTTGTAAAAATTTGTTTAGTGAGATCTTTTTTATAATCTTCAAGTGTTACTATGGGTGTATTGGTTCGGCAGAATAATTTACAATGGTAGTATAACTGGTTGCCTCTTTATCGGTAACCACTTGTGCCTGGTCTTTCGCGTATGGCGGCATGTCCGGGTGAATTCTCGGCCTTTCATTTTCAGGATTCTTAAGTTCATCAAAATGTTGTTTTATAAGTTCTTCCGCTTTAGCAGGGATCAATATCGCCAACAACAATTACAGCCATCAAGATCGGGCCTGTACCAATCTTTATAAAATCTTCTTATTGTAGCATAGCTGGCATTTTTAATAATGCTGTCTAAACCTATAGGAAGACGGTTTGCATAAAGTGAACCCGCAAAAACATTAGGATAAATTTTACGATACATGCGGTCGTTAGCGCCTTTACCGAGCCGACTTTCTTCAAGTACTACCGGCCTTTCACCGTCAATATCATCAGTATCGTATGTTACGTTATGAGCCCAATCTTCCAATATTTCAAAACCTTTATCAATGTTTTCAGGCTTATCCGTTGGAATAGGAAGTATGTATATCGTTTGATCGAAACTTGTATTGGCATTTAAATCATTGCCAAAACCAACTCCTATTGTTTGCAAAAAAGAAACAATATCATTTTTCTTAAAATGTGTAGTTCCGTTAAAAGCCATATGTTCACTGAAATGTGCAAGACCCTGCTGGTCATCATCTTCAAGAATTGATCCTGCATTTACTACAAGCCGCAGTTCAACTTTTTGCTCCGGCTTTTTATTTTGGCGTATATAATACGTTAGTCCGTTACTGAGTTTTCCAATTTTCACATTTGGATCAACCGGTAGTGTATCGTTAAGATTTTGTTGAGCAAAAGTTGAAGATGCGGAAATGAAAAGAAAGAAAATAATTAGCCTTACGAATTTCATGATTTCTGTATTGGTTTAAAAATATTGAAGTCGCAAATATAATTGAACAGAAATCAAAAATTATCTAAAAAGGATAAAGGGCAATATCGCTATACTTTACTTGCCTGATTCGTGGTAAGCTTCGAGGCATTTGTGAAGACTTTCTTTCCATGATGGAATATCAGTATTAAGCATTTTTCTAATTTTAGAAGTATCCAATACTGAATATTGCGGTCGTTTTGCGGGTGTTGGATATTGAGAAGTCGGCACAGGAAATATTTTACAGGAACTTTTTTCAAATTCTTTTATAGCAACTGCAAAATCAAACCAGGTTGTTACTCCATGTTGCAGTAATTAACAATTCCGCTATAGTTATTATTATTTTCGTTCCTTCAATAAAGTTCATGATTATTTGCGCAAGGTCCGCCGCATAAGTTGGACATGCCCTGCTGATCGTTTACAACATTCAGGCTTTCTTTTTCTTTAAATAAACGCAGCATGGTTTTTACAAAATTGCTTCCATAAATTGAGTAAACCCACGAAGTTCTTATAATAAGTGCGGAAGGATTGTTCTTCAATACTAGTTCCTCACCTTTAAGCTTCGACCAACCATAAACATTTAAAGGTGCTACTGCATCTTCTTCTTTTAAAGGCTGGCGTGAAGTTCCATCATAAACATAATCGGTAGAAACATGAATTAATTTTGTATGATGCTCATTGCAGATGGATGCCAGGAAACCTGCGGCATCAGCATTTATGAGAAAGGCTTTTTCTTTTTCAGACTTCTGCTTTGTCAACGGCTGTATAAGCAGCACAATTAACACAATAATCTATTTGCTTTTTTTCAAAAAAACTATTTACAGCATTAGCGTTCTCAATAGCAAGTTCGATCTTTCGAAGTAAATAAAAAATTATATGTTGGATATTTCAATGAGATCTGACGTATTTCACTGCCCAATTGGCCGTTTGCTCCTGTTACCAGTATCGTACTTCTATAGTTCGCCGGAACGATGAAGCCATATTATTTTTTTCAGCCATTGAATACAAAATTATGCTTACAATTTTCGAGGGACGGATAAAAGGAATCTTTTTCCGAAACCTTTACACTTTCTGCCGGAACCTGCCAGTCAATATTAAGAGAGGGCTCGTTCCATGCAATACCACCTTCACTTTCCTTATTATAAAAAGCATCGCATTTATAAAAAACTTCGGCTGTTTCGCTTATTACAGAATAACCGTGCGCAAAACCTTTTGGCACTAAAAGCTGCTTTTTATTTTCGGCAGATAATTCTATCGTATATGCCTTGCCGTAAGTAGGCGAATTTTTCCTGAGGTCAACAACCGCATCTATAATTTTACCACTTAACACTCTCAGTAGCTTTGTTTGAGCATACGGCTGCAGCTGAAAGTGAAGGCCTCGAATTACGCCAAATGTAGAACTGGCCTGGTTATCCTGGACAAAATTAATGTCAATGTTTTCTTCTGAAAAAACTTTCTGATTATAACTTTCAAAAAAATAACCTCTGTGATCTCCAAAAACTTTCGGTTCATAAATTAATAATCCGGGAAAAATAGTTTTTGTAAAGGGCATTCGAAGAAATTAAATTTAAACGTTTGTTTTGGAGCTGGTATACATTTTCTTAAAGAATTCAATGGTCTTGATAAGTCCTCCATCAAATTTAGTTGTGGGAATATAATTAAGCAATTCTTTTGCCAAAGAGATATCTGCAAGAGAATTACGAACATCGCCTTCCCTTGGCTTTACATGAATGGCATTCACATCACTTTTTAAATATTCCCGTATTGTGTTGTACAAATAATTTACTGAATAATTCTCGCCTACCGCTACGTTATACACTTTATTTTTGGCTTCATCATTGGTAGCTAAGCATTCCTTTAATATTTACCTGCACAGCGTTTTCAACGTAAGTAAAATCCCGGGTTTGTTCGCCATCGCCGTTAATATAAGCAGGCTCGTTATTCATAATCGCTTTTACGAAGAGTGGAATTACTGCAGCATATTGTCCATCAGGATCCTGGCGCGGACCAAAAATATTGAAATACCTGAAACCCAGAACAGGAATATTATAAACTCTTGAAAATACATCTGCATATAATTCATTGGCCATTTTACTAACTGCATAAGGTGATAAGCAATTACCAATTCTGTTTTCTTTTTTTGGTAGCGTTGCTTCATCCCCATAAACCGATGATGAAGATGCATAAACAAATTGATTTATTTTATTTTCAACTGCTGCCTGCAACATATTCACAAATCCTCCTACATTTACATCGTTTGTAGCAAATGGCTCTTTAATAGAACGTGGCACCGAACCCAATGCCGCCTGGTGACTTACATACTGAATTCCTTTACAGGCCTCTCTGCAAGTGTCGATGTTCCTGATATCACCTTCAATAAATTCGAATGAATTGTACGATCTTAATATCTTAAGATTAGATGTAAGGCCAGTTGCCATATTATCCAACACCCTCACTTTTCCCGCATTATTTTTTAATAAATATTCTGCAATATGGCTACCAATAAAACCTGCACCACCGGTAACTAAAAAAGATGAGTTGCTTAGATCTTCGTTATGAAATATGTTATCCAATTTTATTTTTATTTATAGACTCCAGTATTTACGGCTTTTAATTTTATCCCGATATACCCCTTTTACATCTGCAATAATTCCATCTGTTTTGGTTATGGCTACAAACGCTTCATCATCCATACTCATATAAGCTAAATGAGGAACCGCTATTATTACTGCATCATAATTGTTGGCAAGATTGGGCGTAAGGCAGAAACCATATTCATGATTCAATTCATCACTGTTAGCATGAGGATCCGTTACATGAACCTGCAATAAATAAGATTTTAACTCTCTTAATTACATCGGCCACTTTGGAATTCCTGATATCACTTACATTTTCTTTGAAAGTAGCACCCATTACTAACACTTTAGCTGTTTTGAACATCAATGCCGGTTTGAATAATATGCTGCAAAACTTTTTTGGCTACATGAGCCGCCATCCCATCATTAATAGAACGGCCTGCAAGAATTACCTGCGCATCGTAACCCAGTTTGTTCGATTTATAAGTGAGATAGTACGGATCAACACCAATACAATGGCCACCAACAAGTCCAGGTTGGAATTTTAAGAAATTCCATTTCGTTCCGGCCGCTTCCAACACTTCAAAAGTATTGATGTTCATTTTATCAAAAATAATCGAGAGCTCATTCATTAATGCAATGTTCAGGTCTCGTTGGGTATTTTCAATAATCTTTGCAGCTTCAGCCACTTTTATACACGATGCTTTGTGAACACCGGCCTTTACCACCAATTCATACACCTTTGCAATGGTTTCAAGACTTTCTTCATCACATCCACTTACCACTTTTACAATGCTCTTTAATGTATGTTCTTTATCGCCGGGATTTATTCTTTCAGGTGAATATCCCAATTTAAAATCTGTACCCATTTTTAACCCGGATAATTTTTCAATTACGGGAAGGCAATCTTCCTCCGTACAACCCGGATAAACAGTACTCTCATAGACAACATAATCGCCCTTTTTTAAAACTTTTCCTATAGTTTCGCTTGCTTTTATAACCGGAACAAGATCGGGAACATTATTGCTGTCAACAGGAGTTGGAACAGCAACTATAAAAAAATTTGCTTCCCGTAACTTATCTAAGCTATTAGTAAATTCTATATCGCAATTATTAAAAGCCTCTTTTTCCAATTCCTTACTGGGATCAATACCATTCATCATCATTTCGATTCGGGCTTGCATTTATATCGAACCCGATTACTGATATTTTTTTTGCAAATTCAAGTGCAATAGGCAAGCCTACATAGCCAAGACCTATCACAGCTAATTTTTTTTTCTTATCAACTAATTCATTATACATTATTACGATATAGTTTATTAATTCGACTAATAATTTGTTTTGAATATGGTAAGATCTATTCCAAATTTATAATTTACCTTTTACTTTCAAACTCTTTTGGAAGTTTAAATAAATCTTCTTTGGGTAAAGATTTAAAATATTCATAGGTAATTTTTAATCCTTCGGCACGGTTTACTTTGGGTTCCCATCCTAATAGTTTTTTGGCAAGTGTAATATCGGGCTGGCGTTGCTTGGGATCGTCTTGCGGCAATGGCTTATACACTATTTTTTGTTTGGTTCCGGTCAGCGCTATTATTTCTTCTGCAAATTCTTTTAATGTAATTTGGTCAGGGTTTCCAATGTTTACAGGCTTCGCATAATCGCTCATTAATAACCGGTAAATGCCTTCTACCAAATCATCTACATAACAAAAACTTCTTGTCTGGCTGCCATCACCAAATACGGTCAAGTCTTCGCCACGCAGTGCCTGGCCTATAAATGCCGGTAACGCCCTTCCATCATTTAACCGCATCCGTGGGACCATAAGTATTAAATATTCTTACGATTCTCGTTTCTAGGCCATGAAAGGTATGATAAGCCATTGTAATCGCTTCCTGGAATCGCTTGGCTTCGTCGTATACGCCTCGCGGACCTACGGGATTTACATTTCCCCAATATTCTTCATTTTGCGGATGTACTAACGGATCACCATACACTTCGCTGGTGGATGCCACTAATATTCTTGCTTTTTTGGACAGCGCTAATCCCAAACAATTATGAGTACCTAATGATCCTACTTTTAAAGTTTGTATAGGAATTTTTAAATAATCAATCGGGCTGGCTGGTGACGCAAAATTTAAGATGTAATCCAGCTTACCTGGTACATGTATAAATTTGGAAACATCGCAATGATAAAATTCAAAATCTTCCAGTTTAAAAAGATGTTGAATATTTTTTAAATCGCCCGTGATAAGATTATCCATGCCTATTACATGCATGCCTTCTTTTATAAACCGGTCGCAAAGATGCGAACCTAAAAATCCGGCTGCTCCTGTAATAAGTATTCTTTGTTTGGCCACTTATACTATTTTAATTCCAAGAATTATATCAATGTTCAACAATAAAACAATTAAGCAATATTAGGTTCTCAGATGGTTAGTTAATCACTCTTCTCCCTATACTCTCGTAATGAAACCCCATTTCTTCCATCTGGTATAATTCAAAAAGATTTCTGCCATCGAAAATAACAGCATTCTTAAGGAGTAATTTCATTTTATTAAAATCAGGTGTCCTGAATTCGCTCCATTCAGTTGCGATTAAAAGTGCATCAGCATCTTTTAAAGCATCATATTGATTTTCTGCATAGCTGATTTTATTGCCTATTTCTTTCTTCACATTATCCATTGCTTCCTGGTCATAAGCAATTATTGCTGCACCCTTAGCGATTAACTCGTTTACTATTTTTAAAGATGGGGCTTCACGTATGTCGTCAGTATTTGGCTTGAAAGCTAATCCCCATAAGGCAATTTTTTTACCTTTGATGTCATTATTAAAATATGACATTACTTTAGGCAGAAGATGAACCTTTTGGTTTTCGTTAACCGCCATTACTGCTTCCAATATTTTAAAATCATACCCAGCCTGATGTGCAGATTTCGACAGAGCCCTTACATCTTTTGGGAAACAACTACCGCCATATCCAATTCCACTAAATAAAAATCTTTTACCAATTCTGTCATCACTTCCAATTCCTTTTCTAACCATATCTACGTCAGCCCCAAATCTTTCACATAATTGAGCTATCTCATTCATGAAAGAAATTTTTGTTGCAAGAAATGAATTAGCCGCATATTTGGTAAGTTCAGCGGATTTTTCATCCATATAAATAAGAGGATTTCCCTGGCGCACAAAGGGAGCATATAATTCGCTTAATAATTTTTTCGCCTTTCTGATGAGGTTCCAATAACGACACGATTTGGCTTTAGAAAATCTTCTACCGCTACACCTTCACGAAGAAATTCAGGATTGCTTACTACATCAAATAATTCTTCCGCATTTTCCATATTTCTTTCCTGCAAACTTTGTAATATGTTATAATGAACTTTTCGGCAGTGCCCACCGGAACTGTGCTTTTATCTAAAATAACCTTATAATCTCCCTTCTGCAATAACAATGCCAATATTTCTTGAAACATCTAATACATAGCTCAAATCAGCACTCCCATCTTCACCGGGTGGGGTAGGTAAAGCAAGGATAATAATCCTCGCATCTTTTATTCCTTCTTCCAGAGATGTGGTAAATTTTAAGCGCCCCTCTTTTTCATTTCTCTCAAATATCTTTTCTAACCCGGGCTCATAAATGGTAACCTTGCCTGATGATAATTTCTTTACTTTATTCTCATCGATGTCCACACAGGTAACCATATTGCCGGTTTCTGCAAAACACGTTCCTGTTACCAAACCTACATAGCCGGTGCCTATTACTGATATATTCATTGGGTTATTTGTTTACGAATTCCAAAACTTTTTCTGTTATAAAAATTTGTTGTTCTTCATCCAACTCGGTATGTATTGGTAATGATATTACTCTTTCAGTAAGCCAATCTGTTTTTTCAAGATTTATGTTGCTGCTGCCAAATGAAGCAAACATTTTTTGGCGGTGTGCAGGCACCGGATAGTACAGCATCGATGGAATATTATTTTCGGCTAAAAAGTTCACCAATTCTCCCCGGTTTACATTATTAAGTATCATGGTATATTGATGAAAAACATGCTTACAATATTCTGCACGATAAGGAGTGGTAATTTTTTCATTTCCGGCAAATGCTTTGTCATAAAAATCCGCTGCTTTTATCCTGGCATTAATATACGCATCCAATAACGGTAATTTAATATTCAATATTGCCGCCTGCAATGCATCTAACCTCGAATTGCAACCCACCACATCATGATAATATTTCTTGCTTTGGCCATGGTTTGCTATCATTTTTATTTTTTCTGCCAGTTCATCATCGTTCGTACAGATAGCGCCTCCATCCCCATAACAGCCTAAATTTTTACTGGGAAAAAATGAGGTACATCCTATATCACCGATAGTTCCGGTTTTCATTGAAGTACCGTTTTTTAAATAATAATCTCCTCCAATTGTCTGGGCATTATCCTCAATTACAAATAAATTATGTTGTTTGGCAATTTCCATTATCTCTTCCATTTTGGCTGAGTGGCCGTATAAATGGACCGGAACGATGGCCTTTGTTTTTGGAGTGATGGCTTTTTCAATTGCTTCCGGTTCTACGCAAAAAGTTTGGGTGTCCACTTCAACAAAAACCGGCTTCAATTTTAAAAGAGCAATTACTTCGGTAGTGGCTATATAAGTGAACGAAGGCGTTATCACTTCATCACCCGGTTCAAGGCCCAGAGCCATCATGGCAATCTGAAGTGCATCGGTACCATTAGCACAGGGAACCACATGTTTTATGTCCAGGTATTGCGAAAGGTTTTGAGCAAATGCACTCACCTGTGGACCTCCGATAAAAGCAGTGCTTTCAATAACGCCCAGAACAGCAGCATCTATTTCAGTTTTTATTTTGAAATATTGTTGCTTCAGATCAACCATTTGAATTGGCTTCATACAAACGTTTTTAAGAGGCGCAAAGATAGTAATTGATATAGGAAAAGGAAATTTCAAAATTATGATCCATCGATTTATTATTAAGAAATTAGATTTGTAATAAAATAATTCGACTTGATTTTATTGTACAATCTCTTCCTGGTAGTTTACCCCCTCGGCATTCGTTTAGTTTCAGCCTGGAATAATAAAGCAAAATTGTGGGTTAGTGGCAGAAAAGATCTTTTTAAAAATTTAAAAGAATCGTATGTAGTTAATGCGCAAAAAAAAATATGGATACATTGTTCCAGCCTTGGCGAGTTTGAACAAGGCCGCCCCGTATTAAAAAAAATAATTGAGAATTATCCCGAAACGTCTGTTGTGATAACTTTTTTTTCCCCTTCAGGCTATGAGGTAGCAAAGCGGGATAAAGATTTTAAGCAGGTATATTACATGCCAATGGATTCTGCTAAAAATGCAGCCAAACTGCTTGATATTTTACAACCCGATTTGGTGCTATGGGTAAAATATGAATACTGGCATTATTATCTCCGCGAGATAAAAAGAAGAAATATTCCCCTGTTATTAATTTCGGGTATATACGGAAGCAGCCAAATTTTTTTTAAATGGTATGGCCGTTTATACAGAAAAATGCTTGAATGTTTTTCACATTTCTTTGTTCAAAATTTTTCTTCAAAAAATCAATTGCAAAAATTAATTGCCGCGGAAAAAATCAGTGTATCTGGTGATACAAGATGCGACCGCGTAATTAACATAGCCGAAAATTTTAAAGAAGTTCCAGGCATCGCTGACTTCTGCGGAAATAATAAAGTGGTGGTTGCCGGTAGCACCTGGGAAGATGATGAAGCTGAATGGACTCATTTTGTAAAAACACATCCCGAAATAAAATTTATTATTGCTCCTCACGAAATTGATGATGAAAACCTGGCTGATGTAAAGAAAGAATTTCCCGGTTCAATATTTTATTCAGAATGGATGGAAAAACAGGTATCAGGTATCAGGTATCAGGTATCAGGTATTGGGAATGAGATGCGCAACTGCATGATAATAGATAATGTTGGTACTCTTTCAAGATTGTATAAATATGCAACTATAACTTATGTTGGCGGAGGATTTGGATACGACGGTTTGCATAATATACTTGAAGCGGCGGTGTATGGCAAGCCTGTAATTTTTGGGCCTGAATTTGAAAAGAATTTTGAAGCAGAGGAACTAATTGCGTGTTCCGGAGCTATCAGCATTGAAAATGCACTGGAACTTGAGAAAGTTGTAAACGGATTACTCAATAAAGAAGGTGAAATAGAATCCCGGGGAACAGCCTCAAAAAATTATGTGTACAATAACGCAGGTGCGTCGCAAAAAGTGATAGAATATATTCAAAAAAACCGTCTTCTTATCAATTGATCAAATTGTTTTACAACCGGGTGGTTATCGTGCCAGCCAATCTTAACTTTCAACTCTCTTCTGATCCAAAATTCAGCTTCAGCAAAAATTGAAAAATTTTGAATGGTCTTAATACTTCTTTCGTACATCGCCTCGTCACCTCTAAACAATTCGTTTATAAACAGAAACCGGTCATTTATACCGATGGCTTTTTTGAGATCTTTTATTGGTGCGTCTGTCAGCTTTTCAGAAATTTCTGTTTTCTTTTCTTTTAAGCGGTCGTTTAATTCAGCGTATTCAAAAGCATTTTCAATATTTCCACCGGGCGATGAATTGGGCAACGGGGTTTGGTGTGAAAGCGTGGGCACTTCTTCAATTGGATCATAAACGTATCTTGGCCTTGCAAAATCGCCCATTGAATTAGCTGCTTCTGCATTGCGTTTTATCTGTTCAAGTTCTTCCTCAATTGCCTTTTCGTCTATCTGTAATATTTCAATAACTTTTTCTTCGTGGATATTTGAATGTAAGTTGCCGGCCGTTATACTCTGCTGAAATGAGCTGTAAGCAAGTGGCATAATAACAGATGCTTTGTCTTGCCTTACTTCTTTTATTGATGCGGTCTGGCTTTGCAACTCGGCTTGCAACATCTGCACCGTATGCAACAGCATTTGAGGAGATGCTTTTTCATCAACTTGCTTCTGTAATTTTTTTATGAGTGTAGACACTCTTTCCATGTGGGTGTTATAAGCTTTTAATTAGAATATTGCAGGAGATTAAATGTTTGTTTTTGATTTCACGTAAAATCATTTTATCCTTGCAATCAGGCTAAGTTACAAATTGAATTCAAAATGAAATACAAAAAATGTTCATAGAACCAAATTTTAGGGGTGAAAGAAAAGGATGGATAGAAGTTATTTGCGGAAGTATGTTCAGTGGAAAAACTGAAGAACTAATCAGGAGGTTGAAAAGAGTGGAAATAGCTCACCTTAAAGCGGAGATTTTTAAGCCTGCGGTTGACGTTCGTTATGATGAAGTAAAGATTGTTAGTCATGATGAAAATAAGATACAATCCACGCCCGTTAGTAATTCGCAAACTATATTGATGCTGGCCAATGATGTAGATGTAGTAGGCATTGACGAAGCGCAGTTTTTTGATGACCAGATTACAACAGTTTGTGAAAAACTTGCATTAAAAGGAATAAGGGTAATTGTCGCCGGCCTTGATATGGATTACCGCGGAAAGCCATTCGGACAAATGCCCAACCTTTTGGCTATTGCAGATTATATAACCAAGCTCCACGCGATTTGTATGAAGTGTGGCAACATTGCAAACGTAAGTTATCGTAAAGTTGCAGGTGGCGGACAGGTTTTGCTGGGTGAAAAAGATATTTATGAACCACGCTGCCGCGAATGTGCAGCCTTAGGAGATACGATATAAATAATAATTACATGCATTCATTCGTGTAATTCGTGTTTTATAATTAGTATGATAACTAAAATTTAGACTTATAGTAATGAGTAACCCGGTTTTTACTTTATTGAAAAAAGATTTTTTGCTTGAACTAAGGCAACAGCATACTTTTTTTGGAATATTACTCTATGTAGCTTCTACCATATTTGTACTTTATCTTGCCATGGGCCAACCCGAAAGCACCGTATATAACGGTATTTTCTGGATGATACAATTGTTTGTATGCGTAAACGCAGTTGCCAAAAGTTTTTTACAGGAAAGCAAAGGGCGGATGCTTTATTTTTTTTCAATAACAAGTCCTGTGAGTTTTATTATTGCAAAGCTTATTTACAGCACAGTTGTTATGTTGTTGATGGTTTTATTAAGCCTTTTATTATTCAGAATATTACTGGGAAATCCGATTGATAAATATTTTCAATTTATTGGTATTGCTTGTCTTGGCGGTGTAAGCTTAAGTCTTGTATTTACATTAATGGCTGCAATAGCAGCTAAGGCACAACAAAATGCTGCAATTATGGCCATCCTTGGATTTCCATTAATTATACCACAATTGTTGTTATTAATAAGACTTTCAAAATCTGCTTTTGGAGAAGTTTTTCGCGAAGGCGCTTTATTGCAGATTGCACTTTTATTAATTGGATTAGATGTTTTAGTTATTGTGCTGGCAATTGTATTATTTCCTTTTTTATGGAAGGATTAATCAATGTGCTAATTCAATAATGTGCTAATCAAAAACAATGCACAATTATTAAATTGAATTTAGTAATTAGCAGATTGGCTAATTATCACATTGGCTAATTACTTTTCTTCATTACGTCCGCCATAGTTTTACCAATATCAGCAGGGCTTGCAACAACGTGTACACCACATTCGGCAATATTTTCATTTTAGCCGCCGCAGTATCTTCAGCGCCGCCAACAATTGCGCCGGCGTGGCCCATACGTCTTCCTGCTGGCGCTGTTTGACCTGCTATAAATCCCACAACGGGCTTTGTTGAGTTTTCTTTGATCCATCTTGCAGCATCCGCTTCCATACTTCCACCAATCTCACCAATCATCACAATGCCGTCTGTGTCTTTGTCATTCATAAAAAGTTCAACAGCTTCTTTTGTTGTAGTTCCTATAATCGGATCTCCGCCAATACCAATTGCAGTTGATATACCCAACCCTGCCTTGGCAACCTGGTCTGCGGCTTCATAAGTGAGTGTTCCTGATTTTGAAACGATTCCTATTTTTCCCTTTTTAAAAATAAAACCCGGCATTATGCCAACTTTACATTCATCGGCAGTTATAACGCCCGGGCAATTAGGCCCTATTAATCTTGATTTAGAATCCAACAAATAACTTTTTACTTTCACCATATCCTGCACGGGTATTCCTTCCGTAATACAAACAATTAACCCAATTCCAGCATCAGCGGCTTCCATAATAGCATCAGCTGCAAAAGCAGGAGGAACGAAAATAATGCTCACATCGGCGCCGGTCTCTTTCACGGCTTCTTCAACTGTATTAAACACATGCCTGTCAAGATGTAATGTTCCGCCTTTATTTGGAGTAACACCACCGACAATATTAGTTCCGTATTCTATCATTTGCGTTGCGTGAAAAGTTCCTTCTGTTCCGGTAAAACCCTGGACTAAAATTTTTGAATTTTTATTTACTAATACTGACATGAATAAATTTTTAAGAAGGCAAATATAGGAAAGTATGTTTTTACGCTTCAACTAGCGTTTAATTAATAAATTTAAATTCATCACCATCAAACAATCCGAGGTCACTTAATTTCACATGAGGAATCACTAACAAAGCCATAAAGGATAACGTCATAAATGGTGCAGATAAATTTGATCCAAGCAATTTGGCCGCTTTATCAATTTGCGTGTACGCCTCTGCTACTTTATAACCGTCTTCATTACTCATTAGCCCGGCAACAGGTAGAGGCAAAATATGATTGACAGAAGAATCTGAAGCATCAACACAACTAACTCCGCCTTCGTGGTTGATGATCGAATTTACAGCGCTGCAAAGGCTTTCATCATCTACACCTACTGCAATAATATTATGGCTGTCGTGTGCTACCGAAGAAGCAATCGCTCCTTTTTTCAATCCAAAATTTTTTACAAACCCTATTGCAACAGGAGCATCTTTATAACGGTTTACTACAACTATTTTCAAAATATCATTATCAACATCACTTACAAAACAATCATTTTCAATTTTTGGATTGATGAAAATTTTATTGGTGATTAGTTGCCCGTCCAATGCTTCGATAGCATTATTTTTTCAGCATTATTTTTTTTGTAAATAAAATCTGAAATCTTGTTTTTTACTGCAATGGAAATTATTGATTAACGCAGCTTTTGGTGCATTTATTTTTGTTACGCCATTTTCAGCAACAAGCTCGCCTTTAATATATGTTTTAATAACCGACGAAGTTTTTCAAATCATTTACAACAATGAAATCTGCGTCGTCGCCAATTTCAATAACCCTACATTCATTTTATAATGCTTTACAGGATTTATGCAAGCAGCTTTCAACACTTTAAATAGATCAATGCCTTTTGCAACGGCTCTCTTGCAAAGTTCGTTTATGTGCCCGCTAACCAAACTATCAGGATGTTTATCATCACTGCAAAACATCATCTCATCTTCATAGTCATTCAACAAATCAATAAGCGCTTCAAAATTTTTTGCAGCGCTTCCTTCACGAATCAAAATCTTCATTCCGTATTGTAATTTTTCCAGCGCTTCTTCTTTTGTAAAACATTCGTGATCCGTGCTTATCCCCGCATCAATATATTTCTTTGCAGCTTCACCCCTCAAACCGGGAGCATGGCCATCAATCGGTTTATCATAAATTTTTGCAGAATTAATTTTAGCTTCAACTTCTTCATCGTGATGCAACACGCCGGGAAAGTTCATCATCTCACTTAAATAATTTATATCATCTCTATCCAAAAGTGCATCGACATCGTTTGCATTTAAAGAAGCGCCCGCTGTTTCAAAATCTGTTGCCGGCACACAACTTGGCGCACCAAAATAAAATTTAAAGGGAACTGTTTTTCCACTTTCGATCATGTATTCCACGCCCTGCATTCCGCACACATTTGCTATTTCATGCGGATCACTAATGGTAGCAACTGTGCCATGAACAACTGCAAGTTTTGCAAATTCTGAAGGCACTAACATCGAGCTTTCGATATGGACATGCGCATCAATAAAGCCTGGCAAAATAAACGGAGCATTTTCTTTTTGGCTTTCAGTTTCTGTTACAGAAATAACTTTTCCCTTCGTCAACTTCAACAATAGCCGTAGAAGATTTTTCTTCTCTCTACATCAATAAAATTTCCTTCTTCAAAAAAACTCATTTATAAAATTTTATGCATTATACGGTAATTCAATACGCTGCTAATTTTTTAAATTTATTATTAAATGCGAAATTGAAAAAAAATTAATCATTTAATAATTCCAGTAACTTGCAAATAAAATTCTAAAAGATGAAAAATATAGTTGTCTTCGTTGTATTTATATCTCTGTTTGGTTTTTGTGCAATTCGTCAATGGCCAATCAGTAGATGATATCATTGATCAATACATTACCGCACGCGGAGGAAAAGACAAATTGGCTTCTATTCAATCTGTTTATTTTGAAGGTACAAGACAAATGACCGGCAATGAGGTTGATGTAAAGATCACTAAAGTTGATGGAAAGCTTAGCAGGATGGAATTTAGCGTGGGAGGCAATAATGGTTATGCAATTGTTACGCCGGATAAAGGATGGACCTATATCCCAATGATGTCTGATAAAGTAAATGAAATGCCCGAAGCAAGGTTAAAATCAGCGCAGGATCAAATGGATATTGCTGGCCCACTCGTAAACTATGCTGCCAAAGGTTACAAGGCCATCCTTAGAAGGAAAAGATACGGTCAATGGCCACGAGGCGTGGAAAATTCAATTAACAAACAACGCTGGTAAAAACATTACTTTTCTTATTGACACAAAATCGAATCTGCTTATTCAAACAAAACAAATGAGTGAAGGCGGAGGACGCAATAACAGCGGTCCGGTGGAAATCGTTACAGATTATAGCGATTATAAAGACGTTGACGGCGTTATGTTTCCTCAAGCGGTAAATGTGGAAGGCGGTGGAATGGGAGCCGGTTCAATGACGTTCGATAAAATTGAGGTGAATCAACCTGTTGACGAAAAACTTTATAAGCCATCGAATTAAAAGAATCTACAAATTTCATGAGCCGGTTTTTGACCGGCTTTTTTTAATAAAAATAATTGGAGTAACAAAATCATTTGCCAATAAGTAATCCCCGCAAGTCATCAACACTTCTTACTTTTAATGTTTCAATTTAGTTAAAAAATTATTTTTTCATACATGAAAAAGATTCTCTTTCTTTCGCTATCCATCTTCTTAACATCTGTTGGTTATTGCACAAAAAAAACAAAAACCGGTCTTAGCTTCAAATGAAGACAGTATTTTATTAAGCAAAACGAAATACAGGCTGGTAGGGCCTTTTCGGGGCGGAAGAAGCGGAACAGTTGCGGGTGATTATAAAGATAAAAACACTTTTTATTTCGGCGCAACCGGTGGCGGAGTGTGGAAAACACAAGATGGCGGCAGTAACTGGAAAAACATTTCAGACAAATCTTTTGGAGGCTCTATAGGAAGTGTTGCTGTATGCTCCTTCCAACTCTTCAATTGATATATGTGGGCGAAGGTGAATCGACCCTTCGCAGCAACGTTAGTGAAGGACACGGCATGTGGCGCAGCGATGATGGCGGGAGAAACTGGAAACATATTGGCCTCGATAATTCAAGGCACATTATGCGAATAGTAATTCATCCTACCAATCCGGATATTGTATGGGTGGCTGCGCTCGGCCATTTGTTTGGTCCCTCCGAAGAAAGAGGAATTTATAAAACCATCGATGGAGGCAAAACATGGAAGCGGGTTTTATATGTTAATGATTCAACCGGCGCTGCAGAAATTGTAATGGAACCAGGCAACCCCTACGTATTATATGCAGCAACGTGGACGGTTAAACGCACCCCTTACAGCCTTGAAAGTGGTGGCAAAGGCAGCGGACTTTGGAAAAGCACTGATGGTGGGGAAACCTGGAAGAATCTTAATGATAAAAAGGGATTTCCGGGCAATACAATCGTTAGGTAATATCGGCATTGCCGTTTCTGCAGTTAATCCTGAAAGAGTATTTGCATTAGTCGAATCATCAAAGGGCGGTTTATTTAGAAGTGATGATGGCGGCGAAACGTGGGCACTTGAAAGCACCGACCCAAATGTGACGGCAGCGAGCATGGTACTTTAGTAAAATTTATTGCGATCCAAAAAATGCTGACATAATTTATGGACTTAATGTTAACATGTATAAAAGCAGTGATGGCGGTAAAACATTTAAAGGAATCAATACACCACATGGAGATCATCATGATCTTTGGATAGATCCTGAAAATGCCGACAGAATGATTTTGGCCGATGACGGCGGCGCACAAATAAGTTTTGATGGTGGCGATAACTGGAGTACGTATTATAACCAGCCAACAGCCCAATTCTACAGGGTTTCAACTGATAACCATTTTCCTTACAGGCTGCTTGGCGCACAACAGGATAATAGTACGGTCCGCATTTTATCAAGAACAGAAAGTAATGAAATCAATCAAAGTGACTGGAGTTCTACTGCCGGTTTTGAAAGCGGATATGTTGTAGCTGACCCTTTAAATCCTGATATTGTTTACGGTGGTAATTATGGAAATTTGATTTCACGCTTCGATCATAAAACAGGAGAAAACCGCCAGGTAAGTGTATGGCCTGTTTATGATTTAGGCAGCGGAGCCGATGTTTCTAAATATCGGTTTCAGTGGAATTTCCCTATTTTCTTTTCGCCAAATAATCCAAAAAAATTGTATGCAGCAGGTAATGTTTTATTTGCCACAGAAGATGAAGGCGCCACCTGGAAAGCACTGAGCGGTGATCTTACCACGAACGATAAATCCAAACAAAAATCAAGCGGCGGCCCGATAACACAGGACAATACGGGAGCAGAAACGTATTGCACCATTTTCACTGCAATGGAATCGCCGCTTGAAAAAGATTTATTATGGACCGGCAGTGATGATGGTCTCATCAATGTGAGTAAAGATGGGGGTAGTCATTGGGAAAATGTAACGCCTCCCGCTGCAGGAAAATTGATGATGTGGAATTGTGTGGAAGCTGATCCGTTTAAAAAAGGAACCGCCTATTTTGTTGGGACAAAATATAAACTTGATGATTATACACCTTATATTTTTGTTACCAACGATTACGGAAAGACCTGGAAGAAGATAACTAACGGTATAGCGCCCACGCATTTTGCAAGATGCCTTCGGGCCGATAAAAAGCGACCCGGACTTTTATACTGCGGAACGGAATATGGCATGTACATCAGTTATGATTATGGCGAAAACTGGAAACCATTTCAACTTAACCTGCCGATGGTCCCAATAACTGATCTTACCATAAAAAATAATGACCTGGTTGTAGCTACCCAGGGAAGATCGTTTTATATTTTAGATGATTTGGGTGTAGTACAAAACATCGATAAAAATGTTACTCAAAAAGATATATACATTTTTCCCGTTGATACTGCTTATCGCATGGAATGGCTCACAAAATCTAAATGTAAAAAATGCCGGTATCAATCCGCCGAATGGCGTTGTGGTAAATTATTATCTGAAAGATGTTATGGACAGCAGCCTGGTAAAAATATTTGTATTGGATAATAATAAAAAAATAATTAGTTCATTCAGCACGAAGCCTTCCGGCGATACCGGAAAAATTGAAGTGTCAAAAGGGATGAACCAGTTTGTATGGAACATGCAGTACGCACCGGCAGAAAAAATTGCTGGTATGGTATTATGGAATGGAAATGTGCCCGGCCCAAAAGCAATACCCGGCAGTTATTCTATCCGCATTGTAAATTATGATAAGAAAGATAGTGCCCAAGCTGAAGCGACTATAAAGCCAAACCCAAATTATAAAGAAACACAACAGGAATATGAAGGACAGTTGAATTTTCTGATTTCTGTAAGAGATAAATTTTCTGAAGTACAAAAGGCAATCAAAAACATTCGTGAAGTAAGAAAACAAATTAATGATTTCATGGCTCTGCAGGGAAAAGATACTGCGGGTGAAATAAAAATTATGGCTGATTCAATTAATAAACGAATGACAACTATCGAAGAAGCATTATACCAAACCAAAGCTAAGAGCGGAGAAGATGTATTAAACTATCCCATTCGTATAAACGACCAGATTTCCGGATTATACGATTATGCCGCCTCGGGAAATTATGCGCCTACTCAACAGGTTAAAGAAGCCTTTACTTTTTTAAGCTCTAAAGCGGATGTGGAGCTCAATAAATTAAAAGATATCATGAATAGAGATGTGCCGAAATTCAATACATTGATAAGAGAAAAGCAACTGCCGGTAATAGGCGTTAAGCCAGAATAATTTTGTAATTTTAAGAGTATGGAAACAACATTAATTCATCCTCCGAAAACAATTCGTGAAGTTTGGCAAAGCCTGCCCGAAGGAACATTATGTCAACTAATAAATGATAAATTAGTTATGAGCCCTGCGCCAATCGATATTCACCAAGTTGTATTAAATACAATAAACATCGAAATCTCAATTTTTCTAAGAAAAAAAGTAATAGGTGAAATAAGGATCGCTCCTTACGATGTTCATTTCTCCAAAGAAAATATTTTACAACCAGACATTCTTTTTATCAAGACGGAAAATATCCGTAAAATAAAATCACGAGGATTATTCGGCGCACCCGATTTGATCGTTGAAATTTTGTCTCCTGCAACTACTCATCTTGATTTTGATGAAAAGAAATTGATTTATGAAAAATATGGCGTGCAGGAATATTTTATTGTGGAGCCTAATTCCAAATCTGTTACTTCTTTTCTTTTGAAAAATAAAAAATATGAGGAACAGAAAAAGACAAAGGGAATTATCAAGTCGATGCTGCTAAATACTGAAATCAGGTTTTAATATTGCGAAAAAATGTCAATCAAATAAATCCGGCCTTCTTTCTTTTGTCCTTTCCAAAGATTGTTCCTGCCGCCAATCTTCAATTTTTGCATGATTGCCACTCATTAAAACGGCGGGAACTTTCCATCCCCGGAAATCTTCGGGCCTTGTATAAACGGGGGGAGCCAACAAATTGTCCTGGAAAGAATCTGTTAGTGCCGAAGTCTCATCATTTAAAACGCCCGGTAATAATCTCCCAACTGCATCTACCATTACGGCTGCGCCTAATTCTCCGCCACTTAACACATAATCACCAATGGAAATTTCTTTGGTAATAAAATGATCACGCACTCTTTGGTCAATGCCCTTATAATGGCCACATATGAGCAATAAATTTTCTTTCAATGAAAGCGCATTTGCAGTTTTTTGATTAAATTTTTCTCCGTCCGGCGTGAGAAAAATTATTTCATCGTAGGTTGCTATTTTTTTGCAATGTCTCAATTGCATTTACCAACGGTTCAATCATCATAACGAGACCTGCTCCACCTCCAAACTGGTAATCATCTACCTGTCCGTGTTTATAGTTGGTATAATCTCTCAGGTTGTAAGTATTCACTTCAAGCAATCCCTTTTCTTTTGCCCGTTTTAAAATAGAGTGAGCAAAAAAACTTTCCATCACCTGGGGAACGACAGAAATAATATCCATTTTCATCCTGCAAATGTAAGGCCTTAGACCGCTGAAGTTGCAGGCGCTTCATCTATTCAAAAAATTCATCGAGACTTCTTTTTTCTTTTTTCGTAGGCCTTCCCTTTTTACTTTTTCTCTTTCCTGTATTAAAAACAAAGGATGTGCTTTGAATTTTCTCCTTTTGTTCATCGGGTGTCAGATCAATATAAAATTTTATAGCTTCAGAAAACTGAACCCTGTTGTGCAGCAATCCGCTCACTTCTATTAACCATTTTTTTGCCTCCGTTCTTATTTCATATTGTTCGCCGATGTTTACTGCTTTAGACGCTTTTACATTGGCGGCTTTGTATTTCACTTTTCCATTATTACATGCATCGGCAGCGAGACTACGTGTTTTAAAAATACGTATAGCCCACAAGTATTTATCAATGCGTAATTTCTCCTTTTCGGCCATATACAAATTTAAAATGAATTACATAAATGGTACAATCAACTAATTGTTGTTATGTATTTTTACCGGCAAATAAATATTCATTCATGTCAACGATAAAATTTAGATTTTGTTCTCTTGTTATTTTCTTTTTTATTTCAATTTCATCATTCGGTCAGTTTCGTGCTAAGGAAATTAACTGGACTACTGACGGTACCGCTTACCTGCAATTAAAAGATGGAAACATTGCAAGGACAGATATAAAAACAAATGCCGAAACTGTCATTGTGAAAACGGGAACAGTTAATTCCCGCGGGAGGCGATAGCCCGCTTTTATTTAATATTTATAATTTTTCTCCGGATTACAAAACCCTTGTGATTTTTACGAATACAGCTAAAGTTTGGCGTTATCACACCCGCGGCGACTATTGGATATTGGATGTTATGTCCAATCAACTTACACAACTCGGTAAAGGATTACCATCTCAATCTCTCATGTTTGCAAAAATTTCTCCTGACGGAAAAAACGCTGCTTATGTAAGTGAGCATAATCTATATATAGAAGATCTCTCTTCCCATAAAATAACACAACTAACGAGCGATGGCACCCGAAAATTTATTAACGGAACTTTCGACTGGGTTTATGAAGAGGAATTGGGCTGCAGGGATGGATTTCGCTGGAGTCCCGATAGTAAAATGATAGCTTTCTGGCAGGTAGATGCAACTAAAATCCGCGATTATTATATGTTGAATACAACTGATTCTCCTTATTCGAGGATTATACCTGTTGAGTATCCAAAAGTTGGCCAGCCGCCATCGCCTGTGCGCATTGGGGTAATTACCGTAGCCAACGATAATATTAAATGGATGAATATACCGGGGGATCCGCAGGAACACTATCTTCCAAGAATGGAATGGGCCGATAATTCGAACGAATTAGTTGTTCAGCAATTAAACAGAAAACAAAATGAAAGTAAATTATTTTACTGCGACGCCACCACTGGTAACGCTGCCAATTTTTACACAGAAGATGACAAGGCATGGATTGATATAAAATCAAGATGGAACAATGATGACCCGACAGGCTGGGAATGGCTGCATAACGGAAAAGATTTTTTATGGGTAAGTGAAAAAGATGGATGGAGACATATTTTTTTAGTAAGCAGGGATGGGAAAAAAGAAACTTTAATAACAAAGGGCGGATTATGATATAGCTAACATTAAACGCATAGACGATAAAAATAATTTTGTCTATTTTATGGCCTCGCCAAACAATGCCACTCAACTTTATTTATACCGTGTGAAAATGGATGGTAAAGGAAAATTAGATTTACTATCTCCGGCAAATATGGTTGGCACCCATGATTATAATATTTCTCCCGGGGCAAAATATGCCATGCATTCTTTTTCAAACTACAAGACTCTCCCGGCAAAGGAATGGATTTCGTTGCCAGACCACAAGCCGCTGGATGCAGACAAAAGCATTGCAAAAACTATGAAAGTGAATGAAAATTCAAATATTGAATATTTCAAAGTAACTACTGAATGATAACATCACGTTAGACGGCTGGATGGTGAAGCCTGACAATTTTGATTCTTCCAAAAAATATCCTGTAGTATTTTATGTTTATGGCGAACCCGCATCTTCGACTGTGGGTGACCGTTACAGAGCTCAATCTAATTTCTTGTATAAGGGAAATATGAGTAAAGATGGATATATACAAATTTCCGTTGATAATCGTGGAACTCCTTCTTTACGTGGTGCCGCATGGCGTAAGTCTA
The DNA here is from genome assembly GCA_963756945.1 of uncultured Chitinophagaceae bacterium. Taxonomy (GTDB): domain Bacteria; phylum Bacteroidota; class Bacteroidia; order Chitinophagales; family Chitinophagaceae; genus Ginsengibacter. The sequence goes on along the minus strand of CAVWQJ010000005.1, from coordinate 127,830 downwards.
TTTATGGTCAAATAGGGAGACTTAATATTCATGACCAGGCAATGGCCGCAAAAAAATTATTCGAGAATATCCATATTTAGATACAAGCCGCGTTGCCGTGTGGGGATGGAGTGGTGGCGGTTCTTCTACGCTTAATCTCATGTTTCAATATCCTGATATTTATAAAACAGGCATATCGATTGCCGCAGTTGATAATCTTTTGTTTTATGATAATATTTATGAAGAAAGATATATGGGTTTACCACAGGAAAATATGGACAACTATATAAAAGGTTCGCCTATCTATTATGCAAAAAATCTCAGAGGAAATTTATTATTCATACATGGGACCGGAGATGATAATGTGCAATATGATAACGCTGAAGCTATGTTGAATGAATTAATCAAATACAACAAAACATTCCAATTTATGCCCTACCCTAACAGGACCCATAGTATTTCTGAAGGACCCGGCACCCGTGAACATTTATCCACTTTATACACGGCCTTTTTAAGAAAAAACTGCCCGCCCGGCGCAAGATAATTCGTGTTATATTTGGATTTAAAATGCATAAATGCGAACCATTGTTATCATAACATCGTTGCTTGGTTTATGTATTTTTATTTCGTGCCAAAAAAAATTTGAAGACCCAAATATTACTTCTCCGGTGGGGCCTGGCCGAGTTTAAGGCAAAAATTAATGGAGCCCCATTTGTTGCAGTTCTAACGGGTGCTTCTATAAGAGAAGATAGGGTAATCTCTATCGCGGCAGAATCTAGCGACAGGCAGATGATTGTATTTCAGTCAGAGATTCCGGAGTTCATGTATATACTCTTGCAATGAAAAGTGCATTTAATTTTGGCGGATATACAGATGCCACCAGTATAGCATTTAGTTCAAATGAAGGAATTAATCCAGGTGATTCGGGTGGAATCTTAGCCATTACTTCAATAGATCGTGCAAATAAATTAATAAACGGAACTTTTAATTTTAAGGCATTTCACCAGGATAATAGAACTCAAAGAACCATTACTGAAGGAGTTTTCACTAATATTCCGTATCTGTGAAAGAAAGCTATTTGAAAACTAAAAAGCTGCAACAATAAGTTCGTTCAGCTTTTTCGTTATTCGAAAAGTGGATATTTATTGATATAAGCTCTTGAGTTCACTTTTCATATCTGTTACTGATGCCGTTTGGTTTTCAGTAGAATTTGAAAACAGATCGTTTGCATCCATCGGCTTTTCCATAAAATGCTTCGTTTGCTTTACTATCGACACTTATTGCTGAGCCACTTAAACTGATGCCGGCAAATAATCCTTTACTTCTTGAATAAGAATATACCTCTGCCTCCATTTTATAATCTGTGCTTGCAGTTGAATTACGACCGACCGGGCCGGCTGTCGCAGAGATATCACCTCCCAATGTAAAACTTCCTTTTCCAATTTTTTGCAGTGTTTCCTTATGTTTAAAAATCAGCACTAAATCAACAGATTGAACACCTGCCTGTAAACCAACGCTACCACCGGTAATGGTTACAAAAACGGGATTGCTCCATGAACCGTCAGCCAATTTAACCATGGCAATACCCTTTCCCCTTTTTGCTGCCAAAACAAATCCGCCGTTTATAAGCCTCGGAACAACTATAATTCCCTCTGTTACCTTCAATAATTGTTGGGGAATGTTTTCTTTCATCGCACCAAAGTCTTTTAATACCTGCGTTGATGCAGTAATTTTATCTTCCTGCTTTTCCTGGCTTTTCGCCTGCACAAACAGCAGAGAAAAAATAATAAACAATGAAAAAAGTTTTGAAATCTTATACGCTTTCATAATGTGGTATTTTATAGTTTAATAATAAGTATGAGCAACACAACATTAATGCCATTAACTTTCTGCAGACAACAAATTGCACATATTCAAAAATATTTAAAAGAATTATTTATAATTATTTAACTATTGCAGTAACGAAAGGTTCATTCTATGTCCAATCGCATGAATGGGGAAATTGTAGATTTTTTTGCATAAAAAAGCTGTACCAATTTTATTGGTACAGCGCAAAGATATATTAATAAATTATTATTCTCCTTTTGTTGAAGATTCTTTGGAAGAAGCCGACTCAGTTTTTGCGGGAGCAGAACGTTCAGCTCTTTTAACGTAAGGTTGACGACTGGTTGGCCTGCTTTTTTTATGCGACTCCTGGCGCTTCGCAAATTCTGAATCGTGTTCAGTACTCCATTTGGTAAATTTTTCCATCGCCGTTGCTTCATCAAATAAGCCAAGCGTAACACCACGAAGCAAATGCTTGAGGTACAAAACACCTTTAAAGCTTAAAATACGACGCACAGTATCGGTAGGTTGGGCACCTTTGTGCAACCATTCCAATGCTTTTTGACGATCGATTTGAATACTGGCCGGAACAGTAAGAGGATTATATGATCCTAATTTTTGGATGAATTTACCATCACGCGGGCTACGGGCATCTGCAACTACTATAAAGTAAAATGGTCTCTTCTTGGAGCCATGACGTTGCAATCTCATTTTTACAGCCATAAAAAATAGAAATTTTTTTTGGGTTGTTATTAAATTTAGTTTCTAAAGGATTGCGAAGATAAGTTCCGCAATCGAAAATTACAAATCAATATACAAAAAATTTAAAATAAATTGAAAGTATTTTTTTTGTTGCAGGCTTTTCCGAAGGATAAATTTATATCCGATCGTCCTATTTTTTCCCAAAGCCTGCCAACTTGCCCATTGGCATCTTATTCATCATCTTCATCATGTTTTTCATTTGTTCAAATTGTTTTATGAACTGGTTGAGCTCTGCAAGATCTTTGCCACTACCAGCGGCTATACGTTGTTTGCGGCTGGGATTAATAATATCGGGATTACGGCGTTCCTCCAATGTCATTGAATTAATCATTGCTTCAATACCTTTGAACGAATCGTCATTTATATCTACGTCCTTTATTTGTTTACCAACGCCGGGTATCATTCCCATAAGATCTTTCAGATTGCCCATTTTCTTTATTTGTTGCAGTTGGGTTTTAAAGTCTTCAAAATCAAATTGATTCTTTCGTATTTTCTTTTCAAGCTTTGCCGCCTGAGCTTCATCAAATTGCTCCTGAGCCTTTTCAACAAGACTAACAATATCTCCCATTCCCAAAATCCTTTGCGCCATACGTTCCGGGTAAAACACATCAAGCGTGTCCATCTTTTCTCCGCTGCTAACAAATTTTATCGGCTTATTTACGGTGGATTTAATGGAAATAGCAGCACCACCTCGTGTATCACCATCCAATTTGGTGAGCACTACGCCGGTATAATCGAGCCTTTGATTAAATGCTGCGGCAGTGTTTACAGCATCCTGCCCCGTCATGCTATCCACCACAAAAAGAATTTCCCTGGGTGAAACAGCATTTTTAATATTTGCCACCTCGGTCATCATAACTTCGTCTATGGCTAACCGTCCGGCAGTATCAATAATAACTACATTTTTATTTTTCGACGTTGCTTCTTTGATTGCATTTTGAACAATTGATACAGCATCTTTATTTTCAAGCTCGCTATAAACCTCTATATTAATTTGCTCTCCCAGAATTTTTAATTGTTCTATAGCGGCAGGCCTGTAGATATCAGCAGCGACCAATAAAGGCGATTTACCCTTTTTTGTTTTAAGATAATTGGCAAGTTTTCCACTAAATGTTGTTTTACCGCTACCTTGTAGTCCTGCAATTAAAATTATAGCAGGATTTCCGCTTAAATCAAGCTCCGTCTCAGTCCCACCCATTAATTCAGCTAATTCGTCCTTAACAATTTTTACCATTAATTGCCCGGGACTTATTGAATTGATCACTTTTTCACCGGTAGCTTTTTCCTTAATACTATCTGTAAAATCTTTTGCAATTTTATAATTCACATCAGCATCTACCAATGCCCGGCGAATATCTTTAACTGTCGAAGCAATATTGAGTTCTGTTATCCTGCCCTGGCCTTTAAGGTTTTTAAAAGCGCTATCGAGCTTATCACTTAACGATTCAAACATATTTTGTTAATTGAAATTTATGAAATCTAAAAAGCAAATAAAGGTTAACTCATCTGTTAAAGCGGCAAAATTAAGAAAATTGGCGATGCAATATTTTTGAAAATAGTACTTAGAGCAGCCTAAGTTTTAGAAAACCAGAAGGAGCGTCCATATTTTTTTACCGTCTTTAAGGAAGAAATTTCCCAGAGTTCAGCCCATGCGTCCCCGGCAAGTTTTTGTGTAAGTAAATAATAATTGGGGCTAATAATTTTAAGATTATTTGAATTAAGAAGACAAGCGGCAAAAATATATTGTTCATTAAAAAACCTGTCGCAAACCCATTGCGGATAATCATAAGGCAGAAAAATATCGTGAATATGAATGATAACGCCTTTTGGGATAACTGGAAGAATCTCCATAAAAAACCACATTACATCAGAATTGGGATGTAAAACATGTGAACCATCTAAAAAGACAATATCGTTAGGTTCAAGATTTTTAAATTGTTCAAGCGAAACCGATTGAATTGGTTCATTAATCCATTTATCGGCTATCTTTTCAATTTCTCTTCGTGGATGCGGGTCGATACAAGTTATCGTAAAATCGAGGTTTTCCTGTTTTCTGCAAAATGCCGCTAGTTTTGTAGAATTTCCGGAGCCAATTTCAAGGTATTTTTTTGGCTTGAATTTTTCAAGAATCGTATATAAAAGTATACTATCTATAGCGGGTAAAAAACCATTTTCCCATGCCGGAAGCGTTTCATCGGAAGTGGAAAGTGTTATTTCGCTAAAACTGTTTTTGTGCCTTAAACTATTTCTTGCCAATTCTGTATAGTCATTATCATTGTTAGAAATAATTTCATAAAGGTGTTTGTGCGGCGCAGTTTCAGGCGAATATAAAGGCAAAAGTTTTACAGAATAATCCAATATAGCAACCCTGCCAGGATTTGTAATTGTGTACCAAAACTTTCTTGCTAAACTATTCATTTTTATAAAATAAACCGGAAAGAGATAACAGGCAAAAATTCATTAATAGGGTAAAATAAGCAAACTATTACATAACAGAGCTTTCTATTTTCTTTAGGAAATTATTTCCTGCTTCCGTAACGTAGATGCACAACTGCTTTTTATTGTTAACAATATCCATTCTTGTGTCAATAAATCCCCTTTTATATAACCCTGCCAGCGACGATTTCATCTCCTCGGGAAGACATGGGATATTGCCATTACCAGCTATTTCTTTTTCCTTACACTCTTTAAGTTTTTCAATCATTCTTTTGGTTGGCGGGCGCTTGGATATTATCATAAAAGACTCATTGGCAATTTGATTAAATAATTAATAATTGGTCGTGTCAGGAATCAGAATACAATACTAACAACATCTTTGCCATTTTGTTTTTGCACTACTTGTTAATTATAACAGAACCACCTGAATCGGGAATGGGTGTAAAAGAAATATTTGTTTCAGCACAAAATTTTTCGACAGCTTTTCGGACACCTTTATAATTGTCATTATTGAAATCGTGAATAAATATATAGCCGCCTTTAACCAACTTCGGATAAAAAAATTTGAGACCCTCATATATTGGATCATATAAATCCGCATCAATGCTTACAAATACGAAATCACCATGAATATTTTTGGCAGATGCCGGAAAAAAGCCTTTGACAGGGACACATTTTTCTGAAAAAGGCATGATATCTAAAACCGACGGAATAGAAGTATTTGTGAAATCCTGTGATCCATGTGAAAATCCTTTATTTTTTTCTTCGGCTACATCTCTCGGATCAAATCCTTCAAACGTATCAAATAGGTAAAGTGTTCTTTCTTTAAAGTAAAAATTAATGTATTTGGCAAATTTCCCTTTGTAGACACCCAATTCCGCCACGTTGCCTTCTAAATTCTTACTATTGATTTCATTACTTACTAACTCCAGGGTGGCAAGTCGTATATAATCAAAATAATTTTGATTAATCTTTCTTGGCCGTACCAGGTATTCTAAAGAATTACTAACAAAAATTTTTTCTTTTTGTAAGCTTTTGCTCAACAAATAATTAATTCCCTTAGCAATACGTCTGAACATAAAAGTTGATTGACAACTAAAATATATTGAGATATAAAAAAAGCCAAACTATAAAGTTTAGCAGTCAAACACGGCAGAAAAATAAGCGCCTAAATATGTTGTCCCACGAGGATTCGAACCTCGACAGACAGAATCAAAATCTGTTGTACTACCTTTATACTATGGGACAAAAGGAGTGCAAAAGTAAGATTAACGATCAAAATTTCAAAACCACAATTTGAAATAATAACTATGTGCACTATAGCCTGGATTGCACCTCCTTATCTTCATCTTCTTTTAATTTTTTTATATATGCTAATGCATCCGGAATAACATCGCACATAATTGTTATGATGGCTCCTGGTTTTACATTATCATAAGCATATTGAATGGCTTCACTTTCCTTTTGCAAAATTATCACCGGTATATCTCTCGGCTTGCTTTCATTTATACCTTCCACCAAAAGGTTAATTATTTCTTCGGCTGTGCGTCCCCGTAAGTGTTTATCCTGCCTGATAATTATTTCATCAAAATTTCTTGCCGATATTCTTCCTATTTCACGAATATCATCATCTCTCCTATCGCCTGTACCGCTTATGATACCAACTTTATAAGTGCTTTCCAACCTGTTAACAAAATCGCAGAGCAGGTTCAACCCGGCAGGATTATGAGCAAAGTCTGCCAAAAACTGGAAATTCCTGAATTGAAAAAGATTGAGCCTTCCCGGTGTTTGCGAAACAGATGGAATAAATGTGTGCAGCGCCTGCCGGATATCTTCAACTTTTATATTTCTGAAAAGATAACAGGCAAGGATAGACGGAAGTGTGTTCATAATATTATGAGTTGCCTTACCGCCAAAAGTTATTGGAATTTCCGAAACCTTTTCAACCCGTATTTTCCAATTGCCTTTCATTATGGTTACATAATCATTTTCATATACGGCCGCAATGCCGCCTTTGCTGCAATGCTGTTTTATTCGCTTATTATTTTCATCCATGCTGAATAATGCAATATTACAATTGAGGCCATCTTTCATAGCATATACCAGGTCATCATCAGCATTTAAAATTGCAAAGCCGTTTGGAAAAACAGTCTCCGGCAATACCTGTTTTACTTTTGCCATTTGTTCAAGGGTTTCAATTCCGCCAAGCCCAATATGGTCGGCAGTTACATTGGTTACAATGGCAATGTTACAATTGGCAAAAGCAAGTCCGTTTTTTAATATGCCTCCTCTTGCACATTCCAATACGGCAAAATCAACAGTTGGATCTTTTAATACAAATTCAGCACTTTTCGGGCCGGTACAATCACCCTTCCATCATTAATTGATTTTGAATATAAACACCATCAGAGGTAGTGAAACCCACTTTATAACCTGCTGCTTTTCAAATATGTGCCGTTAACCTGCTTGTGGTTGTTTTACCATTTGTGCCTGTAATTGCAATAATAGGTATTCTGCCATCGCCGCCTTTTGGATAAAGCATTTCAACAACAGGTTCTGCGGCGTTTCTGGCAATTCCTTCAGATGGCTCTACATGCATGCGAAATCCCGGAGCCGCATTTACTTCCAGCACCGCACCACCATTTTCACGCAACGGTGATTTTAAATCGGATGCCATAATATCAATGCCGCATATATCAAGTCCGATAATTTTTGCAATACGTTCTGCCAGGAAAATATTTACAGGATGTACTTCATCAGTTACATCAGTGGAAGTACCTCCTGTTGACAAATTTGCAGTTGGTTTTACCAAAACCAATTCATCTTTTGCGGGAACGGTATCCAGGTTATACCCTTTTTCATCCAGTATTTTTTCCGTAAACCCATCAACTTTTATTTGGGTTAATACTTTTTCATGCCCATAACCTCTTCGCGGATCTTTATTGGTTTCATCAATCAGCCATTGAATCGAATGCACTCCATCGCCTCTAACGGAAGCGGGTGTACGCAATGCGGCACATATAAATTTGAAGTTGACAACTAAAATTCTGAAATCAAACCCTGTAATATATTTTTCGCATATTACAGATCGTCCGTATTTCCTTGCAGCTTCCAATGCTCTTTCTGCCTGTTCGAAAGTGGTAATATTGGTTGTTGCCCCTTTACCATGGTTTCCGTCAATAGGCTTAATTACAAAAGGATATCCTACTTCATCTATAGCACGCTGCACTGTTTCATCACTGTAAAGAATAATTCCCTTTGGAACAGGTACTTCTGCAGCACTTAAAAGATTTTTTGTTTCTTCTTTATCGCCGGCAATGTCTACCGCAATAGTGGAAGTTGTGCTGGCAATGGTGGCACGAATTCTTTTTTGATGTATGCCATAACCCAATTGCACGAGGCTATGTTTATTCAGGCGTATATAAGGAATGCCGCGCCTGTGCCGCTTCTTCAACAATACTTCCTGTAGAAGGTCCCAGCCGCGTATCTTCTCTAATTTCTCTCATTGTTTGAACTTCCTCATCAAGGTTGAAAGGAGAATTATCAATTAAAGATTGCACCAGCCTGAATGCTGATTTTGCAGCAAACACGCCTGCGTCTTCTTCCATATAATCAAATACAACAAAGTATTCGCCGTGTTTTCCGGTAGTTCTTGTTCTCCCAAAACCCATATCCATACCAGCAAGGGTTTGAAGTTCGAGAGCCACATGCTCAATAACATGTCCCATCCAGGTGCCTTCTGCCACCCGCGATAAAAAACCGCCTGGCACACCTTCGCTGCAGCGGTGTTCATAAAGTGTGGGTAATAACTGTTCAAGCTTTTCTTTAAAACCTGGTAATTTATTTGTAGGCACATGCTCCATCTCTTCCAGATCTATTTTCATTTGAATGAGTTTGGGCCTCCTGATGCTCCAATAGTTGGGGCCCCGTAACACTTTTATTTCAATAATCTTCATAAACGAACTAATAAAATTTTGGATAAATATTTAAATGTTCTCATAAAAAACAACGCAGCAAATTGTAAGTTAATGATAATTCACATCCAAAAAATACAATGGTTTGTACAATCTCTTTATTTCAATTCCGTTATTTTTGTAACTAGTATTTATTTTGACAGTAAAGGCGCATTGAATACTAACCCAATAATTGTATTGATAAATGAGGCGCCGCTGTTTATATCAAAATTGAATGCATGCAAAATCCGCAGGGAAAACTTATTGCCATAGGAGGAGCTGAAGATAAAGGCTCTGATCTTGAAAAAGGCGATATGGTTAGAAATAATCTTAATTTTTTTGAACTGGGCATTCTTCGCCACATTGTAGAGGAAGCAGGCGGCCCGGATATAAGAATGGAAGTAATTACTACAGCTTCCATGATACCGAACGAAGTCGGTGAAAATTACCTGAATGCTTTTGGAAAAATCGGATGCACTAACATTGGTCTATTGCCTATACGCAATAGGGCCGATGCAATGGACAAAGAATACCTGGAACGCCTAAAAAAATGTGACGCCATAATGTTTAGCGGCGGCAATCAATTAAGGTTATCATCAACTTTTGGCGGAACAGAATTTTTAGAAATTGCTCTTAATCGCTATCACGATGAGAAAAATTTTGTAGTAGCCGGAACTTCTGCAGGAGCAATGGCAATGAGCAATACAATGGTTTACGAAGGCAATGCAACAACTGCTCATTTAAAAGGAGAAGTGAAAATAACTACCGGGCTTGGTTTTATGGATGATGTAATTTTCGATAGTCATTTTGAAAAACGTGGAAGATTTGGCCGGCTGGCCCAGGCGATTGCGAGTAATCCTTCTGCAGTAGGAATAGGACTTAGGAGAAGATACCGGAATGCTGATAAAAGATGCTAATATAATGGAAGCAATTGGAAGCGGGATGGTAATGATCATTGACGGGCATGACATCATGCACAACAATATTGCTGATATCCCTGATGGCAATCCTATAAGCGTTGAAAATATTAAAGTGCATTTTTGTGAAAAAGGAAATGGTTTCTTGCTTAAAGAAAGAAAATTTATTCCCGATATAGCAGCATATTACAAAGAAGAAATCTCATCAAGAGGTAAACTAAAAAAAGCTATTTAATTATTTTTTAAATCGTTTTCAATAAATAATAATTCTTCTTTCCTTTTTGAACCAGCAGGTATTTATTATTTAGCAGAAAATCTTCGTTTACTTTCGATTTCAACATCAGTTACTTTTTCTTTATTTAAAAATACGCCGCCACCGGCAAGCATTTTGCGGGCTTCGCCCTTGCTCGAAAATATTTTGGTATCTGCCAGTAATGAAATAAGATCAATATTTTCCTTTAATAATTTTCTATCTACATCAATTGAATGGAACTCCTTCCATTACCTGCAATAGCTGATCTTCGTTTAATTCTTTTAGCGTTTGTGCAGTATCGTTACTAAATAAAATTGAAGAAGCTTTTACTGCAAATTCATAATCTTTCCGGGAATGCACAAGACAAGTAACTTCTTCAGCTAACTTTTTCTGGAGAATTCGCTGGCTTTCGTTTCCGGTGTGTTGGCTAACTAAATCTGCAATTTCTTCTTTCGATAAAAAAGTAAAAATTTTAAGAAATCTCTCTGCATCAAGGTCGGCAGTGTTTAGCCAAAACTGGTAAAAGCTGTAAGGGGAAGTTTTATCAGCACTAAGCCATATATTTCCTTTTTCAGTTTTACCAAATTTTCCTCCATCGGATTTTGTTAAAAGGGGGCAAGTAAATGCAAAAGCTTCGCCACCACTTTTGCGCCTTATTAATTCAGTTCCGGTAACAATATTGCCCCATTGGTCGCTTCCTCCAAACTGAAACTTGCAATTTTTGTTTTTATTCAACCAATAAAAATCATACCCCTGAACCAATTGGTAAGTAAATTCAGTAAAGCTCATGCCATTCTCTCCTTCCAAACGTTTGCGTACACTATCTTTAGCCATCATATAATTTACTGAAATATGCTTTCCCACATCTCGTATAAAATCCAGGAAAGAAATGTCTTTAAACCAATCATAATTATTCACCATTTCAGCGGCGTTGTCTCTTTCTAGAGCTGAAATCAAGAAATTTTTCTAATTGTTTTTGTACAGATTTTAGGTTGTAATTCAACACATCTGTGTTTAATAAATTACGCTCCTCACTTTTCCCGGATGGATCTCCCACCATTCCTGTAGCACCTCCGACTAAAGCGATAGGTTTATGTCCAAATTTTTGTAAATGCATCAAAACAATTATAGGAATAAGACTTCCGATGTGAAGGCTATCGGCAGTAGGATCGAAGCCAACATAACCAGCAGTTGGTTCTTTACATAATTGCTCTTCAGTGCCAGGCATTATATCCTGGATTAAGCCCCGCCATCTTAACTCTTCAATTAAATTGTCCATACTATTTTTAAAAAGAATAATAATTGTAAAGTTTCAAAAATAGTTCACAATTAAATATTTCAACAAGGATTTTATATATCCGCGACATTTTAATGACATATTCGAATCACTTCCGGAAAGCGCAACGTCAGATTTCTGACAACTTTCTCACGATCTCTCCTTTACAGGCGTAAACCGGGCTGAGACAAGTCGCAAGAAAATATTATAGAACTTTGCCTAATGACTTATGCATCACAGTTTACACAAGTTTTACTTAATTTTAGCGAGTATTAGGCTTAATGAGATACAATATAAAGAGTTATTGTCCGTTTTATATTACCCAAATACTCACTGAAACTTTCCATAATAATTGATCATTCCCCCAATATGAGAATTGCCAGACTTACCAAATTAATGTGCCTGTTGATACTGCCTTGTTGTGGGTTTGCACAATTCAGAAAATATTCTAATGAATTTTTAAATATAGGTGCAGGAGCGCACGGGCCTGGGAATGGGAGCATCTGTATCAGCTTCTGTTAATGACGGAACTGCAGGCTATTGGAATCCGGCCGGGCTTACCGGTGTTCAGGATAATCCATCCATCAACCTCATGCACGCCAGTTATTTTGATAATATCGGCAAATACGATTATGGAAATGTTGCCATCCCTATTAGTGATAATAAAAGAACACTGGGCTTTTCGATTTTGCGTTTCGCAGTAGATGATATTCCTAATACTTTGTTTTTGGTTGAACCCGACGGCAGTATCAATTATGGAAATATCACCACATTTTCTTCTGCCGATTATGCGTTCTTATTTTCTTTTGCCCAAAAAATAAAAGACGATGATGATTTAAAAATGAGTTTCGGAGCAAATGCAAAAATAATATACAGGAAAGTGGGACACTTCGCAACAGCTTGGGGTTTTGGATTTGATGCAGGATTTAAAATGCAAAAAAACAGCTGGACACTTGGCATTGTTGCCAAGGATATTACAACCACTTTCAATGCCTGGTCATTTAATTTTACGGAGAAAGAAAAAGAAGTTTTATATCTCACAAAAAATGACATTCCCGTAAAGTCGACAGAACTTACAGCACCAAGACTTACGATAGGAAACTCATACAATTTTCGCCTTGGATCATCTGTAAATCTTTTAACCGAAGCAGACTTTGATTTTACATTTGATGGAGAAAGAAATACAATTATAAGTGGGAAAACAATAAGCATTGATCCCCATTTCGGCATGGAAGCATCTATTAAAGATGTTTTTTTTGTAAGAGCCGGCATTTACAATTTTCAGAAAGCGCTTGCAGATGGAGATACTACCAATCAAAAAAAGGTGTGGATCTATCAACCAAGCTTAGGCGCAGGATTTAAAATAAAAAATGTAAGAATTGATTATGCTTTCTCAAACCTGGCTAATCAATCTAATCCGTTATATACTCATATTTTCTCATTAAGATTTGATCTTGCTAAAAAAGAAAATAATTAAGGCCTTAACTAACGACCATGAAAAAATTATTATTAATATTTTTTATTTTCATTTCAGCTTCAGCTTTTGCACAACCTTATACCAATAGCTGGATTGATTACAGTAAAACTTATTACAAATTCAATGTTGGCAAAACCGGCCTTTATCGCATATCTCAATCTACTCTTAATGCAGCAGGACTTGGAGCTATCCCTGCCGAACAATTTCAATTATGGAGAAATGGTGAAGAAGTTGGTTTATATACATCAGTATCCAGCGGTCCTTTAACTTCGATCAGACTATTTAGAATTCTGGGGGATTATGAATGACGGCAAAAAAGATACAAAACTTTATCGCGATCCTGATTACCAGCTTTCTGATTATTACAGTTTAGAAACTGACACCGCAGCCTATTTTTTAACCGTAAACCCTGCAGGAAATAATTTACGATTTGTAAACAGCCCGAATAATGTTGCAGGAAACTCGCTTGCTCCTGAACCTTACTTTATAAACACTAAATCTGTCTATTATAAAAATAAAATAAACACGGGCCTTGGGCTGCCTCTTGGGGAATATGTTTATTCATCTTCTTACGATATTGGAGAAGGATGGACATCAAATGACGTTGCTCCCTGCTGCCCGCTTTCCTATCTTTTCGACAGCATTTATATGTACACCGGTGGGCCATTGGCTTCGTTTAATTTTGCTGTAGCAGGTAACGCTTTGAATACAAGAAATGTAAGGGTTAAGATTTATAATAATGTTATTGACGATGAGCCAATGTCAAATTTTACGTACTTAAAAAAACAAGTACTTAATATACCTGCCAGTTATTTTCCAAGCCCCGATCATGTGATGATCTCTATTCAACCTGTTGAACAGGATCCTGCCATTACCACGACAGAATTGTTGTTTCCGCATTCTCTTTAACCTATCCTGCTAAATTTAATTTCAACAACAAAAAGAGTTTTTATTTTGAATTGCCTGCAACCGCAACCGGAAACTATTTGGTTATAGATAATTTTAATTACGGAAGCACCAACCCTGTACTGCTCGATATTACTTCCGGTGCCAGATACACCGGCGATATTACCACAACGCCTGGCAAAATATCTATTTGTACTCCCTCCATCAGCCGTTACGCAAAGAAAATTTGAAATGGTAAGCGAAGATGCATCCAACATTAATACCGTTAGTTCATTAACACAAAGAAATTTTGTTAATTATGGCGCTTGCCGCCAACCAGGGAAATTATATAATCATAAGTAACCCTGTTTTATACAACAATGGTTCGGGCATTAATAATGTTGATTTGTATAGAGCATATAGAAGTTCGGCCGCGGGTGGCAGTTATAATGCCAAAATTTATGACATTGACCAAATAACTGACCAGTTTGGTTATGGAATAAAAAAACATCCCCTGGCGATTAAAGATTTTATACAATATGCTGCAGGTACATTTTCTCCAACACCAAAATATGTCTTCCTCATTGGAAAAGGAATTACGTATACTGACTACATAACTAATCAGAACAGCGTTTATGATGACCAGTTAGATCTTATTCAAACTTTTGGTAACCCCGCATCGGATATTTTGCTTTCATCTCCTTATGGCAGTACTGTACCCACTATTCCCATTGGCAGGCTATCCGTAACTACGGGAAATGAAATTGGAAATTATCTCCAAAAAATAAAGGAATATGAAAATGCTGAAGCTTCAACTACTCAAACGCTTGCCAATAAATTATGGATGAAAAATGTAGTTCATGTAATTGGCGGAAAAGATAGTTCTGAAAGTGATCTCTTTACTTTCTACATGAATCAGTATGCAAATATTATTGCTGATACTTTGTATGGTGGTAAGGTGGAAACATTTGCAAAGACTACTAATTCTGCTGTCCAATTAATTTCCGGAAAAAGAATTGAACAATTGTTTAATGAAGGGATTGGTCTCCTTTCTTATTTTGGACACTCTTCGGCAAATACACTTGAATTTAATTTGAGTGATCCTTCGACTTATCAAAACCAGGGCAGATATCCATTCTTATCGGTAAGTGGATGTACGGCAGGTAATAACTATATATTCGACACTACACGGATAACTCAAAATAATTTATCTATTTCAGAAAAATTTGTACTTGCGAGTGAAGGAGGAAGCATTGGATTTTTTGCAAGTTCTCACTTAGGCGTACCTCCGTATCTTTATAGTTACGATGTTGAAATGTACAACCAGCTTGGCGTGGTAAATTATGGCAATACGGTTGGTAACGATATAAAAAATGTGATACAAAATTTGGGCGGCGCCAATAACTCATTGGATTTTCTTACGCGTATTAATATGGAGGAAATGAACCTCCATGGCGATCCTGCTATAACGATAAATCCTCATCCAAAACCTGATTATGTTATAGAAGATCCCCAGGTGAAAGTGAACCCGTCTTTTATTTCTGTTTCAGAATCGAACTTTCAACTACAGGCAAAAGCCTATAACATCGGAAGAGCTATTAATGATTCAATTTATTTTGAAGTAAAAAGAACCTATCCTAACGGAGTTACCGAAGTTATTTTTCGTAAAAGAATTCCGGGTATAAGATATGCTGATTCTATACAGATTTCAGTTCCGATTATTTCTACCCGTGACAAAGGACTCAATAAGATAACGGTAACTATAGACGCAGATAATGAAGTAGACGAATTATCAGAAAACAATAACAGTATAACGAGAGATGTATTTATATACCAGGATGAAGCAACTCCCGTTTATCCTTATGATTTCGCGATAGTAAATGTAGGAAACCAAAAATTATATGCGTCCACATCCGACCCATTGGCAAGCTGCCAAAGATTATGTTTTTGAAATTGATACTACTTTACTTTTTAACTCTTCACTTAAAGTAAGTAAAACAGTTAATTCACCAGGTGGCGCTATTCAATTTGATCCTGGCTTCAGTTATTCGGATAGTACGGTTTACTACTGGCGTGTATCTATTAAACCTGCATCAGGCCTGGAAACAGATTACCATTGGAATAATGCTTCGTTCATTTATATCGCTAACAGTTCAATGGGAGCAAATCAATCTCATTACTACCAGCATTTTTATTCCGACACGCAACATATTATTTTGGATAGTGCCAGGCAATGGGATTACACTTCAGTAAATAATGTTATTACTTCCAGAAACGGTGTGTTCCCAACCGCTGCAAGTTTAGGATCCGACTTTGACGAAGATGTGAATGGCGCTTTATTTGCAGAGAGTGTTTGCGGTGTTTCCGGTATTATTTTTAATGTGCTCGACCCGATAAGTCTAAAGCCATGGCTGAACACCGTTGGGCCCACTGGTTCATATGGAAGCGACCAGGTATGTGGTTACGACAGGTTAGCCAATTTCCAATTTAATATTCTTAGCCAGGCTAAAAGAGACAGTGCGATGAAGTTCCTTGATATGGTTCCGGATAATTATATAGTTGTTGTCCGAAATATTTCAGGAACTAATCCTGCAACTAATACTTATGCTGCGGATTGGGAAGCTGATACAACGGCTTTCGGAAGTAACAATTCATTATACCATCGCTTATTGTCGCAGGGCTTTGTTTTAATTGATTCTTTCTATAAGCCGCGGTCATTTATATTCATGTATCAAAAAAATAATCCTGCATTTATACCAAATTTTGTGTTCTCAACGGGAATTTATGATAAGATAAGTTTAGCGCATAATTTTAATGCTCCTGATACTTTAGGATATATTACCTCACCAAAATTTGGCCCGGCAACTGCATGGAAAGAAATGCATTGGCGTGGAAGCAGCCTTGAAGCTAATTCTCCTGATAACCCGAAGGTTCAAATTATCGGAATTGACAGCTTAGGTAATTCAACTACTTTATTTAATGTAGATAAAACCATGCAGGACGTTGATATTTCTTCAGTAAATGCATCGATATATCCATACATGCAGCTTAAAATGCGCAACTCAGATAGCGTGAAGTTAACTCCTTATCAACTTTCGTATTGGAGATTAAATTTCACTCCGGCGCCGGAAGGAGCACTTACACCTAACTTGTATTTCCTCACAAAAGATACCCTGGACCAGGGAGAAATTTTACACTTTGGTATTGCGTTCAAAAATATTAGCCTTGCAGCTTTTGACAGCATTAAGGTAAAATTTGAAGTGATCGATAACAATAACGTTACTCATGTTCTTCCCATTACGAAAGTAAAGCCACTTGTTAGCGGAGATACAGTCAAACTGCAATACGATATTGATACTAAAGCATTTTCAGGAGCTAATACTTTGCATGTTGATTTCAATCCAGACAATGACCAACCGGAGCAATATCATTTCAATAATTTCCTTTTCAAAACATTTTTTGTAAAAGCTGATAAATTCAATCCATTGTTGGATGTTACTTTCGATGGCGTGCATATTTTAAACCGTGATATTGTTTCCGCAAGACCTCATATAGTAGTTAAACTAAAAGATGAAAGTAAATTCCTTTCTCTTAATGATACCTCTCTGATGAAGGTTCAGATACAATATCCCGATGGCTCACTGAGAACTTATAAGTTTGATAACGATACATTACGGTTTACACCAGCCGATTTAGCAGCAGGCGAAAACACTGCCACCATTGACTTTATGCCGCTACTACCGGGAGATGATGATGAATACGTTTTAATCATTTCAGGAAAAGATGTGGCGGGTAATACAGCGGGCAATTTGAATTACCAGGTTGATTTCAGGGTTATAAGCAAACCGATGATTTCTAATTTGCTCAATTACCCAAATCCATTTACAACATCGACGGCATTTGTGTTTACCGTTACAGGTACCGTAGTGCCGCAAAATATAAGAATACAAATATTAACTATTACCGGTAAAATAATAAGAGAAATCACTAAAGATGAATTAGGCCCTTTACATATTGGACGAAATATTACTGAATTTAAATGGGATGGATCAGATATGTATGGACAAAAAGTGGCCAATGGCGTTTACCTCTATCGTGTGCTCACTAACTTAAATGGAAAATCGTTGGATAAGTTTACGGATAGTGGAGACAATACCGATAAATATTTCACCAAAGGTTATGGTAAAATGTATTTTATGCGATAAGAAATAGTTAACTAAACTTATAAAGGCTGCTCAAATTGGGCAGCCTTTTTATTATAATGTTAAGATTCCCGCTATTAGTTTTCCTTTAAAACAGAATTTTTGCCAGTGAAAGCTGCAAAACCCAAAAGAAATAAAAATGGCGAAACAGTGAGTATAAAACGGTTATGCCAGTCATCGCAAGTAAGTAAAGTTGTAACCCAGTATAACACGATAATTGAAATGAAGTAGATAAGTGAAGCTTTTTGCTGCTTAATTTTTTTCCATGTGCCGATAAAAGACAAAATATAAAATGGATAAAAAAATAACGCCAATAAGATATTGTGAAAAGGGGAAAAATAAGTTCTTAACATACCAAAAAAAGCAAGACGTTTTTAATCTTGCCAATCTTAAAAATTGTTCCTTGTTATTAAAAATATAGTAAATAATTCCCTGTATTGAATTTCCCTTCTCGAGAGTTTTAATATTCGCGTTATTAACAGTATTAACTCCGCAAATAATGTTTTCCTTTTTGAAGGGAAGCATAAAATCCAACGAGCCTCCTGCCTGCAACATGGTGTTGATAGCCATTAAGCAAACAACCAAAGAAACAGAAATCAATATTATTTTATAAAGTAACCTGATATTATAAAGAAAACGAAAAAATATATACAAGAGTGTAGACAAAAAGAAAAGTATACCAGTAGGCCTCGTAATACTTAACAAGGCAGCAAACAGTAAAATAAAAAGCCAATTTTTAAAATCTAATTTTCCCAGCCGCAAGAACATAGCTGCTATAAATAATTGTAAGGCTATAAAATATTGATTCGGTGAACAAATATCCTGTATATAACTGGTAGGGAATATTTATGATAAAAAACACAGTGGCTGCAGTCGCCAACAATCGTTTTTTCAAAAAAAAGAGTGATAGTTTATAAAACATTATAGTTGCCAGCAGGTTCAGTAAAAGCTGAATAACTACTATAACGGAAAAGCCCAAGTGCAACTTTATTACGCCCGCTATTAACAAAATTTCAGTTGAATAGAGATAATAGTTGTTACTGCTGAGAGAGCCGGATTGCAATAGATGATTGGCTTCGTCAATATATTTTGTTGCCTCCAGGCTAGTTACTATACCATATTGCCTGATGAGCAAACCCTGAACCACAGCCCATAAAAATAACAAGGGAATAAATTGTTGTTTTTGAGATGTTATTTTTAAATTCTTGAAAAAATTCATAAGCACAGCTAAGCTTCATTCTATTTAAAATAATACTGCCCGGCAATATAAATAAATGAGTTTGCATTTGAATAAAATATCAAAGTCTCTTTCAAAATGAAAACTAAATTTCAAAATTATAATTGCAATATCTTAGCCGTATATGAAAACAGAAATTTACGATATAATCATTATTGGCGGAGGCCCCATCGGCCTTGCATGCGGGTTGGAAGCAAAAAAGTCCAACTTGAGCTATTGCATCATTGAAAAAGGCGCATTGGTTAATTCCATTTATAATTACCCATCCAACATGACTTTTTTCAGCACAAGCGAGCGCCTTGAAATTGGAGGAATTCCATTTGTCAGCAACAGTGTAAAACCCACCCGCAACGAAGCTTTGGAATATTATCGCAGGGTTGCTGTTTCATCAAATCTTAATATTCATTTATTTGAAGAAGTTAAGAGTGTAAATAAAAATGAAAACTTATTTACTGTTAAAACTAATAAATCTGAATATCAGGCATCCAATATTATAATCGCGACCGGCTTTTACGACATTCCTTATTTATTAAATGTAAAAGGAGAAGATCTCCCAAAAGTGAAGCACTATTATAAAGACCCGCATTATTATGCTTTTCAAAAAGTATTGGTAGTTGGAGCTGCTAACTCAGCAATAGACGCAGCACTTGAAACCTGGCGCAAAGGCGCAACTGTAACCATGGTTATACGAGGCGATAAAATCAGTGATCGCGTAAAATATTGGGTTAAGCCCGATATTGAAAATCGAATTGCAGAAGGCTCTATAAAAGCATATTTTAATTCAACCATTGCTGAAATAAGAGAGCATGAAGTTGATATAAAGACTCCCGAAGGTATTGTAACAATGGAAAATGACTGGGTACTTTCAATGACGGGATACCAGCCAAATCTGCAATTCTTAAGAAGCCTTGGCATTGAACTTTCGAAAGATGAAATCTGCAAACCAACTTATAGCGAGTTAAATTATGAAAGCAATGTAAAAGGAGTTTATTTGGCGGGAGTTATCTGCGGAGGAATGAATACCCACCGGCTTTTTATTGAGAACTCGAGAGAACACGCCGAAAAAATAATTGCTGATATAAATAAAAAAAGAGAACTCGTAGCGAAATAAATTCATTAATTCAATTTATCTTCTTCTCTCTTCATTATTTTATTATATTTTTTTTCGCTTAAGCTATAGGTTAAATGAGTAGAAAGAAAGCCTATAGCAATTGATACTGCAATAAGAATGAATATTAAATTCCGGCCACCTGTTTCCCACAAAGGAGTAAATAGCTTGGTAAGAAAAAAAATAACAAGAAATGAAACAACCGTCCAGGCGATTGTAAATTGCAAATAGTATTTCCAACGTGGGCCACTCCTTTGTTCCTTCCATTGCGCAATAAAATGTCGCTCAGAATTACTTATCATAATTAATCTCCTGTTTCAAATTCGCCTTTCATATAATATACACAATTGCCCGCCATTATAACTCTGTCGCCTTTTTGTTCGCAATAAATTACACCACCCCGTTTAGATAATTGCAAGGCATTCATTTTTTCTTTATTAAGTTTTTTACTCCAAAAAGGAATCAATTGCGAATGAGCAGAACCTGTAACGGGGTCCTCATCAATACCCGCAGTTGGCGCAAAAAATCTTGACACAAAATCAACAGATTTTCCAGGTGCAGTAATAATTATTTTGTATCCGGTATTCTTCATTGCGGAAAAATCGGGAACGCAATTTATGACAGCATCCTCGTCGGCTAACTCTACCAGCAAATCACGGTTTTTATAAATGCCTTTAATATCCGCACCTCCCAATGCATTTTTAAGATTAATAGGAGGATCATTAAATTCAGTTGGATTCCACGAGGGGAAATTCATTTTGATGAGCTCATCTTCCTTTGTAACATGTAAAATTCCGCTCTGAGAACTGAATTTAATTTCAGGCTTATTAAAATTCAAATAATTAAAAATTACAAAAGCCGAAGCAAGTGTAGCATGCCCACATAGATTTATTTCAAGTTGCGGCGTAAACCACCTTATATCAAAATCAGCTTCGGAAGCTTCTGCAGAAGGAACAAAAAAAACCGTCTCTGAAAGATTGTTTTCAAAAGCCAGTTTTTGCATCAAGTTCATCATCTATCCATTTATCAAGAGGTACTACTGCTGCTGGATTTCCGGAGAAAAGCCGATCAGTAAATGCATCTATTTGGTATAGGGTTAATTTCATTAGATTCTTTTTAAAATTTGGAAGCTCTTTTTTTAACCGCAGTGTCATTCATTTTTCTGATCTTATGATATCCGGCAATTTAATAACTTATTACTTATTGAATTATTCCGCCATCATTTCTTTTGCAATCTTAATTACATCTTCTACATTAGGCTTGCTAAAATAATCACCATCGCTTCCGTAAGAAGGCCGGTGGTCTTTTCCCGTAAGCGTACGCGGAGAAACATCCAGCCATTTATAGCCACCCTGCTCTTCCATCACTTTATTAAACATATAAGCTGCTGCTCCACCGGGAACATCTTCATCAATAAAAACAATACGGTTGGTCTTTTTTAAAGAAGCAAGAATCAGGTGATTAATATCGAACGGCAACAATGTTTGAACGTCCATTACTTCACAGCTTATTTTCATTCCTTCCAAAATCTGCGCTGCTTCCTGTACAATTCTTAGCGTAGCGCCATATGCAACCATAGTTATTTCATTGCCTTCTTTAACCACTTCGGGAATGCCTAACGGTACCGTATACTCGCTTAAGTTTGCCGGCAATTTTTCTTTTAACCGATAGCCATTCAAACATTCAATCATCAACGCAGGATCATTGCTTTTTAATAAAGTATTGTACATTCCTGCTGCCTGAACCATATTTCTTGGAACACATACATACATGCCACGAAGTGAATTAATGATCATTGCCATCGGCGAGCCGCTATGCCAGATTCCTTCGAGCCGATGACCACGGGTGCGAACAATAAGCGGCACACTTTGCTGCCCCATTGTGCGAAAATAAGTAGTACACACATCGTCACTTAAAGGCTGCAGTCCGTACAACAAATAGTCGAGATACTGTATTTCTGCAATCGGCCTTAAGCCCCTTAAGGCAAGCCCAATCCCCTGTCCTATTATACTCAGTTCGCGAATACCCGTATCGAATATTCTACTCTCTCCATACTTTGCCTGCAATCCGCTGAAACCCTGGTTTACATCACCTATATGTCCCAGGTCTTCACCAAAAGCAATGAGTTTATTGTTACTTGCAAAAGCTTCATCAAAATATCTGTTCAATACTTCGTAACCATTTATCAATTCCGCATCCTCATTATACACCGCTTTAACATGGCCAACATTAAGCGCCGATTTTGGTCCTTCGTTGTAAAGATTCGAATTAAAGATTTTACTGTTTTCTTTTACAAGATTATCATAGTATTTTTTTATTGACGGTGACGAAGAACCGGAATAATTAAGGGCCATGAACAAAGTTTTCATTACATCACGCCGTAAAGGTTCCCGGTTTGCGGATAGTTCATCTATCAGTTTTTGAAAACTGTCTTTATTTTGTTGCTGATCTATATCAGTCTGAAGCAATGAGACTACATCACTCACCTGCTTCCTGATAGGCGTAATATATTTTTCCCACGCATCCTGTCTGCTTTGTTTTACAAGCTTCTTTGCCGCGATTTCGATATCACGTAATTCATTATCATCCGCAAGGGCATTTTCAATAATCCATTCACGCATCTGTTTCCTGCACTCCCACTGATTTTCCCAAGTGAGCCTCTCTGAGGTTTTATAACGCTCCTGGCTACCCGAAGTAGAATGGCCCTGGGGTTGTGTAATTTCTTCTACGTGAAAAAGCGCAGGAGTATGAGTTTCCCGAATATGCTTTATAGCCACTTCAAGCACTTCGCACATTCCGGCATAATCCCATCCTTTTAAATTGTAAATATTTATTCCATTACTATCTTCCGTTTTTTGTAAACCACTCAGTGCTTTTGAAATAGATGATTTTGTTGTCTGATATTCTTTAGGGACAGATATTCCATAGCCATCATCCCAAACAAATACTGCCAGTGGAATCTGAAGCACGCCTGCTGCATTCATTGCTTCCCAAAAATGTCCCTCGGATGTGGCAGCATCTCCAATTGTACAAAAACAAATTTCATTACCATTCTCGCTCAAGTCTTTCATTTTATTCAAGTCCTTTTCTTCCCTGAAAAGTTTTGAAGCCAGGGCAAGCCCAAGCGCCCTGGGCATTTGGCCTGCTGTAGGAGCGATATCTGACAGAAATATTTTTTAATTGGGAAAGCGGCAGCCAATCTCCATTTTCATCCACAAATTTTGTAGCAAAATGCGAATTCATCTGGCGCCCGGCACTAAAAGGATCATTATTTATGTCAGGATCAGCATACAATTGAGAAAAAAATTGTTCTACAGTTGCAAGTCCGCTTGCAAACATAAAGGTCTGATCCCGGTAATAACCGGCCCTGAAATCGCCTGGCATGAAAAATTTTGCCATTGCAACCTGGGCGACTTCTTTTCCGGCGCCAAAAATTCCAAATTTTGCTTTACCGGTAAGCACTTCCTTCCTTCCCAATATGCTTGCCTCACGGCTTTCACAAACTATGCGATAATCTTTTAGAACTTCTTCCTTGAACTTATCAAAAGTTAAATTTTGAAGAAGAGCCTCATCGGTCAGGTAATTTGCGTCCATATTAGCAAAAATATTAATTATGAATGACGATTGTTAAAAAACTGATAACCTGTTCACAATTTGCAACCTTTTGCTGCGTTTTATTATCTTTGAAAGCACAACAAACAAGATAATGAAATTTATATTTACTTTTCTTTTAGGATTTGCTTTCGCTTTAGGAACTACTGCACAAACCAGTATTTCCAATGTTCATAAAAGCCAATATGAAAAAAGCGGATGTCGGAAGTTCTTCCTCTGCCGCAACCGATACAAAACCTGCCACAGAATCACTAAGTCTTAAAGAAACTGAATTCGATTTCGGTAAAATTCCGCAAGGCAAGCCTGTTACTCATGTCTTTGAATTTACAAACACCGGCACTACCCCATTTTCTCTTGAAAATGTACAGGCCAGTTGCGGATGCACTACTCCTGTATGGAACAAAGATGTAGTTGCTCCAGGCGCTACTGCAAGATATAGTTGTTGGCTATAACGCACAAAATGAAGGCGAATTTGCCAAGCCAGTTACTATAACGTATAATGGCAACCAGGTTAAACAAATTACTATAAAAGGAGATGTTTGGAAAACACCGGTTACATCGGCTCCTGCAAATACATCATTAAACTCTTTAAAAAACGAACAATAAAAAACAATAAACAAACTATTATGAAAAAATTACTATTCGCAGTTTTAGTATTATCGTCTTCATCGTTATTCGCTCAAACTAAGGCGGATGACATTGCTAAAATTAACGTTGAGACATATGACCTTGGCAAAGTGAAGCAAAATGTACCCGCAACTGCCACTTTTATTGTTACAAATATTGGCAAGCAGGATCTGCTGATTGATCAGGCTAATCCTACCTGTGGCTGCACAATTTCTGATTACACCAAATCACCAATTGCGCCGGGCAAAACAGGTGTTATTCATGCCACTTACAATGCTGCAAATATTGGACATATCGATAAAACCCTTACTGTAAAGTTTGCTGGCGCATCTGATATTAAATTTATTAAACTCACCGGTGAAGTACTTGATTCAGCTTCATATGCAAAAGCAACGGCAGATGGACAAATTAAAAAACCTGTTGCAGAATCTACATCAACATCGGTAACTAATTCAAGCACTACTTCTACAACTGGTAAGAAAGCAAAGAAAGCAAGAAAGGCCGCATCTGCTGCACTCCCTGCAACTTCAAAATCTTAAAAAGATATTCACTAAAAATAAACCCTTGCAAATTGCAGGGGTTTTTTATTTGACTGTATAGTATAAATGAAATATTTTGCCGAAAGCTGATTAGATGATCTTAAGTTACATATTCGATTTTATAAATTGAACGATTGCAACAAAATTTTTTCCTAAAAAAATAATTAATGAACAACAGAAGACAATTCCTTCAAACTGCCGGCATACTTGCTTCAGGAATTTTGCTAAAAGAATCAGGAGCGCTTGCGTTTGACAAAAATCCTTTTGAAAGTAAAAGGCCGCCGCTATCTGAAAGAAAGTTTACAAGCGAAGCGGTAGAAAACGTTATCAGGAAATTAAAGAAAGAAATTGCTGATCCCGAACTGGCATGGCTATTCGAAAATTGTTTTCCGAACACTTTAGACACTACCGTTGATTTTGAAATCATTAATGACAAACCTGATACTTATGTAATTACCGGCGATATTGACGCGATGTGGCTTCGTGATAGTACAGCCCAGGTTTGGCCCTACTTGTCACTAATAAAAAATGACGAGCATCTTCAGCAATTAATAAAGGGTGTTATAAACCGGCAGGTAAAGTGTATTCATCTCGATAGTTATGCCAATGCTTTTTATAAAGACGAAAATAAAATAAGCGAGTGGAAAAGTGATTTGACCGAAATGAAACCCGGTATTCATGAGCGCAAATGGGAAATAGATTCATTGTGTTACCCAATAAGATTGGCTCATCAATACTGGAAACTAACGGGGGATATAACGCCCTTTGATAAAGATTGGGAAGAAGCTGTGAAGATAATTGTCAATACTTTCAAAGTGCAACAAAGAAAGCATGGAAATGGTCCGTACTCCTTTCAACGAACTACGGCTTTTGCAACTGATACCGTTCCCCTGGGTGGATTTGGATATCCTGTAAATCCGGTTGGATTAATATGCTCTATGTTCAGGCCAAGTGATGATGCCACAATTTTTCCGTTTCTTATCCCGTCTAACTTCTTTGCTGTTGTTTCGTTAAAGAATGCGGCAGAGATGGCTCAATCAATTAGAAAAAATAATGCGCTGGCCAACGAATGTTTGCAGCTTGCAAATGAAGTGGAATCAGCATTACATCGATATGCCATAATTAATCACGATAAGTTTGGAAAAATATTTGCCTATGAAATAAACGGCTTCGGAAGTTTTAACCTGATGGACGATGCTAATGTCCCCAGTCTATTATCGTTGCCTTATTTGAATGCAGCAAAACAAAATGACGCGGTTTATGTAAACACAAGAAAGTTTGTCTTTCTCCCGATAATCCATTCTTCTTTAAAGGAACAGCAGGCGAAGGTATTGGTGGGCCTCATGCAGGAATGGACCGAATATGGCCACTAAGTATCATTATGCGTGGATTAACAAGTACAGATCAAAACGAAATAAAAAAATGCATCAGGATGTTGAAAGTTTCCAATGCCGGAACAGGATTTATGCATGAGTCGTTCAACAAAAATGATGTGAATAATTTTTCACGCAAATGGTTTGCCTGGGCAAATACTTTGTTTGGTGAATTGATACTTAAGACATCAAATTTATACCCGGGAATAATAAGATCGGGTTTTTAGGATATAAAAGATTTACCGAAAAAAGCATCCTATAAGTTTTTTATTTCTGCTAAAAGATCCTGAAGTACCTTTTTTGCATCGCCGAAAAGCATGGACGTTTTGGTGTGGAAGAACAAATCATTTTCAATACCAGCATAACCGGGCTTCATACTTCTCTTATTTACGATAACTGTTTTAGCAAGCTCCACTTCGAGAATAGGCATACCATAAATAGGTGAAGCAGGATCATTTTTTGCTGCAGGATTTACAACATCATTCGCTCCTAAAATCAACACCACGTCAGTGCTTTTAAATTCTTCATTGGCATCGTCCATCTCCAATAACTTATCATAGCTCACGTCAGCTTCTGCGAATAAAACATTCATGTGGCCGGGCATACGGCCCGCAACCGGATGAATAGCATATTTTACTTCAACCCCTTTTTCTTCCAATACTTTTTCAAGTTCATGGCAGGCATGTTGTGCCTGCGCCACTGCCAATCCGTAACCCGGCACAATCATTACTTTCTTTGAATAGGCCATAACCATCGCTGCATCGCTAATAGAAATCTCTTTATAACTACCTTGTGTACCCGAAGAAGTTGAAGATGTTTTTGCACCACCAAAAGAGCCTATCAACACATTCGTAAGGCTCCTGTTCATGGCACGGCACATTAGAATGGTGAGCAAAGTTCCCGCTGCACCCACTAAAATTCCACCGGTAAGCATTGCTTTGTTGTTATACAAAAAGCCGCCACATGCTGCTGCCACACCGGTAAAAGAATTGAGCAAAGAAATTACAACTGGCATATCTGCACCACCAATTGGAAGAACAAATAATACGCCGTATGACAGCGCCAGGAAAACGGTTATAAAGAAAGGAATATCGGCACCTTTAACATTAGTGTTGATAAGTAAATACCGCACCGGCAAGCTACCAAAGCAAAAACAACAAGATTAAAACTATGTTGGCCTTTAAAAGTGAAATCTTTAATTTTTCCATTCAACTTACCCCAGGCAATCATGCTTCCAGCAAATGAAACACTACCGATAATAGTTCCTGCAATAATTGCGAGGTAATGTCCGATGGGAACAACATCTGAAAAGAATGTTGAATCCAGCATTTTATTAGCCCGGAATAAATAATCAAACTCTACTATTGAAATTAAAGCAGCGCATGCTCCTCCCATTCCATTGAAAAAGCTTACCAGTTCCGGCATTGCCGTCATCTTCACTTTCTTTGCAGCAAGTGTGCCGATAACGATTCCAATAATAATTGCTGAAAAAATCCAGGGATAATTACCTAATTTTTTTCCATCGTTATCATATAAAAAAATAGTTCCGAGAATGGCAATGATCATACCTCCCGCAGCAATAAGATTTCCTCTTCTTGCAGTCGCAGGATTCGATAACATTTTTAATCCAAGAATAAAAGTTACGGAAGCGATAAGATAACAAATTGATAATATTCCTGACATTAAAGGTTGTATGGTTTATTGGTTAATTCGTTTATTGATTACCGTTAGTTATTAATTTCTTTATTCGTGTAATTAGTGAAGATGATTCGTGGCTACTTTTTCTTTTTAAACATCTCTAACATTCTATCTGTAACCACAAAGCCTCCCACTACATTTAAAGTGCCCAATACAACGGCTAAGAATCCTAAAATCAGTGCCAAGTAATTTCCGCTTTCAGCTTTACCCATCACTATTATGGCGCCAATAATTACAACTCCATGAATTGCATTAGCGCCACTCATTAATGGTGTATGCAATACACTCGGCACCCTTCCAATAACTTCAATTCCTAAAAATATCATGAGTATTACTACATAGACTGCCTCTATGTTCTCATGTAAAAAATTTATAATCGTTTGCATAAAAAAATTTAATTTGTTTTCAAATTGGCTACCCGCTCGTTTACTATCTTGCCATTATGAGTAATGCAGGTTCCTTTCACCAGGTCATCATCAAAATCTAAATTCAGTTTTCCCTCCTTGTCTACAATCAACTGTAAAAAATTAATGATATTTTTTCCATAGAGTTTACTCGCGTCAGAAGGCATGGTTGCCGGAAGGTTTGAATCTCCAACAATACTTACTCCATTGTATTTAACTGTTTTCTCATTTTTCGTTGCTGAAGTATTTCCTCCGGTGGCTGCTGCTAAATCAATTACTACCGATCCATCTTTCATTGAGTTCAGCATTTCATCAGTAATTAAAATCGGCGCCTTCTTGCCGGGTATTTGTGCTGTTGTGATTATGATATCAGATTTGGCAACACTTTCGGCAATTTTCATTTTTTGTTTTTGCAAAAATTCTTCCGATTGTGCCACCGCATATCCCCCGGCCTTACTGGCATCTGCAGCGCCTTCTACTTCTACAAATTTTGCACCTAAACTCATCACTTCTTCCTTGACGGCTGGCCTTGTATCAAAAACCTCAACAATTGCACCGAGTCGTCTTGCTGTTGCAATTGCCTGCAGGCCCGCTACTCCTGCACCCAATATCAAAACTTTTGCCGGAGGAATACTACCTGCAGCCGTCATGAACATGGGAAAGTATTTTGGAAACATATTAGCGGCAAGAAGTACAGCTTTGTAACCCGCGATATTCGCCTGGCTACTTAACACGTCCATACTTTGCGCACGCGTAGTACGCGGAATCATATCTATGCTGAATGCAGTAACTTTTTTTTCTGCAAGCGTCTGCATTACATTAGCATGATACAACGGCTGATAATTACCAAGAAGAATTTTAGATTGAATCAGCGCAATATCGCCTGCTGATGGAATATTTATCGATAATATGATTTCGGAAATCTTTAAAACGTCGTCTCTTGAAGCCACTTTCGCGCCTGCTTCCGCATATTTTTGATCTGAAGCAAATGCGTTAGCGCCTGCACTAATTTCAATCAAAACATCCACATTTAATTTTTTAAAAAGCGCTATATGTTCAGGTAAAATTGAGACTCTGGTTTCGGGTGAGGGTTCTTTTAAAACACCAATAATCATAGTATAAAATATGCGTCTAAGGTATTGAAAATTTAAAACCTTATTGTAAAATGTTGCTTTGCTTTAAAATCAGCATTGAAAAAAACAAGACCGATAAAAAAAAGATCGATGGTTAATTTCACCGAATCATGATCCTGTATTTGCTTGCCATGCTTCTTCCATTTCGCCGCTCCAATGTATATCGTCGAAAATAAAAATGGAAGTATTAGGCGATTTTTTTAATAAGCTTAAAAAATAATCAAGTGTTGCATCTCTTCTGTGATTACCATCGATAAAAGCAAAATCAATCCTCTCCATTTTCTGCAATGCTTCAAAATAAGTCTCATTGAAATTACCTTCAATTAAATTAATATTTTTCACGTGAGCTGCGGAAAAATTTTGCCTCGCGATCCTGGCGATTTCCTTTGAGCCTTCAAAAGTAGTAACATCGGCATCTTTATTTCCGCTGGCGATGTAACAAGTAGTAATTCCAAAAGAAGTTCCTAATTCTATAATATTTTTTGGCTTGAAATACTTTACTATTCTGTAAAGAAGGCTGGCAAATTTTTTATTTTTTAAAGACGACTTTGCGATGGCGCTTACTTTCCTCGTCTTAAAAGGAATTACAGCCGAGCCTGCACCAAAATCTTCAACATTTATAGTTGAATCATTTTGAAGAAGCTTTTTTCGAAGTGATTCAATTTCTTTATAGCATTCATATTCTTTAGTATCATTTAAAACATGAATTATAAAATCAAAAACAAAGGGAGAATGCACGCCATGTCCCTTGCCATTTTGGGCGCTGAAATAATATTTAAAATATTTTTTTGCGATTTGAAATGAGGAATACATCCTGGATTATTTAAGAAGTGCCGGCATTCTTTTCCCATACTTCGAATGTATATGGATAATTATTTTTATCATCTGCAGGAAACGATTGGGCACTTACAAGCTTCCAAATATTTTTATTTATTTCAGGATAATAAGTATCACCTTCTATTACGGCATGTACTCTTGTTAAATAAATTCTTGAAACGATATCTATGGTTTGCTTAAAAATTTCGCCTCCACCAATTATGAAAATTTCTTTGGCATCACTTTCTTTCGCTTTTTCGATAGCATCGTCAATGTTATTAAATACAAAGGCATCTTGCGGGTGAAAATCTGTTCTTTTGGTTACTACTATATTAATACGTCCAGGCAGTGATTCTTTTAAGGCATCGTAACTTTTTCTGCCCATAATTACAGGCATTCCCCATGTTTTATTTTTAAAGTATTTAAAATCATTAGGCAAATGCCATGGCATATCGCCTTTATTGCCAATAACATTATTTTCTGATGCAGCTACAATGTGTGAAAGCATTTTTAAGAAGTTTATTATTAGTCAATAAGTCATTATTCATTGTCAAAATTACTCCAATGATTTAATGCCTTTTTACTTAATGACTTTTTATACCGCCACCGGCGCCTTAATTGCCGGGTGAGATTGATAATTTATCAACTCAAAATCTTCATAGTTAAAATCGAAGATATTTTTTACTTCACGATTTATTTTCATTTCGGGAAGTGGAAATGGTTTTCTTGTAAGCTGCAATTCTGCCTGCTCAAAATGATTTTTGTACAAATGCACATCGCCAAATGAATGAACAAACTCACCCAAATCCATATCGCACACCTGCGCAATCATCATAGTAAGCAGCGCATAAGAAGCAATATTAAATGGAACTCCAAGAAATACATCAGCACTGCGTTGATATAGTTGACAAGATAATTTTCTTTTCCCTCCCCCTTCGGGGGAGTCGGAGGGGGCCGTATAAAACTGGAACAAACAATGACAGGGCATTAAATGCATTTCCGGCAAGTCTGCAACATTCCAGGCACTTATAATCATTCTCCTGCTATCAGGATTTGTTTTTAACTGGTGAATCAATTGACTTACCTGGTCGATTACTTTGCCGTCCGCACCTTCCCAACTGCGCCATTGCTTGCCGTAAACAGGGCCTAAATCTCCATTGGCATCTGCCCATTCATCCCAAATTTTTACACCATTCTCCTTTAAATATTTGATATTAGTATCGCCTTTTAAAAACCAAAGTAACTCGTAGATAATACTTTTTAAATGCAGTTTTTTTGTAGTAACCAACGGAAATCCCTTGTTTAGATCAAATCGCATTTGGTAGCCGAACAAACTTCGTGTACCCGTTCCTGTACGGTCACTTTTATCAGCGCCCTCATTAATTATTTTTTGTAAAAGTTGAAGATATTGTTCCATGTTCGCAAGTTAATTAGTCTCAGGCAACTTTTGGAAAGTTTAGAACTTTCCAAAAGTTTTGGGGGAAATATTGTGGTAAAAGTTGATTAAAGAATCTACTGATGAATGGCTGCGGGATGGAAGCGGTATCCTTTAGCGCAGCTAAAGATACAAGCGAACAGCCCGATCTATTGATGAATAAAGAACTAAAGACGATAGCCCCAAATTTTTCACGTCGTTAAGCAAACCAATCGAAACCGCAAACTATCTTATCTTTGCAGGTCACACTAAAAAGATGAGTAAAAAAGGAAAAGTTTTGATGGCGATGAGCGGCGGTATTGACAGTACGGTGGCTGCTCTTATGCTTCATCACGAAGGATATGAAGTTGTTGGGATTACTATGAAAACCTGGGATTATGCGACTAGTAGTGGCAATAATAATAAGGAAACCGGGTGCTGTAATTTGGATAGTTTTAATGATGCCCGGGCTGCCGCCGTACAACATGGATTTCCACATTTTATTTTAGATATCCGCGAAGAATTTGGCGATTTTGTTATCGACAATTTTGTTGAAGAATATATTGCAGGGCGCACGCCTAACCCTTGCGTGATGTGCAATACGCATATTAAATGGCGGGCATTGTTGAAAAGGGCAAATGCCTTGGGTTGCGATTACATTGCCACCGGCCACTATGCACAAATTCACCAGCATAATAATGGAAGATATTTTATAAGAAAAGGCATTGATGAAACCAAGGATCAGAGTTATGTGCTTTGGGGCTTACAGCAGGATTTACTGAGCCGCACCCTTCTGCCATTAGGCACTTATCGCAAAACCGAAATAAGGCAAATGGCTCATGATTTTGGCTATCCTGAACTGGCAAAAAAAAGTGAGAGCTACGAAATTTGCTTCGTGCCCGACAATGATTATCGCGGATTTTTAAAAAGAAAACTTCCTGAACTGGAGGAAAAAGTGTCCGGTGGATTCTTCGTAGATCAGTCTGGCAAAATTCTGGGACCGCACAAAGGTTATCCTTTTTATACCGTTGGACAACGCAAAGGCCTTGATATTGCATTGGGCAAACCAGCGTTTGTTACCGCTATTATCCCGGAAACTAACACCATAGTTTTAGGCGACGAAGATGACCTGAGAAAGAATGATATGCAGGTTTCAGGAATTAATTGGATAAAATACGATGGCATTACCGACGGCATGGAAGCTGTTACGAAAATACGGTACAAAGATAAAGGTGCACTTTCCAATCTTTTTTTATACGAAAAGGGTGTAAATGTCCGTTTCTATGAAGATGTAAAGGGCGTTGCTCCGGGGCAAAGTGCGGTATTTTATGAAGGAGACGATGTTATTGGCGGAGGAATTATTCAAAGAAGCTAAATAATAAAATCCAACAGGCAGCCTTTTAATAGTTTATTTACTCTTTTTTGTATTAATTTAAAGCAATAGTTTAATCATTCCATATGACTAAATATTTTATTGGATTTTTTTTTATTTCTCTTTTTTTTATTTCGTGCAAAAAAGAAAATGCCAATTTTAATTCTGAGTCGATCAATGATTATTTTCCACTGCAGGTCGGGAAATATATTACTTATAAACTGGATTCAACTTTATTTGTAAGTTTTGGCGACAGGGATACGGTTGTAAGTTACCAGGCACAGGACAGGGTTGATGCGCAAATAACCGATAATCTCGGCAGGCCGGCGTATCGCATTATCCGTTATATTCGAAAAGACACTTCAGAAGATTGGGTACCGAATAACACATTCATGGCAATTTCATCATTTCAACTCACTTGAATATGTTGAAAATAATCTTCGATTTCTAAAATTAGAAGTTCCTATTAAACAGGATTTTTCATGGAAGGGAAACTCTTATATTGATACTTATTCAATTAATTCTGACCAACAGTTTCTTGATGACTGGGATTATATTTATGATAGTGTAGACGTTCCGTTAACCATTAATTCATTAAGTTTTGACAGCACTATAAAAGTGTTTGAGAGAGATGAATATGAGGGCGACGACCCCGTAGGCCCATCAACGTTATATGCCTATAAAAACTATGCCTTTGAAAAATACGCTAAAGGAGTTGGATTAATTTACCGGGAATTTATACATTGGGAATACCAGGGTTGTGTATGTCCCGAGCATGGTTACACAGGTTACGGGGTAACGCTTAGCATTATCGATCACAATTAGGATCGTGAAATAATTAGACGGGAAGTCTGAATATTTTCTTGCATATAATGATTTGGTACCATTTGTTCTTATGAAAAAATATTATTTTTTATTTTTCTGTTTTGCCCTATGTGTATACAACTCGAATGCACAATTCACAAAATATATAGTACGATTTAAAGATAAAGCCGGAACTCCGTTTACAATAGACAATCCATCAGCATTCCTCTCAGCCAAAGCCATTGCGAGAAGAACAAAACAAAAGATAGCAATAGATGAAACGGATTTGCCAATTACACCGCGCTATATTGATAGCGTACGTTTAGCCGGCGCCGTTACTATACTTAACCAATCGAAATGGCTCAATGAAGTTTGCATTGCAACCACCGATTCAATTGCTTTGGCAAAAATCAACAACTTCCCCTTTGTGATAGCGGCACAACCTGTTCAAAGACCGGTAAGCATCAATAATGCGAGTAATAATAAATTCAACGAGCAAATAAATTCGGTTACTACTTCACAAGGCACAAATAACATCCAGGATTTTTATAATTACGGAAGTTCGTATCCCCAGATTCATATTCATGAAGGAGAATACATGCATGACAAAGGATTTCATGGGGAAGGCATGTCTGTAGCAATTCTTGATGCAGGCTTTTATCACTACCTGAGCCTGCCTGCATTTGACAGCGTTAGAAATAATAACCAGGTTAAAGAAACTTACGACTATGTAGCTAACGAAGTCAGCGTAGACGAAGATTATTATCATGGCATGATGTGTTTTTCAATTATGGCAGGCAATATTCCTGGCCAATTGGTTGGGAGCAGTCCAAAAGCAAATTATTATCTGTACAGAACTGAAGACGTTTATACGCGAATCCCCAACAGAAGAACAAAACTGGGCTGCTGCTGCGGAAAGAGCGGACAGCATTGGAGTTGATGTTATATCTACCTCATTAGGTTATAATCAATTTGACAATCCCTGTCTTTAACCATACTTATGCTGACCTAAACGGGCATACTACCATAGCGGCAAGAGCAGCGGGTTTTGCAGCAAAAAAAGGTATGATTGTGGTTGTGGCAGCGGGTAATGAAGGAAACAGCACCTGGCATTTTATAACAACTCCAGCCGACGCAGATAGCGTCCTTACTGTGGGAGCAGTAAACTCATCAGGTATTATCGGCAGCTTTAGTAGTTATGGGCCGTCAAGCGACGGAAGAGTGAAACCTGAAGTAGCCTCTGTTGGGTGTAGGCACTGCTTTGTCATCTACCACCGGACCGATAATGACAGGAAATGGAACTTCATTTGCTACGCCAAATATGGCCGGACTGATAACCTGCCTGTGGCAAGCTTTTCCTGAATTTACCAACATGGAAATTATCGAAGCTGTTGAGAAAAGCAGCAGTACTTACAATGCTCCTGATGATCGGATAGGTTACGGAATACCAAATTTCCATATTGCGTATGATGATCTAAATCAACAACGCTCTTTGAGAAATATCAATGCGATTTTAGGTAGTAGCTGGATTAAAGTTTTTCCAAACCCATTCAGTGACCATTTCAGTGTTGCCATCAAACCACCACATACTGCAAACGGAACTTTTAGATTGTATGATGCGTCCGGAAGATTATATTTTAGCAAGCAAATCTCTTTGCAGGCGGGGCAGGATCAACTTATACAATTTAACAACCTGCAACCGTTGCAACGCGGTATCTATACGCTTAGATTTAGTGATGGGCAGAGCAAAGAAAGCACCAAACTTGTTGTGCAATAAAACATCAATCATTTTTAGTAAATAGGGCAACGAATAAAGTATCTGCCTGCATTTCATACCCTTTCAGGTATTCAGATTTTATCAAATTCATTTTATACTTTTCCTTAAAGAATTCGACATTTTCCTCATTCTCCTTTTTAAAAACCGAACAGGTAATGTATAACAGATAACCATTGGCTTTTAAGTGAGGCAAAGCATTATCTATTATTCTTCTTTGAAGTAATGCATATTGTTCTATCTCATTATCCTTAAAAAAATGTAATCTCTTCGGGGTTCTTGCCCATGTTCCTGAACCCGTACAGGGTACGTCTGCAATTATTATATCGAATAATCCAATTACTTTAGGAGACGACTTTTCTAAATCGACCGAAAGCAAATTATAGTCTTTTATCTCTGCTCTTGTAAACCGCAATTTTAAATTTGCAAGGATTTCTTTTCGTTTATCACTAACTGTTAGACGAACTTTTTTAAAAAGATCAAAAGCAAGAATTGACTTACCTCCGCTTCCTGCACAACAATCCCAAATTGACAATTCAGTGATATTGTCTGTCTGCTAAATGCTTAAGTAAGTCCAATGTTTTTTGCGAATTATAATCCTGGACTCACAGCTTCTTTATCAACCTTAACTATATCAGTTACTTTTTCATTGTTGGCAAAAGCAATACAATTCTCTTCCAGTTGGTCAAATGCAAATCCGGATTGTTTTATTTTATTAACCACTAATGATTTGAATCCCGGTCTTATCCTTATAAATATTTTTGGCTGAATTAAAAATGAAAGATTGAATTGATGGATATCTATTTCATTGCTTAACTCATTTATGAAGGGGAATAATTTTTCAACAGTGAATTTTTCGTTTGTTATTTTAAGCTTATCAGCCAGGGGCAGTGAAATTGAATAATTCCATTCGGGCTTAAAAAGTTGAAGTAGCGAAGAAGGTTTGGATTCGCATAGAAAAGTTGCCAGGAATAATTTTTCATCTTGAGTCATGGCCGTACTAACCCCAAACCCTAGTCGAAAGGAATTATAACACAAAGCAGTGATCAATTTTCTATCTTTCGATCCATGCTTTTTATTTAACGTGAAATATTTTTTTATGAAGACGTGAAACGGTTCATACCCCCGGTATGAAGAAAGAATAGTAACAGCATATTCTAAATATCGCTGAGAATGATTGTTGTTATTTGCAGAAGGTATTTCTTTTCCGCCTGGTTGCATCAACTTTATTTTATTACGATCGGGCAAGCTCAAAGCTCAAGTAAAGCTTTTACAGGATCTTTCCCAAATAAAAGCTGGGCGGGGTTTTCGAGCATCTCCTTAACACGAACAAGAAAGCTTACGGACTCGCGTCCATCGATGATACGATGATCGTAACTTACTGCCACGTACATCATGGGCCTTATAACAACCTGGCCTTTTACAGCAACCGGCCGCTCCACAATGTTATGCATTCCTAATATTGCACTTTGCGGAATATTTATGATTGGTGTGCTCATCAGTGAGCCAAAAATTCCACCGTTAGTGATTGTAAATGTTCCGCCAGTCATTTCTTCAATAGTAAGCTTACTTTCTTTTGCTTTAGTAGCTAATTGAACGACTTCCTTTTCTATCTCGGCCATGCTAAGACTTTCTGCATTTCTTATAACCGGCACCACAAGACCCTTGGGCGAAGAAACAGCAATAGATATATCGCAATAATCATGATAAACAATATTGTCACCGTCAATGCTTGCGTTTACTGAGGGCCATTCCTGCAAAGCAAAACAACATGCCTTGGTAAAAAAACTCATAAAGCCAAGGTTCACTTCATGTTTCTTTTTGAAAACTTCTTTATACTTCGTTCTAAAATCCATTATTGCTGTCATGTCCACTTCATTAAAAGTGGTAAGCATTGCCGTCGTGTTTTTTGCTTCGACAAGCCTGCGACTAATCGTTCTTCGCAGGTTGCTCATCCTCTCAGCCTTTTCTTCGCGGCCGAAAAGTTCTTTACCCACTGCTCTGCCCGGATTCGTTAGAGCTTCAAGAACATCATGTTTCATAATTCGGCCATTGGACCCCGAAGGAGTAACTTTTTTTACGTCAACTTTTTTATCTGCTAAGATTGCAGCCGCTACAGGCGTTGCTTTTACATCTTTAGAAAGAACCGGGATAGATTTTTCCTCTTCTGTTTTTACGTCCTTATTCCCGGATGTAACCTTTGGTGCTGATTTGGGTTCATCATTTTTTTCAATCTTTTTTTCGGCAGCGGTATTCTTCGAAGCAGAAACTGGTTTTTCTGCTGTGTCGTCAATAGTAGAAACAATATCGCCAATTTTTAATGTATCATTTTCTTTAGCTACGGTATGTAAAATACCAGCTTTTTCGGCATTGATTTCAAATGTCGCTTTTTCACTTTCGAGTTCTGCAATCACATCGTCCCTCTCTACCCAATCGCCATCATTTTTTATCCATTTAGTAAGTGTTACTTCATTGATACTTTCACCAACGGAAGGCACTTTAATTTCTATCGACATGTATTATTTTTAAGAATTACAAACCTAAGCTAAAATAAGAAATAGTCAAAGGTAGCTGAATCACAAAGAGAATGCAGTTTCGAGTATGCCTTCCTGTTCCTTTGCATGAATTTTAGAAAAGCCAGATGCTGTTGCTGCACTTGCAGGTCTGCTAATAATACCATAGTTTATAGAAGTAAGGTTCATGCGCAGAAATGATGCAGCTCCCATATTTAACGGCTCTTCCTGGGTCCAGTACCAAATTGCCTTGCTATACTTTTGGTATAATTTTTCAATTTGTTTTGTGGGTACGGGATACAACTGTTCCAACCTTACAATTGCGATATCGTTTCTTTTTTCTTTTTCTTTTTTCTCCAATAAATCGAAATATATTTTGCCACTGCAAAACAACACCTTGGTAATATCGGCTGCACCACTTACAGATGGGTCGTCTATAACTTCTTTGAAACCACCCGAAGTAAATTCTTCTGTATTACTATAACTTTTGGGATGTCTTAAATTAGCTTTGGGAGAAAAGTTAATTAAGGGTTTTCTAAATGGCCAAGTGATCTGCCGGCGAAAACAATGAAAGAGATTCGCCGCAGTTGTAATATTAGTAACAACCATATTCAATTCGGCGCACATTTGCAAATATCTTTCCATTCTCCCACTACTATGCTCGGGACCCTGACCTTCATAACCATGGGGCAGTAACAAGACTACTCCGTTCATTCTCCTCCATTTTTGCTCTGAACATGAGATAAACTGATCTATAATAGTTTGAGCTCCGTTGGCAAAGTCACCAAACTGAGCCTCCCAAATTACCAGTGAATTTGGATTTGCCATCGAGTACCCATATTCAAAACCTAAAACTGCATATTCACTTAAAAGAGAATTGTATATCCTGAAATGGCCTTGTTTATCGGCAACATGGCTTAAACGATTATAATATTCATCAGTATTTTCATTCCTTAAAATTGCGTGCCTGTGGCTGAAAGTTCCTCTTTTTACATCCTGGCCGCTCATACGTACATCTCTTCCATCCTGCAAAATGCTGGCATAAGAAAGCAACTCGCCGGTAGCCCAGTCAAACTTTCCTTCAGTTTCGTAAAGTTTCACTTTATCCAGGAGTATTTTTTCAACCTTGCGTAGCGGCTTAAAACCTTCCGGCAAATTCATAATGGCATTAAACAACTTCTCAACTTCTGATTTTGAAATAGCCGTAATAGGAGATTTGTCAAAATCTTCCTCAACTGCACGCCGCAAATTCTGCCACCAAAGTTCAGGGGTTTGATAGGTATATGGCAATGGATTCTGTTTTATTTCGTCTAACCGTTCCTGCAAGTCGCTCCAATATTTCTTTTCCATTTCTTTTGCAAGTTCTGCAGTGGCATCATCGCCTTGCTCCATCAGCCACTTTACATATACTTCACGTGGGTTAGGTTGCTTGTCGATGATGGCGTATAAGCCCGGCTGGGTAAATTTAGGATCATCCCCTTCATTATGGCCATGTTTACGATAGCAAACCATATCAACAAAAATATCGCTGTTGAATTCCTGCCGGTAACGGGTAGCAATTTGTGCAGCCTTTACAACAGCTTCAACATCGTCACCATTTACGTGAAACACGGGTGCCTGGATCATAGAGGCAACGGATGTGCAATAATCAGAAGTACGTGCATCATCAAAATCTGTTGTGAAACCTATTTGATTATTTATAACGAAATGCAAAGTTCCGCCGGTATAATAGCCGGGAAGGCCGCTCATCTGCAACACCTCATAAACGATTCCCTGGCCTGCAAGCGAGGAATCTCCATGAATAAGGATTGGTAATATCTTATCATAATCGCTGTTATAAATTACATCTGCTTTGCTTCTTGCAAATCCAACAACAACGGGATCTACTGCTTCTAAATGTGATGGATTAGGAGCCAATTTCAGATGGACTTTTTTGCCTGAATCCGTTTCAATTTCACTGCTATAACCCATGTGGTACTTTACATCGCCACTACCCATAGTAGTATCGGGTATCGAATTTCCCTCAAACTCTGTAAAGATTTGCTCGTAAGTTTTTCCAAGAATATTTGCAA
This sequence comes from uncultured Chitinophagaceae bacterium, assembly GCA_963756945.1. GTDB lineage: Bacteria > Bacteroidota > Bacteroidia > Chitinophagales > Chitinophagaceae > Ginsengibacter. The sequence continues at coordinate 87,370 of CAVWQJ010000005.1, read as the reverse complement.
GAACATTAAGTCTTCCGCGGTGAGCCATACCAATTACAACTTCACGCACTGTATTTTCAGATGCGGTATTAATAATCTCATCTAATGCCGGAATGGTGCTTTCTCCTCCTTCTAATGAAAATCTCTTTTGACCAACATACTTTGTATGCAAAAACTTTTCAAACATTACACCTTCATTCAATTTTTGAAGAATGTGCTTCTTTTTTTCAATGGGCAAGGGATTGGTAAACTTATGCTCCATCTCATTTGTAAGCCAGTCAATTTTTTTTTGATTGCTTATATATTTGAATTCGATGCCGACGTGAGAAGCATAACAAGCCTGTAAATGACCAAGAATGTTGCGTAAAGTGGTTGGTCCTAATCCAATCAGGTTTCCCGCTTCAAAAGTTTTGTCAAGGTCATCTTCTGTTAACCCAAAAAATCCCAGATCAAGATTTGCGCCCCGATCTTTTCGGGGTCGAATAGGATTTGTTTTTGCGATTAAATGTCCCTTATTGCGATACCCGAGTACCAGGCGATAAACGCGAATCTCACGCATCCAATCAAAAGAATCTGCTGAAATAGCTTTCTTGTCAGTTACTGCACCGGTTCCATTCGTAGATCCATTAACCTGAGGTTTTTTTGAAAGATTTATAAAAGCAAAATCAAATCCTTCAAAAAATTTCTTCATTTCGGGATCTACGCTTGAAGGATCCTTTACAAAATCCCGGTATAAATTTTCTATGTATTCCGGATGAGAATTGGTTATAAAAGAAAAATCTTTCATGATAAGAGAACGTTGTTACAAATTTTTATGAGGATATTGAGTATTAAAACTCTTTTTAATTGTTTTATTGCAAATATCGTGAGTTTTGAGTATAAATGTTTTGTAAAAGCTTTATTAAATATCATACACTGAATGCGGCAAGTTATTTTGCCCGGAAAATGTTTGATTTTAAAATAAGAAATTAAAAGACATTTTTTTCATCGGAAACACTATCTTTGCAGCCCAAAAAATTTATTTAATGGCAAACCATTCAGCAACAAGGAAAGATGTCCGTCAGAGCCGCAAGCGTAATGAACGTAACCGTTACCACGGTAAAACAACCCGTAACGCGATCCGTGATTTAAAAGCAATTGATACAAAAGCCGCCGCTTCAGAAAAAATCCCTGAGGTGTCTTCAATGATTGATAAGCTGGCCAAACGTGGTATCATCCACAAAAATAAGGCAGCTAATTTAAAAAGTAAATTAACTAGGGGCGTTCAGTCTTTAGCAAAATAAGTGTTCATAATCTTTATAAATAAGGTCTGTCAATAATTTTGGCGGACTTTTTTAGTTAAAGAAGCTCGACAAAGCAAAATAGATATCTTTTCTTCTTCGTTTAACCTTTTGTTGGAACGAAAAAGGACATACGGCGGATGGGAAATAATTTCATTTTCTTACAAGCTTTTCATTTAAGATATCCTATCGGCAGAACAGAAGAGAAATTATACGTTATCTTTTCTTTTTTTGCAACAAAAAAAAACATAATTTTGCACCCCAAATTAAAATTATTTATTCACCTGCCGTCGAAAAACGGCATAAAACAAGGGAAATGCAGAATTACGAATTGATGGTGATTTTTACCCCTGTGCTTTCTGAGGAAGAATATAAAGCTGCCCAGAAAAAATTTACTTCGTTCCTTACTGAGAATGGAGGAAAGGCTGTGCACGAAAATGCCTGGGGATTAAAATCACTGGCGTATCCTATTCAGAAAAAAACCACAGGTTTATACTGGGTTCTGGAATACGAAGCGCCATCCGACTTCAATGAAAAGCTGAATGTTCAGCTTTTACGTGACGAATCAGTACTGCGTCATATGTTTACCGCACTCGACAAATACGCCGTCGTGTACAATGCAAAAAAGAGAAATGGCGTAGCATCTAAAACCGAAAAAGCGGAGGTAGCAAATGGCTAAAGCAAACGAAATAAAATATCTCACAGCAATTAAAGCTGAAAAACGGCCAAAAAAATATTGCCGTTTCAAAAAATTAGGTATCAGGTATATTGATTATAAAGATGCAGATTTCTTGAAAAAGTTTTTAAACGAACAAGGTAAATTGCTGCCGCGTCGCATTACAGGAAACTCGCTTAAATATCAACGTAAAGTAAGCGATGCTGTAAAAAAAGCCCGTCAAATGGCAATATTGCCGTATGTAACTGATCTTTTAAAATAAGGAGATAATAATTATGCAGGTAATATTAATACAGGACGTAAATAATTTAGGTGGCGCCATGAACTGGTAAATGTTAAAAGTGGCTACGGTCGCAACTTTTTAATACCCTCTAAAATGGCCGTTGAAGCCAATCCTTCTAATTTAAAGCAACTGGAAGAAAGAAAAAAGCAACTTGCCAAAAAAGAAGAGAAACTTCTCGCTGAGTTTAAAAATGTAGTAAGCGTTTTGCAAGAGTCGCCTTTAAAAATTGGGGCTAAAACGGGAACAAGTGGCAAAATCTTTGGAAGCGTAACATCAGTTCAGATTGCCAGGGCTATTAGGGAACAAAAAGGTTATGAAATTGACCGCCGTCGCATTCACATCATTGATGATGTAAAGGAATTAGGAAATTACAAAGCTAAAATTGATTTTGGTAAAGGCCAGGAAGTGGAAGTTGATTTTGAAGTTATTGCCGAATAAAATTCTTTAATTAAATTCATCGGGCCCCGCCTTCCGGCGGGGTTTTATATTTACAATTGTTTCCCAGGCACCAATTCATAACAAGTGTTTGGTATTAACTGAAATTAGCTGGCATGCGAAGGTCATCAACCCCGAATTATCCTATCAATTTATTTGTTGATGTAATATCAAAGAAATGACTATCTTTAACATTGGTTAATGGGTTTAGTTTGTTTCTCTTTTGGCTGATGTTTCTCTTAAAATAGGTTTCTTCAGTTCATTGTAGCTGCTAATTCATTAATTGAATTCTCAAAATTTATTTAAAAAAAAGTTTTTACAATGAACATTTATGTAGGTAATCTCAGTTGGTCAATGACCGATGATGATTTAAGTAACTTATTCAGCCAATACGGTGCTGTTACAAGTGCAAAAATTCTTAAAGAAAAAAATACGGGACGCAGCAAAGGCTTTGGTTTCGTAGAAATGGAAGACGATGAAGCAGCGAAGACTGCAATTGCTACTTTAAACGAAAGTGAAGTACAAGGTCGTAAATTAATCGTTAACGAATCTCAACCTCGCCCTGAAGGCGGCGGCTACAAGAAAAGTGGCGGCGGTGGATATGGCGGTGGCAGAAGTGGCGGCGGTTATGGCGGTGGCGGAAGGAGCAGTGGCGGCGGCTATGGAAGTGGCGGCGGCGGCGGTTACAAAAAGAGCGGCGGTGGCGGATATGGTGGTGGTAATAGAAGCGGCGGCGGCTATGGTAAGGACTATTAATAAATCATCCTTGCAGTTTAAAATAACTAAAATCCTTTTCATTAATATGGAAAGGATTTTTAATTGTGCCTAACTCATCATAAAGTACAACACGTATTTATGCTATCCAAGTTATATTTAATTCAATAATCTAACTAAACTCAATTCAATAATTCAATGGATACCTGGAAAGCAACGCTGCAGGATATACCACAATTAGAAGCCTTAATAAATAGTGCTTACCGCGGAGATAGTTCAAAAAAAGGATGGACGACAGAAGCCGATCTTCTTGACGGTATCAGAACAGATGCCGATAGCCTTAAAGAATTGATCACTAGAAGTAATTCTGTTATTTTACAATCATTTAATGAAAATAATTTATTGCAAGGTTGTGTCTATCTCGAAAAAAAACGAAACAAAATGTATTTAGGAATGCTTACTGTTTCACCTTCGCTGCAGGCCAATGGAATTGGCCAACAACTTCTCATTGAAGCCGAAAAATATGCAAGATCACAAAGATGCTCGCTCATAGAGATGACCGTAATTTCTATTCGTACGGAACTTATTGATTGGTATAAGAAACATGGTTATATGGATACCGGCAAAAAGAAAGCTTTTCCTAATGATGTAAAATTTGGGATACCAAAACAACCACTTGAATTTATAATAATGCAAAAGGAAATTTAAGTACTATAAAATATGATTTTTCTTTTAACGTTTGAATCTATTTATTTTATTTTTGAATTATAAGCCAATTTAGCTCAGGTGGTAGAGCAGCACCCTCGTAATGTGCAGGTCGTTGGTTCGAGTCCAATAATTGGCTCCGGTTTCATACAATCTTTATTTTTGGTTTCGGTCGTAAGGTATAATATTATCCCATTCGTCGGCAGAAGACCGGGCCACAAAAGCAACTACAGGTTCTGTGTCGCTCATATTAAATACCTCGTGCGGCACTCCTGGCTTTATATAAATAAAATCACCCGCTTCGTTCTCCAATGTTTTTTTTAATCCATCACCAAATTCGTGGCGCACTTTTCCCTGCAAAATGTAAAGAATAAGTTCGAAGTCTACATGAATGTGAGCATGCGCAACTCCTCCCGGCGGAATAGTGGCGACATTTGCAGACAGTTTCGTAGTGCCTACGTTCTTTGCAGACATGCCTTGCTTATAATGTATGCCGTTCCAATCTCTTCTTGCACCTCCACCACGGATAGTTAATATTCCGTCGTGATCTTCGACAGTGCCAACTTCAATATCATCGTTACTATTTTTCATAATATTCATTTTTGCATTAAAAATTCTAACTCACTCATTTCATAAATTACAATAAATAAAATTAGTCCGTTTTTTATTTTGTTTAAATATTTATATATATTTAGCAAACGATTGTTCCACAAAATATTTTCCGTTCCGATTGCTTAGCACCTGCTGATTTAAATTATTACTTCCTACCCAGGTTGATTTCGTGACTCTAGATAAATTTTTAACGTCTGCCCACCCCTATTGAAAATTGTTTCGTAAGCACGTATCCTTACAACAATTTTTTCTCATCACTTAAAACATACATTTTATGAACACAAAAAAATTTCTTATCGGGGGAATCGTCGGTGGCATCGTTTATTTTTTATTGGGGTATTTATTTTATGGCAATCTCCTCACAGATTTTTTCAAAAATAACGCCGGCACAGCCAAAGATGTTGATAGAGCTATGGACCAGTTCGTATGGTGGTCGCTGGCTTTAGGAAATATTTTAAGCGGGTGCCTTTTGGCTTATGTTTTTATTAAATCAAACATTAACACTGTGGGTTCAGGATTAGTAACGGGTGCAGTCATTGGCCTGCTTGTTGCTTCTTCTTATGATTTTATTTCGTATGGTGTATCAAACCTGACCACCACCACGAGCGCTCTCGGTGATATCGGCACCTTCACTGTAATGTCTGCAATTACCGGCGCAGTAGTAGGCTGGGTTTGTGGACTTATTGGCAAACCTTCGGTTAGCAAAGTTTGATATTGATGTTTTTGATTTACCATGAGATTAATAGCTCATGGTTTTTTATTGCAAATAATAATTGTACTACAAGGACTTCTTTTCTAACATAATTTTTATTTATACTGGAAGATTAGCTTTGTAAAAAATAATGAATGAAAAATCATCATTACAAAGTTGGTATTAAATGGACGGGCAATTTAGGAAAGGGAACAAGTAATTATACAGCTTATGAACGAAGTCACATTATTAGTATGAATGAAAAAGATTGCATTTATGGATCATCGGATCCTTCATTTCGCGGAGACAAAACAAAGTATAATCCCGAAGAACTATTCGTTGCTTCCCTATCTACCTGCCACATGCTTTGGTTTTTACACCTTTGCTCAGATAAAAACATTATTGTTATTGACTATGCAGACAATGCAACAGGAACGATGCAGGAAACGAAAGATGGTGGAGGTCGCTTCATAGAAGTAACCTTACACCCAACAGTTATTGTAAGCAATACCTCAATGATTGAAAAAGCAAATCAATTGCACCATGAAGCCAACAAATTATGTTACATAGCAAATTCATGTAATTTTCCGATTCATCACAAACCAAACTGCAAAGCAGCAAATGCTTGAAATAAAACCCATATGCGAAAACTGCGGAAAGCTACTTCCTAATGAAAGTACTGAGGCAATGATCTGTACGTTTGAATGTACGTTCTGTAGAGATTGCGTAAATGAAGTTTTATTAAATGTTGCCCCAACTGTGGGGGAGGATTTGAGAAACGTCCAAGCAGGCCAAAACATCTGCTGGAAAAATATCCTATTTCCCTCAATGAATATTTGAGCCCGGTTGACAAAAATCAATTCAAAGAAAAACTCGAAAAATACAAAGACATAGAACCCAATAAAAGATAAAGCCAAAATTATTCCTCTTCACAACTACTAATTTTCATAAAATCTTAAAAAGCAAAAAATGAAAAATTTATTTGATCCGAAAGTAAAGGAAGAATTACTTTCAAGAATTGACAATCTTAAACCAGATTCAAAAGCTCTTTGGGGAAAAATGAATGTAAACCAGGGCTTGCGGCATATGACCATGGCATTTGACATCCCAACGGGTAAACTAAATCCTACATTGCCCGAAAAAATTCCGATGCCTAAGTGGATGTTAAAATTTTTTCTATTAAATGCAAAACCTCCAAAAGCCAAGGCAGAAACTTTTGTTGAAATAAACACCGTTAGTCTCGGTATTGATCCAAATGATTTTGAAGCCGAGCGACAAAATTTAAAAAATGCCCTGGAAAATTTTTGCAACGCAACCAACACTGATTCCTGAAAATAAATTTGCGGGAAAATTTAAAAGGAACGATTGGGGAAAATTGAACTACAATCATACAGACCACCATCTAAGACAATTTGGTGTTTAATAAAAGAATGATAGTTGCTCGTGTTGCCGTTAAAATACCTGGCTTTTAGAACACTTGCTCATAACTTTTTATTGTCATTATAAAAAGCGCAAACTTTATTCATCACACATATTTCGCATTTGGGATTTGTAGGCCGGCAAATTTCTCTTCCAAGAAATGACATCGCCATACCTGCATCCCATTCGTTTTTTGGAAGAACATCCATAATTTGTTTTTCAATTTTTTTTGGATCAGTACCGGAAGCTATACCCAGCCGCGGCGCCACACGCACCACATGCAGATCAACAATTACACCTTCAGGTTCTTTGCCTGATTCACGCAATATTACATTTGCTGATTTTCTGCCAATGCCCGGCAACGCCGTAAGTTCCTCTAATGTTTGTCGGAATATTTTTGTTGTCTTTTATTTTTTGAGCGATCTCCGTTAGCCATTTTGACTTGTTACCAAAGTTGCGGACGCCGCTGATATATTTCATTACAACTTATCAGGCGTTGCTTTGGATAAAGCTTTCATGTCAGGAAATGCCTTAAAAAATTCTATTGCAACCTTATTGATATTTCTATCAGAATCCTGTGCGGATAAAACAACCATCACCATTAACTGGTAAACATCTTTATACTCCAAGCGGATGCTGTTTGCCTTTATATTTCTTAAGCAATGGTTTAATGGCCTCAGGCCAGTTTACTTTGTTGGTAGACATAATAAATATTTTTTAGGAAAGATAGCAGTAAACTCAGTCTAAATTTAGTTAAAATATCTGCCAGTTAATTTTTCATGTAAGCATAACTGTTAGTACCATTATTACAAATCAAAAACCTCTGCCGTTCGGATTAGCTTTTGGCAATTCCTTACGTGGAAGTTTTTCATCCCGCATGGCAGCATCATACACAAATGCAGCAACAATTGTCGCAGCCTGTTTTAAGTCATCTTCCTGTAAATGTTCTGAAACATCCATATTGCTATGATGGTTCCTTGTATCGTATTCCAGTGGATCCTGGATAAATTGAAAACCCGGCAAACCAACCGCATCGAAAGATAAATGATCGGTACCTCCCGTGTTACTAATAGTAAGTGTTTTTGCTCCAAGATCGTTAAACGGCGCAAGCCATTGTCTAAATATCGGACGTACCGCTTCATTGCCTTGCAAATAAACTCCACGGATTTTTCCTGTTCCATTATCAACATTAAAATAAGCAGAAAATTTCTCGTGTGCCGGTAATAATTTCATGTCTGCAGGATCTGCAAATGTTTTTTTCACATAACCCCTTGAACCCAATAAACCTTCTTCTTCGCCACTCCACAATGCAATACGAATCGTTCTTCTTGGTTTTATGCCAATTGCTTTTAAAATTCTCACAGCCTCCATCATTACCATTGAACCAGCTCCGTTATCAGTAGCGCCTGTTCCACCCTGCCATGAATCAAGATGGCCTCCCAGCATTACCACTTCATCTTTTAAATTTTTATCAGTTCCAGGTATTTCTGCAATAACGTTGTAACCTTTTGTATCATCGGTAAAAAATTTTGTTTGCAACATCTGCATCCATTTTTACCGGAACATTATTTTTTAGCAATCTTACAATCGTCATATAATCTTCCCACTGCAAAGCAATGTCCAGGAAGTTTGCAGGATCAGTAATTTTATAGGGACCTGCCTGTTGAACAAAAATGGTTCCATCATGATTACGCGGCGAGCTCGTAAAAATCGCAACAGCGCCTTCATTTACTGCCATTGCTTTTAAAGAATTCAATAACTTTTGTTGCCCTAAGATACCGGCTTCTGAATTGCTCTCTTCGTCTACGCATGGCAGCAGTATCCTCCGGTTGCATTTTTATATTTTCCATGGAATCCAGTTCTTCATCAGTATATCTTCTTGCATCCGGTTTAAAACTTAATTTGTAAGAATCATCACGTGTCCATTATTAAAATCTTTCCCTCTAGCTTTCCACGATAAGCATCAAGGTCCGCAGAATCTTTTGCAGAAATCAAAATTACTTCTGCATTTTGCAAGCCGATAGTTCCGGAGGTCCATGCTTTAGGATATGCCTCCAATGATTTGTACCATGGAGCTGTCATGGCGATATATGATTTTTCCAGTTCCCAACTTTTACCAAAGTCTCCCCACGGATCGAGCATCGCATTAACCAACCCCCATTGCGTTAATTGATTTTTTGCATAATTAGCGGCACGAAAAAAACCGGGAGAACTTGTAAGTCTTGGGCCGCTTGCATCTGTTAAGATGAAAAGCAATATCCATTACTTTAGAATTTTGCAAACCTTCTTTGCGTATCTGGCTCATCACCGCCGTATCAATTTTTTCTGTTTGGGCAAATATTGTTGAAGAAAAAAAAATGAAAATAAACAGGTACTACATTTAGCAGATTTCATAGTTGATAAATTTTATCGTGTAGTTAATAATATATTGATATCTTGAAAAGTAGCATGCAAAAATTTTTCTCATTATAAAAATAGGGAACAAATCAAAACTGTAACATGATACATTTTGTATTCGCACAAATGGCCTGTTGATCTAATAAATTTTCCGGAAACGCATGATAAAGATTGGCATTATGGTTGCTGACGGTTTTCTAAAAAACTTAATGGCAACAACTAAAAACACCAATAATAATTTTAGAAAAAATGCAACAAAAAAATGGTCAAAGTAAGTGACGGAACATAGCGACGCAATGGATTTGGAGAAAGACGTATTCAAACAAAAAGATCCCAAAAAAATTGCGGAATCAGTAAAACGATCAGCAGAAAAAAGTAATAGAAAAAAAGCCGGGCCATTTCAATCCGCAATGTCGATGATTAATTTTTATGAAAACAGGGCAGGGAAAAAATCTTTCTGCTTCGCAAAAGAAAGTTATTGGATGAATCGAAGAATGAATTGAGGAAGTTGTTTGGGAGAGAGGAAGAATAGCTCAGAAGTTCTATCATTTTATAATTCAATGATCATTCAACGGCATTCCTCTTTTCTGAAACTCTTTCCAGTTAAGGTATTCATCACCTACACGTTGCTCAACCATAGTAATACAATCTGGTAACCGGGCATATTAACTGGCAAAGATTGCAGCCCACACATTCTTCTTCTTTTATTGCATAAGTATTGTAAGGATTGCCTTGAGTAAGGCTTATCGATTGATGTGAAGCATCTTCACAGGCGATATAACAAAGCCCGCAATGAATACATTTATCCTGGTTAATATTGGCAACATGATGATAGTTAATATCAAGGTCTTCCCAATGGGTAAGTGTTGGAACTGATTTACCGATAAAATCATTCAACGTAGCAAAACCTTTTTCATCCATCCAGTTGTTAAGGCCTTCACACAGGTCTTCAATAATTCTAAAACCATGCGTCATAACGGCCGTGCATACCTGCACATTGGAAGCACCCAGTAACATAAACTCAGCAGCATCCTTCCACGTACTAACGCCACCTATACCCGAAATGGGAACTTTATTAGTAACTTCATTTTGAGCAATTGTTGCCAAAAATTTTAAGGCAATAGGTTTTACAGCCGGACCGCAATAGCCACCAAATACGCTCTTTACCTGCAACATAAGGATTAGGAACAAAAGTATCCAAATCAATTCCTGTTACTGATTGAATGGTATTAATCAATGAAAGAGCATTGGTGCCCGCTTCTACAACTGCCTTACCCGCAGGAACCACAGAATGCACGTTGGGCGTAAGTTTTGTGATAACAGGAATTGTCGCTGCTTCCATTACCCACTCAACAACCATTCTGTGCAATTTCCGGATCCTGGCCAACGGCAGCGCCCATACCTCTTTCCGTCATTCCATGCGGACAACCAAAATTTAATTCTATTCCATGTGCCCCTGTATCTTCCACTTGTTTAATCAGCTCATGCCAACTTTCTTTATTATTATCTGCCATTAAAGAAACGACCATTGCACGATCAGGAAATTCTTTAAGTACTTCTTTGATTTCTTTTAAGTTCAAATCGAGCGGCCTGTCAGAGATGAGTTCGATATTATTAAAGCCCATTACTCTCGTGTTATTAAAATTCACGGCTGAATATCTTGAGGAAACATTTTTCACCTGTGAACCCAATGTCTTCCATACAACCCCACCCCAGCCTGCTTCTAAAGCACGCAATACATTTATCTTTTTATCCGTAGGTGGTGCACTTGCCAGCCAATAAGGATTGGGAGATTTTATGCCGAGAAAGTTTGATGATAGATCTGCCATATATATATATTTTATGCCACGAATGCACGAATGTTTCACTAATAATAATTTAGATTTTGCTTTTTTCAATTCGTGCAGATTCGTGTTATCCGTGGCTAATGTTTAATAAACTAATCTTTGGTATTCCAATTTCCCTCTTGCAAAATTTACAAGTAACCCAAGTTTATTTTCAGATACTTTTAAATAATTAATTACCTGCGAAATATGTTCTTCAGTTAATATTTTTACACATTTCACTTCTAAAATTATTTTGTCAAAAATTATAAAGTCTGCGTAAAATTTGTGTTTAAGAATTTTGTGTTTATAATAAACAGGATATTCTTTTTCCCTTTCATATAAAATATCATTTTCACTAAATTCTATTTCCAATGCATCTTTATAAACTATTTCTGAAAATCCATGACCGAGTTCATTATGTACTTCCATACATTTACCAATAATAGCGTACGATTCTTCTTTATAAATAATTTCACTCATATAAAATGACTTTGTCGGGAATATACGAACATCATAAATTTTTTATTCGTGTTTATTCGTGTTATTTGTGGCAAAATATCGCAATATGGCCGCTGCCCCATCCTTCCCCGCCTGCACTGCATCCACCACTTCTTTTCCTCCATTCACCGCATCGCCGCCCGCAAAGACACCTGTAATATTTGTTGCACTATTTTCTTTTAAAATAATTTTACCGCGATTATTTTCAATTCCATTTTCATTTACTAAATCAACAAACGGACTTTGCCCTGTTGCTTTTATCACCATGTCAACATCAAGCGTAATTGTTTCACCAGTTGGTATCGGCGCAGGTTTCCCTGAATTATCAGGAGTTCCCAATTTCATAACCTCACAAACCAACGCAGTTACTTTACCATTTTCTCCAATAATCTCCTTCGGCGATGCAAGCCATTGCATTTTACAACCATCCAGCATGGCAATATCAAGTTCGGCCTGTGTACAATTCTTTTCAGCTTCAGTGCGTCTATACACCATCGTTACATCAGTTGCGCCAAGTCTTTTAGCCTGCGTAGCTGCATCGATTGCAGTCATCCCCATTCCAATAACCGCAACCCTATCTCCGACCGGAACATTCGGATAACCTTTCGTCCTTATATCATAAATAAAACTGATAGCATCTTCAACGCCTTCCAAATCTTCACCGGGAATATTTAATTTATTCGCCAGCCCAACTCCTATTCCTAAATACACGGCATCAAAATCTTTTTGCAATTGTTCAAGTGTTATCTCCTTTCCCAAAGCATGATCATATTGAATATTGATTCCGCCAAGTGATGTTATAAAATCAACTTCATCTTCACAAAAAGCAGGCGTTACTTTATAAGCAGCAATACCATAAGTCATCAAGCCACCACCTTTACTTTCTTTTTCAAAAACAGTTACGTCTACGCCTTCCCGTGAGAGCACATGTGCACATGAAAGTCCGGCGGGTCCCGCACCCACAATAGCAACTTTTTTACCAGTGGAATTTTTCCTTTCAAACAATCTCCATTTCTCTTCTATCGCTTTTTCTGTTGACCATCTTTGCAGCCTTGCAATTTCAATTGGTTCTTCTCCCAATAAATTATACACACAATTTCCTTCGCATAATTTTTCAACAGGACAAACCCTTGAACAACCGCCACCAAAAATATTTGAAACAAAAATTGTATGAGCCGAGCCTTTAATATTATCAGTTGTTATTTGCTTTATAAATTTCGGAATATTTATGCTCGTAGGACAACCTTTAATACATGGCGCATCATAACAAAACAAACAACGGTTTGCCTCAACCAAAGCCGCCTCCTTATTTTCAAAAGGAGGATGAATATCGCTGAAATTTTCAGCGTATTGCATTCTCCGTATAATCTCTTATTTTTTATTGACATGAATTATTTTTTTTGCCACGAATTACACTGACTTGCACCAATTATTTTAAAACTCATAACGAAATAAGAGTTTAACAAGTCTTGTCCTTCTCCTTCTGGAGAAGGGTTGGGATGAGGCTTTTACAATTCCACCAACTTTCCATACGTCTCCGGCCTTCTGTCCCTGAAGAACTGCCATGTATTTCTCACTTCTTCAATCATATCCAAATCAAATTCTGCAACCAGCAATTCATCTTTATCTTCCGAAGCCTGTGCAAAAATTTGTCCGCGTGGATCAACGAAGTAAGACGATCCATAAAACTTACCAAGGTTCCACGGTTTCTCTTCACCAACACGATTGATGCAACCCATAAAATATCCGTTAGCTGCGGCATGTGCCGGCTGTTCCAACTTCCATAAATATTGCGATAAACCTGCAACCGTCGCAGAAGGATTGTAAACGATTTCAGCGCCGTTTAAACCCAATATTCTTGCGCCATCGGGAAAGTGACGATCATAACAAATGTAAACGCCAATCTTTGCATACTTCGTCTGAAACACAGGATAGCCAAGGTTTCCTGGCTTAAAGAAAAATTTTTCCCAGAAGCCAGTTGTATGCGGAATATGATTTTTTCGATACTTGCCGAGATAAGTTCCATCTGCATCTATGACTGCTGCAGTGTTGTATAAAACGCCCGGCTGCTCCTTTTCATATACCGGAACAATCATCACCATGTTATATTTCTTCGCATACTCACTCATCCTGTCTGTTGTAGGCCCGGGAACACTTTCAGCAGATTCATACCATTTCTTATCCTGCCCCGGGCAGAAATAAGGCGTATTAAAAATTTCCTGCAAACAAAGTATCTGCACGCCCTGCTTACCTGCATCTTCAATAAAAGGCAAATGCTTTTGCACCATCGCTTCTTTAATTTCTTCAATAGTTCCTTCGCCTTCGGTTTTAGGAAACTCATTTGTATTAAACCGGATTTAATTATTCTTGGCATAGTGTTTTTATTTTTCCATTAAAATTGTTTAGGGAAAAAGATTGGGTTTGTCGATATTATTTGGGTTCTCATCAAAATATTTTTCTATCAATTTAAAAACATATTTCACGTATTGTCTTGACGGCTCGATTAATTTAACAACACGTTCCTCATCAAAAATTATGAAATCATCATAATCACTTTCTACTCTTTCATTCATAAGACTTTGAAAAAACGTAGCCTGAGCGCTATCGAAGGTCTTTTCTTTTACAAAATTTTGATTGAGCAGGGTAACTGTTCCACTATGGGTTTTTGAAACCAGGTCTTTAGTTAACAGCAAAGCCTTTGTTGCATGAAAACAACTATAATAAAGCCGGCTTATGAGTGTGTTGTAAAACCTATTCTCCAGTAACTTGTCAGCTTCATTTATAAACGCCGCCGACTTTTTCATTTTAATTTTTATTTGTTCATCCCTTCTGCTCATAAGCTTATAAATTGGTCTCCAATACCCAGTTGCAAAGAATAATATCCCGGATGATTTTTCCAATGATTTTCTGTTGTTATAATAAAGCTAAAAACAGAGCCAACAGAAAGACTTAACGGAAATAGCTTTTCATCTATATTTCTTCTAATAGACTTTGGATATTCTTTTTCTGTTAACACCAAAATATCCCAATCACTTTCCTCATGAACTCTATCCGTTACCCTGCTTCCAAATAAATAAACTTTTGCATCAGGGATTTCTTCCAATACAACTGACTTTATTTTTGATAATATTTCTTCCTTATTGTACATTCGTATTAAATGATATTACTCACTTTTTTTCTTTTTATAAATTTCCCATATCCTTTCTCCACTTTACATTCATTATTCTCAATGGCTACTTCTCCTCTCAATAAAACTGTTTTTACTTTGCCTGTCACTTCCCATCCTTCATATCCTGAATAATCAACATTCATGTGATGCGTTTTTGCAGAAAGTGTATGTTTTTTTTCGGGATCAAAAATTACAATGTCTGCATCACTGCCTGGCGCAATGGTTCCTTTACGCGGAAACATTCCAAATATTTTTGCAGGATTGGTGCAGGCAACTTCAACATATTTATTTAAAGTAATTTTCCCTTTGCCACTCCTTCGCTAAATAATAATTCCATCCTGTTTTCGATTGCGGGATGACCGTTAGGTATCTTTGAAAAATCATCTTTACCCATTAATTTTTGTTCCCACATAAAAGGACAATGATCTGTTGCAACAACATTTACTAATCCCTGGTTAATGCCGGCCCACAATGTTTGCTGATCTTTCTTTTCGCGAAGCGGAGGACTCATCACCCATTTGGCTCCTTCAAAATTCTTTTCATATAAGGAAGCATCTAATAACAAATACTGTATGCATGTTTCCACAAATAAATGCTGGTTTCTTTTTGTTGCATTGCGAACAGCATTCAACGCACCTTCGCAGGTGAGATGAACAATGTAACCCGGGCAACCGGTATAATTCAACATATCCACAAATCTTTCAGAAGCTTCTGCCTCTGTAACTTCCGGCTGCGATAAATAATGATATAAAGGAGAAAGATTTCCTTCTTCACGATTCTTTTGAATGAGGTAATCGATCATGTCACCGTTAGTTGCATGAACAGTTACCATTCCACCCTGCTTCTTTACTTCCTCCATCAAGCCAATCATCTGGCGATCATCGATCATCAATGCCCCTTTATAAGCCATAAATGTTTTGAAAGAAGAAATTCCTTCTTCTTCAATCATCTCTTTAATTTCTTTCCTCGTATTTTCATTAAAATCAGTAACGGCCATGTGAAAACTATAATCACCAAAAGTAGTTCCTCCAGCCCTGCCAAACCATTCATTCAACGCTTCATGCAATGAATGCCCCTGCTTTTGCAAAACAAAATCTATAACGGTTGTGGTCCCGCCAAACAATGCAGCCCTTGTTCCTGTTGCATGTGTGTCACTGGAAAATGTTCCCATGAATGGCATTTCCAAATGGACATGCGGATCAATTCCGCCGGGAAAAACAAGCATCCCGGAAGCATCAATTTCCCGTAGAGACGCAATGCCTTGCGTCCCTACGGTTGCAGACAGATTTTTTCCTATTGCCGAAATTGTTTCACCTTCAACCAAAATATCAGCGACATAATCGTCTGCCGCCGTAATAATTCTACCATTTTTTATCAATACAGACATCTTACATTTTTTTGATATTCTCAATCTATGAAAATTGCTCTATAAATTCAACCGGTTTTAGATTTCTTAATTCAATTTTATATTTTCTCATCATAATATAATAAACAAGTCCTGCCACAAAAAATCCAACAAACCAGGCATAATTATATAAATGCGAAACCCAAAGCGGAAATGCGTCTAGCGGAACTACTTTTATTGTTGTAAAAAAACCAGGAAGATTCGGAAGTATCCCAACAATTAAAGCTGTTATCGCAGCAACATTAAATCCATTGCTAAAAAAATATCTTCCTTTATATTGATATAATTCTTGCGTAACTAATCGTTGTCTTCTTATAAAATAATAATCAGCGATCATGATGCCACCAACGGGGCCTAACAGGCTCGAGTACCCGACAAGCCATGTAAAAATATAACCTGACGGGTCTGCAATTAATTTCCATGGAAAAATTAAAATGCCGATGATACCGGTAATGTATCCTCCTTTTCTGAAATTTATTTTTGCTGGAGCAAGGTTTGCAAAATCATTTGCTGGGCTTACAATATTTGCTGCAATGTTTGTTGCCAGCGTTGAAATAGCAACAGCGATCATAGCAATACTTACTACAAACTTACTGCTGAATTTACCGGCCAACACCAATGGATCCCAAATAGTTTCACCATATAAAATAACAGTGGCTGACGTTACCACAACACCGATAAAAGAAAACAAAGTCATAGAAGTCGGTAATCCTATTGCCTGCCCTTCAATTTGCGCTTTCTGGCTTTTTGCATATCGTGTAAAATCAGGAATGTTTAAAGAAAGCGTTGCCCAATAACCAACCATGCCGGTAAGCGCCGGGAAAAAGAAATTCCAGAATTCGTCATTAGTTTTAAATTTTGATGGTTCTTTTAATATTGGACCGAGACCATGAACAGCAAGAATTGCCCAAGCTAAAAGAGCCAATGCTGCGATGGGTAAAAAGAAAGCCTTAAACACCAGTAATTTTCTTATACTTTCTACACCAAGATAAACTACATACATATTGACAAGCCAGAAAAGAAAAAAAGTTATCGCCGGACCCGTTTGCAATCCAAATGAATCAGGGAATATCTGCGGCAATGTTTCAATTGCGGGTATCCATAACCGTAACATCTGGTATAAAGCAAATCCTCCAATCCATGTTTGAATGCCAAACCAGCCGCAGGCAACTATTGCACGGAGCATAGCGGCTATGTTAGCACCTCTTACTCCAAAACTCGCTCTTGCAAAAACGGGAAACGGAATTCCATATTTTGCTCCCGCATGTCCGTTTAAAATCATAGGAATTAATACAATAGCATTGCCTAAGAAAATCGTTAGAATCGCTTCCCACCAGTTCATCCCGCCTCCAATTAGTGAGCTCGCCAACATATAAGTTGGAATACATAAACTCATGCTGATCCAAAGTGCCGCATAGTTCCATGTATTCCACGTTCTTTTTTCTTTTGAAACGGGGGCAAGATCTTCACTATAAAGTGATGATGATTGCATATCATTTTTACCTTCGCTCATTATTTTTCACCTGAATAAATTATAATTTCATCTTTAAAAATCTCGATAAGTGAATTTTCAGATAAAATTTTTTCGATTTGCGAAATATAGCTGGAAAAGATTTCAAAAAGCTTTGAATTAGAAATATTTCCGGTTTTTACCAAAATAAGTTTCGCCGGCTGTTGTCTTAGAAAATAAGACCTTAAAAAATCATCATCTTTAGTAATAACTATATAACCGTACTTTCCAGCAAGTTCTGTTATTTGATTATCCGTTGTCTTGTTTTTATCTGGTAAGTCCAAAGTATGAATTGCTTCATGCCCATTTTCAGAAAAAAATACAGCAAGAGATTTTGGCAATTGAGCGTCAATTATAAATTTCATGAAGCAAAGCGAAATATTCCTTTTAATTGAATCACTTTAACAGCATACTCAAGACACGCTAAAAAATCATCTCTTTCAAGATCACGATAATCATTTAAAAGTTCCTCAATCGACATGCCCGATGCCATTAGTTCCAATAAATTTTCAACAGGGTATCTTAACCCCCTGACTACCGGCTTCCCATGGCAAATCTGCGGATCCATTGTAATTCGTGATAGAAGTTGGTCGTTCATATAGTAATTTATGTAGAATTATTAAAAAGACAAATTTACATATTCATCCGCAATTGATATTGCTTCGCTTATTATGGCAAGGCCTTCATCAATTTGATTTTCGTTTATGCATAAAGGTGGCGCTATAAAAACATAATTCCATCTTACAAACGTATACATGCCCAACTCTCTTATTTTAGCAGCCACTTTGCTCATAACAACCATTTCATCTGGCTTTGCATTGAATGGAGCCATTGGCTCTTTGGTTTCTCTGTTCTTTACTAACTCAAGACAGCCTAACAGACCAGTGTTTCTCCAGTCTCCAATGCTCGGATGCTTTGCTTTTAGTTCCTCTATTCTTTTATCTATATATTTTCCCATTGCAACACAATTTTCAATGAGACTATCTTCCTTATAAATTTTTAAAACCTGCAGCGCTGCTGCGCAACATACGGGATGTGCCGAATAGGTAAGACCAATGGAAAGATATACATCATCAAACCTTGAAGCGATTTTATCCGAAACCATTAAACAACCAAATGGCAGATAGCCGCAGGTTAAACCTTTCGCCATTGCAATCATATCCGGAACGATATCATGATTCTGAAAACCAAACCATTTGCCGGTACGCCCAAAGCCGCTCATCACTTCATCCATTATTAAAAGAATGCCGTTCTTATTGCATAACTCTTGTACCTTTTTTAAATAGCCTTTTGGATATTGCATACATCCTGATGAACCTGATTCGCCCTCAAGTAAAATCGCTGCAATATTATTCGAACCTTCATAAGCGATTACACGCTCTAATTGGGCCACGCTCTCCTTTAGTAAATTTTCCTCTCCGTATTCCCAGCGGTATAAATAAGGAAGATCGAAATGAACAAAATTCGTTGCCTGTTGAGAATCTACTGCAAGTTTTCTCGGATCGCCACTGGCGGTCATTGCAGCATTCGTTGATCCGTGATAAGATTTATAACGAGACAAAATTTTATGCCTGCCCGTGTAAAGTCTTGCAAGCTTGATTGCATTTTCAATTGAATCAGCGCCACCTAAGGTGAAGAATGCTTTATTCAAATCGCCGGGGCAAATTTCTGCCAGCTTCTTTCCGAGTTCGCCACGGGCCTTTGTAACACACGATGGCGTAACATAACTCACCTGCTGCATCTGCTTCATAACAGCGTCGGTTACACGCTGATCACCATGGCCTATGTTTACATTCATCAGCCCTGATGAAAAATCAAGATAACGCTTACCATCATAATCATACAAGTAAACACCTTCGGCATGTTCAACTGCAATTGGGTTGGTGCCTTTTTGTTTGCTCCAGGAAAATATGGTGTAATCCTGGTTGTTTTGGATTACTTCAGGAGTTTCTGATTTTGAAGGTGTGTTTTTTCAAGAGTATCCATAGTTATTTTATTTAGTGATATCGTCTTTTCATTTCTTAATTAAGATCGCTAAACCGCACATTATGATATCGCAAATTGCGACATCATGATTAATGTCTTTAAGGTACCAAACTACCTTCTTAAAATTAGGTTTTCCATTTATTTAAATTTTCTTGAAAAGCCACTTTGGCATCTCAAGAAGTCTTATTTCGATGCGGTCACGATCTGTTACCGCATCAGCATTAACTAAATCACCAAAAACGGTTAATCAATTCAAACATTTTACCGGTGATTTTTTTAGATACTAAATTCTTTCCTCGAAAATTAATTCTTGAACCCCAATCTGGCAAATGAGTATCAAAAAGTTCATAAAAATCTCCTGTTGTCTTGTTATATCGTTTCAAAACATTTGCAACATTAATACTTGTGGGCAGATCAGGTAGCATTGGCTTAGGTATCTTTAAAATATCACCTTCTAATGTATCGTCTACCGGAACTAAATCAATCTCTTTTATTTCAATCATATTACCAGGTAACTTGCTTTCTCCTTGTGTATTAGAATTTGGCTTTAATTCAAAATGAGATGGAGAAATTATAGTATTACTTTCCAATGACCATTGTCGCTCTGCCGTAGCCAACCCATGTTCTTGCCAAAGACAAGCATTATCTAATATTAAACCGTATTCTTTACTTGCATGCTTTCTTGTAACTCTTCCATCCATTTGCAAATTTTCGTTAAAGACTTTGTAGGACGAGCTAATTGAACAACTTCCGTATCTCGTGAATCAAAACCTTCCGTAAAAATTTCTCGTTTACAAGAATTTGAACTTGTTGTTTTCGATAATTTTTTACAATCAAATCTCTTTCCTTTAGAGACATGCTACTAACAACAAATTCTGCTAAAATTGGCAATTGCATCATTCCTAAATTTTTTACAAATTTCTTCAGCATGTTTTTGCGTAGCAGCATACACAATAGCAATTTTTCCCATAGGCATGGGCTTTATAACTTTCTACTAAATCTGCTATTAACTTATTCTCAGGATTGGAAAACTTTTCTATTTTCTCCACATCATATTCAGTACCATGCTTGTCTTTTAAATTCTTTAAATCATCTCTTGTTATAACTCTTTAAGCAAGATGTTTAATATGTGATAAATGGCCATTTTCGATGAACCATTTTATTCCAGGAGAATTGATTAACTTTTTATAATAATCTTTTAGTGGTTTGCCGTCCAACCTCGCAGGTGTTGCCGTCACTCCAAGTAGTTTTGTTGAATTAACTAAACATTTGTCTAAAATTCTTTTATAGCTATTGGCAGGAGTATGGTGAGCTTCGTCAATTACTATTAAGGCAATATTTTTCAAAAATTTATCTTCTAATTTCCAGATTTGAGATTGAACAGTAATAACTCTTACTATTGATAAATGACCATACTCAGGATCTAAACAAATCTTGAATAAAATCTTCAGATAAGTTTTTATTAATTGTTTTCTTTATCTGTTTGATCAATTCTCTTCTATGTGCAAGAACTAAAATATTTTTTGTCTTTGCTTTTCCTTGAAGAAATATATTTACAATTTCGCTAATTACAATAGTTTTTCCAGTTCCTGTTGGCATTTGAAGCAACACAGAATTATTCACCTCAAATGATTTCAATATCATTTTAACTTTTTCTTCTTGATAATCACGAAGTTTATCTTTTTCCATTTTTATCTGTATCTAATTATTGCGTCCATACTTATAAGGTTTCTAATTGCTTTATCGTTTTTCAACTCATCCAATTCACTCCCGCTTCCGGATTCCATTTCACTGTTGACTTTTTCAACTTCGTCCAAAATTCAATCGAACTTTTTCCTGTAATATCTCCTACTCCAAATTTACTTTCATTCCAGCCGCCAAAAGAAAATGGCTCTCTGGGAACAGGAACGCCAACATTTACTCCTATCATTCCTGCACTTGCCCTATCAATAATGTAACGAGCCATTCCACCATTTTGTGTAAACACACTTGCGGCATTTCCATAAGGATTTGCATTTTCAATTGCCAATGCTTCATCAACATTTTTTGCCCGCATAATACTTATAACAGGTCCAAATATTTCTTCTTTTGCAACGGACATTTCGGGAGTTACATAATCAATAACGGTGGGGCCAACATAAGTTCCGTTTTCTTTTCCTTCTACTGTTATATTTCTTCCATCCACTAAAATTTTTGCTCCCTGTTCTTCCGCTTCTGTTATATATTTTTCAATCCGTTCTTTTGATTGTTTATTGATAACCGCTCCTAAATTTTTACCTGGAATAATCTTCATCACTTCATCGCAAATTTTATCAATAATAGCATCTACTTCACCAACTCCAACCATTGCGCTTGCCGCCATACAACGTTGTCCTGCACAGCCGCTCATGCTTGCCGCAACATTTTGCGCCGTCATATCCGGTATTGCATCCGGCAACACCATTAAATGATTTTTTGCTCCGCCTAACGCCAAACATCTTTTATAATTATGCGTTGCTCTTCGATAAACAATTTTGGCAACTTTTGTTGAGCCCACAAATGAAACTGCTTCTATCCCCGGATGATCACAAATGGCTTCCACAATTTCAACATCGCCATTTACAATATTAAAAACACCATCAGGTAACCCGGCTTCTTTTAACAGTTGCGCCAATCTTCCGGCACTTAACGGAACCTTTTCCGAAGGTTTTAAAATCATACAATTTCCTAAAGCTATTGCATTGGGAATAGTCCAGTTGGGAACCATGCTGGGGAAATTAAAGGGCACTATTGAGGCAATAACGCCCAAGGGTACATGCTCTTCGCGACATTCGACACCACGGCTAACTTCTAATACTTCGCCGGCAACAAGCTGCGGTAATGAACATGCAAATTCCGTAAGTTCGATACACTTTTCAATTTCGGCAATCGATTCACTTAGTGTCTTGCCGTTCTCTTCAGAACATAGTTCAGCAAGGTTTTGACGATTTTTCTCCAACAAATTTCTATACCGAAAAAAAACCTGCACTCTCTCTTTAATTGGCGTTTTACTCCATGTAAGAAACGCCCTTTTTGCTGCAGATACCGCATCATTAGATCCCGGCCACGCCGGAAAGGCAAACTTTGAAAGTAATTTGCCATCTATCGGAGAAATTATTTGCAAGAATTTTTCGAGAGATTGGAATCTGTAAATTTACCATCGATAAAATTTCTGACTGGTTCGTACTTCATAGCTTATAATTATTTGTTTTAAGAATATCGTGGTGAAGTAATACAAATTACTTATTTCCAAATTGATGTCAATGTATTGTAAATTTATTCGCAGGTAATCTATCCCGATATGTTTTTGAATCTTTTATTTTGAATTATGGTAAGCCGAAACTTCATTCTTTTACTGTTTTTTTTTGCAAAACTGCATTCGTTTGAAGGATGCAGTACTAAAAAAAATACGGTCAACCTTCCTTGCAAAGAATATGATTTGAACAATCCCTTAATTTTAAAATTGGGCGATGCACTTACAGAAATTTCCGGCATTAGTTTTTACCGTAAAGACAGCAGTGTGTTTGCAATATCCGATGACAATGGAAATCTTTATAAAATTCATCTCAATAAAAATTATCTTATCGACGAATGGAAGTTTGATAAATCGGGCGTGGATTTTGAAGAAGTGGCTTTTACATGACAGCACATTTTATGTTTTATCCAAGCAACGGCAATATGGAAACTATAAACTTTTCTGCTGATGGCGATACTGTTTTTAACCGTATAAGTAAATTTTCCAGGCATCGGGTAAAAACAATAATGAATTTGAATCCTTATATTATGATGATCTGTATAAGCGGTCTAATTATGATTTGCAAAGATTGCCAAAATGATAAAAAAAGCACGTATCAGCATGGATGTTCGATCCTTCAATCGATCAGTTATACGCCATCTCAATTTTCGATTAATGCTAAAACGGTAGCACAAAAAACAGGTGAAGAAAAGATTAAAACTGAAACCTTCGGCAGCGGCTATCAACCCGGTTACTACAGGATGTTTGGATACTTGCTTCATCTAATCAATTACTAATCGTTACTGACAGGAAAGGCAATATCAAAGAAGTGTGCACATTGGATCCGATAATCTTTAAGCAGCCTGAAGGAATAACATTTACTCCGTGGGGAGATTTACTTATTTCCAATGAGGCGGTGGATAAATATGGCAATGCGACTTTATTAATTTTTAAGCCTAAAAAAAAATATAATGCAGAAAAGAATCCAACGTTATTCATATTTTGTTATTTTAACGATGAGTCTGTGTTTTGGCCAGGTGGATTCCATACATTGCCCGGATAATTCTTATTGGCGATGCCGGTCAACTGAATTACGGAAGAGAGCCTGTTATAGATGCCGTACGTGACCTTATTCCTCTTAACAATAAAACAACTGTAATTTATCTGGGAGATAATATTTATGATAAGGGTCTTCCTGATGATATCATGCCGGATTATAAAAATGCAAAATCTGTTCTTGATTCACAAATAAATATTGCAAAAGGCACAGAAGCAAAAGTTGTTTTTATTCCCGGAAATCATGACTGGAATAATGAAGCATCTGATGGACTTGCTAAAATAAAGAGACAAGGCAATTATATTAATGAATGTAGATAAAAATATTAAATTTATTCCTACTGACGGATGTCCCGGACCGGTTGAATACCCTATCAATGACAATATTGAATTAGTCGTCTTTCGACAGTCAATGGTTTATCAGGCCACCAAATGAAAGGCCGGGAATCGAGTCGGATTGCGCTTTTAAAACGCCTGAACAATTTTACAATGAGTTAAATGATATTATTAACAGGAATTCAAAAAAATTAATAATTCTTGCGAACCATCATACTTTGAAAAGTTATGGAGTACATGGTGGCTATTTCCGGCTGAAGCAACATATCTTTCCCTTGACTGACATGTAATCGGAAATTGTGGATTCCGCTTCCGGTTATTGGCTCACTGTATCCTATTGTAAGAGGTGTTTTCGGTGTGCCTGAAGATCTGCATTATCCGGCTTATGCCAATATGATCGATGGAATAGAAAACATTACAAAAGGTCATCGGAATATTATTTTTGTTGCAGGGCATGAGCACACGCTTCAGCTCATTAAAGACAGCAGTAATTATTATATCGTAAGTGGAGCAGGCTCCAAGCATACACGGGTTTCGAAAAATAAAAATGCTCCTTACACACAATCTGCATTAGGCTTTGCAGCATTGGAAATTTCAAAAAACAAAAATGTACACGTAGACTTTTACACCGTAAATGAAGACTCTGCTCACAAAAGCTTTTCTCGAAACCTGTTTAATTTTGCTTCCAAAGAGAATGAAATTCCTGACTCGATAAAAATTCCACAAACTGAACCTATTGTTGCTTTTAAAGACAGTGTAACGGTAGCTGTAAACGCAGATTATGAAAAAGCATCTGCCGTTGCATAAACTTATCGCGGGAAAAAATTACCGCAAAGAATGGGGCACACCCGTTCACCTGAAAGTTTTTAGAATTAACAAAGAAAAAGGAGGTTTTAAAATTTTAAGCCTTGGTGGCGGCAGGCAAACTGAATCGTTAAGACTACTGGATAAAGACAGCCTCGAATGGGTATTACGGACTATTGATAAAAAGCCAACTGGTGCCGTTCCCGAAATTTTAAAACCTTTTGTTCCAAACAGGTTAATGAAAGATCTTGTATCTGCAGAACATCCTTACGGAGCGCTTATTGTACCGCAGCTCGCGGATGCAGCAAGGGTAGTTCATGCCGACGCCTGAATATTATTTTGTTCCGGATGATCCTGCGCTTTGGGATTTTACAGGCACAATTTGCCAATAAAGTGTGCTTACTTGAATTGAGAGATCCTATTCCCGACATAACAAATTCAAAAAGCACTGCGAAAGTTATAGACGAAATAATCGGCGATAGCAAAAATCATGTGGCACAGGAGGATGTATTACGGGCACGCCTACTCGATATGATGATTGGCGACTGGGACAGGCATTTTGATCAATGGCGTTTTGGAACTACGGACACCGGCGTTGGCAAATTATATTTCCCTATACCAAGAGACAGGGACCAGGCATTTTTTTATTCAGACGGGCTCTTTATAAAAAGCGTAAGCATTGCCGCATTGCCTTACCTGCAGGGATTCAGGAAACATTATCCAAATATTAAATGGTTTAACTGGGAAGAAAGAAATTTCGACAGGCTATTCATGAATAATCTTGATGAGCCGACATGGAAAAGATATTATCAAAGAATTCCAGGCAGATGAAACAGATGAAGTTATTAATGATGCAGTAAAATATCTTCGGCCGGAGATATACAATGCTGGACGCAAAAAAAATAGTTTCAGAAATTACAATCACGCAGGAACCTTATTTTGAAAAATGGCTTAAAATATTATCACTTTCTTTCCAAAGAAGTGAATGTTGTGGGGAGCAATAAAAATGAATACTTCAAAATTTTAATTCCGGTAATAACCTGGAAGTAAAAGTATACAAACGAAAACAAAAGCACCGATTCTTCAAGCGTAATGTTCGACCGGGTTTTCAATTCGCCATAGTCACTAAATTCATCAATCTTGTATGGATTAAATGGTGATGATATTTTTGATAGTTGATTCCACGGCAAGCTCTAAAATAAAGCTTCGCATTGTTGGTGGAAAAGGAAAAGATACATTTAATATTCGCGGACATGTAAGAAATGTATTTACGATTTTAAACCAGATAGTAATTTTATAGTACACAGCTCCAAAACCAAAAATCAAATATCAACAGACCCCAATGTAAATTTCTATGATATCACCGGATTTAACTACAACTCTTACAGGCTGCCATTAATAAGCATGGGATTTAATGAAGATGATAAATTTATAGCCGGCCTTGGCTATTCATTAAAAACGTATGGCTTCAGAAAAGATCCCTATTCCACTTACCAATCAGTTACATCTATGTTTAGCCTTAAACACCGGTAGATACCAGGTAAACTACAACGGAGAATTTAATGACGTGATCAGACAAATATGATATTGTAGCAAAGGGATCTTTATTTAATACCGTATTAAATAATTTTTTTGGCTTAGGAAATGAAACCTCTATTGATAAAAACAAAAAGCATAAACTTCTATAAAGTTCGCTATAATTATTTTTCCGGCGATCTTTTGTTTCGGAAGCGTTTTCACAAACTTGCAGAACTTAATGTCGGCGCATCTTACTATCATTACTGGAATCATTACTTTGATAACTATGGAAAAATTTTATCACAACCTGCATTTGCCGGCCTTGATTCCAGCCAGCATTTATTCTGATAAAACTTATGCAGGTCCAAAAATTTCTATTATTATTCATAACACTAATAACGACCTCTTACCCACACGCGGCGTATATTGGACAACTGAATTAACTTCATTGTTTGGTATTAATAATGATAGCCGGCAAATCACAAAATTAACAACCGATATGGCAGTATATGCAAGCTATAGAGATCCCACGCGATTTGTGACAGTATTGCATCTTGGATACGGCCACATTTTTAGCGAAAACTATGAATATTTCCAGGCACTCGATCTTGGGCGAAAATAATTATTTGAGAGGCTTCAGAAAAAACCGGTTTTCGGGAAAATCCATAGCGTATCTTTCCATGAATTCAGGTATAAACTTTTTGATTCCAAGTCTTATGTTTTGCCGGGAGCTGTTGGATTAATCGGATTCAATGATATGGGAAGGGTTTGGGTCGCCAACTGAAATTTCGCATAAGTGGCATGATTCATTTGGTGGCGGCATATACTATTCACCCTATAACTTTTTTATTGTTTCCGGCACGGTTGCATTTTCGAAAGAATGCAATACTTTTCAATTTTTCAATCGGAACAAAATTTAATATTACATTTTGATTATGGATAGCAATAAACTTTTTAAAAAAATTGAAGAATATGTAACAGGGCTTTTCGAACAAATGCAAACTCCTGAACTTGCATTTCATAACCTGGAGCATACCCAAAATGTTGTAAAACATACCCAGGAAATAGCGGGCCATTATAAAGTTTCAGAAAATGAGATGCTTATCCTTTACGCAGCAGCCTGGTTTCATGATGTGGGCCACTTGTTTACAGAGCCGGCAAAACATGAAGAAATGGGTTGCGAAATCATGAAAAAATTTATGAAGGAAAATATTGACGATGAAAAAACAATTACAGCAATTGCCAATTGCATAATGGCCACTAAATTTCCACGCAATCCTCGAAAATTTTTTAGCAGCAAATAATTTGCGATGCGGATACTTATCATTTTGGAACCAAAGATTTTAAAAAGACAAATAAAAGAGCTTTCGAGGAATACAAGACTTCGCTCCGGACGGAACGGATCGAGTTAAATTTAACGAGACCACTATAAAGATGCTCGAAGATCATAAGTTTTATACCGGGTACGCACAGGGAGTTGCTCGATAAAGGGAAAAAGAAAAATTTAAAAAAACTAAAGATGAAAGCGATGAAACCCTTGAAGACGAGCAACAAGTTGATGAACAACCTAAAGTCACCAGTTAGCAGGCCTGGAAAAAGATAAGAGCGGCTCTAATGAGTAAAGGAATTCAAACTATGTTGCGGCTTACTTCGGAAAATCATTTAAAGCTAAGTGAACTCGCCGATCATAAGGCTAATATTCTTATTTCGGTTAATTCAATTATTATTTCTGTAATACTAAGTGTGCTGCTTCGCAAACTGCAGGAAGATGCTTATTTAACCATACCTACCATAATTTTTTTAATAGTTGCTGTAACAACAATTGTTATTTCTATTTTATCAACAAGACCCAATATAAGTGGCGGGGCAATTTACTCCCGATGATATAAAGCAAAAAAAAACCAATCTTCTGTTTTTTGGAAATTTCTATAAAGCTACTTACGAGCAATACAATGCAGCCATGCGGGAAATGATGCTTGATACTGACTACCTGTATGGTTCTCTTATAAAAGATATTTATTACCTCGGCGCTGTGCTTGGTCGTAAATATAAACTCATTCGATTAGCGTATAATATTTTTATGGTAGGTATAATTATATCTGTTCTTGCATTTGCCATTGCCGCTTATCTTAGCCAGGGTACTTCTTCGGGCACACTTATAAACGGAACCGGATCACCGCTATAAACGTATGTATTTATGATGTATAACAGGGACCTTAGCTGGCTTGGCTTTAACCTAAGAGTTTTACAGGAAGCAGCAGATGCGGAAGTGCCACTTTTTGAACGTTTAAAATTTCTGTCAATTTTCTCTTCAAATCTTGATGAATTTTTTCGTGTACGCTATACCGAGATAATCGCTCTTTCTGTTCTTGGGAAAAAAATAAGAAAAGAAATACAGGGCAATGAAAATAATATTGCTGAAAAAGTTCAGGATGAAATTAAACGGCAGCTTACATTATTTTGGCTCAATATTATGTGATGAGATTTTACCCGCTTTAAGAGAAAATAAAATCATTCTTCTATTACAATGAACCTATTCGTGCCGAACACCTTTCTGAAATAAGAGAAATTTTTCTTTCAGATATTCTTTCATTCATTCAGCCGATTTATTTGGATGATAAAAAAGCAAAGAAATTTATTCCTGAAAATAATAAGCTCTATTTCGTGGTTACACTGCAGGAAAATACCGACGGGCGTTTAAGGCAGGCTATCGTAAATATTCCGTCAGAAAAAACGAAAAGATTTTTTTCTCTCACGCCACTTGATGAATTCAACTACGTAATTTTTTTAGATGATATCGTTCGTGAAAACCTTGTGTATCTTTTCCCGGGATTGCAAATTATTGGCGTGTATAGCATAAAATTAAACCGCGATTCCGAATTGCATTTGGAAGATGATTACCGGGGAGACCTGCTGCAAAAAATAGAGCGGCAACTTAGGAAACGGGATTTCGGCGCTCCTTCCAGGTTCCTTTTCCAGCAAGGAATGCCGGCGAATCTCCAGCTTTTTCTAAGCACAATTTTTAATATTACCCACGACGATATGTTTACCGGCGGAAGGTATCACAATCTTAAAGATTTTACACATTTCCCTGATTTTGGTAAAGAATTGGTTTATAAAAAAAGGAAGCCCCTTGCATCCTCACATGTAATGAACAGTGGCGATATTTTTAATGTTCTTCTGCAGGAAGATGTATTGTTGCATCTTCCCTATCAATCTTACAACCCGGTGCTTTCGTTTTTTAACCAGGCCGCTGTTGATGTGAATGTTACGGATATTTATATAACGCTATATCGTGTTGCCGAAGAATCTCATATTATTAATGCCCTCATCAGCGCAGCTAAGAATGGAAAAAACGTTATTGCATTTGTTGAACTAAAAGCAAGATTTGATGAAGCTAATAATATCAAATGGAGCCGTATTATGAAACTAGCAGGCGTAAAAATAATTTATAGCTCCCCGTTTATAAAAGTACATTCCAAAATTGCATTGGTACGAAAAAGAAAAAATGGCAGGAGGCA
This sequence comes from uncultured Chitinophagaceae bacterium, assembly GCA_963756945.1. Lineage (GTDB taxonomy): Bacteria > Bacteroidota > Bacteroidia > Chitinophagales > Chitinophagaceae > Ginsengibacter. The sequence continues at coordinate 57,297 of CAVWQJ010000005.1, read as the reverse complement.
ATCTTTCGCCGTTTTAAGTACGGGTAATTTTAATGAAATAACTGCTCAGCTTTATACAGACCATGTATTGATGACGACTGATAAGCCGATCATAAATGAATTGCTTCAGCTATTTAAATTTTTGCAGGTAAAACGTCCGTCAAAAAAAGATAAAAAAATTGAATTTAAATCTCTTCTGGTCTCCCGCTTTAATATGAATGAAGAATTGAAAAAGCTTATTGAAAGGGAAATAAACAAAGCGAAAAAAGGTGAAGATGCTCTAATACGAATAAAAGTAAATAACCTGGAAGAACCGGGTTTTATTAACGAATTATATAAAGCGAGCAGCGCAGGTGTAAAAATTAATTTAATTGTGAGAAGCATTTGCTGTTTGGTGCCGGGAACCGCAGGTGAAAGTGACAACATAGAAGTAAAACGCATTGTGGATCGTTATTTGGAACACTCAAGGATATTAATTTTTGGAACAAAAGATAATGCAGAAGTTCTTAATTGGTTCCGCAGATCTTATGACAAGAAATTTATATTATCGCATTGAAGTGGACGTTCGTATTAAGAATGAAAGATGTAAAAGGGAATTGATAAAATATTTTACTAAACAATGGGACGATAATGATAAGTCGGTTATGTTGCTTCCGGGATTTGAACAACAAAAGATAAATACTGCTTCGGAAAAAATAAATGCGCAACAATCCATTTACAATTTTTTAGAAACAAGGCAATGAGCGCAGTCAAAAAAATTTTCCATCTCTCCAACTTAGATAAGATTCGTTTACGAACTGTTCTTTACATAGCCTTGTTCTGGACTGTTATTGATTTTGTAATTGTTCTTTTACGGCAAAATGCAGAGGCGCATACCAAGGCACTTTGGTTTCGGGAAACAGTAATGTTTATCGTGAGTTTTATTATGGGATATATTTTTGTATACAGGCTTGGGAAAATGTTCAGGCATTTTCCTCTATGGTTCAATTTTTTAGCAAAGAGCTTTATCCTGCTTGGGTCGGCATTTATATTAACCTTTATAATTCAATTTACTGATGCTTATTTTTTTCAAAGTTTAAACGCTAATGAAGCTTTCCACCAAATACAATCATATGTACTATATAGAAACTGGCTTCTTCTAAAAATAATCTATTGGATGATTATTTTTTTTATAACTCAGCTCATACTCATCATTAATGAAAAATATTCACCCGGAGTTTTTTTTGATATTCTTGCCGGACGTTATATAAATCCAAAGGTAGAAAAGCGTATTGTAATGTTTATGGATCTTAAAGATTCAACACCTATTGCCGAAGATCTTGGGCATTCTGTTTATTTTGAATTTATAAGAGATTTTATTTACATGCTTTCCCAGGCTATAATAGAGTTTGATGGAACCATATACCAGTATGTAGGCGACGAAATAGTTTGCTCATGGATGTTTGTGCAGCGCAATACACGCAAATGCCTGGACACTGTAATTCTGGCAAGGAGAAATATTCAAAGAAGAAGTAATTACTTCAAAAAAAAATATAATGTTGTTCCGGACTTTAGAGTAGGAATTCATATTGGTGAAGTAACTGTTGGGGAAATAGGTGTAATTAAAAAAGACCTTGCCATGAGTGGAGACACAATGAATACAACGGCCCGCATAAGAAGTGCATGCACTGAACTTCATCATCACTCCATTGTTTCAAAAACATTTGTGGAAAATATTGACCTTAAAAAATGGCAGACTGAAAGCCTTGGAATGGTAGAGCTTAAGGGCAAAGAAAACAGTATTGAATTGTTTTCACTTAAAATATAAATAGCCTCACTCTAACCCCTTCTCCATCCCGATTATTATCGGGAGAGAGCGCTATGATTTATAAAAAAGCTTTCAAATTTAATTGTTTATTTCTTGCTCTTTGCTATTGCCCATTGCCTATTGCCCCTTGCCTATAATTATTGGTTTAAATTTTGATATGTTGATAATAAATATTTCAGGGTAAAATAATATATGGAATCCAAAGAGAAAATTCCTAAAAAAAGAAGATCGTTTATAGCTAAGGCCGGGCGGGTGGTGGCATGGATTATTGCTTCTTTTATTTTCTTAATTCTGCTGGCCCTGCTTCTCATTCAAACTCCACCGGTGCAAAATTTTGCCCGCAAAAAAATAGTGAGCTATCTCGAAAATAAATTGAAAACTAAAGTCGGGATAGGCAGGCTTAACGTAAAATTTCCAACTTCGCTTTCTTTACAAAATGTTTTTTTTGAAGATCAATCAAAAGACACATTATTATACGGTGGAGAACTGGATGTTGACATAAGTATGCTTAAGCTTTTAAAAAGTGAAGTCAAAATCCGGGAGATTTCAGTTAATAATGTAATTGCAAAAATAAAAAGGCTTCCGCCAGATTCCACTTTTAATTTTCAATATATAATTGATGCATTTGCCAGCGCTCCGTCTGCATCATCTGATACGCAGAATGCTTCTTCTCTAAAGATGAATATTGACAGGATACTTGTAAATAATACACACGTTATTTATAAAGATGCATACACGGGAAATGATATGGATTTAGCAGTGACACATCTCGATACAAAAATTTCAACATTTGATCCTTCGCATTTATTATTTGATATTCCATCAATAACATTGAAAGGCCTTAAAGGACATTTTTATCAAATGGAACCTTTGAAACTGTCAGTTAAAAAAACAGTTTCTGAAGCAGCAGCGCAACCGGATAATTTTCTCCAGCTCCTTAATAAGGAAATGAATTTTTCCAATATTAACGTGGCTTATAAAAGTGAGCCTTCCAATATAAATTCATCTTTTGTTATAGGCAACCTGGTAATACATCCAAAAAAGTTTGATCTTAAAAACAGTGTTTACACGCTCGATGATGCAACATTAAATAATTCTGCAATTGTAATAGAAACAGCATCTAAGAAACCTGTACAGCCACCAAAAGATACCGTACTAACTACGATGCCTGTTCCGCCTTTCAAAATAATTTCAGGAACAATAGCCATTAATAACAGCAGTCTGAAATATGACGACAATTCATTTCCTCATGCTCCTAACGGAATGGACTACTCGCATCTACTTCTTTCTGATCTTTCGCTAAAAGCTGATGAACTTGCGTATAATATTGATACAACATTCGTCTCTGTAAAATCTGCAAGCCTTAAAGAACAAAGCGGATTTGTTTTAAATAATCTTACAACTGATTTTATAATGAATCCGTCTGGCGTTTCGCTGCAAAATTTATTAATAGAAACTCCCGGATCTGAAATAAAAAAATCAGCGGTAATAAGTTACCCGTCTTTGGATGCTATACAAAAGAATCCGGGCCTACTGGGACTTGATATAGATTTACAAGGAAGTAAAATATCTGTTAGAGATCTGAAATATTTTTTACCGCTGTCAGGTGAGCAGTCAGCGTCACTTTCTCCCAAATCAACTTTATACGCTGATGCAAGAATAACAGGAAAGGTGAACGATTTAAATTTTCAAAAACTCATTTTAAAAGGATTAAACGCTACAGATATAAATGCCGCGGGAGTTATAAAAGGTTTACCCGATTCAAAAAAAATAAATGCCGATCTGACTATTAATAAATTTCAGACATCCCGAAATGATATTCTCTCCCTGCTTCCTGCCTCAACTTTACCTTCTAATATCACGCTGCCTGAAAACATTTCAGCAACTGGAATTGTAAAAGGAGGAATGAATAATTTGAATACTGATCTTGCTATAAACAGCAGCCTTGGCAATGCGAAGATCAAAGGAAGTTTAATAAATATTACTGATTCAAACAGGGCGCAATATAATCTTTCATTGAATGCGGCAAATTTACAATTGGGCACTTTACTGCAAAATCCACAACTTGGTTTGCTCACCGGAGATTTTAAAATTCAAGGCCATGCATATAATCCTGACATTGCAAACGCAACATTCAGTGGTTCTATATCAACCGTTACACTCAATGGTTATAATTACACAAACATAAAAGCTGATGGCTCTATAGCTAACAAGATTTATAAAGTAACAGCTAATATTAATGATCCAAACCTGGTTGCTGATTTATCAGCGGATGGTGAATTTGCAGGCAAGTTTCCGGGAGTAAAATTAAAGGCAACGATCGATAGTATTAAAACTTTGCCGCTGCATCTTTCATCTAATGCTATAATTTATCATGGAGATATTGATGGAGATTTTACGAATACTGATCCCGATAATCTCGCAGGAAATTTAATGGTAACCCATTCTATATTGGTAGATGAAGGCAAAAGATTTACGTTGGATTCTTTGCAGTTAACGTCAGATAATAACAATGGAAACCATAGCCTTGAATTAACATCAGATTTTATTACAGCATCAATCAAAGGGAAATATAAATTAACGCAACTGGCTGATGTATTTCAGCAATCCATTGATCCATATTTTTCAATGAGTGAAAAGAAGAACGGTGTGAAGATTGATCCTTATAATTTTTCCATAAGCGCCGGAGTTATTAATAATCCTGCATTGAGGGCGTTCCTGCCAACTCTTACAGAATTAAAACCAATTTCTCTGAATGGCGCCTTTGCAAATGATACAGGGTGGAATCTTTCTATAAAATCACCCTATATAATTTACGCAGGAACTATAATAAATGATGCGAATTTTAATGCGGGAACAAAAAACGGTTCTCTTGCTTTTAATACATCTCTTAAACAAATTAAAAATGGCACTGCGCTTAGCATGTATGCTACAACGTTAGATGGAACTTTACAGAACAACAAACTTAACTTTACACTGAATATAAAAGATCAAAAATCTACCGATAAATATACTTTAACCGGACTGCTTTCATTTCCATCCGCTAACAACTATACGTTTAGTTTAAAGCCCGGCTCCATTTTATTAAACTATGATAAATGGAATATAAATGAAGGAAATTCTATTCAATATATTGATAGCGGAATAATGGCGCACAATTTTATATTGAGCCAGGGAAATCAGCAGCTAAGCCTTAACAGCACTGCATCTGGCAATAACAGTCCTTTGCAGATTGACTTTAAAAATTTTAATATAGCAACGCTCACAGGTTTTGTAGAGAGTGATTCTTTGTTGGTTAATGGATTATTAAATGGAAATGCCATTGTAAAGAATCTGCAAACACAGCCAACTTTTACAACCGATCTTACCGTAGAGAATCTAAGTGTTTATCAGGATACAATTGGAAATTTCACAGCTAAGGTGAACAACAATGTTGCCAATACTTATCATGCAGATCTGGCTCTTAAAGACCGCGGAAATAATGTTACAATTAATGGCGATTATATTGTAAAACCCGTCAACAGCAGTTATGATTTTATGGTGAATATCGGAGCTTTCCAAATGCATTCTTTAGAAGGATTTACAAATGGTGGCATAAAAGAGGCAAGAGGCTTTTTGTATGGCAAAATTGCATTAAATGGTAGCTTAAACGATCGCAACATTGATGGCAAAATCAATTTCGATAATACTGCATTCAACGTAAGGGCACTTAACAATGTATTTAAAATTGACAAAGCAGCAATAGCCATAATTAATAATAAGGGAATAGAGTTTCAGAATTTTGTGATACGCGACACTGCTGAAAATGCGCTTGCAATTGGAGGAAATGTTAATACAACAGATTTTTTAAATTATAACTTTGATCTTACTATAAAAGCCAGGAATTTCCAGGCAATAAATTCTACTAATAAAGACAATAAATTATTTTATGGTAAAATGGTTTTCTCAACTAATCTTACTGTAAAAGGAACACCTGCGCACCCAATTATTGACGGCAATCTGGTCATAAATAATAAAACCGATTTTACGGTTGTTCTTCCGCAACAGGAGCCTGGAGTAGAAAAAAGGGAAGGCATCGTGCGCTTTGTAGATTTTAGTGCCACCGCGGAAGATTCACTATTAATGGTTCCTTATGATTCGTTAAATACTTCCCCATTATTAGGTTACGACGTGTCAGTGAATATTACAGTAACCAGAGAAGCCACGTTCAATATGATTGTTGACGCCGCCAACGGAGACTTTCTAAGACTTAAAGGTACAGGACAACTAACGGCTGGCATAGACGCAAGCGGTAAAATAACACTCGTTGGCTCTTACGAAATTGATGAAGGTTCTTATAACCTTTCTTTTAATTTTTTAAAGCGAAATTTTATCATACAAAAAGGAAGCAGGATTGTATGGACCGGTGAGCCAACAACTGCCCAAATAAGTGTTACTGCTATTTATATCGCCAACACTGCTCCTTTAGACCTCGTGCAAGGGCAGGTAGCGGGAGATCAAACTATTTATAAACAAAAATTACCTTTTGAAGTACATCTTTCGCTGGCTGGTGAACTTTTAAAACCACAGATAAGTTTTGATATTGTTTTACCGTCAGATAAAAATTATAATGTTGACAATTCAATTGTCTCTACAGTTCAAAATAAGTTGATACAGGTAAGACAAGATCCGGGGGAAATGAATAAACAGGTTTTTGCACTTTTATTATTGAACCGCTTTATAGGTGAAAATCCTTTTGCCAGCAGCGCGGGCGGTTCTCTGAATGCAAGCACTGTTGCTATGCAAAGTGTAAGCAGGTTATTATCCGAACAACTGAATGCACTTACTCAAAATTTAATTGCAGGCGTTGATATAAATTTTGATGTGGCAACAACGCAGGATTACACTACGGGCAGTGAGCAAAACCGGACGGATTTAAATGTAGGAATTTCCAAGCGCTTATTAAGTGATCGTTTAACCGTTACCGTTGGCAGCAATTTTGAATTGCAGGGACCACAACCGGCAAATAATCAACAACAAAATTTTGCGGGAAATATTTCTGTAAACTACAAGCTGAGTAAGGATGGAAAATATATGTTGCGTGCTTATCGTAAAAATGATTATACAGATATAGTGGAAGGATATGTCATCGAAACCGGCATCGGGTTTATTATTTCTGTCGACTATAATAAATTTAATGAGCTCTTTACTACGAAAGAGCAACGCAGAAAGAAAAGGCAAATAAGGAAAGAAAACAGGGCAGAGAACAAGCAGGAATCAGCAAGAAAAGAGGAAGAGCAAACCATTACTCCGCCTTCAAAAGCAAATGAGAATGAGCAATAAGCGTTATGCAAATATTACAACTAATAATAACTCTTTTTTTAGTTGCCTGCAATACAACCAAACTTGTACCAAAAGGCGATGCATTATATACAGGTGCAACCGTGAAAGTCTCTGACAGCACACTTTCTAAAAAGCAAAAGAATAAAGTTGTCGATCTTACGGAGCATCTTCCGAGGCCAATTCCCAACAGCAAATTCCTTGGCATTCCTTTTAAATTATTTTTTTATAACCTGGCTGGTGACCCCAAAAAGAAGAAAGGTTTTCTTAGAAAATTTTTCAGAAAGATTGGCGAGCCACCCGTATTATTGAGCGCTGTAAATATTGATTATAACTCAAAAGTGTTGCAAAACTACCTGGAAAATATTGGCTATTTCCATGCAGAAGCAAGTGGCGACACCGTTGTCAAAAGGAAAAAAGCGCATGCTACGTATACGCTTACTCCTGGCCCGGTTTATAGTATTCAAAATGTTAGCTTTCAATTAGACAGTTCATCTCTTGGAAAAACTATTAAAGACACGAGACCCGGATCACTTCTCAAACCCGGAGACCATTTTAACCTTGATATTGTTAAAGGCGAACGCGAACGCATAGACGCAATTTTAAAAGAGCAGGGTTATTATTATTTCAGCCCTGATTTATTAATTGTAAATGCAGACAGTACTATTGGTAATCATAAAGTAAATATGTATTTACAGGTAAAGGAGAATACTCCTCCGCTTGCCAAAAAACCCTACATAATTGATGATGTATATATTTATCCCAACTATCGTTTAAATGCAAAAAAAAATGACACGAGCCATTTAAATGAATTCCTGTATAAGGGTTATTATATCGTAGATCCTGCAAAAAAATTCAAACCTAAATTATTTCCGCGCATCATGCTGTTTGATTCAGGTGATGTATATAGCCGTACAGCTCATAATCTTACGTTGAGCAGGCTCATCAACCTTGATCTTTTTAAATTTGTAAAAAACAGGTTTGAAGATTCTCCAAATAGTGAAGGTGATACCGGAAGGTTAAATACTTTTTACTACCTGACTCCATCACCTAAAAAATCATTAAGAGCAGAAATTTCAGGCAATACAAAATCGAATAATTATGTAGGCTCGTTAATAACATTCACTTTCAAAAACAGGAACATTTTTCGTGATGGTGAGCATATCGCACTGCATGCGGATGTCGGAAGTGAAGTGCAATATAGCGGAGCTCAAAGCGGCTATAATACTTACAGATTTGGTGGCGGCGTTACTTTTTCAATACCAAAATTTGTCGTTCCCTTTTTTCAATTCAATACAACAAATGCTTTTGTTCCAAATACTAAAATTGATTTGAATTACGACTTGCTCAATCGTCAAAAATTGTATACGCTCAGTTCGTTTACTGCACAGTTAGGTTATTCGTGGAAACCTAATCTCAAAATTCAACAGGAATTCAATCCATTTTCTATTAACTATGTTCGTGCATTAAATATTACTCAAAAGTACCGTGACAGTATCAAGTATAATCCCATTTTAAAACATGCGGTAGACACACAATTTGTAATCGGCTCTAATTATTCGTATACGGTAGATCCGTTAGTTAATAATCCTTATGGAAGCGGTTTTTATTTTAGTGGCCTTGCCGATCTTTCAGGAAATTTCGCCGGGCTCTTAATTAAGCCGGATGCAGTTGATGGCAAAAAAAGACTTTTCGGTGCACAGATTTCCCAGTATATAAAAACACAACTTGAGGGAAGATATTATTATGCATTTAGTCCAAAAACAAGATTAGCTAACCGCATCATTTTTGGCTTTGGCTATCCTTATGGAAACTCAACTGAACTGCCATTTATAAAACAGTTTTTTATAGGAGGGAATAACAGTATCCGCGCTTTCAGAAGCCGCTCTATCGGACCGGGAACATACAGAGATCCTAATGCAGATAGCCTTTCATTTTACCCTGATGAGTCGGGAGATATAAAGCTTGAAATGAATACTGAACTTCGTCTTAAAATTAATAACATATTAGAAGGTGCATTTTTTATTGATGCCGGAAATATCTGGTTATACAACAAAGACACCAATCGGGCTGGTGGTGAGTTCACAAAAGATTTTTTTAATCAATTAGCAGTTGGTACTGGCATAGGATTACGAATTAACTTAACCATATTATTATTAAGAATTGACCTGGCAACTCCTGTAAGAGAGCCATGGTTGCCGCCAGGCCAGAGATGGGTTCTTAACAAGATAAATTTTGGAAACAGGGATTGGCGAAGGAAAAATCTTGTTTTAAATTTGGCAATAGGCTATCCCTTTTAAAAAAAAATATCTATATATTTAACAGCATGAAACATGCATTGCAAATTTTCTTAGCCATTGCAATTACTGCCATCTTCAGTTGCAACTCCGGGAATAATGAAAAAAATGAACCGGCAGAAGTTGTAACAACAGATACTGTTTATGATTATTCTGATTCGTTCGATACAGATTCACTTCTTCATGTAAAAAATGAAACTTTATTATGGCAAGCTGATGATAGTAACGGTTTAAGAATTCGAAAACCAATTGAACCGGGAATTGACACCATGTCAGTCCAAACCATTGTTCAATTAATAAATAATAATTACGACTCTATCAATATTGAATATGTAAAAATATCCCACGATACTATTTATGTTCACATACCAAACAGCGAGATGCTTACGGAAAGAATCGGCAGCACAGGTGCTGAAATGTTTATGGCCTCAGCCACTTACTCCTTAACCGAATTGAAAGGCATCCATTATGTGAATTTTGATTTTATTGAAGGTGCACATGCAGCACCAGGTGTTTATGACAGAAGTTATTTTAATAACATAGAGTAAAGAAATTTGTATCATAGTATTTTTCAATTGCATTGGTATTCCCTAGCCTGTTTTCCAAACTTCTTATGCTTCGTGGAATAGTATGCTGTTATCTTTAACAGCACCCTGCCATTACCTTAACTTCATTAATGTGAAACCCGTTATTCTCACGGGCATACAAAATTTTATTTTGCCGGCCCGATGGTCCATCTTTTTTTAAGGTTGCCAGAAATTTATTTCAACTTCCATTGATAATAAGCTAATTTGGCATTAAAGAAATGCGAATCTTAACTTTTGATGTAAACTTAGCTTAATGAAACCGCAATTGCTTAAAGTTATGAAAGGGCCGGGGCACTCATTCAGCGTGCGTCGGGACTTGCTACCTCATGTAAATAACCGTTGGCATTATCATTCGGAAGTTGAACTGATTCATTTTAAAAAAGGTAATGGCACACAATTTATTGGCGATAGCATAAAGAGGTTCAAATCGGGAGATGTTGTAATAATAGGCAGCAATCTTCCTCATTACTGGAGATTCGACGATGTTTATTTTGAAGAAAATACGAAGGCCATTGCCGACGCGAGAGTTGCACATTTTACTGAAAATTTCTGGGGAGAAAATTTTCTTTCCTTGCCGGAAAACAGCAGTCTTAAAATGATTTTGGAAAGGGCAAAAACGGGATTACAAATAAATGGAAAATCCAGGCTGCTGGTTGCAGATCTGTTGGAACAACTTATAACTTCAAGGGGGCCGAAACGAATTGTATTATTAATAGAAGCCCTTTCCGTTATTGCATCGTGCAAGCGATTATCGTCATTGTCTTCCATCGGTTTTAAACCAGAATTTGGCGATGCCGAAAATGAACGCATCAATGCTATTTATGAATATTCTTTGAAAAACTTTAAAGGTAAAATACACCTGGAAAAGATTGCGGAAGTTGCCAACATCAGCCCCAATTCTTTTTGTCGCTATTTTAAATCACGCACCAGAAAAACATATTCTCAATTCATTATTGAATTAAGAGTTGGGCATGCCTGCAAATTACTTATTGAAAATAACCAGGGCATTAAACGATTGTGTTACGAAAGCGGATTCAATAATTTTACCAGTTTTCATAAATATTTTAAACAAATTACCGGCAAGAGCCCGCTTGTTTACCAGAAGGAATTTATAGACAATTAATTTTCGCCTTTTAGGAATGCCTGAGAAATCAAAGTTCCCACTCATAAAGCTGCTTGTTTTTAACATGGCAATCTTTAAAAATTGAGGCGTAGCTAAAATAGAATAATAAATTGCCAAATTAGAATAAGTTGTAGTTCGTTACATATATTAATTTTACTACCGATACTCTTTGAAAGCCCACCTTTAGTTCCAATTACCAGGCTTATAGAAACCTGGAGAAACAATCTTAATGAAAAGCCTGCACGAGGAGATTATTTAACAAAGTATGCATCTCGTAAACTGACCAGGAATAAAATAACTCTGTTATAAAATAAGTCCAGTAACTCAATTCTCATAAGCAAGCTTTAGGTAAGCTGTTTAACGGGTTCTTTTTCTAAAGAGCCCTCTTTTATTTTTAGCATAACTCTTAATAATCTAATAATTTTTTACACTTTGGCTGATTTTCTCATTGATATTATTTACGCATCAACGCTGAATTCGAATCATGCCTATTCATTGCCAATATCTTCAAGAAACGCTGTAATGCACTATTACAAACACATCTTTTATTTGATCTGCAGTTATTCTTGGGTTGGCAACAGGATTCATCATTTTCCATACTAACGGCACTTGGTTATTCGAAGAATAGTTTATTGACTTATGTAATAGCGACCCGTAAATACCATCTGCAGTAAGATCCTGCGCAACATTAGGATTGGGGGCAGGGTTAAGAGTTATTCCGGGAATATGTGTCAATGAACTATCTGCAGCCAATTCTACCGTAGTGACTTTAATTGTATTCTCCTGAACAAAAAATGGAAAACGGTCTTTCGATAAATTGATTGAAAGCACCTGGTCATCTGTTGTAAGTGCAGGATTTAAAAATTGATACCACTCATTTGGAAACTCGTGCCTTGCGCTAAAAATTCTCATCAATCCTTTATCTTTCAGCGAAACTAAAATCTGGTTAATCTTATTATTAAGATTATCCGAAGCATTCAATTTTAACGCATCACCCCCTTCACGAGCTGTGTATTTAATCTGCATAATTACATCACTGATCGTATTGTAATCAAATTGCTGCAGCAATGTGTTAACCTTTGTTCCTGTTTTATCTTTTGTATTAGCGAATGGAAATTGCAAATGCCAGCCGCTTATGGCTCCTGCTCCTTCAAACGGCAAATAACGCTCATCACGGAAATTAAGCTCAAACAAACCAGTGTCTGTTTGCCCGTGACTTAGCACAATTGATTGCGAGGTACCGGCGCTGTCCCTGAAACGTGGGTCATCTGCGGGAATTCCATTTGTTGATTTACGCGGATATTTTTTTGCATCGGCAACACTTGTTGAATCGATGCGTAATGAATTATTCATCAATGTAAGCGTGCATCCTATAGTTGTGAAAGGCCCCGCCACGCATGGAATGGATAAACTTACAGATTTTACTCTGCGGAAATAATGACCGGGATAATCCAGGTCGAACAATTCTTCAGGAAGATTAATAAAGCATTGGCCTGTTTCTTTCAATTTCAACAACGCAACTGCGTCTAACTGTGACAGTGAGATATACTTCGTTAATTCATATTCCCGTTTATTTTTTTCATAATACGCCATTTCCATTTGCTTCAAATTATACATAAGCGATTCACCACTTTGTAATCCTTTTTTCATACTGTCCCAATATCCAAACTGAATATAACTTGAATCGCTTAATCCCAGCTCATAGCGGAAACAACGCTCCGCTTTTTTCGCTGCGTCATATGCCAATTGATAACTTTGAAAATAAGTAGTAGATATTTTTCCAATCATCCAGGCATATAATTGTTCATTGGTGAACTTGCTATGCATGAAATCGTCTGATTCTTTCGCATTATCTATTTGCAGTTGCTGATTATCTTTATCCGTATTTGCAATATCAAGTCGTATCTGCGCACCGAGGATTTGTACATCGATTTGCTCCAGTTCTTTATTAGCGTTATTTAACTGGTTCTGCCATTCGTCAGATCGTCTTTTATACCCCGCGTTTGTTGTGCTAACGCCTGCCTGACTGTGCATAGAGCTTGCGGTACCCCTGAGTAGCTCCCGCCATCGCCCTGGCAGCCGTTCCCAATTGTTCGCCGCCAAAACTTACGGTTACATGCGGCGAACCACCAAAGCCGGATGCGCCAATAGGAAAATTTGGTATCAGTGAAAGTGTGTTGGCCAATCCTTCAATTTGAACTGCCTGATTGTCCTGAGCAATGGCAGAGGCTGTCAATGAAAGTGCGGTAGTTTCGCCATCGATGAGACCGGAGGTTATTAGATTTTTATAGTAATCTCTCTTTATTGTAAGCAATTCTTTTTGCTTGGTAAGATTATCTATTTGATTTTGCGCTTCTGTAATTTGCTTTTCTTTCATCTTCATTACGGCACTGAGTAATTTTATTTCCTGGCCTGAGCGAAGTAATGAAAGATGTTCGGCATCCTTTTTCTCTAAGGCACTAAGCAGCGCCCCTCCCAGATGATTTTACTTCATTGCAAAGCTCGGTTGCTTTTTGCATCATAATAGTGAAACCTGTATGCAGGCAAAGGTGCATTCATATCATTTAATACACTGCTAAGATCAAGCCCTGCTGCCGCAGCACGAACCAACATACCCGGATCAATTGGCGGTGCGAATAAGGATAACGGTGAGAATACCCCGTTAATATCAAGGCAGTGACGAATCTTGAACAAACGGTCTGCAACTGTTTTCCAATACTGAAGAATATTATCATTAAACGGAATGCAGAAATATAACGCTTCTAATGATGGCAAATCAGGATTATCAGGATTGGAAAAGTCAAAACCCTGGTACGTATGCATCGGCAAAAGATTTTCTATCTCAACCAATACATTAGAAAAAGTGTCCAGCTTCTTCTCCAACTGGTAATAATTATTTACCGGCACTTCGTATGCAGGTGGTATAATTTTAGGCTCATCACCCAAAATTTGCGCTGCAAGAACATAAAGTTGAGTTGCCTCGGTAACAGATTCCATTGTATGTTGCGTAAATAAATAATCGCCCCACCTGATGAGATGATCCAAATATTTCATCACCGTTGTTTTTTGATAAGCGACTGTTCGGTACTGTGCAATGTAATGGGGTTGAAAAGGATTTTCTCTCCAGTCTTCTACACTCTTATCTAAATCATTTGGGTGGGCAGAAGCAGGATCAGCAATACCAAACATAATGTTTTCAATTCGCTGCAAATCGTACTTTGTTTTTCCTGCAACATCTAACCACATTCATAAAAAATGGTTTGGTTACCCAAAACTTATCGGGCGCATGATACGGCGATGTATCTGCGGGATTAAAAATATATTTAAACCATTTATCTGCATCTTCAAATTGCTGATTCTCGCTTAAACGCATTGCAATCATCAATGGCGCATGATAAAATAATTCCCAGTTATATAAGGAATAACCGGATTGAATATTGAAGTCAACATCTTCTCTCGGGTAGCCGGGAGCGTTATCAATAAATGGCGGATTGGTTGGATAAGTTACCGGTTGCCCTGTATAAACATTAAACTGCGGAGCATAAGTGCTATTGAAATTAAATTTTGCAGGATTGCTATCGTAAGCTATGTCACCTTTTAATTGTGTTTGCCGGCTCATTAAACCATCAATTCCTTTATTAAATAACTGCCGTATAAAATAACAGGACATCGGATGATAGAAGTTATAAAAATGATACAGCACCAAAATTCTTTTCCCCTGTGGAATTTGTGGCATCGCTGCTCTTATTTCCGCTTCCTTTCCGAGCATTCGGATCTCCTTCAATGATGGCTTCGAGTAATTCAAGCAATTGGTAGAACCATGCTTCCAAATCTGCATAAAATAATTCAAAAGTATCGTTATCGCTAAATTCAGGAGCTACATAATAAGTGCGTCCTGTTTTTTGCTTTTGATAAGTTGCATCCTGGTAAAAGAAAGGCATGAATGTTCCGAGGGTAATATTTGGAGCCTCTTTCAAATGCAACAAACTGGTTCTTGATTAGTAAGCGCCTGAATTAAATAAACAATTCTGTCAAGAAAACCTGCTTGTAAAGACACAAGATTTCTGAATAATCCCGGCGTTTGATTTAATATAGATGATTGTCCCTGGTATGCTAAAAAATTATTGGTTGTATCGCTTGCACTTTCATCATCCAACATATTTTGTAAACCACTCCTGATAAAAAGATGCGGATGAATCTGAACATTCATTGTAAGTAACTACAGGATATCCGCGACATGGATCCAGGTCGAAGGTTTGCACGTAATTATAATAGCCATTTGATTTACTACATAACAATTAATGTTGAGTGTTCCATTTTGCTTTAGCGAATTCTCAATATCGCCGAAAAATGCTTCCCACCATCCCTTGATATCTTTGTTTTGAATGTACGCTGCAAGATTACTGAAATCAGGTTGTGGCAAATCAACCGGCGTAAATAAAAAATTTGACTTTGCAGGAAATATGCTTTGGTGAAGACGGATCATAATACTGGTCAACTTCAATGATACCCGTATCATCATTGTTAGAGATTTTCTTCGGCGACCATTTTCCACTTTTATATTCGCTGAAAGCAATTTGTATCTGCCAATATTTCTGAGGTTTGTTTATCGGAAAATTGGACTGGCCTATTGTTGGCGCCGTCATTGTGTCGGGCACTTCACGTGCCTTCTCTGTAAACAATGCCCAGAAAAGATATATTCTCTGGTTAAACACAACCGGGATAATGTGATCGCTGTTAATATCCAAATCAATTTTTTCCCACGCCGTCCATCTCCTGTTTTCAATAAATTGCCGGTAATAATAAATTTTTGGATCACCTCCATACGTACGCCCGATTACATGCAACGTTTGATTATCTTCCTGGTACCACATGCCTTTTACTTCTAATCTTGCAACACCATCCAATTTTTCGCAGGTAAGCCATAAAAGCATCTTCCGCATTGGGTTGCGTCACTTCATTCTGCAACAATTGGTTTTGCAGGTCCTTAAAAAATGAAGATTGATTGGGTAATAATTCCGGCTCTATCCAGTTTTCAGGATACAGAAAAACCTGCCTGTTGGCTTCCCATAAACGATAATATTTCATCCACTCCCATTGGTTCCATTTACTGTCGAAATTGTTTTGGTCCGGATCATCTGCGTTTACGGTAATATCATTTTCCATACTCAAAAAACAACGTTGTACAAACTGTTGGACCGCATTGGTCGCCTGAACAATTCTTGACGTTGGCTGACAAGCACCCATTTCCACATCTATTAAAAAATAACTGTAGAGATCATTTGCGTTTACCCATGTGTTAGTTCCCGGGTTAGCCAAAAGCCATGTAACCAAAGCATCGCGTTTTGCTTCTCTTAATTTGTTCTGCAGCGGTTGGGTTATACCAAGCCAGTCAGCATCAGTGTAATTAGATTTTAATGTTTGTTTGATTTTTGTTGAATCATCAAAACTCAAGGAAGGCTGGCTCCAGTTGATACAATCTTCTGCCTTTACGCCAAGTAACGCCATAGTTGCAAAACATTTATACAACCGAACAAGTATTCGTATATCTTTTAAATCCGATGAAACTGCAGGAGACAAACTAAGATCCAGGTAATTGGGCACTTCAATCAAGGCTTTCAATTGATCTTTATCCCACCCATATAATACGGATAATTCCGTCTCAATATCATCAGCAGTCTTTACTCCATCGATTACGTCCTGCAAAACCGCAAAGAGGGTGAAACCAGCCGGGGTATTCGCATAACTATGATGCAGGCTCAACAGGTTGACCAGATTTTCGAATGCGGCAAAATCATTTGCAGTAACAGGCGTATTAACTGCCGCGATTGGAAGGCATTTAAATTTGTTATACTCACGTCCGCAGAATGTACAAGAATCCATGCCAATGCGTCTGCATCAATTTTTAATTTTGTAACAACGAAACCAATTTTTGCAACCCATAAATATTGATTGAACTGGGTTGCATAATTGGCACTATTGAGAATATTTGTTTTCTGAACAAATGCATTGTCAGTCCAATTGGTATAAATAGCAGGAACAGAAATTAAAAGTTGCGCCGCGATGGTTTTATCAACCGTAAACCAGGTACTGATGCGGTTTTGAATAGCTGCCTGTTGCTGAATGTTTTTATAAACAGGAGAAATTTTTTGAAGAAAGAAATCAAATCTTTGCGCAATATTCGCATAATCCAATGATTTTAAATTCGTATCTACTTCTCCGTTAGTTGCAAAGAAAATATTTCCGGCACTGTTATCTGTTAACTGAGAATTAAATAAATTATCAAGCGCATCGCGAACAGGATTTGGATTGTTATAAAAATTCTTCAGTTCATCCCGGAGAGTGGCATCCATGTAACCGGCAAAATGCAAAACTTTTCTATTGGCATCAAAAGTTAATTGCCCTGGGAAGGCGCATAAGATGTAAGCAACGGAAGTGAAGCTAACGGAACCGATGTATTAGGATTGCCCTGTGAATCACTGAACAATTGATTTACGGCATCAGTATAATCCTGGTCAGTAAACGCTGAAAGCAAAGCAGTTTGTTCATTGGTTGTCATTGCGCCGGTAAACTCAAGTTGCTGCGCTCCTGAATTGTAATTAATGTTGGCGCTCAATTGAGACAAGTTTTCTATTGCAGGCAAATTTGAAAGAGTTACCTCTTGAAATGGCTGATCATACTGAACCCGTAAATTTTTTAAGAATGTATAATTAGCCGGGATTATATTATTTACAAATGCATCGTCATCCATCGTTTTTAAAATATTGATTAGTTTGGCAGCAACAGCCTGCATCCCAATTAATAAAGGATCATTCAGCCATTTGGTAAGCAAATCTCCGTTAGCATCAGGCTGAACAGCAGTATTCGCCTGTATCACAAGAAGTGCATTCTGCAATTCGCCAAGGTTTGCCGTTATTACATCATCGGAAGGAATTAAAGTTGCATTTAAATCATTTTGCTGCCGGAGAATATAATTCAATTCCCAAACGCTGATTCCTGCATTGCTCAACATATCATTCTTCGACAAGAAAATTCATTGTATCAACGGGAGTTGAAAAAACGTTAATCGGTATAACCTGTAAGGCTACCCGCAAATCATCCGCAGTAAATGATTGCGATTGCATCAATAATCTGCTCCGGTAAATAAGAGAAAGATTAGCAAGCGTTAAAGTTGTTATTGAATTATCAACAAGCAACATGTTTAGGTCATCAGCGAAATAAATGTCGCAGCCTGAATTACTGATTTATGTATTTCGGTAATAGGAATGCCACTGTTTACATTTGCCAAAGCAAAATCAGGGTTGAGCGGATAAGTAATTTGCTTATTTTGAAAAAGGTTGTTATATAAATTATCATCGCCCGTGCGTGCTTATGTCTTCATAAAACGCAAGCAACGGAAATACTTCAAGATCGAAGCCTGTCTTTTAACTGGAGAAAATGATGCAATTGCCATGCAAAATTTGGATCAATAACACCATTACCAATTGCAGGGCATTGAATGCATGCATCAAGTTCCTGCATGGTAAGGAAAGTTTTTTATCCATAATCTCAGAAAGCGATGAGATGAGTCAAACTTGTTTCAGGAGTTGCCGTTACATTCGTGATATGTTGTGTATCCAAATCGCACGAAATGTCATCATGATCAATTTTACTATCAAGCAAAGGATTAATAAATTGCAATGACAGCAAGGTTTCCAGGTCAGCATATTCCAACCCAGTATAGTTCAAAAACAAATCCACCTCAACTGAAGAAGAAGCCACCAGGGCGCCCCAATAAGCAGCCTGGTTAACTAAATCTTCTTTGAAAATTAAATCACGCTCTTCAAAACTCACGCCGAGATAAGCATATGATTCCGCAAGCTGATCTGTCGGAGGATTAGTAACCGGTAAATGTTCCTGTAGAAAATATTCTCACCAAATCATTCTTACTAATACCCAATTTGGTTAAATAAATATTTCCTTCTGTGCTGAATAAATCGAATGGTAAACCAAAAGGACGTTGGGCTGTCTTTAAAAAATTATCATACACTTTTACGTTAGTGTATTCCGGGTTAGCGCTCAGTTCATCGGTTGATAAAAGTGTCTGATGCAATAACTGAACGCTTATGTTAGCAGCATTTTGCGTTAGCTTCAGGGCAATATTTTTATCGCGTATAACCCACTGCGTTAGTGAGCTTCCCATTGCCTGATATGCATCAGACACTTTTGCATCAACCGTAAGCAGCAAATCTATATGCGGAATGTCTGCGGTATGCGTTATTAATTCATTTAATAGTGCTGCGTCGATCTTATATTCTCTGTCTGGTAAGGGGTCTGTATTTACCAAAGGAACGAAAGCAGGCAGATTTGCCGTAAAAGTTAAAGCAATTGAAAAAACAGATGGCGCTATGGCTTCCTCCAGTATCTCATTCACAATATCGATATAAGGTAACTGGACGTTGGTGTTGTCACAATTCAAATCTATGTCGCCTATATCAGGCCTGCGTTCCAGCAAACGGTCGCGAACAGAATCGGTAGATGGCGGGTCTGTTTCTCTCTGCATAAGAAAATGCAATACATCTGTAAGATAAGCGGCTGCTCCATACACTGAACTGCATTCATCACATTCACAAAAATCGGCATGTTGAAATAATACATCAAGATTGGGAATTTCTTTTGCCGCCGGAGAAGCCTTCATAATTTGCTGGTAGTTGGGAAGTACATTCAGCTTTGAAGCCGTGGCTAACCCATGCATGTTACCTGCAACTGCAATAGTTGATGCATACATTTTTGCTGCATTGGAAAATATTTGTTGTGTTTCCTTTTTTCCAAGATCAGGGGCAAATGTTTTCATAAACCTGTCTTTACCCATTGCATAAATCTGCCGGGAAGAATGTATGCCTTTACTCAATAAGGCATTGGATGCTTCGTAATGTTGAGGCAAGTTTAAAAACACGTTGCAATCTTCTTAGCTGCCCTGTAATAACTGGCTTTGTCTCTGCCGTTATAGTTTTAGGATTCGCCGCCAAAAATGCGTCTATACGATCATGTTGCAAATCAAAATCGGGATGGGCATCGAAGAAATTAGTAATATTTTCCTTATGTTCAAACGTTGATTTAGTGTCCTGTTTAAGTCTTGATGCAAATGCGGCCGTTGGAAATTTTTTTGTAAAATTCTTCTCGAGAGTAGCTGCATAATTTTTAGTTTTCTCTGCTTTTGTTTTTCCTTTGATTGACGGCGGGAATATCTAAGTTTTTGCGTCTTGATTAATTTTTCCCAATCGGCTTTGGTGTGGGAGGCCAGTTTTTTTATATCTGCCGGCTTTTTTAATTTCTTTGTTTTTATTAAATGATTAACTAACGGTAAGTGATCGTTAGTAAGATTGCTTAATGCAAAAACCGTTTGTAATTGATTCGTATTTGTTGAGATTGTTTGATTATCCTTTAAAGCAGAAAAAAAAGAATCAAAATCTCCCTGGTGCTTTGAAAGTTCTTCCATCACTCTTTTTGAATCTTCATCTGAAAGTCCGCTGCTTTGAACTTTTTGAAAGAGTATTGACGTAACACCAGTTTGCGGATGTTGTTTGGCATATACCGCCATGAATCGAACTAACTGTTGCTTTATGCTATCTAATTCGGCCGTTAAATTAAATGGAATAATATTATCGTTAATGGCTTGCTGAACCGATTGCATCAGCACATCGATATTCTCATTCATTATGCCATCAAGATTTTGCTGCAATAGTTGCTCAAAAGTTGGCGCAGCAAAATTCTGCAACAATCGCTGCGTTGCATTACCGGGCACACCTTCGCGGAGCATTCCATAATATGCCGCTGCATAAATTTTAGATAAGGTTTGATAGCGGCAAGCCATAGCGAGGTCTTCAATCCTGTCTCGCTGGAGGTTGGTTTTATTGGTAAGAAAAGTAATGTCTTGCGTTTGATCATTCTCGGTTAAGGTATCAAGTGTAATTTTTCCGATGAAAGGCGCCACGCCTGTTATAATGTTCTCATATTCTGAAATGCCTCTATAAGGCTGGTCTCCAAGAGAGATATCTATATTTAAAGACGCATCTGCATTATAATAAACATCTGATTGTTTCAGCAATTTACCGGTTGCATCGAGCACACGCAGAAATACATCCGCTGCATCTTTATCTGCATCGGCAAATTGCTGCTGGTTATAAGTTATTATGTAGTAGCCCTGGGCATCCGTTTGCGCTTTACCGAGAGCCTGCTCGCTTCTGATATCTTTGTCGAAGGCATTGACTATGGCCCCCGATACAGTTTGCTGCAATTGATTTCTAACCGTTCCGTAAACAGTATAACGGCCATCGGCAGACGCTTTTTCAGATTTTGCTTTCATTTTAAAATATTTGAGGGTTGATAAGTTTTTTACATTAAATAATAACAACTAAAAATTTCTCTCGTATTTGACTATCACTCCGCTTGTCCCTGGAACATTTTCAATTTTTGGGGCCTCCTGAGGCAACCCAGCTTCAGCGGGAGTCAAATCTTTGTATGGTTTTGCATTTATGGGATTGTTAAAAATGTCAATTTTTAGTTCTTTGGCAAGCTGGGGATATTTAAACGCCAGCCCCAATAACGTTCCAGCGACTGGCCCCGCAACAGCAGATCCAAAGCCCAAAATCGGAGTACCTGCACCCGCTCTTACCGAATCAGTTGAGCCAGATAAAAGGTAACCCGGAATTATTGCCGCAGTACCTAATCCCCCAAGGCTATACTGAAGAATTGGGTGGGTGTCCAAAAATTTGCTTACTTCGGGCAATGCGACAAAAGCGCCTATTGCAGAACCTGCGGCCTCTGTTTTGCTCAGATCAAATGCCGTTAAATCACTTTGAAAAAAATAATTATGCGGATGGTTTTCGATGATCCCTTGTTTATAAAGATTCCATGATGCAGGTGGCGCTGGTGACGACGGAACCACGACAGTAGCAGGATTAATTGAGGGGCTATTAACAATACCTGAAGTAGTTGGGCTAGTAAACGAATCATGCGGCGATAAGTCCGGAGTTGTGGGTGTTGCATTATTCCCGGACAGCAATGGCGGCAGATCAAGGGTAAGTTTTGGAACCAAAGAGCCTGCCAAACGTTCCGATAATCTCTGCTCGAACGTTTTGGGTGGTTGTAATAATGTAGGGGGTGTTAGTTTGAATGAAAATTTATCTTCTTCTCCTTGCTTTCCTTCCGCGTCGAATAGCTTTATTGGATTGTCGCGTACATAGATATAATCGTTCGGTCCATCTTTTATCCCAATGGGATCTACTGCCGTCCACCGGGCAAGCCATGGTGCGTAATAGCGGGCTCCATGATAATATAATCCGCTTTCCTCGTCTCGCTCTTTATCAGTATAACGGTAACGCTTAGCTGTTTCTGTTTGGTTGCGCATGGCCTGGTATGACGTATTTCCAAACGGATAAAATTCTTCATAAGAAATTATGGCCGCCGCATCATCTAATTCCAAACAGGCTGTACCCAAATGATTACTGTATTGATACCGGATTAAAAATGGCAGGCCGTTGTCCTGCCCCAGAGTTCTTGTTTCGATCAGGGCGATGCGCTGCTTATCATCCATTATATGCAACGTTTGTCGTTCAAGAGTCGGGGTGTTGTTTAGTTTTTCGCGATATATTTCATAGGCGCTTAAGTATATACGCTCTTTGATTACATTCCCATTCTCAATTATTTTTCTCACCCGCTGGCCGCTGCTGTCATACACATAATACGCAATACCTCCTCCGCCTAAATCAACCTGTTGCAATTGATCAGTATAATTCCAGGTTAAACCGAAATTGGCATTTTGAATATTCTGCATATTACCATGCGCATCATAGCTATAGTTGGTAATATCAGCACCCACCTGGGTTTGCGTAAGACGATTATCATTTCCGTTGTATGAAAATATTCTTGTCCACTTATTACCAAATATACCGTTGCCGGCATTGTGAACCATGTTAAGCAGATTACCTACCGCATCGTAATCATATTTTTCTTCATAGCGCTGCATGGCATTCATATCACCGGGCAAGGCTAAACGCTGATTATTAAATTGCGTTTTATCTGAATCGAATTGATCGCTTGCTGCGTTTTGCCCAATATGCTCACGGCCTTGTGTATACGTTAGGCGATAAATTGCATCGTATTCAAATTTATTATTTGCTTCAATTGATGCATTGTTGAAAAAAATGGTTTGTTGCGCATTGTCTGTTATAGCAGTGATATTTGCAATCGGATCGAATGTATAATTCAAATCCTGCAATATATCTGCGCCATTATTTCTTGTAGTAAGAAGCCTTGTGAGACGATAGGTTTTTGCATCATATTCATATTTGGCAGCAGTATTATTACCATATAAGATCCTTTCCCGCTGGGCTTTTGCATTGTAATCAATATTCTGAACAAAAGAAATATTTTGATTTTGGTTCTGAACGAAAACATTTAATTGTTCCAATAATCCTGCTTCATTATATGATGGATGTATTTTGCTATCGTCAGGCAATTGCAACTCTGTCGGACGGCTCAATGCATCAAATAACGAGCCGCCGCTAAAAGTCTCCGAATTGAGCAAAAGCATTGGATCTGGCACATTCCAATCAACAACCTGTTTATATTCTATGGCTAACTGCCTGCTGTTATTTTTTACATTGTTTTTAAAATCATACTGCGAGGTTTCCACCATTCCGCTTTGATCGAATGATTGAAATAATTTACCACGCAAATTGAATTGCTTATCATTTAACTGGTTCTCGCCGTAGATACTAAAGTGAATTAATTTTTCATTATTCGCATCATTTACATTTTCCTTTAACCATTGCTTTAATGGCCGGTGTAATAAATCGTATTCTGTTTTAATACGATGGTCGCGGCTATCCCACGCATACACTTGTTTATTTAATACATCGTTGAAAATAAAATGTTCGCCTGCATCCATACTTTTTTGATACCGTTGGTGCGAAATCATGTCATATTTATATTGCATAACAGCATTGCTTCTCGCATCAATTACTTCAAGCAAATTATTTTCAATATCCAAAACAGATTGCGTTGAATATTTGCCTGCAACTCCATTATCTGCTATTGCATAAACCGTTCTTCCCAAAGAATCAAAATGTTGCTGCGCCGGCGTTCCCGCATGCTTCGCCGCCAACCATGCAGCACGGTGCTCAACATCTGATGGCTCCGGTAATATCGGGTTAGGACTTCCGCGATCAATATACCATTGGCTTTCCAAAACCGTATCATTTTCATCATAAATTATTTGCTTCCACGCATCGAATTCCGTTTTTGAAAAGGTACCGTTAGCATGTTCAACACGAATGGTCCTGCTTAGCGGATCATAATATAGTAGAGATGAAAAACCAATTTCAACCAAAGAGTCTCCCCCTTCAAATTCAAACGTAGTACTGAAAAACGGTTCATATTGTTTAACCGGATTTCCTTTATTATTTAAAATTGTTCTGCCACTGCCAACCCATCGAAGATTCGGCGATGTATCCACGGTAATTAAATTATTACCATCCCACTTTAATGCATTGCCGGGTTCTGCCTGAATTTTTGTCTGCAGATTTTTACCAAGTCCATTTGAATAACCTACACTTAACGAAACTTTGGAAAGATTACCGCCAGACAATTCGCTTTCATGAGTCTCTCTTATAACACTTGCAAAACAAACCGGCTGATTTCTATTTACCCATGCAAACAAGTCGTAGTAAAAAAAAGTGGTTGCATGTTGTAAAAATTTATGCGGCTCGGTTATTACTTCGTTTAAGTCTGCAGGAACAATAACATTGTAATTTGTTAATGGCAGATCTCCGTGGTTACCATCGCCTTCTGTTCCGTACATAGAAGTTGCGATAACCATAGCAAGCTCATCGGTTTTAGATTCGCCAATATTATCATTCAGGTCTTTTAATACGGCAGGCTGTAACGCCCTGTAGTCAAATGTTTCAACGGACGCTATATTCTGCAGCGCATCTTCTGTTTTTATAATGATTAAATTATAATTATCATAAAACAATTTTGTTTCAACATCAGATGGATCTTTTACAGCTATTGGTAAATAGAATCTTTGTTTGGCATCCGACACATTTTCAACTCCATCCAAATAAATATTTTTTCCTGATGCAATCCACCAATTTGTTCCATCTGCCTGCACGTATTTTCCGTCTATCAACATTTGATTGGTAACTCTTGCACCGTATAAGTTTGTGATAAGAGAAGGTGTGAATGCCAGCTTATAGATTTGTTCGGCAAGACCCAACGTATCTATTTGTTGCAAAGGCAAAGGCGTTACCAGGTCATTACCCAGATAAATTCTACGAACATACTCAATGAGTCTTTTTTGTAGAGAGCCATTTGCATTTACTTCATAAGATATAATAGACGCAGTTGTAAAATCATTCAGCAAATCGTCAATGCCAAACGTTGAAATTGCATTGTATGTATTATTGGTGAGTTCATACGTTTTTGTTTCTGTCAATACTCTCAGGCGGTAGGTTTCGGGCACATCAAATAAGTTGGTAAAACTGTTTGTTGTGTAAACGACATGAACATTACTTTGCTCTTTTTGTATTTCTGCCGGCAATTGCGCATCGCTGGTTTTTCTTCCATATACAACCGCGGCTGATTGCAGTACATTTCCGAAATCGTCGACTTCGATATTCAGTGAATGAGCAATGCGGGGATCGTTTAGATTTCTTTCGTAATTGATGTTCAATACTTCACTTTCATGAACCAAAAAAGACGCGTATTTATTAGTTAAACGAGGCTGCAACAATTTAATAATGCAATTGTGTGTGTTGACTGTGTATGGTTCATTTTCGTCTACATTTCCATCGTTAGCATATATTTCCTGCCGTAATACCGTTCCCTTACAGGCACGCAGTGCTTCACGATTTTCATCGGCAGTTAAACCGGCTGGCAAAACGGGCTGAGGCAAATCAAATTCAAGCGGTCCTTTGTTATATTCCTCTTCAAACTGGTTTAGAATTTTTTGTTCATTGAAATAAGCGCCTGTGTGAAACCAGGTAATTGTTTTAACCGGCGGTTGATGCAAATCTTCCTCAACAACGTTGTTGGCATTGGATAGTTTAAAGCTTGTAAAGTCTTCTGTGTCCAATTGCTCTACCTTTCCGAAACCTCGAAATTCCCTTTCCGCATGATCGTAGTACCCGTGATGATACGAATAGCTTTTTGTAAAAACTGTTCCTGCAACAACATCTTTAATTGCATTCTTATTTACACATTGAACCGGGAAAGGAAGTTTAGTGATCCACGGTTTGCCAAGCTGCTGGTCCTGTAAATAGTAATAAGTAGAACTTTTAAATTCCCAGCTTACGTCTTTCCCAAAATTATTCTTGTAGCCGCTCATTATATACGGCTTACTACCTCCCATCAAATCAATATAACGCATAGGCGTATTCGCATGTTTTGGCAGAGATGAAGACCAAACAATACAACCGGTTCCATTGCCCAAAAAATCGACGACAGCAATTTTATTAGGCTGTTCCATTGTTGGAAAAGAGTCGAAATTTTGTTCTTCACCCCAGGCATTACCGCTGAGATTAATCCAGGCTCTGCATTTATTTTTTCCCACATATAAAATGTCAGTAGCACCTGTTCCGCTGATATCGGCAAGATGCAAATACGCAGGATTAAATTGTTCAGGTAAATCAAATACCGGCGCAAAATCCATATTCACTTTAGCCCCGAATTTTCCATAGCCCATATTGGGCCAGTAACAAATTTCTCCGTTACGGATGCGAACAATATCGGTAAGGCCATCGCCATTCATATCAGATAAAAAAATGCTTTGGCTCGCATCAGCAAATACCATTGCCGGGCCTTTTTCTTCATCATAAGGCTTTGCGGCCAACTCCGGCGAATCATATCCTGCAATCCCTTTACTTGCGTACCACGTAAAAACATCTTCTTCAGATACGATCAGATCGGTTCTTCCATCTCCATCGAGGTCAATAAATTTTGTATTGGCATCAGAAAAATTAATTTTAGGCATTTGATCAAATGATTGAAATGGTTGCCATTCTTCATCATCGCTCAATTCAAAAAAGCCTTTCACTCCCGATTGTAAACTCACGATAAATTTTCTGCCATCAGCTTCTAAATCCTGCAATTGAAGAGCACCATTATTTAATCCTGTATAAGACGGCTTTGGAATTACAGGCTGTGCAATGGAAAAATTTCCATCACCGAGATTACTTTTATAATACCATGCATTTGCCTGCTCCGTTAGTATGCCTGAAATTCCTTCACTCCATAAGTCAGTCCACTGATAACCGTTAGTAAGGCCAACCGGATCATTTATTAAATTATCACCCGAAACATTTTGAACCGTTTTATTCCAATTTAATTGCTGATAAAAAAATTCTATTGGCGGCAAACTTTTTTTCGAATAGGAACCGTCCTGCTTTTTGATATAACCACTTTGTTGCAACGCAATTATGTAATCGGCTTCTGCATTTCTTTTTTGTGAAGGAGTTGCCAAAGGATTTTGAAAAAGCCGGAAGTTTAAATCTAAGGATTGTACCAGGCATGGCGCAGCATTTATGCCATCATTTAATTCCTTAAAGTAATGAAAAAACAAAATGCGTTTGCAAAGTCTGTAGGTCCTGATTTCAAAGCCAGCTTTGCATTGAGAAAAAGGTTCGAAGCGGCAGAGCCAATCTTTTTGTATAGCGGGAGTTGGAATTAAATCATCATGATCTCCAAAATCAAAAACAGTTTCAAAAAAATATTTTGGATTAACGGGTGCGGGAGGATCGAAAGGATTTGCAAGATCAGGAAAATAAGGATTTTCATTCCCGTATTTAATTCTCTTCAAATAGATATTCGTGCAGGCGGCATTTCCATTTAACCGGTTTCCCTCAGATAAAGTGTTTATAACATTTATAAAATTTTCCTTTACATATTCCATTTCAAAACAATTGCCTTTATCATCATAACTAAGTTCGGGTAACCATTTGAAAACCTGTTGCTGATTAGAAGGATTAAAAAGCTGCGCTGACGCGGAACGTCCATAGATGGTAACTACATTATTTCTGTCGGTAACTCTCCAATAGACAGCGATAGTATCTTTTGGAGTAATTTTTTCAATGCGGCTAAAACCCCCTTCAATTCGCGGGCGATATCTTTTAATTGTATAACCGGTAATTGCATCAGTAGTTTCATCAATTTGCCAGTTGCCCGCTCCATCTTTTTTTAGTGACGGAATCAAATCTTCAGCTCCTGTAAACATAAAAATATCACTCTCATCTGCATCTTTATAAACGGGAAGTTTTTTATCCGTCTTTCTTTGAATGGAAGAAAAATTAAGATTCCAACCCAATCCAAATTCAGAATTGCCAGAACCCGAATTATAACTCAAAGACATCGCGGGAATAAAGTTGCCCCTCGTTTTACTGAAAGGAAGATCAACCGAAAAGGAAGCCGTGCCATTAGCTGCATTTACATTAAACTTTTCATCAATATTTTTTAAGGCGCCACCGCCTTTAGGAAGCGTTATCGTTGGGGCCTGGATGGCGAAATTTGAATCACCCTTATTTGCACTGGAAGCAGGCGAATCAGTTTTTGAATTTTGCAATCGTTGGTTTGTAACGTCCGGATTTTCCATTCAGGTTAAATTTCAGTTTTGAACAATAAATTGCAATCATCGGAATGATTAAAACATAATTATCTCAAAACAAATAGTGATGGCAAACTTTTTCTATGGAAAAAGATAAAGGGGTTACTTTATAATCAAGAGAAGATAAACTTAAATAAAATTTTATGCATTTCAAATCATTTGATAAACATAATTTATGCACAGGTGTCTTCTGTTTGCCAAAATTAATTTAAAGGAAAATTAAAAATAGAATCTTTGCTGCGAGCGGAATGTATTAGTTTTTAGGCCAGCGTTTTGATACATTCCTTGTAAGCGCCCGGGGTAATGCCTTCTGCTTTTTTAAAGAGACGTACAAAGTAATTAACATCTGTAAACCCGCATTGATAACCCACGGTGCTAACAGTGTTTTTTTTATCTGACAATATTTGCTTGGCAAGTTTAATGCGCTCCCGGTTAATGTATTCCAGCGGAGTAATACCAAACTCTTCTTTAAACCATTTGAAAAATTCATTGCGGCTCATATAAGCTTTACGCGAAAGGTAATCGATAGAAATTTTCTCTGAGAGATGTTCATGTATAAAATGCAACACAAAATGCAGGCGGGTCTGGTTCCGGTGATCCGTTGCTTCAGCAGACACCTGCATGAGATGCTGACTCTGGATTAAACGTATCAGCAATTCTTTCAGGTTTAAATCCGCATAAATATTTTTTGCAGTATCTGTGCTGCTGCACACCCTGATTAATTTATTAATAATGCCGGTTATTTCTGTATCGTTGGCAAAATGGTATTGATTGAATTGCAGTTTCCAGTTATGCGAATTATCCAGATCACTGTTATAGTAACTGTTGAGATAGTTCACCGTGTCGTTTACATATCTTCCATCAACAGCAAGTGCAATACATTGCGTTGGATTATCAAATTCAGCTTCAGGGAAGTCAATAATCATTGTCTCGTTTGCGGGAACAATGACAGTTTCTCCAGGGAGATAATCAAAAGCTGGCTTATCAAAAAGATGCATTACTTTTTTGCCCCTAACCATACTCGTTATAACAAAGTCGTCAAAGGTAAGAGGCACCCTGTAAGTTTCCTGGTAACTTTCAAACACATTTAGTTCGCAATTATTTAAATTGAATACGCGACGGTTTTCTACAAGTGTTTGCAGGTATTTCGGGTGTGTAAGATCAATTTTATTTAAATATTTCCCGTTTTTCAATCAATCGCTTTTAGACCTTAAAGTTAACAAATCACATTGCAGCCGCCAACAACTTTAGTACAATCGTGCTATAAAAAAATACTAAAGTGCGCAAACATTTTCTATTTAAATATGAAGTTTGAAATATTCCTAACAATTAAAATTGCCTGATCATGAGTACAGCAACAACCGCTGCCCCAAAATCCAATGTGGCAGCAAGACCTAAATTCAAAGAAAAATATGAACATTACATTGGCGGGGAATGGGTAACGCCAAGCAGTAATGAATATTTCGAAAACATTTCGCCCATCGATGGTAAAGTATTTACTTATGCTGCAAGAGGTAATGCCAAAGACATCGACAAAGCCATTGACGCGGCCACAGAAGCATTTAAAACCTGGAGCAAAACCGCTGCCGCATATCGCAGTAACCTGCTCATAAAAATTGCGCAGGTAATTGAAGATAATCTTGAATACCTGGCCGTTGTTGAAACTATTGATAATGGAAAAGCACTTCGTGAAACCAGGGCTGCTGATCTTCCTTTGGTCGTCGACCACTTCCGTTATTTTGCCGGCGTTATCCGCAGCGAAGAAGGAAGCATTAGTGAGCATGATGAAACTACTGTTAGCATAAATCTTCACGAACCAATTGGTGTAGTTGGCCAGATTATTCCCTGGAATTTCCCTTTGCTGATGGCTACCTGGAAAATTGCACCAGCACTCGCAGCCGGATGTACAGTTGTAGTAAAACCCGCAGAGCAAACGCCTACAAGTATTATGTGCATGATGGAATTAATCGGCGATATTTTACCAAAAGGTGTTTTAAATGTGGTAACGGGTTTTGGGCCTGAAGCCGGTAAGCCATTAGCTTCTTCACCAAGAGTTAATAAAGTGGCTTTTACCGGGGAAACAACAACTGGTAGATTAATTATGCAATATGCTTCGGAAAATTTGATTCCTGTTACAATGGAATTAGGTGGTAAAAGCCCTAACATATTTTTTGAATCCGTTGCCGATGCTGACGACGATTTCTTTGAT
Source organism: uncultured Chitinophagaceae bacterium (assembly GCA_963756945.1). GTDB lineage: Bacteria > Bacteroidota > Bacteroidia > Chitinophagales > Chitinophagaceae > Ginsengibacter. Next base: position 26,335 of record CAVWQJ010000005.1, on the reverse strand, counting down.
AAAGCTATTGAAGGTGCCGTAATGTTTGCATTAAATCAAGGCGAAGTTTGTACCTGTCCTTCAAGAATTCTCGTACATGAAAAGATCTATGATAAATTCATGAACCGGGTTATTCAAAGAACAAAGGCCATTAAGATGGGAAATCCTTTAGACGGCACCGTTATGATGGGCGCACAGGCATCAGAGGACCAGTATAAAAAAATACTTAGTTACCTTGATATCGGTAAACAGGAAGGTGCCCAGGTATTATGTGGTGGTGAAGCATTTCATCAAAACAGCGGACTGGAACATGGCTTTTATATTCAGCCAACCATTTTTAAAGGAAATAATAAGATGCGCATTTTCCAGGAAGAAATATTTGGGCCGGTAACTTCGGTTACTACGTTTAAAAACACAGACGAAGCTATTGCCATTGCCAACGATACGATGTATGGTTTAGGTGCAGGCGTTTGGACAAGAGATGCACATGAAATATACCAGGTACCGCGTGCTATACAAGCAGGCCGCGTTTGGGTTAATTGTTATCATGCTTACCCTGCACATGCTCCTTTTGGCGGTTATAAGAAATCAGGATTTGGAAGAGAAAATCATAAGATGATGCTGAATCATTATCGCCAGACAAAAAATATGTTGATTTCATACAGCAAGCAGAAGCTTGGATTTTTTTGATGAAAAGTAATCCGCTACACCCAGACAGCGGCCCGTAAGCCGCTGTTTTTATTTCATCTTATCATAAATTTATTAGTGATGCCCATTCAAAGAGTGACAGCCACAGATTCTGCAAAAGAGTTAATAAAAAAATTAGAACAAATGCATGGCCCATTAATGTTTCACCAAAGTGGTGGTTGCTGCGATGGAAGCCAACCTATGTGTTTTGAAGCAGGTGAGTTTAAAGTGGGCGGAAGTGATGTTTGCCTTGGAGAAGTGGAAGGATGTAAATTTTATATGGGCAAAGATCAGTTTGAATACTGGAAACATACACAATTGATATTAAATGTAACACCCGGAAGAGGCAGCAGTTTCTCGCTCGAAATCCCTTTAGGTGTAAGGTTCTTCATCGATTCGAAATTATTTACCGATGAAGAAATTGAGAACCTCGAACCACTTATTGCGATTGAAGAAATGTAAGAACTAATTGGACGAAAACATGGTGAAGTACCGAATGATTTCAGCCATTAATACACATTTTTATTGGTCTCAATTTTTAGAAATGCCTTGTTATTAATTTTGTAACTACCTTCAACAATTTAATCTCAATCAGCATTTATGAAAAAACTATTTATACTTATCCCGGCAATATTTATTTTATCCCTTAAGCCATATGCACAAACTTCTTCTATCATAATAATCTTCAAGTGAAGGTTACTAACGGTATCCTTGAAGGCGTAGACGAATCCGGCGTACGATCTTTTAAAGGCGTTCCGTTTGCACAACCGCCTGTTGGTGATTTACGTTGGAAAGAACCACAACCAGCTAAAAACTGGACAGGCGTTTTAAAGGCAGATAAATTTGGCCCGCGTGCTATGCAAAGGCCAATCTATAGTGATATGAATTTTCGTTCTAACGGAGTTAGCGAAGATTGTCTTTACCTGAATATCTGGACACCGGCCAAATCAGCAAATGATCATCTTCCGGTGCTGGTATATTTTTATGGCGGCGGCTTTATTGCAGGTGATGGATCAGAGTATCGATATGATGGTGAAAGCATGGCCAGGAGAGGTATTGTAACTATAACGGTAAATTACAGGTTGGGCGTATTTGGCTTCCTGGCGCTTCCGGAATTAACCAAAGAATCGCCTCATCACGCATCAGGGAATTATGGCCTTATGGATCAAAGTGCCGCATTGCAATGGGTGCAAAAAAACATAGGCGCTTTTGGCGGAGATCCGCGAAAAATAACAATTGCCGGCGAGTCTGCAGGTTCCTTCTCTGTAAGTGCTCTCATGGCTTCTCCCCTTTCTAAAAATATTATTGCCGGAGCTATCGGGGAAAGTGGATCACTATTGGGAAAACATTCCACTGTTTCGCTTTCAGAAGCAGAACATACGGGTGAAAATTTTAGCAAAAGTATTGGCGCAACTTCTTTGGCAGACCTCCGTGCAATGCCTGCAGAAAAAATTTTGGAAGAAACCGCCAAACCAGGCCTGGCAAGATTTCCGGTAGATGTTGATGGTTATTTTTTTCCAAAATCACCCGTTGAAATTTATGCATCAGGCCACCAGGCTAAAGTTCCCTTACTGGTAGGATGGAACTCCGGGGAGGGAAATTCCCAAAGCATACTTCAGCACCAGGCACCCACACCTGAAAACTTTACAAAGGCAATACAAATAAGATTCGGCGACAATGCTGACGACCTATTGAAAGTATACAATGTAAACGATGAAGAAACGATAACACAGTTAGCAACCGATCTTGCCGGCGATCTTTTTATTGGTTTTGGAACATGGAAATGGTCTGACATGCAAAGTAAAACCGGCGGCAAACCGGTGTATCGTTATTTTTATGCTCATCCGAGGCCAGCATTAAGAGGAGACACAACCAATGCACCACCTGCAGAGGTGCTGTGCATTCTTCCGAAATAGAATATGCTATGGGTAATTTACCTACTAACCGCGTGTACGACTGGCAACCGGATGATTATAAGGTATCTGCTATTTTACAATCTTTCTTTGCCAATTTTATTAAAACCGGCAATCCTAACGGTCTTGGCGTACCCGAATGGCCCGCAGTTAAAAGTGGAGGTGATGCTGAGGTCATGCATATTAATGTAAATACAAAAGCGGAAAAAGAAATACACCGTGACAGGTATTTGCTTCTCGATAAAATGACGTGGAAATAAGAAACCAAAATTAGGGAAAGCCCAGTACCATTTGATCTTTTTATTCATTTTTTTTTATTGGTGAAAATCATTAAAGTGGCTTTAATATCCTGTGATGATGTGCCGGCCATTAGTTTATAATCACCTGGCTCAACCACCCACTTGCTGTTTTGTTCATCATAATAAGCAAGACTCTTAACCGGAATACTTAATGTTACAGTTACCTGTTTCCCTGCCGGCAATCATCACTTTTTTAAAAGCTTTTAATTCCTTTTCAGCCCTTTCAACTGAAGAACCAGGTTTGCTAACATATAACTGAACTGTTTCTTTTCCCGCAACTTTACCGGTGTTTTTAACTTTGATGGTTACTGTTATGGTTTCATTAGCTGTATAAGTTTTTTTATCGGTCTGCAATGCTGAATAATTAAAAGTGGTATACGACAACCCATAACCAAAGGGATATAGCGGAGTGATCTTTTTAGTATCATACCAGCGATAACCCACAAGGATGCCTTCTTTATAATCAGCAGTAAGGTTATCACCGGGAAATGTATTAAGGTAAGTGGGCAGGCGATTCATCCAAAGCAACAGGAAAAGTAAAAGGTAATTTACCGGAAGGATTTATTTTACCAGTCAATACATCCGCCAAAGCATTTCCGCCTTCTGAACCATTATACCATGACCATACAATGGTATGATTATCTCTTTTTTATTTTATTTATATCATAAGGCGCCCCGCCGATTATTACTACAATGGTATTGGCATTGGCAGCAGTTACCGCATCCACCAGCGCCTGTTCCCCAAAAGGAAGACTGAGGTCTTTGCGATCACGGCCTTCACTTTCATAATCGCGGTTGCCGCCAATAAACAATATAGCCACATCACTGTTCTTTGCAGTATTTACCGCTTCCTGGATCAATGCTGAATCCGGTTTGTTTACATCTTCATTGTTATTTTTGCTGCCTGTTTTAGGAGCGTTATAACCTTGCGCAAATTTTATCTCAACAGATTTTCCCAACGCATTTTGCAAACCCTGCAAAGCTGTGATTTCATATTTTGCTTTTACACCGGCGCCAAATCCTTCTGACTGAAATTTGTGAATGGCATTATCACCAATAACTGCAATTGTTTTAAGTTTATTCTGTTTGTAAAGGCAATAAATGTTTTTCATTTTTTAACAACACTATCGATTCCGAAGCAATATCATAAACTGTCTTGCTATGTGCAGGAGTATTGATTGATCCGGCAGGACGGTTGCTACTCAAAGATGTTTTGTAAATCACCCATAATATGCGATGCACTTTTTCATCAATAGTTTTTTCACTTACTAATACCTGCCTTTACAGAATCAAGCAATGGTTTGGCAAAATAATAATTTTCATAAGGCGGCCGTGATCCCATTTCTACATCAAGCCCATTATTGGCTGCGTTTACGGTACTATGTGTACCGCCCCAATCAGAAATAACAATTCCTTTAAATCCCCATTCTCCTTTCAATATTGTATTCAACAGGTAATTATTTTCAGAACAATATTCGCCACGAACTTTATTATAAGCCGACATGATGGTCCACGCATTCCCTTGTTGAATTGATGCTTTAAATGCAGGAAGATATATTTCCCGAAGTGCCCTTTCACTCACTTCCACATTTACCCTGCCCCTGTCGGTTTCCTGGTTATTTAATACAAAATGTTTAACACATGCCGCTACATGCTGGCTTTGAATTCCTTTTACTGCAGCAACTGCTAACTGTGCATTTAAAAAAGGATCTTCCGAATAATATTCATATGTGCGGCCGCATAACGGAGTTCGGGCAATATTAAATGCAGGCGCCAATATGATGTCTTTTTTACGTGCCCTTGCCTCTTCGCCAAGCGCAACACCATACCTGTTTGCCAGAATGGATTCCAGGTAGCAGCCAATGCAGAACCGTTAGGAAAAAAAGTTGCCGAGTCGGTAGTGAGATGTGCCGACTCCCATCCACCGTCCGAACTTAAGATCTTCACGGACGCCCAAAGGCCCGTCATCAGTGGATAAGCCGGGAATACCGAGTCGTTCAACTCCACTGGTTGTAAATATAGAGTTGGCATGCAGCATGGAAATTTTTTCTTCAAGCGTCATCTTTTTTATCAGCTGATCGATCTTTGCTTCCGTTGCTGAATTGTCGCCTTGTGCTTTTGTAACACTGCTAAGTGTGAACAACGCAAGGCAGGTTATTGTAAGTTGATATAAATTATTTTTCATTAAAATGTAAGTGAGATTATTTATGGTTATTAAAATTAAAGAAGTTCGTTTGTAATAAGTTGTGAGTGCGAAGAAATAGATTTAATTTGAATTACGAACTTATATGACTTCACTACAATGTCAAAATCTCAATTTAATAATACCATCCAGGATTTCCTCATCGGAAAATCAGATCACACAAAATCACTCTTTGATCATTTTATAAACGAATATCGGAATATTGGACTCGTTACTTTGCATCCTGCAAAAACCATGATAGGCGTAGCGAATGATAAAAAACGAATTGCATGGATAACACAATTTGGAAAAAATTTTATTCACATTGTCTTTCCATTTTCAAAAGCATATCCTGATAATCTATGTTTTCAAAAAATAGCACAGGTGCCGGGAGATGCTCACCAGTTTAATCATCATTTCAGAATGCTTTATAAGGAAGATGTAAATGAAGAAGTGATTCAATTCATGAGGTTGGCTTATGAAGGCGAATAGACGTTATCCTTATTACCACTCCCCTCTTTTTAATTTTGAAGGAGGGCTATACTTCCTGTTTTTATATAAGTGCATAATGCTGGCAATCACTAAAATCAGGGCTGAAAAAAGCGCCATCGATACTATATCGTTATGAATATTCCATTGCCGCACGGCTATTGCTATAAAGGCCCATGCCCCCACCGCAGCGGCTTCACGCATATTCCTATATTTAATCAAAAGCAGGTAAAGTACTAACTGCAATTAATATAAGTATCACTGTCCACACATTTCCTGCGATCCCCATTTCGCTCCATCCAACTGACGTTAGCCAGGCTGCAATACAAGCAATAGTTGCAACCATTATCCAGCCAAGGTATAACGTCACCGGCCACCAGACAAAAAAGATATCGCGAACAGCAACGTCATCCAGTTCAAGCCGAAGCTTTACCGTTAATATTATAAGGCTTAGTAACAAAAACAGGATGCATATAACGGATAAGCCTATTCGTTCGTTCAGCCAGCAATATAACCAGATTGCATTGGCTAAATTGCTAACGGCAAACCAAACTCCTGTACGTGTTATATATTGATCAGGATCTTTTCTTTTGAGCAAAATCCACTGATAAACTACAAAGCCGATTGCCAATAAAAACAGTAAGCCCCAGATTGCAAAGGCGTATCCTGCCGGGGCAAATAAGGTATCATATTTGTCGCTTATGTCAGCTACATTTACATTTGAAAAAAGACCAGTGTTACCTGCATAATTTGCCAGTAACATTATCAGCAGTGTGACAGTGTTTAATATAACCAGCAACCTGGATTTTTTACTCATCAATATGGTTTAACGAAGCAAACAAGTTGCTGGTGCAATTTGTTCGATTGTTTATAAGGAATTATATTTTGTAAAGCCTTACACGACCTGCAATACGATCTTCCCTCTCACATGGCCGCCTTCACTTAGCTTTTGTGCTTTCGCGGCATCTTTTAATGGCATAATTTGAGCAATAACAGGTTTCACTTTTCCCGAGTCTATTAATTGTTTTATTTGCTCCAGCTCTTCCGGTATCGACTGTGTTAAAAAGGTTTCAATATGCACACCTTTTTCTTTGGCGGCTTCCTGGTATTCCATTCGCACAGTGGTAATAAGGCGACCTCCTTTTTTAATAACTTTTAAAGAACGCTTTTGGGTATCTCCGCCAACTAAGTCAATCACCAGGTCAATATCTTTCAATCTTTCTTCAAACCTTTCATTCTTATAATCAATCACTTTATCTGCACCAAGATTTTTTACAAAGTCTATATTTTTTTTAGAGGTTGTACCAATTACATACGCTCCTTTCCATTTGGCAAACTGAACAGCAAACGTTCCAACCCCACCGGACGCAGCGTGTATCAACACGTTTTGTTTTTGTTGCAATTTACCATGGTCGAATAGAGCCTGCCAGGCAGTAAGCCCCGCAAGTGGCACTGCTGCCGCCTTTTCATGATTAATGCTGTAAGGTTTAGAATTTATAAGATTGGCCTTTACAACTACATACTCAGCGTAAGTGCCGTTTTTTGTAAGATCGGGCCTGGTATATACTTCGTCCCCCTTCCTGAAGTTTAATATATTGCTGCCAACTTCATCTATTTCACCGGAAACATCCCAGCCGGGAATTAAGGGAAACTTCACCGGAAACTTTCCTTTAGCAACTCCTTCGCGTATCTTCCAATCAACGGGATTCACACTGGTTGCAAAAACTTTTATTATTACATCATCTGCATCAGGCTTAGGTTTCGGTGCCTCTTCATATTTTAAAACTTCGGGACCGCCAAATTCGTGAATTTGAATAGCTTTCATAAAAACATTTGATTAATTAAAAATGAAGGCCACATTAATTGTGCCTGAAAAACTTAATTTTCAACATAAAGTTTTCAGTCTTCAGTAAAAAAAATAATTATTAAGATGATAGCTAAGAATTATGCATTAATTTTTTGATGTGACTCCTTATTTAATTGGAAATAAATTTTTTAACGACAACAATAATTCAATATATATGCGACTAATTTTTATTTCATTTTTTTTACTGCCATTATTTTTAAACGCTCAATTAGGCAATACCTGGTTTAACCAAAGCCTTCCGGGTAAAAAATTGACCATGTTTGCGCCCGATATTATTTCAGATGAATTCGGAAACCGGGATATGGCAATATCTCCAAAAGGTGATGAAATATTTTACACGATGCAATATAATTATGGCATGCTCAGCACTATATTATATTCAAAAAAAATAAATGGAAAATGGTCTTTGCCCCAGGTTGCTGATTTTTCCGGACGATATAAAGATCTCGAACCTTCCTTTTCATTTGATGGAACGAAACTATACTTTTCGTCTAACCGGCCTTTGGCCGATACGGGAAGTGAAAAAGATTACGACATCTGGTATGTAACAAAAGCTAATGGCAAGTGGGCAAAACCTGTAAATATGGGAAGTCCTGTAAATACTGATAAAGATGAATATTACGCTTCTGTTGCAAAAAATAGCAATATCTATTTTACAAGGTCGGTTGATGGACGAGAAGAAGATATTATGATCTGCAAATTCACAGATGGAAAATATAGTGAAGCTGAAAGTTTACCAGACAGCATCAACTCCATCGGAGATGAATTCAATGCTTTTGTTGATCCTGATGAAAACTATATTATTTTTTCAGGTTATAAAAGAAAAGATGGTTTTGGAAATGGTGATTTGTACATCAGTAAAAAAAATGAAAAAGGCGAATGGCAACACGCAAAAAATTTAGGTGCAATCATTAATTCGGCGAAGCTTGATTATTGTCCCTACGTAACTCCCGATAAAAAATACTTCTTCTTCACCAGTAACAGGCATGATATTAAAACGTCTTTTAAAAAAGCAAAAACACTTAAAGAATTAAAAACAATGATGCACAACCCACTGAATGGTTTTGACAATATTTATTGGATTGAGGCTGATGAAATATTACAATAACTTCGCATCCATGCCTTTAATATGCCTTAATCCTATTGTTTTTTTACAACTAAAACCTGGAAGGTTCCGGGTATCATTGGTGGTCTTCTTTCGCCAGTTTGGGCTGGCATAAAATCTGCAGTAGGTAAATAAACAGTGTGGGTTCCATGATCAACAACTAATGTTCTTGCGCCTCGTTTTGTTGGCAAATTTTCGATCACTTCATATTTATCTTTTGAAATTTCCCTGATTATAGTGAGCGTTCCTTCGCCGTTTGATGAATACACATAATTTAACGTCGCATCAAAAGCGGTACCATCGCAGCCACTTCCAATTGCGGGTGTGCTTACAACAGATCCGTTCTTAGCATTTAATACTACCAACATTTTGTTGTCACATCCGGCAAATAATCGCTTTGTTTTACGATCGATTGATAAACCCGAAGGAGATTCTCCCGGTGCAATTGGCCATGTGTTTTCTAATCTTAAATTCTTCATATCAATTTCACTTATAGAACTTTTATTTTCAATATTCACAAATACTTTCCCGGCACCATCACTAACTGCTGTCTCGGGTTTGCCACTCAAAGCAATTGTATCTATTACCTGGTCTGTTAGAGGATCAATTATGGAAAGACTATTGCTTCTGCCATTGCAGGTAATGATCTTTTTTGAATAATCATCATAAAATATTGCATCAGGATTTAAGCCGGTCGGAATTTGCGTCAATACTTTATTGGTTGTCAAGTCAAATACTGTTACATTATTTAATCTGCCATTGCTGGTATATCCCTTATTTAATTCATTGTCGAAAGCAATGCCGTGTACACCGGTAGTGTTAGGAATAACGCCTATCGAATCTCCATTTTCTTTATTTAGAATATTTACCTGGGTTGAATGCGATACATATAATTTGTTTTTATTTATGGCAATGTAATCCCAAAAACCAGAACTTGCAATATGGAAGCTATCTGTAAGTTGATAACCGGATTTTTGGCCGATTACATTTGTTATCAGAACAAACAGTATCAAAAAAATGGCGCATATTTTTTTCATCACTTAAGATTTTTATAATTTGATCTCAAAAGTAAAAATTAATTATGGAGATAATTTGAAGATGACAATAATAGCCTGAACTTCTACACTTGATTTCCTGTTATCTTCTTAATGTGTCATCACTAATGAATAAATTTAAATTTGCCCCATAAAATTTTATAAATGATAAATTTTTTAAGAAATTAATCAATCGAAATAAATATTATGAATACACTTATAAATAAAGTAGCCTACATAACGGGCGGAAGCAAGGGAATTGGTTACGGTATTGCAAAAGAGTTATTAAGCACCGGAATGAGAGTTGCCATTACAAGCCGCGACTTAATGGCAGCGAAGGAAGCTGCGACATCATTAACTGACGACTCTACAAAAGTTTTAGCATTGCAATCTGATGTTAGTTCTCTTGAAAATGAAACCAGGTCCGTAAAGAAAGTTATTGATCATTTTGGACAACTCGATGTTTTGGTAGCCAACGCAGGAGTGGGCCATTTTGCACCCATAGAAAGTTTATCCGAAGAAGATTGGAAAAATACTATAGACACCAATCTTACCGGCGTTTTTAACAGCGTAAAGGCAAGTATTGAAGAATTGAAGAATTCTAAAGGCTATGTAATAACCATTGCAAGCCTCGCCGGTGCAAACTTCTTTGAGAATGGAGCTGCTTACAATGCGAGCAAATTCGGGCTTGTCGGTTTCTCGCAAGCGATTATGCTCGATCTTCGAAAGTATGATATAAAAGTCACCACAATTATGCCCGGCTCTGTTGCCACACAATTTAATAATCATGTGCCTGGCGGGAAAGATGCATGGAAAATACAACCCGAAGATATTGGCCAACTTGTAAAGGATCTCCTGAATATGCATCCACGCACTTTACCCAGTAAGATAGAAGTTCGTCCCTCAAAACCCGGAAAGTGAATAACCTAACGGTATAGGCTACATGAAAACAGAAATGTGAAGACAGTGATATAATACAACTATTTCAGTCTTCTATATTCGGGTGCCAGGAATTTACTTATCATCGTTGCTAAACTTTTACTGCCTTCCATTTACCCTTTCTAAAAAGCAACGCACTTGTAATTGTAATGCAGGTTTCCGTAACAACTATGGAAATAAAAACTCCTTTTGGGCCCCAATGCAAAACAATAGCTACGAAGTAAGCAATGGGAATTTGAAAAATCCAAAACCAAAATAAGTTGACCCAGGTAGGTGTTCTGCTATCGCCTGCCCCGTTAAATGCGTTCATCATTACCATGCCAACTCCATAAAAAATATAGCCAAGGCTCACGATCCGCAATGCCGTTACCGCTATGTCTACTACTAAAGGTTCAGTTGTAACTATCTTCACGAAAAATTGCGCACACACCAAAAATAGCAATGAGACGAAAGCCATAAAAATGGCATTGTACTTAGCTGTCTTCCAAACAGACTCTTCAGCACGATCCGGGTGACCTGCTCCGAGATTTTGTCCGACTAACGTAGCAGCAGCATTGCTTAAGCCAAAGGCGGGTAGAATAAAAAATACAATCCATCTTATTGCGATTGTGTAACCAGCCACTGCATCGCTGCCAAAGTTGGTCATAATACGTGCCATCGCAATCCAGCTTGCTGAGCCAATCAAAAATTGCAAAGTGGCCGTAGAAGCAACTTTTAATAAATTTTTCATCACCTCCTTATCCGGCACAAAATGATGAAGATTTATTTTAATGATCCCTCTTCCTTTTAATAAATGCCAAAGCTGGTAAACAACTCCAATACCCCGGCCGGTAGTAGTTGCCATGGCAGCACCCGGAAGACCGTAGAAATGGATTAAAGTAGGACATAGAATTATATTGCAGATATTAGCGAGCCATAAACTACGCATTGCAATGGCCGCATTACCGGCGCCCCTGAAAATTCCATTTAACAGAAAAAGCAACAATATCACGATGTTACCCGTAAGCATAATACGTGTGAACACATATCCTTCCTGCACAATTGCACTGGTTGCGCCCATAAGCCGCAAAACGGAGCGTGGAAAAAAAATGCCAAACATGCTTATTGTCAAGGCCAAAACAACAACCAGCAGAATTGCCTGTGCGCCTGATCTTGCTCCACCGTCATAGTTTTTTTCACCCACTCTTCTGGCTACTAATGCAGTTGCTGCCATGCTTAAACCAAAAGCCAGAGAATACACTATTGCTAAAATTGATTCGGTTAACCCCACTGTGGCTGTAGCCACTGAACCAAGCTTACCTACAAAAAAAATATCCACAACAGCAAATATGCTCTCCATGCACATTTCGAGTATCATTGGAATGGCCAACAAAAAAACTGCTTTGCGAATGCTGCCTTTGGTAAAATCCTGTTCTTTGGTGGAAAGCGCTTCCTTAATAAAATTGAATATTCTACTGATGCCTGTATCGCCTAAATGATTTTTTATCACTATTGAAAATTAATTTACAGAAAATTAGAAAAATAATACTGTCCCGCGGAAATGCAGGAAACATGGAGTGAATGGGCTGCTGAACAAGTGATGTTGTGCCCTGATTAAACTTTCATAATGCGATACATTGTAAATACGAAAATAAATGATCTTTTAATATTAATCTATATTTTGTCCAAAATCATTTTGATGGTAAATCCGGGGACAATATTATTTTCTTCGATCTAAATTTTTAATAAGCAAAATTGATAAATACTTTAGAAGAGATTTCCCCTTAGTATTTAACAAACCACTTTGAAATAGACAGGCAACGGCATTTTTCAGGTTTTAGTAAAAATATCTAAACAGGATTTACGCTGACAGTGCTCTTTCGCTGAATTTCGGCCAACTATTGATCTAAGTAATTCTTCTTAACAATCTCTTCTTATTGAAATGGGAAGAAATTCGACAGATTTAATAATTTTGCAACTTTTCGAAGTCTATTTTGTTTAGGGTAGTGAGCTTTATTTATTAAAAATAATTTTCACGAATAGAGAACCCGTACCATTTTTTAAAAACATTTATACAGAAAGCTGATGCCTTTTACTTTTTCGCACCCTGCAATAGTTTTACCGGCTGCATATCTGCCAAAAAAATATTATTCTCTTAGTGCATTAGTCATGGGTAGTATGGCTCCGGACTTTGAATATTTTATCAGGATGAAAGGTTTCAGCAGGTACAGTCATACATGGACTGGACTATTTTGGTTTGATGTGCCATTGTCAATAGTATTACTTTTTATTTATCATAACCTGGTACGCAATACGCTTATTGAGAACCTTCCATTTAGTTTTAATGTGCGTCTATCCGCTTTCCGGAATTTTAACTGGAACAAATATTTCCAGGAGAATATTGTAACAGTTTTTATTTCATTGGTTATTGGTGTTGCCTCTCATCTTGTGTGGGACGATTTTACACATAACGGAGGCTACTTTGTCAGAATCATTCCTTTTTTGAGCGGATATGTTGATCTGTTTAATCATCGCATTTCAATTGCGGATATACTTCAGTATGGGTGTTCAATTATTGGCGGGTTAGTAGTAGTCATTGCTCTTCTAAAATTACCGGAAGGAGAAAAGACGAAAAGCGACAATATTTTAAACTTTTGGTTGGTTGTTTTAGTAATCGCAATATCAGTTTTTAATTTGCGAATTATTGCAGGAGGAATGTTTAACCGGGCAATTTATTCCGAAGATATAATCGTAAGTATCATTTCGGCCATTCTTATTGGCATAACGGTGTTATGTATTTTTCAAAGGGAAAGTAAAAATCAAAAAATTTACAGGTATCTTGATAAAATAAGAAACAGGTAAAAGAAAACCCTTATTAGATTTCTCAGGTAAGCGAAGTCTGCTATAAACGCTGGTTGGAGATTTATTTTTATTTGAAACATGCAAAAATAATCTCATCTAAATAATTGCAACACTCAAAAAAATTTTATAATTTTTACTTCCCTCAAAAAAATTATTATGCCTTACTTTGATTTTCATTGCCATCCCGGATTAAAGCCAACTTTTTCTGATCAGGCAAACGCAATCTCTCCATGGCTATTTATTGATGCAAAGCTTGCAATTTTCAAAGATGTTAAGATTAGTATCAATCCATTATTTAATGAAGTATTAAATTCTCAAAGTTGCCTAGGACAATTGTATAATGGCGATGTGAAATTATTTGGTATTGCGTTGCATTCACCGGAGCAAAATATGGCTAAAGGGTTATTGGAAAAAAAGATCGTAAATCGTGGCGCTATTGCATTGCTTGATCGTGGCCGTTTGCAGCTCATAGCCAGCGGTAATCATTATTTTGATTTTTTAAATGATGACCTTAAAAGAGTTAGCGAAACAAAATCTCCGCCGGAGTTAAATGGAGCTGTTTTAAAAATTATAAAGAACTCCGCTGATTTCGATGAAAATGAGCCCAAAACAATTTATGCATTCCTCGTAGTGGAAGGATTGCATTGTTTTTTTGAAGAACAATCGGGCACGAAAGTGAAAGAAGATTTCACCAGGAACTTTGAGTCTTTTACCGATGCTAATACGATTTTGGCAATTAATATATGCCATATCCAGCAAAATCTTTTTTGCAACCATGCATACGGAATACAATTCATAAAACCCGGATATTTTTTTCCAACCAGGAGTGGCATATCAAGCTGGGGAGTTGAAGTAATCAACAGGATGCTGGAGAAAAAAATCCTTACGGATATAAAACACATGAGCATGTTTTCAAGATGGCAGTTATACAAAATGCTGCGTGACCCTAATGATGAAAACAGATACATTGCGCCGATACTTTGCACCCATGCGGGGCTTACGGGGCAGAGTATGAATGATAGCGTAAAATATTTGCTTCGTACACCCGTTGACGTTGGAACCGTATATGAAGTGTGCCACATGAAACCAAAAAGCCCTTATATTGATGGTGTTTATTTTAATTGCAGCAGCATTAATTTATATAATGAAGACATAGAAGCCATCCTTCTATCAGGAGGCCTGGTTGGTTTATCTTTTGACCAACGTATCCTTGGTTTTGCAGATGAAAATGTTTTACGGGATGTAACAATACCCAACGATGTTGAATATATAAGTGAACTGGAAGCAAATTTCTTCTTTCACGGAACAGATCCCGCCGCTCTAAAAGTGTGGACCGATGACAGCAAAGTGTGGACGTCGGAAGATTTTGAAAATCTTGATCCTGCATTTGACGTTATACTTCATCCTTTGTTTTTTCTGAACCAGGTCATTCATATTTTAACTGTTGCAAAAAATAATCCATTGATTGGAATTCAAAAAGCAATGAAGCAAATTTGTCTTGGTTCTGATAATGACGGACTCATTAACGCGATCGACAATTGTAAGCAGGTAGACAAGCTTGATATTTTTAAGACATTAACCATTAATAAAATGCCGGATTTATTAACAAAGGCCGGGTTGGGAAATGATGGAATTGATGTGAATACACTGGCAGAAAATATTTTTTATACTAACGGCAGAGATTTTATTATAAACAGGCTGCGCAGCATCGGAAAGTAAATTCTATTTCCTGAATCATATCTTCGCTTACCAGGTAATATCAATATTGGTGGTAAAATTCAATATATTGAGATGCCGGTCGTAAATCATTGTAACTTTTGTCACCAACATTTAAATAGATTAAACCCAATTTACAGCCATGCAAATTTTGGGGTACTTCGCTTCCTTACTTATCGGAATTTCATTGGGAATGATTGGCGGCGGCGGATCAATTTTGACTGTGCCTGTATTGGTTTATTTATTCAGTGTTAACCCTTTGCTGTCTACTTCTTATTCGCTGTTTGTGGTGGGTTCTACAAGCCTTGTGGGCGCATATAATAATTATCTTAAAGGTTTGGTAAGAATAAAAACGGCATTACTCTTCGGCGTTTCATCCATCTCAACAGTGTTTCTTACCCGTAAATTTTTAATAGCACATATACCACAAAGTTTCGGAACAATAGGCAATTTTAAGATAAATGAATCCATGTTAGTTATGGTGCTGTTTGCCATACTTATGGTTGCTGCATCTTTGTCAATGATAAACGACAGCAGGAAAAAAATAGAGGTTAAAAGCAGCAGCAATAAAAAAATAAACATTCCAAAACTTTTAGGCTATGGCATTGCAATAGGCGCTGTTACCGGTTTGTTAGGAGCTGGTGGTGGATTTTTATTAATACCAACCCTGGTGCTTCTCGTAAAACTACCTATGAAAGAAGCTATAGGTACTTCTCTGTTTATAATAGCATTAAATTCTTTAATTGGATTTACCGGAGATCTAGGTCATTTCATGATTGATTGGATTTTTCTTTTAAAAATAACGGGCATCGCTATTACGGGAATTCTTATAGGAGGGTCATTGAATAAAAAAATTCATGGCGATCATTTGAAAAAAGGGTTTGGATGGTTTGTATTGGTAATGGGTATCTATATAATTATTCACGAAACATTAATAAAATAATTTTCAACGCATACTAATCACTGATTTTACCGGCTTTTTAAATGCCACGCTTTTGGTTTTACAAATGCCCGCAAGCCGGCGTGCGAAAGTGTTACGCCAAATCCTGAATGTTTTCTTCCGCTCCAGGGAAGAGAAGCGCTTACCCTGTCGCAACAATTCCAATAGCCGCTGCCGGCATTTATTTGCTGCAATATCTTTTCAGCTCTTTGTTTATCAGATGTATAAACTGAAGCCGTTAATCCGTATTCGGTATCCTGCATTAATCCTATTGCTTCCTCATCATTTTTAACCTTCATAATTCCAATTATGGGGCCAAAGGACTCATCTTTCATAACCATCATTTCATGAGAAACATTGGCGAGTATGGTTGGTTCGAAATAATAGCCCGGTGAATCAACGCGTTTGCCTCCAGTTATAACGGTGGCGCCTTTTTGCAATGCATCCTTAATTTGTTGTTCCAACACATTAAGTTGCTCTTTCCTGGAAAGTGGGCCAAAATAAATTTCGTCGTTAGTCGGCATTCCAATCTTCCACGACTTAACTTCTGTTACAAATGCATTTACATAATCATCATAAATTTTTTCGTTCACATAAATCCGTTCAACGGAACAACAACTTTGCCCGTTGTTGTAAAAAGCACCATCAGCAGTTGCTGCAGCAACTGATTTTATGTCCGTTACATCGTCAGCAACATATAAAGGATCTTTGCCTCCCAGTTCGCATTGACAGGGAACCATTTTAGCAGCCACTTTATCATAAATATATTTGCCAGTTTTATAAGATCCTGTAAAAAAATAACCGTCAAACGGAAGGTCTAATAATAATTCCCCGACCTCCTTTCCGCCGACGGCAACGTGAAAAACATTTTCGGGTAGCCCAGACTGTTGTAATAGTTTTTCAATTTCTAAACCCGTAAGCGTTGCATATTCAGAAGGTTTATACATTACAGCATTGCCGGCCAACAATGCCGGAACAAAAACATTTACGCCAACGAGATAGGGATAGTTCCATGCGGAAATATTACAGATAACTCCCAACGGCTCATAAGAAATCTTCTCCTCTAATCCTTCCTCAATGTGCATGGTTTCATCAGATAAAAATCTTACCGCATTGTCAGTGAGCCATTTAATACGGCCAATAGCTCCATTTATTTCGTTGCGGGATTGCTGTAATGGTTTTCCCATCTCACTGGTAAGCGTATGCGAAAGTTTCTCCATATTTTCTTTTAAAAGAGTCGAAAATTTCTGTAAGATTTTTACCCGGTCATCTAAAGAAGCCCTTTGCCAATTCGGCCGGGCGTCGTGTAACGATTGAAATTTTTTTTCTATGGCTGCCTTTGTATCCTCTTCAATTTCTTTTATAATATCTTCTGTCGCAGGATTAATTATTTTCATAAACTAATTATTGAATTGTCTGCCTCACTACTTCTAAAAAATTTTCCTTCACATTTTTTGCAAAAATACTTTCCTGGTTCTCCATTCGCTCGGGATGCCATTGCACCAACATCAAAAATGATTTTCCCTGTGGCTCTCTCCTTTCCATTCCTTCAACAATTCCGTCCGGCGATAGTGCATTTACAACAAGCCCAAATCCAGGCATGTCAACACTTTGGTGGTGGGCGCTGTTTACTTCACCTTTTTCGGCACCAATGATTTTAAATAAAGATGAATTGGGATCGATATCAACTAAATGATTGCGATCGTTTCCTTCTTTAAATTTTCCGTGATTAAATTTTCCGAACGCAGGAATATCGGGAACCAAACTGCCGCCAAAATAAATGTTTATTAATTGTAACCCGCGGCATATTCCCAGAAGAGGCTTTTGCTTTTCCTCGGTATGTTTAATTATTCCCCATTCAAATTCATCTCTTTTTTCATCAATATCCTTTGGGTTAATGTATGCCAGAAAATCTGGCTGGTTATACAATCTTGGGTTAATATCATTGCCGCCCGATAATATAATGCCATTACATTTTTCAACATCATTGAAGTTATCGAGTTTATAAGTCAATTTAATTATCTCGACTCCTGCTTCATTCTCAAACCAGTTTTCATAATTAAAATATTTAGAACCTTCACTAATACCGATAACAATATTTTTCATTTATAAAATTTTATAAAAAAGCGAGTTTACAAAGCATTTAAATACAGTTGTTTGAAATCTTCCCTTGTAACAGGTTTTGGATTATTGGGATGTGCAAAATCCGCAATAGCAAGGTCTGCCAGCGTTTCTATATGTTCTTCTTTCACACCTATATCTCCTAATTTAAGTGGAATATTAATTGAAGAATTTAATTCATGCAAATACTTAACAACTCCTTTTCCGCTTTCGTCCTTTAATTCCAATGTTCTTGCTATTCGTTTAAATTTATGTTCAAACCCTTCTATATTAAATTGCATACCATAAGGAATGTTTACCGCATTAGCCAAACCGTGATGGGTGTCCAGCAAAGATGATAATGGATGCGCCAGGGAGTGTACCACACCTAATCCTTTTTGAAAAGCAACAGCACCCATTAATGAAGCGATCAGCATTTTACTTCTTGATTCAAGGTCAGGATTGTTTACTGCTTTTTCAAGAGATTGATTGATTAGCGAGATTCCTTCCAGGGCAATTCCATCGCACATGGGATGCGGCATCTTTGCTAAAAAGGCTTCCATATTATGAGTTAACGCATCCATGCCAGTGGCAGCAGTTATGAAAGCAGGTAGTTCCATAGTTAATAACGGATCGGCATAAACGATTTTTGCCAATAACTTTGGAGAGAAAAGGATTTTCTTTTGATGAGTTACTTCATCAGAAATGATAGCGCTTCTTCCTACTTCACTGCCCGTTCCGGCTGTAGTTGGAATGGTTATAAAATGAGGAACATCATTAGTAACGTAAACATCGCCGCCAATAAGGTCATCATATTTAAAAAGATCTTCCCGGTGATTTACCCGCAAAACAATTGCCCTTGCAACATCTAAAGCAGCGCCACCACCTATTCCAATAATTGAATCGCGGCTTGTTGCATCATAGATATCTGTGCCATTATAAACGTCCGGCCTTATCGGGTTTTTATGAATATCATTAAATACTTCGGTTGAAATATTTTTCTTTTTGAGATCACTAATAATTTCTTTAAAAAAACTAAGTTCTGCAACAGTCTTGTCTGTAACAATTAATGGTTTTAATAAATTATTTTTTATTAAATAATCACCAAGTTCTTTGCTGGCGCTGGCACCGAAACGAATAGTGGTAGGGAAATTATATTGATAAATTTGGTTAAAATGCATTGGAAAATATAGTTATAAAATTCATGAAGTTTTATCGACAATATTACTTCTTAGTCAGTCTGATTATTTTCAGATACAAATAAAATTTGCTTTATAATTTATAAGGATCAAGTACTTCTAATCCTTCAATATTATTAAAATCGGAAGTGTTGCGGGAAATCAAAGACAACTTATAAACAAGAGCGGTTGCTGCAATAATAGCGTCAGGTAGTTTGGTTCTATATTTTTTACGAATATCAATGCTTGCCATTACAATGTCATTCGTCAAATCCATTATCGCAGCATCATCCATAAAACTATTAAGAAGATCATAATGTTCCTTTTCAGCATTAAAGCTTAACACTTCAATTTTAGTAACAACTGATATGGCAGGAACGTTGTCAATTACGCCATTCATAAAATCCATACCATTAGCAGGAAATTTTTTACCGAGATAATCAATAACGGCATTGCTATCAATTAAATATTTCGGTTCTTCCATTCGTTACGGCCCTGGGTTATATAATTTTGAATTTCATCCGCAAGATCGGGAGGTAATTTCCCTGCATATTTTTCCGAAAGCTTTCCATGATGCTCTTTATTTTTTTTTATTACTTTTAGAATGTTCAAATCTTCCAGATCTTTTAAAAGCTTGTAAGCTTTGATATCAGTTATTTGTACAAGGACTGTTTCCATACATCATGCTTATTTAATTTGTAAGAGATCAATTTACGCCAATATGATGCATAAAAAAACTTGACGCTAAATTTTTATTAAAGATATTGATTTTAAAAGCTGTGTCTAATTTTTTTGATATCTCAAATGATCTCAAAATACCTTTTATACTCCCAATCAGTAACCGCCTTCAAATGTTGTCTCCATTCCCACTCGCGGGTTTGAACAAAATGCGCAACAAATTTTTCACCTAAAATTTCCTTTGCCACTGATGATTTTTTCATCATCTGTGTTGCTTCGTCGAGCGTTTTGGGAAGCGTTCCATTGGAATAATCTTTATAGCCATTGCCAATACTTGCAGGCTGTTTTAATTTTAATTTATTTTTTATTCCATACAACCCGGAAGCTAGGCATCCGGCCATAGCCAAATATGGATTTACATCTGAACCGATTACTCTTGTCTCTAACCTGCACGATTTACTACTACCCGACAAAACACGCAACGCCACTGTTCTGTTATCAACACCCCATGTAAGAGTTGTTGGCGCCCATGCTCCTTCTACCAGCCGTTTGTAACTATTAATAACCGGGGCGAACATTGGCAAAATGTGAGGAAGACAATACAATTGTCCTGCAATATAATTCTTCATGAGATTACTCATTTTCATCGAATCCTTTTCATTGTAAAAAAGATTTTTATTCCCGTTTTTATCCCATAAGCTTTGATGTACATGGCCGCCACAACCGGGAAGGTTCTCATTAATTTTAGCCATGAAGGTAGCCATACAGTTATGCCTGTACGCAATTTCTTTCACGGAGGTTTTGAACAGCACGGCCCTATCAGCTGCTTCTACAATTTCAGAATAATTAATAGCAGCCTCATAAGTACCGGGGCCGGTTTCAGTATGGAGACCTTCCAGCGGAATATCAAATTTCTTCAATAATTCGAAGAGATCGTTAAAAAATGGATTCTGCAAGGAACTCCGGAGAATTGAATAACCAAACATTCCGGGAGTAAGTGGAATAAGATTTTTGAATTGTTTGTCATGAATACTTTGCGGCGTCTCTGCAAAATTGTACCATTCAAATTCCTGTGAAAAAAATGGCAGGTAGCCTTCGGCGTTAGCATCGGCCAAAACTTTTTTTAATAGTTGTCTTGGGCAAACTGATGAAGGTTTTCCGTCCTTATCTATCATTTCGCCGAGAAAAAAAGGAACGTCATTCTCCCAGGGAATTTTTCTGAAGGTTGATAAATCAATTGTAGCAGGAGCATCAGGATAACCGGTATGCCAGCCGGTATATTTTACATTATCGTAAGCTGCATCATTAGAATCCCATCCAAATATTACATCACAAAAACCAGTGTTGCCATCAACAACAGAAAGAAATTTTTCTGTTGAGATGTATTTGCCCCGCAATATGCCGTCAATATCCGTTAATGCAATTTTTACTTTTCCGGAAGGATTGTCTTTTACGTATTGAATTATTTCATTTTTATCCATGTAAGCTTTTTATTTCCCACAAAGACACGAAGAACACGAAGAACAGCCCTTTGTGAACTTTGTGGCTTTGCTGGATATTCTTATAATAACTGTCCATAAATTTTTCTATGCAATCCATCTTTAATGAGATTCACGTTAAAGTTAACAAGTATCGCTAATTTTATACCAGTTAGCTTTAAATAAGTGAGGACTGTTTTATGATGAACTTTTTCAAGATGTTCAACTGATTTAATTTCCACAATCAATTTATTTTCCATGATAATATCTGCACGAAAACCTACATCCAAAATAGTTTCTTCATAGTTTGCCACAATTCCTTGTTGCCTTGAATAAGGAATAATTCGCTTATCTAATTCATACGCAAAAGCAGCCTCATAAACGCTTTCAAGCAATCCAGGGCCTAAGTCGGTATGAATTTTAAAACAAATATCCACAGCGATCGTCGCCAGTTCATTTTCTGTCATTAGTATTTTATTTATATCCCACAAAGGCACTAAGATCGCCAAGAAAAATCCTTTGTGAACTTGGTGACTTTGTGGGATTTATTTTTATTTCCACAAAGACACAGAGAACACTAAGTTTGCATATCAAAATCCTTTGTGTTCTTGGTGGCTTTGTGGGAAAATGTTTTCAGAAAGGAAACAACTACTATTTATTTTAATTATTCTTTTAGAAGTAATTTTAAAGAATTACTAAATAGATTTTTTTACCCTTTAAATAATACGTCACATGTATAGAAAATTTTATAAATACCTTTATGTACTGGCGTTAGTAACGGTTGCTGATTTAAATGCATATAGCGCCGGCTGTTTAATTAAACATGCAATGAGTTTCCGGGTTCAAAAAACAAATTCATCCTCTCCCGGCGATACAGGTATCAATCAAAATAAGATATCGACAGATACTCTTCAATTAATATCCGATAAATTTTCTTTTACTGAGGGTCCGGCAGTTGATAAAGAAGGAAATGTTTTTTTTACCGATCAGCCAAATAATAAAATATGGAAGTACGATATTAACGGAAAGCTTTCTGTGTTTATGGATAGCGCCGGCCGCTCTAATGGTTTATATCTTGATAAGAAAGGTAATATTATCAGTTGCGCTGATGAGCACAACCAGTTATGGCTGATAAGCCCTGAAAAAAAAGTTACAGTGCTTGTTAATAATATTGGCGGCGAGATATTAAATGGCCCAAATGATGTTTGGGTTAACCCGGTAAATGGTGATATTTATTTTACCGATCCTTATTATAAAAGAGACTATTGGGCGGACGACCATCCGCACACCGCAGCTCAAAATGTTTATTATTTGGCAAACGATAAAACGACGCCGGTTTTGGCTGAAGAAGGACTCACGCGGCCAAACGGCATTGTCGGATCACCGGATGGCAGGTTTTTATTTATAGCAGATATAGGAGCCGGCAAAACCTATAAATACAACATTGATAAAGGATGGAGGCTTATCTGGCAAGGAACTTTTCGCCAGCCAGGGGTCGGATGGAATGACTATAGATAATGAAGGAAATATTTATTTAACAGGAAAGGGAGTTACAGTGTATAATAAAGATGGAAAAATGATTGAACATATTCCCGTTCCCGAAGAATGGACAGCTAACATTTGTTTCGGTGGAAAAAATAAAGACGAGCTTTTTATTACTGCATCAAAATCAGTTTATAGGTTACACACGAAAGTAAAGGGAGTACAGTAATCTAGCAGCCATTAAATGAACCGTCATTCCCTGTAAATTCCGAAGAATACTTAAATCTCCTGCTTTTCGTTCAAAGAGGACATGAAATAAAAGAACAACGTTAAACCGACCACACAAATCAGCGGGAGAAAAAACGAACCAAATATTGCGGCGCTTGCAAGAAATACTATCAGAAGCACTGCACAGGTTATTCCAATCAGGGCCAAAAGAACGGCCAACAGGTATCTTAGGAACATAGGTAAGGTTTTAAAAAAATTAGAATAATGGTTAACATCACTGGCTATAATTGCCAAAAATGTGCCAATTTGATTTCAAATTGTCAAGCGTAATCCTAATTTATTAACAACGGCCCGGCAATTGGAAAGCCTAACACGTATCGGCACGCTGTAATTTTGTGCAGTAGTTGTTGTTAAAATGGATAACAGGCCTACCTTGAAGAATGGATATAAAATCTGTCGTTTTTAACTTAAAAATAAGTTAGTTGAATTCAGTCATTCTCCGGGATCCTTGCATCTGCGAAAATTATCCTGACTGAAACGAAATTGTATAAAATTTTAACAACTATAAATTAGCCTATAAATCCATATTTTTCGTTTTGAAAAAATTATTTTAGGTGGCTGTACATTCTTTACTTGTCACTAACGGCTAACAGTAAACGATAATTATGGCAGTATGCAAAATTTATAATGAAAGTACGTTCAAATTTATGTCCCGATGATATTTATAATAGAAAAATTTCTATTGCAATTAATGGCCACTTACTACAAAATACTATCCTCAAATATATGATATTTGTATAAGTAGAAAATAATGTTTGTTTCGTTTCGCTATTCAATATCCTTTTGCAAGAGCCGTTGCCTTCCTTTGAAATAACCACCTAACCTAATTAAATCGTGTAAACTTATAAGCTTACACGATTTTTTTTGTGATGTATATGGAAATGGGGAAATACTTAACATGGTATTTTTATGTCTATTGTGCAACCCTTGCCGGGGCTGCTTATTATTTCCATCGCACCGTTATACAACTCAATCCTGTGCATCATATTGGAAATGCCAATTCCTCTTCTTTTATCGTTGTATCAAATCCTACTCCATCATCTTTTGTGGTAATATCCAGTATCCCATCTATTTCGGTAATGGATACCTGCACATTTTTCGCTTTAGAATATTTTACGATATTGTTAATTTGTTCCTGTATGATCCTGTAGATGTTCAGCTTAAGATCATCATTCAAGAATCTCGGAAGAAAGGGAATAAGTAAGATTTGTTTTAATAGATGAGGTTGAACTTAAAGTGTCGAGCAGATCTTTTAGCATCTGGTTAAGATCGATGTTTTTAAGCGGTGTGGCCAGCCGGTGGCAAAGCATTCTAATTTCTTCAATGGAACTGTCAATTAGTTCAATGGGGTACTTAATTAATTGTTTAATCTCCGGCTTATCCTGGCCAATCATACCAAGGTATAGTTTTGTACCCGCCAGTATCTGGTTAACATTATCGTGAAGTTCTTCGCCTAAATGGTTTCTTTCTTTTTCCTGCGCAATTACCATAGCCCGGGTAACTCTTTTTTGCTCCTGTATTTTCTGGCTTAACAATTTTTGTTCGATCAATTTTTTCTCGGTTATGTCTTTATTAATAGCCACAAATTGAACCGGTTTTTTTTTACTATCCAGGAAGGGAACTATCGTAGCATCAACCCAATATATTTCCCCATCTTTTGCTTTGTTCCTCACTTCGTTTCTCCATATCTCCCCCGTTTAAAATGGTTGTCCATAAATTTTTAATAAAAGACTTTTCATGGAAAGATGAACTTACAATCCTGTGATTTTTACCAATCAATTCAGCAGCACTGTATTTTGATATTTTGCAAAAATTATTATTTACATAAGTTATAATTCCTTTGGGATCGGTAATTGATACAATGGAAGATTCATCCAGGGCAATTTTATAATCGGATAATTCTTTTAATGTGCTCTCTAACGCGGTCGCATTCTTTTTTTGTTCCGTAATGTTTAAATGCATTACTACCACGCCGCCTTTTTCTTTTTCACTTAGTGGAGTTACAATCACCTTGAACCATCTTTCTTCGCCGGCGATGGCACGGATATTCATATTCAAAACTATCAGTAAGTTTATTGAGTACCTTTTTAATTCCTGCAGACACCGTTTTTCCATCTTCCTTTTCATCGCCTTTTGCAGCCGCGGTTATTTTTAGGTAATTATCGCCTATGCCATAGTCTTTGCTTACAAATCCATTGCAATCAGCAAAATTGCGCCACGCATCGTTTACATCTGCAATAATTCCCTTGTCATCCAACAAAGCTATATTGGCAGGCAAGGTATTGAGAATGATAGACATTCTCTTTGCCAGCGATTCCTTTTCAAGCAAGTACTTTCCCAGACGCATCCTCGCGTGCTTACGAAGTGTAATATCTTTAGAAAAACAAGCAGTACCAATAATTTCTGACTTATTATAGATTGGATAAAATGATATTTCCGACCATATTTCTGCATTATGTTCTACTACGGTAAAGGTTTCGCCCCTTAAATGCCCGTTCATAATATTCTTTAAAACGTTCGAATGGTTCTTTTACAAATTGGGGGCCATTAATGTCATTCCTGTATGGGTCGGCTTGCCTAATGGTTTTTTAAAATATCTGCTAAAGGAATCGTTGAAGGTGATCAGCTCAAAATTTCTATCAACGCTCCATATAAGATCACCGGTATTATTTATTAACGCCTTTAAATTTTCCCGATCAAACTCTCTTTCCTGCTGATTTTTTTTCTTTTCTGTAATGTCGTTTCCTTTTATACAGATCCACGTTATTTTTTCATTTTCTTTACGGGCATAATTGAGAACTCGAGCCATTTTACGCTGCCGTCAGGGAATGAGTATGAGCGCTCATATTGAACTTCCTCACCTTTTAATACCTTTGCCATCGTCTCTTTAAATTCTACAACCCTTTCATCTTCAATCAATTCAGGAAGATAACCGCCAACGACGATTTCTTTTTTGCCAATAAATAATCCATATCCCGCGGCAATTTTATTTAATGCCTTTACAGTTCCATTTGTATCCGTTAGAAAAAGCCCTCATTGGTATTTTCAAAAATCGTTTTCAGGTTATTTTCCGATTCTACGATTTTTCTTTCTGCTTCCCTTTTTCCTTTTCTGCTTTTTTCTGTTTTTAAGCCGCTTCG